>NZ_WVQX01000011.1:0-124906 GCF_013110595.1 Ruegeria sp. HKCCD6428
CATTCAACAACGCCACTGTCGGACCGAACAGCTTCTCCGGCTGGCAGGCCATTCACGCCGAGGCTTCAGGTGGCGGCTACCGGGTATTGTGGAAGAATTCGGACGGAACTTACGGTGAATGGGTCACGGATTCCAATGGTGTATATGTCAGTTCCAACACCGTCCCTGACGTGGTCGCGGTCGAAACTTTCTATGGCTTTGATATCGATGGCAGTGGGACAGTGGGATACGGATTGCCCAAACTCGCTCGGTTTACTGAAGGCGATCAGAAAACGCCGATGGGCGAAGAAGTTTTGGGTGTGTCGGATTGGGATGAAACGGTCGATATTCTAAAGTTCGTCCCTGACCTTGAGGCTCCCGAAGACGTAGAAGACGACTACATACTGGTGAACTTGCATCAGGCTCAGGACGGGGCGCTTAACGTTTCCGAAGACTCATTGGCCGCCGTATTGAGTGGGAACTTGGACGTCAAGGATGACGAGGCCAGTCCGACACTTACACCCCATTTGGACGAAGACAGCTTTTGGATTTAAAGATCCTTTGGCGCTGGAGGCGGCCCGTTCGGTTAAACTGACGGTGCCGTTTCTGGCGTAGATCGGCGAATAGGTTTGCGATTTCGATCGGTGTCCCGGCCCTGCAGTCCCGCCTTGTCAGCTCTGTCAAACCAAACAGCAGAGTGAAAGCAAATCGCCAAGGTTTGAGCGGAGCCGTAGCAACATACCCTGCCGCCAGCAAGCAACCACCGGTGTTTCCAGGCAGTTCTGGCAACATCTTAAACCCATAGTGTGCCGCGTGAAGTTCCGCGATCGATCACGGTGATACTCCAAACATCTTTGCGAGGAGGTATTACTCGTTTGTCCTATTGGCCCTGATAGTCTGTGCGGTCGCGCTGCTGAAATGCGCGAATGCGCATCTTCTGGGCGGCCTGAATAGGTGCTCTCATTTCGATCTCGGGCGCTGATCCAGGCTTTGCAATCAGTCATCACCTGATGCGCATCGTGTGGGCCATCATTGGCGTATCCGTCGCCGACAACCTGACCTTGCGTTAGCCCAGACCTCGGAACTGGTCAGGTGCTTTGGGCCGCGACCGCATAGTTACTGTGCGTCGGAACCACCGCGTTCAAACGTTGAGACAGTCTTTGCGACGTTGGCCAAAAAGTGCTTCTTCCAGCCCGCTGTCTGCGGTTTCTTGCTCAAAAAAACATGTGCAAACTTGGCAATGCTGAACTAACTTTCTAAATGCGGCGATGCCTGTCCGAATGATGTGGATTGTAAACTGTGAAACCTCAACACCGCCTATCAGCGGCCCCTCGCCATGAATTGCGCAACGTGCGCAATCAGGGCATTGCCTTTCTGGCCTTGGCGTTTTTGTTCAGCATCTTCGTCAACCTGCTCATGCTGACAGGTCCGCTGTTCATGCTGCAAGTATATGATCGGGTTCTTGGTTCACGGGCAGTTGAAACTCTGACAGCACTGTTTTTGCTTGTTGCGTTGCTTTATGCGCTGATGGCTATGCTGGACTATGCACGCGGTCGCATCGTTGCCCGCTTTGGTGCACGGTTCCAGTCACAGCTGGATGAACGTGTGTTCGAAGCGACAATGCGTCGGTCTCTGGTGCCCAAGGTGCGATCGGCTCCGGCAACTGCACTGCGGGATCTCGAGGCCATTCGCACCTTGTGCTCTTCGCCCGTGTTGCTTGCAGTTATGGATATTCCTTGGACGCCTGTCTTCCTGGGGGCAATTTTCATTTTTCATCCACTGCTTGGCTGGTTGGCCGTTGCAAGTGGCGTGCTGCTTGTGGTGATCGCATTGCTCAACCAGGCCCTGACCAGCCGTAAGGTGGCCGAGGCACAATCCGCGGCGGCTCGGGCGAATGCCTTTTCCGAACACGCAAGGCAAGCAGCAGAGGTTGTGCGCTCTCAGGGAATGCAGGCGGACGTGACCAGGCGGTGGTTGAACCAGCGTTCCGAAGCTTTGCGTCAAAGCATTTCCGCCAGTGACTGGACTGGTAGCTTCACATCGCTGACGAAATCGCTTCGGCTTTTCCTGCAATCTGCCATGCTGGCTTTGGGCGCGTGGTTGGTACTACAAAACGAAATGACGCCCGGGGCGATGATTGCGGGCTCGATTCTCTTGGGACGTGCCTTGGCCCCGG
Organism: Ruegeria sp. HKCCD6428; assembly: GCF_013110595.1. Taxonomy (NCBI): domain Bacteria; kingdom Pseudomonadati; phylum Pseudomonadota; class Alphaproteobacteria; order Rhodobacterales; family Roseobacteraceae; genus Ruegeria; species Ruegeria sp. HKCCD6428. The sequence continues at coordinate 2,156 of NZ_WVQX01000011.1, forward strand.
TGGAACAGGCTGTCGGCCAATGGAGTTTGGTCGAACGGGCACGCACGGCCTGGAGTTCGTTGAACCGGTTTCTGGACCAGACGCCGCCAGAGGAACAGCGGATTCGTTTGCCGATCCCCAAATCCCAATTGGAAGCCAAATCCCTGACGGTAATCCCTCCGGGTGCCACTGCGCCAACACTGCGGAACGTTAACCTGAAACTGGAACCGGGAAAGGCGCTTGGTGTGATCGGGAAAAGTGGGTCGGGCAAGACGACCCTGGCCAAGGCTCTGCTTGGGCTTTGGAGACCGGCGGCTGGCGAGATCCGGTTGGGCGGCGCCACGTTGGACCAATACGATCCCAACGATCTGGGCAGCCATATAGGATACTTGCCGCAGCAGGTGACCCTGTTCAACGGAACCGTTGCTGAAAATATTGCGCGGATGTCGGAAAACCCGGATTCAGAAGCGGTGGTTGCGGCGGCCAAGAAGGCCAAGGCGCACGAACTGATCCTGTCATTGGAAAAGGGCTACGGCACTTTCCTTGAAGGCAATGACAGTCAGTTGTCGGGCGGTCAGAAACAGCGTATTGCGTTGGCCCGTGCGTTGTACGGCGACCCGGTCCTTCTCATTTTGGACGAGCCGAACTCGGCCCTCGACGCAGATGGCACCGAAGCTTTGAATGCTGCCGTGCGCGGCCTCAAGGAAGCGGGAAAGGCCGCCATCATCATGACGCACCGCCCGCAGGCCATTTCGGAATGTGACGATCTTGCTGTTGTGGAAAAAGGCCAGGTGGTGAGGTTTGGCAGTCGCGACGAGGTTCTGAACGCAATGGTCCAGAATGCGGGCGCGATTAAGCGCAAGCTTAGCCCCGTAGGTGAATAATGGCGAAAAAATCAACCAGGACACCCGTCCCCGTCTGGGGCATCAAAATACCTGCGCTGGTGGGATTTCTTGCCCTTGGCATTCTGGTCGGCGGGTTGGGTCTTTGGGCCGTGAAAACGCGGCTGGCCGGGGCAATTGTATCTTCGGGCGTCATCGAAGTTCAAAGCAACCGTCAGGTCGTTGAACATCCTGACGGCGGCGTGGTCGGCGAGATTTTCGTGCGCGACGGTGATACGGTTGCCTCGGGCGATTTGCTTTTGCGGTTGGATGACACATTTCTGTCTTCGGAACAGACGATCGTAGAATCTCAACTCTTTGATCTGCTGGCCCGCCGTGCCCGGCTGGAGGCCGAGCGGGATGGCCTGACATCCGAAGAATTGGCCGCGCGCCTGGCTGAGGTTCAAAAAGAATACGATATCGATCCGGACCTGATTGCAGGGCAACAGAACCTGTTCGATGCCCGGCTGGAAACGCTGTCCAAGCAGGACGAACAACTGCGCAAACAGTTGGTTCAGATAGAAAGCGAGATCGCAGGCACGCAGGCTCAGTTGGTCTCGTTGCGCCGCCAGACAGAGTTGATCGAGGCGGAGTTGAAGGATCAGCAAAGCCTGTTGAGCAGGGGTCTGACACAAAACAGCCGCGTGCTGGCGCTGCAACGCGAAGAAGCCAGTCTGATAGGCGAAATCGGCAAACTTGAAGCCTCCGTTGCGCGCCTGAAGGGACAGATTGCATCAACCGAGATCAAGATTGTCGAACTGACCGCGACCCGGCGGGAAGAAGCGATCACCACTTTGCGGGACGTTCAGGCGCAGGTGGCAGAGCTGTGGGAACGGCGCCTGTCCCTGGCGGAACGTCTGGCCAGGCTTGAAATTCGCGCACCTGTCAGCGGAACGGTTTACGGCAGTCAAGTTTTTGCCCTGCAATCGGTCATCCAGCCGGGCGAACCCATGATGTATGTGGTTCCGCAGGACACGCCGCTGTTGGTGGCAGCGCGGGTGGATGCGATCCATGTGGATCAGTTGCATGTCGGGCAATCCGTTGCCCTGCGCTTTCCGGCGTTCAATCAGCGCGAAACGCCCGAACTCGAAGGACAGGTCAACAATGTCTCGGCGGATACGTTCACGGATGAACAGTCCGGTTTCACCTTTTACCGCGCCGAAGTGGTGCTGAACGACGGTGAGATCGACCGGCTCAACGGCCAGGAGCTTTTGCCGGGTATGCCGGTTGAGACACTGATCAAGACCGACGAACGCACACCGTTGTCCTATCTTGTGAAACCGATGGCAGACTACTTCAACCGCGCGTTTCGCGAATGATGCGGACGCGGTTATCGCTGGATGACCGCGTTTTCCCATTCAGCCAGAAAACGGTGGCGTTTCAGCCTGTCCAGAAATGTCATGAGCCCCGGGTCCAGTCCAATCATTTCGCGATCGGTGCCAGTTTCGTGCGGGGCCAAGGGCGGCAAGGTAACGGGGTCGCCTACCCGTTTGGTTTGGTTGGAAATCAGGTGTTTGAGAAAAGACGTGGCGGCGTCCGGTTGCGGGGTGCCATTCAGCACCATGGCCGTGCGCATCATGGTCGTCTGAAAATCCGACGGCAGAATGATTTCCACCGTGTCCTTGCTTCCGGCGCGGGCTTCGGCGTAGCTGCCCAGAACGTTGTAAGCCACTGCAATCTCACCTTTGACGAGGTCATCGATCATATCCGCCGAACAACAGTACAGGCGTACGTCCAATCCACCCATCACCTCCATAAGCCGCCAATACGTCTCGGACGCGCGGGCATCCTGCGTTGCGAACAGATAACCCAGACCGGATTGACGGATGTCATAGGTGCCCACACGGCCCCTGAAATCATCGGGACGAAAACGAAGGATTTCGATTAGTTGTTGCCGGGTCTCGGGGATGGGGCCGCCGGCAAAGGCCGCGCGGTTAATCACGATTGTCGCCGGTTCCGATGTGAACGCGAACAGGCTTTGATGCCATTGGGCCCAGGATGGCAGCGGTATGTCGTCGATGATACGCCCGAAACCGTCGTTTGCCAGCTTCAGTTGCAGATCCATCGCGCTGGATATGACAACATCGAAGTCTTCCGGCGCGGCGCGGACTATTCGGTCGATATCTGCGGTGCCGGTCACCAGGTATTCGACAGAGATACCGGGGTTTTCTTCGATGAAACCCGCAATCAAGGGTTCGAACAGAAAGGTGTCCGTGCTTGAGATCACGCGTAGATGCGCCTCATTTGCCGAGGCGTTGAAAACCTGCCTGTCCTCCCAGGTTTGGGCGGCAACAACGACAGGAAGGCTGAAGAAAATCAAAGCGATAAGATAACGCACGCGCCGCCCTCCTGCCGATTGGTCAATTCCAGTGAGCCACCATGCGCAGATGCCACGTCCTGAACGATTGTAAGGCCCAATCCGGATCCGATGGTTCCGCTTGCGTTCTTCCCGCGCTCAAAACGGCGCGTCAAAGTGCCGATCTCGTCAGGAGGAAACCCCGGCCCAAGGTCTTTGACAATTATCTGAATGCGTGGCTCCGAAACAACCTCGATGCGTACGACACTGTCCGCTGGGGCATACTTCAGAGCGTTGTCGATCATGTTGCGCACAGCGTTTTGAATAAGAATCGGATCACCCGAGTAGGAAACCTTTGGATCGCCACTCAGGGAAAGCGACAAGTCCTTCATCTCGGCGATTGGCGTGAGACGCTGCACCAGATCACGGACCAAAGCATTGAGATCAATGTCTTCGCGCTCCAGATGATCGGCGCGGAACGTGATCATCGCATGATCCAGCAATTGCCCCGCCGCGCGCGAGCTTTCATCAATCGCCCGCACCATTGAGCGCAATGCTTCGCGATTTTCTTCCTTTTCAACCCTCTGCAACGTGGCATCGGCATAAGATCGAACGGTTGCCAAAGGGGTGCGCACCCGGTGGGCGGCTTCGGCGATGAAATCCTCCGATTGGCTCAATGACTGATCCAGTCGCCCCATCAAAGAATTCAATGACGCCACCAAAGGCGCCATTTCGCGGGGTACGGGCTTTTTGAACGGGCTCAGGTCCTGTGGACCGCGCCGGGTGACAGAGGTCGTAAGCCTGTTCAATTGGCCAATCGTGGACGAGGTGGCCCAGAACGACAGCGCAGCGGCAAGGGCAAAGAACCCGACGCCCAAAATCGCCGCGTTGCGTGAAATCTGGTCGAGAGTTTCCGCAAGCGCATCCTGTGTTTGGCCCAACGCGACCTCGATAACGGTTTGTTTGTTCAGGCCCACCAGGGTCCGCCGAGCACTGACCTGGCGTATGGTTTCACCCCTTATCCGACTGGTTTGAAAGCTCCACTTTCCGTCGAATTGCCCTGTGGCCGGCGGCAGATCTTCATATCCTGACAGAAACGCGCCATCCTGAAAAATCGCGTAAAAAACCCGGTCGTCGGACGGTGTGCTGAGCATGGCGAAGGCTGCATAGGGAATATCAACCTCCAACTGACCGTCGCGCAAGGCAGCCGCGTCCAGAATTGAGGTGACCGACGCCCCAAGGATGTTGTCCTGCCCTTGCTGCGCGACCTGTGCGGCATAGTTGCGAACCGCGATAAACAGAAGAAACGCCAATATCGCGGCACCACCGATCAAAGTCAGGACCAGCCTGTTCCGAAGCGATCCTGACACATAGGGATCAGGAGGGAGATCAGGAGGCATGATCCAGCCTGTATCCCAGTCCGCGAAGCGTGGTGATCTTCAAGTCCGACGGTTCAAGATGTTTGCGAAGGCGGCCAACGTAAACCTCGATTGCATTGTCCGAGACATCGTCATCATAAGAAAAAAGCCGGTCGGTCAGTTTCTGTTTCGAAAAAACCTGACCAGGCGCGCTGATGAACAGTTCCAGAAGGCGCAGTTCCCGGTTGCGCAACGAAACAGTCTCATCCCCTACGGTCAGATGACCTGCCAATGGATCAAAGATTATTCCGCCCACTTCAATCGTTGTCCGGGAATTCCCGGATTTGCGACGCAGAACGGCGCGGCAGCGGGCCTCAAGTTCGGCGTGGTCGAACGGTTTGGTGACATAGTCGTCGGCCCCCAGATCCAGCGAACCGATTCGATCCGAAACCTGGCTGCGTGCGGTCAAAACGATCACGGGTGTGTCCAGATGACCTGCGCGATGCCGTTTGAGAAAGTCGCGCCCGTCCCCATCCGGCAACATGATATCCAACAGAATAAGGTCGTATTCCTGAGTTTCGGTAAAGGCGGTCGCCTCGTCCAATTTAGACGCATGATCAACCACATGGCCGTCTAACCTCATGCGCGAACAGATGGCGTTCGCCAGATCAAGATTGTCTTCCACAAGAAGGAATTTCATGGGATTTTTGCTATTTTTCGTGCGTGACAGGTTGATGTCAGGTTGATGTGTTTTTGTTCCACCCAATCTGAGCCGCCATGCGGCTGGTTGTCAAATGGGAGGACATCATGACGACATTCACACTGGGCCGTCGCGCCCTGATCGCAGCTGTGGCCGCAATTGGCCTGACAGGGCCGGCTTCGGCTGATGGCCATCAGGTCGTGGACAGCATTCACTTTCTGATCCCCGGAGGCGCCGGTGGCGGCTGGGACGGAACCGCGCGCGGCACGGGCGAAGCGCTGACAAAAGCTGGCCTTGTCGGCACGGCGTCATACGAAAACATGTCGGGCGGCGGTGGTGGCAAAGCCATTGGATATCTGATTGAAAATGCCGACAGCAACCATGGCACTCTGATGGTGAATTCTACGCCGATCGTGATCCGCTCATTGACCGGTGTATTTCCTCACAACTTCCGCGATCTGACGCTGGTTTCGGGCACTATCGGCGACTATGCCGCGATCGTTGTAGGCAAAGACAGCCCGATCAACTCGATGGCGGATCTGCTTGCCGCTTTTGATGCGGACCCAGGCGGCACAGCGATCGGTGGCGGCTCGGTTCCCGGCGGCATGGACCATCTGGTCGCCGCGATGGTGATGGAAGCAGCGGGCAAGGATGCGCTTGGCGTGAAATACATCCCCTATGATGCGGGCGGCAAAGCCATGGCGGCCTTGCTGTCGGGCGAAATCGCCGCCTTGTCCACCGGTTTTTCGGAAGCGGTCGATCTGGCGAATGCGGGTGAAGTCAAGATTATCGGCGTGACATCCGATGAGCGCGTTGATGCGGCTCCTGACGCGATGACGATGAAGGAACAGGGTATTGATACCACTTTCGTGAACTGGCGCGGCTTCTTCGCGGCCCCCGGCCTGCCCGAAGAAAAACTGGCCGCCTACCAGGAAGCGATTGCCAAGATGTACGACACCCCGGAATGGGAAGAGGTTCGTGCACGCAATGGTTGGGTCAACATCCACAACTCGGGCGCAGATTTCCAGACGTTCCTGGAGCAGCAGGAACAGCAGATCGGCGATCTGATGAAAAAGCTGGGCTTCCTCTAAGTCCATTTTCGGCAGAGCGGATCCGCCGCTCTGCCTTCCCACGAACAGGAACAGGGAGGGCTCTCATGGCGCTGGATCGCTGGATCGCGCTCATTCTTCTGGGTGTGTGTTTGACATATGGCTACGCCGCCTGGTTCACGATGGACGGCAGCCTGCCCCCTTTCATGCAGAGAAACCCGATCTGGCCCAGCACCTTCCCCAAAGTGCTGTCGGTTCTGGGTGTCGTCACCACCACGATCATTTTGCTGGGCTTTGAAAAGGCGGAACCAAAGGAAGCCGATATCGATTACCGGCGGCTGGGGGAATACCACCTTGATCAAGCACTTATGTTGCTGGCCTTGATGGTGATTTACGCGCTTTGCCTGCGCCCTGTTGGGTTTCTGATCTCGACCTCGGCCTTTCTGATCCTCGGGTCTTTCATTCTGGGTGAGCGCAAATGGCACGTCATGCTACCCGTCGCGCTGATCGCCACAGGCGCGGTCTGGTATCTGGTTCAGGAAGTTCTTGGCATCTACATGCGCCCATTGCCGGGCATTTTCGGAGGCTGACATGCTCGAAGGACTTCTGATCGGTCTGCAAACGGCGTTTTCAATTCAAAACCTGCTGATGGTGATCGCAGGGTGCCTGATCGGCACGTTCATCGGCATGCTTCCGGGTCTTGGGCCGATGTCGATCATCGCCATCATGATCCCGGTCGCGATTTCCATGGGCGACCCGTCCGCAGCGCTGATCCTGCTGGCCGGAGTGTATTACGGCGCCATCTTTGGCGGTTCGACATCTTCGATCCTTCTCAACGCGCCGGGGGTCGCGGGCACTGTTGCGTCCAGTTTCGACGGCTATCCGATGGCCCGCCAGGGCAAAGCGGGCAAAGCGTTGACTGTTGCAGCTATTGCAAGTTTTGCCGGCGGTACGATCGGAGCCATTTTGTTGATGGTCTTTGCCCCTGCTCTGTCGTCGGTGGCACTGCTGTTCCACTCGGCCGAATATTTCGCGCTTATGGTCGTGGGCCTGTCGGCAATCGCAGCCTTCGCAGGCACCGGTCAAGTGGCCAAAGCCGTCATCATGACGCTACTTGGGTTGATCATGGCAACGGTCGGTGAAGGTGCATTGTTCAACCTGCCGCGTTTCACAATGGGTATCATGGATCTGCAATCGGGCTTTGGCTTCATCACGCTTGCCATGGCCATGTTCGCCCTGCCCGAAGCGCTGTTTCTGGTGCTCAAACCCAAAAACCTTCAGGGGGATGACGGCGAGATCAAGGACCTGCGCATCACAGGCAGTGAAGCCAAGGCCATCGCACCGGTGATCGGCCGCCAATCTGTACAGGGCTTCTTCATCGGGGTTCTGCCCGGTGCGGGGGCAACGATTGCCAGCTTCCTCGGCTACGCGGTCGAGCGCAACATTGCCCCGAAAGAGGAACAGGACGAATTCGGCAAAGGGTCAATAAAAGGTCTGGCTGCGCCCGAAACGGCGAACAACGCGGCATGTACCGGTTCTTTCGTGCCGCTGCTGACACTGGGCATTCCCGGGTCCGGCACCACCGCGATCCTGCTTGGCGCACTGATTGCCCTGAACGTGACACCCGGCCCACGGCTGATGCTGGACGAGCCGCAGATATTCTGGGCCGTCATCATGTCAATGTTCATTGGCAACCTTGTTCTGCTGATCCTGAACCTGCCGCTGATCCCATATATCGCAAAGGTTCTCTCGGTTCCGCGCAATTACCTGATCCCCTTCATTTTGTTCTTCACTCTGATGGGGGCCTATATCGGGCAGAACAATGCGACCGAGCTTTTGATTCTTGTTGGCTTCGGTGTTTGCGCCACGGCGTTGAAATTTGCCGACTACCCGCTTGCGCCGCTGCTGATCGGTTTCATCCTCGGGGGGATGATGGAGGACAACTTTGCCCGCTCGATGCAGCTCTATGACGGTATTGCTTTCATCTGGGAACGTCCAATGACGCTGGGTCTGCTTGTTGTCGCGGTGCTGCTGGTGCTGTTGCCCAGCTATCGCGCACGCCGCGCGCGTGCCCGGGCCGCAGGGGTTGCCGACGGTGACTGAGCCATTGGCAGGAATACGGGTTCTCGATCTGACGAATGTCCTCGCGGGTCCGTATTGCTGCTATCAACTGGCGCTCATGGGCGCCGAAGTGATCAAGGTCGAACGCCCTGACGGTGGCGACCTTGCCCGCGTTCTGGGTACTGATCCTGCCAGAAACAAGGCCGGTATGGGCGTCAGCTTTCTGGCGCAGAATGCTGAAAAGAAGTCTATCACGCTCAACATGAAATCAGAACGGGGCAAGGCGCTTCTGAAACGCCTTGTACAGACGGCCGACGTATTGGTAGAGAACTTTCGCCCCGGTGTGATGGATCGGCTTGGACTTGGGTATGGCGTCTTGCGCGATGTGAACCCCAGCCTGATTTACTGTGCTATAAGCGGGTTCGGTCAGGATGGCCCGCGCCGAGGCGATCCGGCCTATGACCAGATCGTGCAGGGTATCAGTGGCGTGATGTCTGTCACCGGCGGTCCTGACACCGCACCCTATCGCGTTGGCTATCCTTTGGCGGACACGATCGGTGGGGTGACGGCCGCTTTTGCAGTGTCCGCCGCCCTGAACGCGGATCCTCGCGGGGCCTATCTGGATGTGGCAATGTCCGAAGCCGTGATCTCGACAATGGGTTGGGTCGTGTCGAACTATCTGATCGCCGGTGCCATTCCCGGGGCCCATGGCAACGAAAACACGACGTCAGCGCCATCAGGAACATTTGCAACCTCTGACGCGCCCATCAACATTGCCGCCAACCGCGACGAACAGTGGCAGGCACTGGCCCGGCATCTGGGCCGGCAAGACCTGCTGGCCCACCCGGACTATGAAACGCGCGAAGACCGCAAGCGCAATCGCCACGCCCTGCGCGCGGCGCTGGAGGAGACCTTGCGGACCAGAGCGGCATCAGACTGGGTCAGCGAACTCAACGCAATCGGAGTGCCGGCCGGGCAGGTATTGACCGTGCCCGAGGCGCTTGATGACGAACAGCTTGCCGGTCGCGGCCTGATCGGGTCTTTGCGGGTGCAGGGCGAAGACATGAAACTTGCAGGCAGCCCTATTGTCAGGGACGGCGAACGGCAAATGCCCCAAACCGCGCCGCCTGAACTTGGGGCAGACAATAACGCGATCTGGTCTGAAATTGGGTTGTCCGGCGCGGAAATTGACGCTTTGAGCAAGGAAGGCATCATATGAGCGATGTGTCCGATTGGTGGACGACTTCCATCATCGATATGGAACCGGGCCGGATCGACCTGCGCGGAGAGCCGATTCAGAGTTTGATCGGACATCTCAGTTTCAGCGAGATGATCTGGTTCATAGTTCGTGGCGACCGACCATCTGGGGCGCATGCCCGGTTGTTCGAGGCCGCGCTGGTCGCCGCCGTGGACCACGGACCTCAGGCCCCTTCCATCGCAACGGCGCGCATGGCCGTGACCTGCGGGCTGCCCCTGAACAACGCGATGGCGAGCGCTGTGAACATGTTGGGGGATATTCACGGCGGGGCTGGCGAGCAAGCGGTTATGCTGTACCATTTCGTGGCGCAACATCCTGGCCGGTTGGATCAAACGCTGGACGAGTGGATCGAGCGTGAAGGAAAGATATTGCCGGGTTTTGGCCATCGTTTCCACACGCCAACGGATCCGCGCGCACCACGTCTGATGGCGTTGGTCCGTGATGCTGTGATGGACGGGGCTTGCGATGGTCAGTTCCTACAGATCGGGCAGGCGATCGAAGCAGAGTTGGCCCGGCGCAAGGGGAAGCCCGTTCCAATGAACATAGATGGTGCCACCGCGGTGATCTATGCCGAGTTGGGCTTTGCGCCCCCACTGGCACGCGGTCTGTTTTGCCTATCCAGATCTGTTGGCATTCTGGCCCATGCGTGGGAACAGATGCAGCAAGGCGGCCGGAACAAGGGACCGACCCCGCCTGCCTATCGCTGGACCTATGTCGAAACGTAGATCGCTAGGCAGTTCTGAGCCGTGGGCGTTTGGCCAACAGGTCAGCCGCCGCACGGGCAATGACCAGTTCTTCATTGGTCGGGATTGCCATCACCACGACGCGGGACAGATCGGTTGAAATGATCCGGTCATTGTCCGCATTTGCGTCAGGATTGAGCTCGATGCCCAGCCATCCCATCCCAGAGCACACCCGGTCACGCACCAGACGTGAGTTTTCTCCGATCCCACCGGTAAACACCAAGGCGTCGATACCGCCGAGAATGGCCGCCATCGCGCCAAGCTCGCGCCGGATACGGAAGGTGAAATAGCTGATCGCCTGTCGGCTTTCGCGTGTGTCCGCCTTTTCCAGAGTACGCATATCGTTGGACAGCCCGGACAGGCCCAACAGCCCAGATTTCCGGAACAACAGGTCTGAGATTTCGTCAGCGCTCAGCCCTTCCTGGTCCATCAGATACAGGACCACGCCGGGATCAAGTTGACCACAGCGTGACCCCATCGGCAGCCCGTCCAGTGCCGAAAACCCCATGGTCGATCCGACGGAACGCCCTCCAATCATCGCACACATCGATGCACCATTACCCAGATGGGCCACGACCACGCGCCCTTCGTGCAAAAGCGGCGCTGTCTTTGCCATGTGATCCGAAATGAATTCATAGCTGAGCCCGTGAAAGCCATAACGCCGAACACCTTTGTCGTAATACTCGCGCGGCAAGGCAAAAACGTCATTCTCCCACGGATGATTGCGGTGAAAGGCCGTATCGAAACAGGCGATCTGAACCGCATTCGGAAAACGTTCCATCGCGGCCCTGGCTCCGGCCAGATTGTGCGGCTGATGCAAAGGCGCGAATGGCGACAGCTTTTCCAGCTCTTGAATGGACGCCTTGGTCAATGGCACCGGAGCGTCGATGTCAGGTCCACCGTGGACAACACGATGCCCGACCGCAGTCACGTCGCTGTTTGGAAATGAGCGCGCAAGCAGGTTCAAAACCCAGTCCAGCGCTGCGGCGTGATCGCGTATTTCTCCGGCGGTACCGCTAGCAAGGACACTTCCGTCGGAAGACTTCGCCTTGACAAACGGCTCTGGCTCTCCAATCCTCTCGACCGCGCCGGTGCACACCATGATCGGATCGTCATCGGTCAGCTCGAACAGACCAAATTTCATGGAAGACGATCCAGCGTTCAGTGTCACGACATGTGTCATGCGGGTGCTCCGGTGCGCGGTAAGGAAAAGGCTTCGTGCAGTGCCGCCACGGCACAGGATGCCAGCCGGGCTTTGTCGTCATCGGCGCGGCTGGTCAAAATGATCGGAGCTTTGGCCCCCATGACCAGACCGGCCCCTTCTGCATTGGCGATATAGGTCAGCTGCTTGGCCATCATGTTCCCGGCATCCAGATTTGGCACCACCAGAATATCGGTTTTGCCCGCGACATCCGACACAATCCCCTTGGAACGCGCAGCCGCAAGGCTAACGGCATTGTCCATGGCAAGCGGGCCATCCACAAGCCCGCCCTTGATCTGACCGCGTTCCGCCATTTTCGACAGCAAAGCCGCATCAACCGAGGATCGGATCGCCGGATTGACGGTTTCGATGGCAGACAGAACACCCGCCCTGGGGTTTTCGATCCCCAGAGACAGGGCCAGGTCGATTGCGTTCTGGACAATATCAATCTTGGTTTCAAGGTCCGGCTCGATATTGATCGCCGCATCCGTCACCAACAAAGGTCTGGGTTGTCCGGGCACGTCCATGACAAAGACATGGGTAAAGCGGCGGCCGGTGCGCAGGCCGTTTTCACGCCTGAGCGCAGCCTTCAGCAATTCATCCGTATGCAGATGCCCTTTCATCAGCGCTTTCGCACGACCTTCTGCAACCAGGTCGACCGCCGCATGGGCCGCACCGACGTGATCCCTCTGCGGTATGATTTCAATCCCATCCAACGACGCTCCGATTTCGGCGGCCGCGTTCGCTATCTTGTCCGGGTCACCGATCAGAATGGGTGTGATGATCGTCTCATGCGCGGCCAGCAGCGCCCCACCCAAGGCATTGGGCTCTTCTGGGGCCACAACGGCAGTCGGCATGGGCGGCAGCGGGCGCACCTTTTCCAGCATGGCATCAAAGTGACGATGACGTTTCACCACCAGCCCGGGCAAATCCAACTCGGCGAACACCATCTCTTTCTCCGGCGCGATCACGACGGCCTGCCCGCTGACGATCACGGCACCGTCCGATGGGTGCGTAACGACCGTTTCAAAGACAACCTCCCGGTTTGGTCGCTTTTCCAGAACGGTGACTTTGGATACCAGCTCATCACCGGCATGCGCCCTTTCCACAAAATCAAATCGCTGCGATTTATAGAGCGTCCCTGCCCCCGGCAGAACGTTCCCCAAAACGGCCGAGATCAGGGCCCCCACGAACATGGCAGGGGCAACCGCTTCGTTGATGTGGTCGCCGTCGCCGTCTTCGCTGGCCAGATGAAGCGGATTGTGGTTGCCGGAATTGTTGGCGAACACATAGAAATCATCGACCGAGCACGTGCGGGCCAGCTCGGCAGTATCACCGACCTGAAGCTTGTCGTAAGGCGTGTTGTGGTACTGCATGAACTGTCGTTTCCATTTCGATCCGATTGGCGACGCTGAGAACTCTCTTGCTGATACCCAGTTCAGCGCGCAATGAAAACAACGCATGCCGGCTGCCCGTATCGGTCTGCACGCTATTTCCGGCGGGTAACGCCTTCATGTCGTTACGCCCGGATAATGTGCAGATTGCAGATCAAGCGCGCCGCTTTCCGCCGCCGCCCTGTTTGCGCATCGAAAGCCCGATCCGTTTTCTGGGTACATCCACCTCGACAACGCGCACTTTCACGACTTGCCCGGCCTTGACAACCTCGTGCGGGTCCTTGACGAAGCGGTCGGCCAACTGGCTGACGTGAACCAGACCGTCCTGATGAACGCCCACATCCACAAAGGCCCCAAAGGCCGCCACGTTTGTCACGGTGCCTTCAAGAACCATTCCGGGCTTCAGATCGGTTATCTCTTCGATGCCATCCGCGAAAGTGGCCGTGACAAAGCTGGGCCGGGGGTCTCGTCCGGGTTTCTCAAGCTCGGCAAAGATATCCAGAACCGTGGGCAGGCCGAAATCTTCGGTTACGAATTGTTGTGCCCGCAAGCCTTTCAAGGCCCCCTCATGGCCCATGATGTGCCTGATATCCCGCCCGCAGGCCGACACGACGCGGCGGGCGACTTCATAGGCTTCGGGGTGCACCGACGACGCATCAAGCGGTTCGGCGCCGTCCCTTACGCGAAGAAACCCGGCGCATTGTTCAAAGGCACGCGGCCCCAGCCCGGCAACGGACAACAGGTCCTTGCGCGATTGGAACGGCCCGTTCAGATCACGATGAGCGACGATGGCTTCGGCTTGCGCGGGGCCCAGCCCCGAAACACGCGCAAGCAAAGGTGCAGAGGCCGTGTTCAGGTCAACCCCGACCGCGTTCACGACATCCTCGATCGCGGAATCCAGGGATTGCGACAGGCGGTGCTGGTCAACGTCATGCTGATATTGCCCGACGCCGATGGATTTCGGTTCGATTTTGACCAGTTCTGCCAAAGGGTCCTGCAGCCTCCGGGCGATGGACACCGCCCCACGCAGCGAAACGTCCAGATCGGGAAACTCTCGTGCTGCCATCTCCGACGCGGAATAGACCGAAGCCCCGGCTTCGGACACTACCACCTTGGTCGGCGCTTTTACCGCCTTGGGGAGCAGAGCCAGCGTATCTGCAACCAACCGTTCGGTTTCCCGGCTCGCTGTTCCGTTTCCGATGGCGATCAGTTCGATCTGATGGGCCGAGATCAGATTCAGGATGGCAGCCTGCGCTCCGCGCAAATCGTTTTTGGGTTGAAAGGGATATAACGTGTCAGTGGCCACGACCTTGCCCGTTGCGTCAACCACCGCCGCTTTCACGCCGGTGCGGATGCCGGGATCGAGGCCCAAAGTGGCCTTGGCACCCGCCGGAGAAGCAAACAGCAAGTCTTTGAGGTTGCGTGAAAAGACCTGAATTGCCTCGTCCTGTGCCCGACTGCGTAGTTCGGCCATCAGTTCGACCATCATGGACAGCGAAAGCTTGACCCGCCATGTCCACCCGGCCACCTTGCGCAACCAGGCATCACCCGGTCCTTGGCCACGGGTCTGCAAATGCGCGGCCACGATGGATTCGGCCCGGGCTGCCCCGAACTCCGGTTCCGGCGCGATATCAAGTGAAACAATGCCCTCTTTTGACGCCCGCAGCATTGCCAATGCCCTATGCGACGGAACATCCGCCCATCGTTCGGAATGGTCAAAATAATCACTGAACTTGGCGCCTTCCTTTTCTTTCCCGTCGACAACCCTTGCACTGAGCAGCGCCTCGCGCTGCATGAAGGCCCGCAACTCACCCAGCAGAGTCGCATTTTCCGTCAATCGTTCAGTCAGAATGTCCCGCGCGCCGTTCAGCGCGTCACGAGGGGTGGCAACGGCCTCGCTCAGGTATGCCCCGGCCAGTGTTTCCGGGTCCGCATCGCGATCGGCCAGAATGGCTTCGACCAAAGGTTCCAGCCCGTTTTCACGCGCGATCATCGCCTTGGTGCGCCGCTTGGGCTTGTAAGGCAGATAGATGTCTTCCAGCTGTGCCTTGGTTTCTGCCCGAGCTATCGATTTACTCAGATCTTCGGTCAGCTTCCCCTGTTCTTTTATCGACTTCAGGATGGTTTCCCGCCGTGCCTCAAGCTCACGCAGATAGGTCAAACGCTCGGACAGAAGGCGCAATTGGGTGTCGTCCAACCCACCGGTTGCTTCTTTCCGATAGCGGGCGACAAAGGGAACCGTCGCTCCGTCGTCCAATAGATTGATCGCAGCACCGACCTGATCGGGACGTGCATTGATCTCGGTGGCTATGGTGCGGGCGATACGGTCCAAGGGGGCCTCCTGAAACGGCAGTGGAAGGGCTTCTTAACCAGCCGTTTCAGCAAGGGAAAGTCCCATGTGCCGGTCCGTCGAAAAGCATCGGCAAATAGCGACTGTTTTCGCGGCTATTCGACATGTCTGAGCCATCGGACGAAAACACGAGCCTGCAAGGGCCTCAGCCCCACGGCATCAGCCCGCAATACCCTGTGCGCGCGCCTACATTGTGCGCCATTTGCGCCAGCGTCGTCAGGTCAAAGACCGGCAGTTTCAGGTCTTCCTGAATGCGTTTTGCATAAGGCGGAAGATCCGTGCATTCCAATACCACAGAGCGTATTTCAGGTGTTTCGCGCTTCAGCCTGCGTGCAGCGTCCAGCACTTCGGCCTCGATCAGATCTGTGTCCATACGGGTGCGCGCGTTGCGCAGGATGACTTCCGCAAACTCACTGGTGTGTTCCAGACCCTGTACGGCCACCGGAACACCCCCCGCTCCAACGCCTTCGAAATGGCGTTGCGTCAGCGCTGACGAATCTGCTGTAATCACCCCGACCGGTGCGGTGGCCCCGGTCATGTGAAAGGCCAACGGCACCTGTATCAGGCTCGAAGCGAAGACAGGCACCGATACGGCCGCAGCCAACTCTTTTTGGAACAGGGCGAGAAACCCGCAACTTCCGGTAATGGCGCGCACGCCCTCAGCCTCAAGCCGTTGCGCGCCTTTTATGAAGGGGTTCAGAAGATCAGGCGTCGGATTGTTCAGCAGCGTAGGCACCGTGACGCCATCTATCATCTCGTACAGCACCGGGAATGGCAGGCTGGAAGGGTTCTTGATATGACCGGGAGGTTTGGGAAAATAGCTTTCCAAACACAAAACCCCGATAGAGGCTCCGCAGATATTCTGTCCACCCTGGTAGATTGGCATGACGGGGTAATCCTTCTTCGAAACGGTGGTTGTTGCGCGTCAAAATCGCGACAAGGCGAATGAATCCAATGGGATGTTGAGGCGTTGCCCTGACACCAGGTCAGCCACCAACTCACCTGTTTTGGGGGCCATCATCAAACCGTAATGGGAATGACCAAAGGCGGTGAACAGGCCCTTGTGTCCTTCAACCGGACCGATCGCAGGCAAACTGTCGGGAAAAGACGGGCGTCGGCCCATCCAGAACTGTGTATCCGTGGTGTTCAGATCCGGCATCATTGCGCGGGCCTGTGCGGTCAGAAGCGACTGTTTGCGTGGATCCGGCGGCGCGTCGATGCTGCCGAATTCGGCCGTGCCCGCCACACGCAGACCGTCCTGCATTGAACTGGCCACCACCTTGGCGTCCACGTCCATCACCGAGTTTTCCAGGCTGGCAGAGGGGGTCGGGAATTGGACATGGTATCCACGCTCGGCCACCAGTGGCACGGGCAAACCCAAAGGTTTCAGCAACCCGGCAGACCAAACCCCGGCGGCCAGCACGACAGTATCGGCGTGAAGCGCGCCGGCCGGCGAGGTCAAATGCCATTGTCCGTCTTCCATGCGCTTTAGTTCTTTGACTTCTGTCCGCACGAACTCGGCGCCTTGTTGACGGGCCTTGTCGGCCAAAACCGCACCGACCCGGCCAGGAGACGTGACCCGCGCCTGTCCCTTGATCAGGATCGCAGCCTTGAAATCTCGGGACAACGCAGGTTCGATCCGGCGCAATTCCGGTCCGTCGATCCGCTCTAGATGTCCGCCTTTTTCCTGCCGGATCAGATATCCCAGTTCTTTCAGGTCAGCCTGATCCGGGTTGCGAAACGCGTGGATATAGTTGGAATCAACAATAAGGTCTTCGTGCCCGGTATTTTGCAGATGTCTTCGGTACAGATCTATCGAAGGGCGGCACAGCACCTCCATTGCGTCCGAGATATTGCGTACGGATTTCACGCTTGAATTCTTCAGGAACCTCAGGCCCCAGGGTATCATCCTGGGCCAGTACGAAGGTCTGACGGTCAACGCGCTTTTCGGGTCCAACAGCATCCCGGGGATCGTTTTCCAGATACCCGGCGTGGCCTGTGGAATGACCGACCAGGGCGAGACGACACCGGCATTGCCGAACGATGTCTCCTGCCCCGGTTCTCCACGGTCGATCAGACGCACGGCAATACCGCGCTCCTGCAACGAGAGCGCACAGCACAGACCGACGATCCCGGCGCCGATGATGGTCACTTGTTCAGGCATGTCAGACCGTTGCTTGAAATCGGCTGCGGGCGATCACCTGTGTGACGATGACAGGAGACGCCACCGCCAATGCGATCAGGTCAGCCGTTAGCGTGGGCGCCACGAAGATAATCCCGGCAATGGCCATCAGGATGCGCGACACGAGGTTGAGTGGCTGCAACCAATACCCCACGACCGCTGCCGAAAGGGCGATGACACCGGCAATACAGCTGGCGGCGGTATAGGTGAATTCCCAAAGATCGAACCCGGTGGAAGACACGAACAGCAAAACCGGCGCATAGACGAACGCCATTGGCGCGATGACCTTGCCCAGTCCCAGCGTAAAGGCGGACAGCCCGGTGCGGAACGGGTTGGAATTCGCAATCGCCGCCGCCGCATAGGCCGACGTACAGACCGGAGGTGTGATCTCGGAGACCACGCCGTAATACAACACGAACAGATGGCTGGCGATGGGTGGAACCCCCAACTGCGCCAGCGCCGGCTGCGCCACCGAGACGAGCATGATGTACAGCGCCGTGGTCGGGATGCCGGCACCCATCAGGATGCAAACGATGGCAATGAAGACCAGCGAGATAAACAATTGCAGGTCTTCCATCGCAAACAATTGCCAGCTGCCGAACGAAATCATGTTGTAAAGGTCCGCGGCGAGGTTTCCTGCGCCCTGAGTAACCATGAACCCGATGCGGAAACCGATACCGGTTGTGTTGATCACACCAACGACGATACCTACCGCAGCGGCTGCAGCGCCCACGGCCAGAGAGTATTTCACACCCAACTCAACCGCTTGCAGCATCTCGGGCACTTCGATCCGTTTCTGCGGGTTCAGCGTGGCGATTACCGACAATCCGCACAGAATCGCCGTCATGGACAGGTCGAACCCACCGTCGGAGAACTTCCAAAGCACGAACGCAAGAAACGCCGCTGCGTAGATCAGTGTTGGCGGTTGCTTGATCCGCGACATGCCCGCGATCACCGCCAGAGATATGCCGCAGAAGGCCGACATGAAGGGCGTGTATCCAGTGAACAGAACCACCAGCAGACCGATCAGCGGCACGATATTGGCCCAACCCTCGGCCCAGACGGCCTTGAGCTGCGGCAATTGCTCTTTCGCCAGACCTTGCAGGTTCAGCTTGCGTGCCATCAGATGCACCACGGCAAAGACGCCGACATAGTGCAGGATCGCCGGAAAGATCGCTGCGATCACGATTGTGGTATAGGGCACCTCGAGGAACTCGGCCATGATGAAGGCCGCAGCACCCATGATGGGCGGAGTGATCTGACCACCGGCCGAAGACGCGGCCTCGACCCCGCCTGCAAAGTGACCGGGGTATCCAAGGCGCTTCATGTTGGGAATTGTCAGCGCGCCGGTCGAAACGGTGTTAGCCACCGAAGAGCCCGAGATCGTGCCGAAGAAGGCCGAGGATACCACCGACACTTTGGCCGGACCGCCCGTATAGCGACCCGCCAAAATGGTTGCGTTATCAATGAACAATTGTCCAAGCCCCGTTCGCTGAGCGATCACACCGAACAGGACAAAGTGGAACACGATGGTCGAAACGACCCAAAGCGTCACGCCGTAGATTCCTTCCTGCGGAAAGTACATTGACGATACGAAGGTTTTGAAGTTCACGCCCGGATGTTGCAGCAATCCGGGAAAATAGGGGCCCATCAGCGCGTATGAGATGAATACGCAGATGATCAGCGGCAATACCCAACCAAGCGTGCGGCGCGCAATGTCCAATACCAGAAGGATGATGATGACGCCGAGGATCACATCATAGATGTTTGGGTTGCCCATGCGGAAGGTTTGTTCCTCGATCCCCAGGAACGGGATGCCGCGCCAGGCGAAACCCACGTAAAGTGCGGCGATGATACCAAGCGCCATGAACACCAGATCATAAAGAGGGACGTTGCCGATGCGGAAGCGACTGACTTTGAGAGCATAGAGGCTTTTGGCCCCGACAATCGGGATCGTGGCGTAGACCAGAATGAACAGCAGAGCCAGATAGATGCCCATATGCCAGTGGTCGGCAGGCAGACCGAACCCAGCCGTGAAGAATTCGTAGAATGCAAAGATCAGGGCGACGACACGCAACACCTTGCCTGCCGTGGGCGTGACCTGCCGGACAGCGGCGCCTTCGTCGAACTGTTCTTCGATGGCCGCCAGTTCCTCGGCCGTCAGTTCGTGGTCATCAAGTTTCTGGGTCTCGGACATGATGGCCCCCCGATTTCGCATAATTCCAGAGTGCGGTGCCCCAAGAAGGGGCACCGACGACAGGTTTCAGTCAGGTGTGGTTATTGAAGAAGACCGGCTTCTTTATAGAATTTCTCGGCACCCGGATGCAGCGGAACACCCAGCGCCTCGACGCCGTCGAGCGCAGTGTCAGGCGTGATCTGCTTGCCCTTTGCGTGGCCGTTGTCCAGCAGCTTGCGCGTGTTGTCGTTCCACAGGGCCTTGGTCAGCTGATAGACCAGATCTTCGGACAGATCCGATGAAACAACCAGCATCGCGCTTACCGCGGGGGTCTTGGTTTCGGAATCGATGCCCTCATATACACCGCCCGGGATAGCGGACGGGATATAGGCAGGGATGATCTCGTTGATCTTTGCCAAATCTTCATCGCTGAAGGAATGCAGGTTCATGCCCTTGGTCGAAGACAGCTGCACCATTGCGGCAACCGGCCATCCTGCTGCGTAGAAATAGGCGTCCAGTTGGCCATCGGCCAGACGTTCGGCACTCTGGCTGTTGTTCAACTCGGCCTCATCCATGTTGTCACGGTTGACGCCCCAGGCTTCCAGCATTTGCAACACGGCCACCTGCGTGCCGGAACCAGCCTGAGCAATACCAACGCGCTTGCCTTTGAGATCACTCAGATCGTTGATCGTCTGGCCTGCGGGAAGAACCAGGTGCAGGTCTTCCGGGAACAGGTTTGCGACGATGCGCAGTTTCGGGTGGGGCTTGCCTTCAAACTTGCCCTCACCCAGATACATCGAACGGGTTACATCTGCCGCGGCCAGGCCGGCCTCAAGCTCGCCGTTTTGCACGGCGGCATTGTTGAAGACTGACGCCGTTGTCGACTGTGCGATCGCGATCAACCCGGGCACGCCGCATTGGCCGCCCTCTTCGCAGGGGCGTGAGCCCGGAGGGGCCGAAATTCCGTTGGCGATGGTCCCGCCGATCGGAAAATAAGTGCCGCCTGCACCGCCGGTGCCGATGCGGAAAAAGGTTGGGTCCTGTGCAAGCGCCGGTGCAGCCAATGCACCCGCCAAAGCCAAACCCGTCAGGCATTTCATCAATCTCATCGTAAGCTCCCAGTTGTGGATCATTGGATTCGGTTTGTCCGAATTCTGATCCGTTCAGCCTATGGAGTTTTAGCATAAATACAAATTTGTTATATTTAACAAAACGAAAGTTTCGCTTATATATTAAACATGAACCTTGCTCAATTGACCGTTTTTCGTGAGGTGATGGAAACCGGGTCCATCTCTCAAACCGCAAAGAAGCTGAACAGGACACAACCTGCTATCAGCCTGGCAATCAAGAACCTGGAAAGAAGTCTTGGACTGACCCTGTTCGAACGAAAAGGCCGGCGTCTGATCCCAGTGCCAGAGGCGCATTACCTGCTGGCCGAGACCACCGGAATACTGGACAGATTATCTACGGTTTCCAGCACGATGCACGGGCTTCTTAAAGGAAGTTCGGGCAATCTGAACATTGCCGCCATGCCGGGACCGTCCATTTTTGCCTTCCCGAATTTCATCAGCCGTTCAGTTGGCGGGAACCCGGACATCCGGGTTACGCTGTCGACCCGCAGTTCGCCACAGATAATGGAACTTGCAGGCACTCAGAACATTGATTTCGGGTTTGCTGATTTCGAACACCCGGTCGGAAAGAAGCCGCAATTCACGGCAGAGATCATCAGCGGAGACTGCTTTTGCGCAATGGATCGGGACAACCCGTTGGCGCAAGAAAAGGCCGTTACGATTTCGGATCTCGATGATGTGCCAATGGGTGGACTGTATGACACCCATCCTTTTCAGAAGAAAGTGCGACGCGCTTTTCAGATGGTTGCCGCCACTTACAAACCTAGTGTGACGTGCCAGTATTTTCTTCCGCTCATTCCGTTTGTTGGATCGGGGCAGTGCTGCTCGATTGTCGATCCGTTGACCGTTGCAACCGAACGGAAGCTGAACATCTCGCATGGCCGTGTGGTATTCCTGCCTTTCAAGGACCCCCTCAGATATGAATACGCCATCCTGTCGCCGGATCACCGTCCCCCGTCGCAATTGGCGCTGAAAATAAAAGCGGGATGGAAGGCGGAAGTTGTGTCGATGCTGGATCAGACCAACGCCAACCCGCGGACGGAAGACTTCTGAAAGACACCCGACCGCACTGCGAAATGGGCGACAACCGGAAGAACTCAGATGCCGCGCGCAACAGAGGCCTCCAGCGTCGATTTGAGCAGTTGCGGATCTATCGGTTTGTAAAATAGCGGCAGCTTTGCTTGTTTGCATTGCTGGACAAGCTCTTGTGATCGATTGGCTGAGATAATACAGCCGGGCAAATGCCCGAATTCATCCGTCAGGGCGCGCATGGCGTCCGTGCCTGTTTTTCCGTTGTTCAATTGATAGTCGGCGACAACAAAGTCTGGCAGGATGCCTATTTCGCGCAGAAGGCCAATCGCTTCGCTTTCGCTTTCGCATTCCAGAACCTCGACGCCCCAGGATTCGATGGTCATGGTCAACGCACCGCGCAGGTTTTCATCGTTTTCGATCAACAGAGCGACGGTGTTGCCCAGCACATTCGAGTTTGGTTTTTGTACCACTGAAGAGCAGAGAGAAACCTCTGGTTTCGCCCGGGCTAAAGGTATTTCGACCGAAAACCCCGTGCCCTTTCCAACTTCGGAAAACAGGTGGATGGGGTGTTGAAGCAACCCGCAGGCCCGCTCGACAATCGCAAGACCCAATCCCATGCCTTCGGCGGCGCTGGCATCTGAATGCAAACGCTGAAATTCCTGAAACACGATATCTCTTTGATCTGATGCTATGCCGATGCCCGTGTCCCAGACTTCCAAAGCAATTGCGTTCTTGCGATGCCTGACACCAACAAGAA
Source organism: Ruegeria sp. HKCCD6428 (assembly GCF_013110595.1). NCBI lineage: Bacteria > Pseudomonadati > Pseudomonadota > Alphaproteobacteria > Rhodobacterales > Roseobacteraceae > Ruegeria > Ruegeria sp. HKCCD6428. Next base: position 24,703 of record NZ_WVQX01000011.1, read on the forward strand.
CTTTCCCGGTCTCGGTATACCGGATCGCGTTTGAAAGCAGGTTCTGCAATATCCGCCGAAGGTAACTGGCATCGCTTGTGACCCGAGCCTTTGTGTCAACAAAACGCAAACTCAAACCCTTGGCCTGGGCGACGGGCTTGAATGCGTCTTCCATCTGCAAGAAAAGCTCGCCCACCGACACCGTGGACAGATGCGCCTTGGCCCGCCCGGAATCCAGCTTTGAGATGTCCAGCAGGGCCTCGAGAATGTGTTCGACACTGTTCAGGGCGCTTTCTGCTTTTGCTGCAACGGTCCGGGCGGTGTCAGTGTCCAAACCGCTGCCCAGTGACGCAACATAGAGCTTTGCAGCAGACAGAGGTTGCAACAGGTCATGGCTGGCGGCGGCCACAAAACGCGATTTTGACGCGTTCGCCCGTTCAGCCTCGTTCAGCGCGTCCGCAAGTTCCATTGTGCGTGACGCCACACGTTGTTCCAGAAGCTCCTTGGCTTCATACAAGGCCTGCGCAGACCTCCGTTCCGCAGTTACATCGGTAAAGGAAATCACAAAGCCCCGATCGGGCATTTCCTGGGCAAAGACCGACAGGATTTTCGATCGCCCCCGATGCATCTGGAACTGAAGAGGGCGGCGATAGGTTGGTCGGCTGACCCAATCCAGCAGATCCGCCTCGGTTATGCCTTTCTGAAAGCTGATGTTGTCGCCCAGGCGATTGGACAGGGTTTCAAACCGCGTGCCCATCTGAAACTGAGTGATCGGTATGGCCAAAAGCTCGCTTGCGCGGGTGTTCCACCCGATCATGCGGTGCTTGTTGTCAAAGATGCAGACGCCCTGATCGATATGTTCAAGCGTGGCGCGGATCAGCCGCGCCTTATCGTCAAGAATGCGATCCCTTTCTTGCCGTTCGATCCGCATGATATCTGTCACGTCGGTTTGCAGGATCACGGTGCCCCCGTCTGGGGTGCGGTGTTCTGACACCTGCGTCCACCGATTGCCCGAAAGACGAACATTGAACACCACGTGGTCATCTGCGTGACGATCCAGACGGCTTTTGGCCCAGTCTTCTGGGGTCATTGTCTCTGGCAAGGACAGGAACCCGGATTGGCTGACCAGTTCCACGTAGTCGGCAAAGCGCAAGCCGGGGTTCAGCTGTTCCTGAATGTCGGGCATATGCATCCCGAACCGGCTGTTGCACAGCACCAGTTCTTCGTCACGATTGAACAGGGCAAAGCCTTCCTGCACCGTTTCGATCGCATTTGCCAAATCTGCGCGCGCCGCTTCGGTTTCCTTGTTGGCCTGCGCCAGCCTGGCGTTGGAGTCATTCAGAAGCTCAAGCGCACGCTCAAGGTCATCCGTACGGGCGCGGACCTCTTGTTCAAGCACCGCCGCCCGTTGGAACTGAGCATAAGCCGCGCCAGAGGCATTGGTGGATTCTTCGACCCGCCGCATCAGGGCTTCGGCGATTTTCCTAAGCTTCTCGTTCTGACGATCAAGTGAGTCCGAGGGGTCTGTGAGATGCTCGATCATACCTTACTCTTTCTCGGGCGGGTATATCGCCACGCCGGTCAGGGTCTGGTTCACATGGATCGAATTGAATTGCTCTCCATAGGTCGAGAAACCGACCACGTGATGGCGGGACAGGATGTCCGAGATCGCGTGCGTCTTCTGCTTTTGCTGGGCCTCCAGCCGACGAAGGATGCAGTCACAACCCAAAATGGTGTCGGGTTGCTGCTTCTCGGTCAACAGGCTGATTTCTTCCTGTAGATGTTCAACCATGTCCCGAGGTTCTGCCAGCGTCAGGACCAAGCCTTCGTCAATCGCCGAAAAAAAGACGAGATCGCCATTTCCCGCCACCTGCTGGATCGCGCGGACATGGTGTTGCCCGCCTATTTGCACAACGACTGGATGGGCCGCGAATGTGAATGTGGTGAGTTGTTCCGGGTCTTTGCCGAGAATACGGGCGTATTCGCGGGCAGCGGGTTCGGCATTGATTTCCTGAACGATGCGTTTTGCCGGGTCTGCCTTGGTCACGACCATGCGATGGGCGGTGGGCAGAAGGTGATCGGTCTTGAACACCTTGATCGGACACGGCGTGCGAACCTGCGTGAGTACGGCTGCGTTGCTTCTTGCCTGCCCCTGATACAGAACATATGTGCGCCCGAATTTGGTTCCATCCCCCGCCGAACCGCCGAACAATGGCACCGGTCCCAGCCCCACAGCCAATTCCGACGTCAGTTCATCTTCTTTTGTCGACAGCCCGTCAATCATCAGGAACGTGAATTCATGGCTCCAGTCGGGCGCGTTTACCATCATCGCATTTCTGTTGTGGATCATCTCTTTGATGATGCTGTCGGAATCGAATTCGTTCAGATCCGGAACAAGAACCGTGCGTATGTCAAAATGGGATTGCGGCAGGCCGATCGCGACGATCTGATCTTCGCAATACCCATTATCCGCCAGCTCTCCGGCGGTGGTGCAACCAACAATCGGGGTCGGCGCAAAGGCGCGTTCGGCATCCGCGATCACCACGGATGCATCGGCGTTCGGGCTGACAAAAAGAATGACAAGCGCAAGTGCGTCATCACCCAACTGGCGTTTGAGTGTCTCGATCGACTGCCCGGTGTCGTGGCGTGCAAAAGCCGTTTTGACGATGCCTGGCGTACGGGCCCGGGCTGTTGCCCACCCGACTGCTTGGTCCATCGTGCCTCCTCCCTAAAAGCGCGACGATGACGTGAGAGTATGACGCTTAGCCTTGGTCTTGCAAGACACTGGCAAAGGACGCTTTCTTGACGATCAGAACCGCCTGCGTGCGGCTTTGAACACCCAGTTTTCGCATTATTGCTGTCACGTGCGCTTTGACCGTCGTTTCCGCAATCGACAAGTCATAGGCGATTTGCTTGTTCAGTTTGCCTTCGCAGATCAGTTGCAGGATGCGCGCCTGCTGATTTGTCAGTGTCGCCAGTCGTTTTACGGCTTCGCCGTGTTCGTCCTCTTCCTCTGCGTCAATCAAAACACAGCCCTCCGGCACGAAAACGTCACCGGCATGCACTGTCTCGAATGCAGTGCGGAACACGTCGCGCTGACTGTGCTTGGGGACATAGCCTGATGCGCCGGCCTGTATCACCTGGCTGACAACGCGGTTATCCGTCAGCGACGACACCACGATCACCGGTGCGTCCGTGGAAGCCTTCAAGCGGATCAGACCTTCCAGACCGTCCACATCCGGCAAATTGAGATCCAGCATGACCGCATCGGGCTTCAGCCCACTTGCCAGCAGATCCAAGGCGTCCTCCAGTCGGTCTGCCGTATGGACTTCCCGGATCTGAGCCACACTTTGCAGGGTCATCGACAAGGCGTCGCAAAACAACGGATGGTCATCAACGATCAGAACGTTATCGAAGTCATTGCGCGCGGCGGATTCAGCAAACATCTGGTATAGCCTTTTGCATTCAAATGGTCTCCAGCCTAACCAATCCTAGCAACGAATGAAAACCACGCATACTGGCGGAAGGTCGTATAACAACGCGCACCCCGGATCAGGGGTACGCGTCAGGGTTTTGTCGGATCCCGGATCAGTTCACCGAAGCCAGTTCCTTTGGCAGGCGGAAGATCCACAAGGTACCACCCTGGTTCAGATAGTTGACCTTCTTGACCACATCACGCCCCAGAACGAGATCACCAAGTTGCCGGCCTTCGGAGATCTGTTGGGCCAAAAGGCCGCCCGGGCCATTCGCACCTATATCGAAACACGCCCCGACGATGGTGCGCTGGACGATTATACGGATCGGCTGAAAGAAATCCGTGACCTGCTGGCATCCATGGCCGACGGTGGAGAAGGTGATGCCGCAGCGCTTCAGTCGGATCTCAGCCAGATTGCCAGCACAGTGGAAACAGGATCGGGCGCCCTGTCGATGACAGCGTGGCCTTCCGCGAAGCTGTTTTGATCTCAGCCGGCAGCCCTGATTTCTCATAGGCGGCGAAACAACTCACAATTGGATTGTCTGCCGCGTAACAGGAAGGCAGACTGAGGCACATGATCGGACGCACGTTTTCTTTCTCCCTGTTGGCTGCCGCTCTTTCAACCGGAATGGCGATGGCCCGATGCGAGGATCGTGTGTCTCAACCCAAACCACAAAACGCCAGCCGGGATATCCTTGGCGCTGATCTCGATACCATCGTCGCGCGCGGCTATATCAAATTTGCGGCTTATGACGACTTTGCCCCGTGGTCCTATGAGAAAGACGGCAAGATACAGGGCGTGGATATCGACACCGGAACATTGATCGCCGAAGAGCTGGGTGTTGACGCGCGTTTCAATCTGGTGGCTGCCGGCGAAAACCTTGAGGCCAGGCTGACGCCGGAGCTTGACTTCAATACCCCACCCCTTCCCGGTTTTGCCGTCAGTTCATGGACCGCTGGCGTGGACGTTCATTTCGCCTATAGCGGCCTCAGCTATGCTGTTGACGACGCCATTTATGCGGCATTGCAGGACAGGCGCATCGCCGAAATCTCCAAACGTCGCGGCCTTACACATTCACCCCCTGCCCTGCGGTGACTACACCCAAGGTCTTATAGGCAAGGCTGCGGACACCGCGTAGCGTAACAAAAATATACTTGGAGAAGTGAAATGGAACTCAGTGACAGCCGCGTCATCGCCGCGCCGCGATCCAAAGTCTGGGCCTCGCTCTTGTCGGCAGAAGTTCTTAAGGAATGCGTGCCGGGATGTCAGGAGATGACAGGTTCGATCGAAGACGGGTTCGAGGCCACCGTCGTGCAAAAAGTAGGCCCGGTCAAAGCGACGTTCAAAGGCTCTGTAACCCTTTCTGATCTCGTGGAGCTTGAAAGCGTGAAGTTATCGGGTGAAGGTAAGGGAGGAGCCGCCGGATTTGCCAAAGGCGCGGCCGACGTCACCTTGTCGGATGCCCCCGAAGGCACACTGCTGACCTACGCGGTCGATGCACGCGTCGGTGGCAAACTGGCTCAGTTGGGGGGGCGCGTGATCGATGGGGTTGCCAGAAAAATGGCCGACCAGTTCTTTGAGAACTTTCAGAATGCGGTCGAACCTCAGGATGCGCCCGAGCCCGAAACCTCGGAAGAAGGCGAGTCCGGGGAAGAAAAGAAAGGTTGGATCAAGCGCGTGTTAGGCGGTTAATCCTTTGGAATTCAGGGAGGAGAAAGTCATGAAAATTTCCATGACCGTGAACGGCAAAGCCGTAAGCGGAGACGTCGAGGGCCGGACATTGCTGTCCGGTTTTCTGCGCGATCATCTGTCTTTGACGGGCACGCATGTGGGGTGTGACACTGCGCAATGCGGCGCTTGCGTGGTGCATGTGAATGGCGAAGCGGTGAAATCGTGCAACATGCTGGCTGCCGAAGCAGATGGGGCTGATGTCGGCACGATCGAAGGTCAGGCCAATTCGGATGGGTCGTTGAACGTGATCCAGCAGGCGTTTCAGGATCACCACGGTCTGCAATGCGGATTCTGCACTCCGGGCATGGTGATGAGCGCCGCCGCGCTGCTGAAAGAGAACCCGCGCCCGACCGAGGCCGAAATCCGGAAGTATCTGGAGGGCAACCTGTGCCGCTGTACCGGGTATCACAACATCGTCAAGGCGATCATGGCCGCATCCGGCCAGGACGTGGGCAGCATCGCTGCGGAATGATGCCGCTGCGGGCGTCGGAAGCACGCCCGTGGGATGAGTGAAGGATGCAGCAGCATCCGTTTATGGGAGGAGAACAAGCAATGCCCAAAGACAGTGGCATCGGAGCCAGTTCCAAGCGGCGCGAGGACGTGCGCTTTCTGACCGGAGCAGGCAATTATACCGACGACATCAACGTACATGGCCAGGCCTATGTGCATTTTCTGCGGTCCGACATCGCGCATGGCCGGATCAAATCCGTGGACACTTCGGCGGCCGAAGGCATGCCGGGTGTGGTCAAGGTGTTTACCGGCAAGGATTTCGAAGGCGTGGGCGGCATGCCCTGCGGCTGGGAAGTCACCGACAAGCACGGCGCGCCGATGCAAGAGCCGCCGCACCCCATTCTGGCGCAAGGCAAAGTGCGTCATGTGGGCGACCCGATCGCAGCCGTTGTGGCCGACAGCCTTGAGCAGGCCCGCGACGCGGCAGAGGCCATCGAAGTGGATATCGAGGAACTGCCCGCGGTGATCGAAATGAAGGCAGCCGCGCAGGATGGCGCGACGTTGGTCCATGACGATCTGAAGAACAACATCTGCTATGACTGGCAACTGGGTGAGGCGGACGATGCCAAGGTGAACGAGGTGTTTGCCAACGCCGCGCATGTCACCACGCTGGAGCTTGTGAACAACCGTCTGGTCGCCAACCCGATGGAACCGCGCGTGGCCGTGGCGGAATACAGTCGGGGCACGGATGAATACACGCTCTATACTACGTCGCAGAACCCGCATGTGATCCGGCTGCTGATGTGCGCCTTTGTGCTCGGCCTGCCCGAGCACAAGGTCCGCGTCGTGGCGCCGGATGTGGGCGGCGGTTTCGGCACCAAGATTTTCCACTATGCGGAAGAGGCATTCTGCACCTTCGCCGCCAAGGCCTGCAACCGCCCGGTCAAGTGGACGGCCAGCCGGTCCGAGGCGTTCATGTCGGATGCACAGGGCCGCGACCATGTCAGCAAGATCGAGCTGGCGCTGGATGCCGACAACAATTTCGTAGGCCTGCGTACCAACACTTACGCCAATCTGGGCGCGTATCTATCCACCTTCTCCAGCTCGGTCCCGACCTGGCTGCACGGCACGCTGATGGCGGGCAACTACAAGACGCCGGTCATTCAGGTGAACGTGAAGGCAATGTTCACCAATACGGTGCCGGTGGACGCCTATCGCGGCGCAGGCCGCCCCGAGGCGACGTACCAGCTGGAACGTGTGATCGACAAAGCCGCGCGCGAACTGGGTGCCGATCCGATCGCCCTGCGTCGACAGAACTTCATCACGCAGTTCCCCTACGACACGCCGGTGGCGCTGACCTATGACACCGGGGACTACAACGGAACGATGGACAAGCTTGAGGCCGCCGCCGATCTGGCAGGTTTTGCAGCGCGGCGCGCGCAAAGTGAAGCCAACGGCAAGCTTCGGGGTTTGGGCATTAACTGCTATATCGAGGCCTGCGGCATCGCGCCTTCCAACATTGTCGGCATGCTCGGGGCCCGAGCGGGCCTCTATGATGCAGCAACTGTTCGGGTTAATGCGACAGGCTCCATCAGCGTCATGGTCGGCGCGCACAGCCATGGACAGGGACACGAGACGGCCTTTCCGCAGGTGGTGGCCGACATGATCGGTATCGACGAGTCGATGGTCGAGATCGTACATGGCGATACCTCGAAAATCCCGTTCGGTATGGGCACATACGGTTCGCGTTCGCTGGCGGTCTGTGGCTCGGCCATGGTCAAGGCGACCGAAAAGGTGATCGACAAGGCCAAGAAGATCGCCGCCCACCTGCTGGAGGCATCCGAGGCCGATATCGAGCTCAAGGACGGTCAGTTCAGCGTTGCGGGTACTGATAAGTCAGTGGCCTGGGGCGATGTGACCCTGACGGCCTATGTCCCGCACAACTATCCGCTGGAAGTGGAGCCCGGATTGGAGGAAACCGCTTTCTATGATCCGGCCAACTTTACCTTCCCGGCAGGCGCCTATGCCTGCGAGGTCGAGGTCGATCCGGAAACCGGTCAGGTCAGCATCGAGAAATTCACTGCGGCGGATGATTTCGGCAACATCATCAATCCAATGATCGTGGATGGTCAGGTCCATGGCGGTATCGGTCAGGGCATCGGGCAGGCGCTGCTTGAGAACTGTGCCTATGACGAAAACGGCCAGCTGCTGAGTGCGTCCTTCATGGACTATGCGATGCCGCGTGCGGATGACGTGCCATTCTACGGCGTAGATCATTCCAGCCAGACACCATGTACGCACAATCCCTTGGGCGTAAAGGGCTGTGGCGAAGCCGGTGCGATCGGGTCGCCACCTGCGGTCGTCAACGCGGTTCTTGACGCGCTGAATTCGGGCGGCAAGGCGGTGGACCATATCGACATGCCGGTCAGCCCCTCGCGCGTTTGGGCGGCGATGAACGGTTGAGTGGAGAGAGCGGACCGGGGGCCGGCCCGTCGCCATTGGTTTCTCGGACCAATGACGCAACCAATAACGACCCCCGGGATATTTACAGCCAGATGAAGGGCGGATCCGCGCCTTTCGGAAAGGAAAGACGAAATGTACAGTTTCGAGTTTGAGAAACCCTCGACCATTGCTGATGCGGTTGCTGCACTGGCCGCCGAGGATGCGCAGGCGTTGGGGGGCGGACAGACGCTGATCCCAACATTGAAGCAACGGTTGGCGGCCCCGTCCAAGTTGGTGTCGGTCAGCGGAATTCCCGAGATGCAAGGCGTTTGCATCGAGGATGACGGATCGGTGTCGATCGGTGGCGCGACGCCCCACGCTGTCGTCGCCCGCGAGGCCGCAGGGTCGTATCCAGCGCTTGCAGCGCTGGCCGGTCAGATTGGCGATCCGGCAGTCCGCAACCGCGGGACGATTGGCGGCTCGGTTGCCAACAATGACCCTGCGGCCTGCTATCCGGCAGGCGTATTGGGATCAGGGGCGACTATCGTGACCAATACGCGCCAGATTGCCGCCGATGACTTTTTCCAGGGAATGTTCACGACAGCACTGGATGAGGGTGAAATCATCACATCAATCCGTTTCCCGGTACCGCAAGCCGCGAGCTACCGGAAATTCCTTCAGCCAGCGTCGCGTTTTGCGCTTGTTGGGGTCTACCTGGCTCGCTTTGCGGACGGCGTACGCGTCGCGGTTACCGGCGCGAGCGAGGACGGCGTTTTCCGGTGGTCCGAGGCTGAACAGGCGCTGAACAATGAGTTTCGCCCTGATGCCCTTATGGACCTGCGTGTAAACCCGGCAAACATGATTGCGGATCTGCATGGGAGCAAGGCGTATCGGGCGCATCTTGTTTCGGTCATGACCAAACGCGCGGTTGAAGACTGCTTGTAAAGAATTGGTCGGGAAAATCGAAAAGTCCCGGTGTTAACCGGGGCTTTTTATCCTTGCAGCGTCACCACTTTCCCATTGGGGCGTACACAGATCGCGATGCGCTCGCCGGCTGCCCGCGCAAGGGTCGCTGCTATTTCAGCCTCAGAAGCATGACAGAATGCCGTTGAAAGCGCGTCTGCCGTTGTAGCATCCGGTGCCTGGACACTGACCGTTGACCAAAGCGGAGCGTTTTCGCCCATCGGGTCGATTACGTGAGCACTGCCGGACCGCAGACGCATGGCGCCGGGACTGGACGTAGCGATGGCGCGGTCTTTCAAATGCGTGACTTCGACAGGTCCGTACACTGGATCCGAGACACCCAGCAGCCACTGATGGCTACTTGCATAATACTCTCCGATATTGACCAAAACCTTGCCCCACCCAGCCTTGCGCAAGGCGCGAACGACCAGATCGGTGGCGAAACTTTGAGCGATGCCGTTCAAGGTAAGCGCTAGTCCCTGCCCATAGCACTAAGGCGGCCCTGCAACCTAAGTTGCAACCGCAAGGAAATCGAACTTGGCGGGTGTAGCTGGCGGGTGATTCGGCCCTCGCCGGTCCGGTGTGCAAAATGTCACCACGTCAGCCAAGGGCGACGGACGTACGGGGTATTCGGCCGGTCGACAGGGGGCAGGTTTGGTTCGCCGATCAGTGCGGCTTTGGCCTCGGGGTGATATTGGGGTTTTTCACGTCAAAGGCGACGCTTTGCCAAATAAGAACAGGCCGCCCAGATGGGGCGGCCTGACCAGGTTTTATTTCTTTTGCCTACGCGTTACTCGGCTGCCTGCGTGCTGCTGGCAGAGTGCTTGTCACGCTGACTGTCGCGGAACAGCGCCTTGGCCAGCGATACGCACATCAGGCCCATCACCATGGTGAACGGAAGCGCACCGATGATCATGGCATTGCGCAGCGCGTCCATAGGGTTGTTTTCACCCGCCGCCAGGATCAGCGCACCGATCACTGCCGTCAGGATCACACCCCAGATGATGCGGTGCTTGATACCGGTTTCCTGGCTACCACCTGACATGATGGTGTTCATCACCAGAATACCCGAGTCCGCCGAGGTCACCAGGAAGGTCATGATCAGGATCACGCACATGACGTTCAGCATGGACAATAGCCCACCGTCGATCATGTAGGACAGTGTGGTGAACAGCTTGTTGGTGTTCGATGCACCGATGATCGCACCTTCTGCCGCGCCTGCCAGTTCCAGATCGATCGCTGTGCCGCCGAGAACGGTCATCCAGGCAAAACACACCAGTGCAGGTGCGAACACGCAGCCCAAGATGAACTCGCGAACGGTACGACCTTTGGAGATGCGCGCCAGGAACAGACCCACGAAGGGCGAGAACGCGATCCACCATGCCCAGTAGAAGGTGGTCCAGCCTGCCTGCCAGCCGAATTGACGACCTTGCTCACCCGCAGCATAAGCCGCGGCCAAGGTTGCTTCGTCCAACTCGGCTGCTGCACCTTCCAGACCGCTTTTGAAGCCGTCGAAGCTGCCCCAGGCGTTGGTCGCCCCACCCATCAGGTCTGCGGCATGTGCTTGCGCCTCGGCCGGCAGGGCCGCTGCGAATGCTTCGGCCGACAGCGGACCATAGGCGTTAAAGCTGAGTGACAGGAAGTGCAGGATGTAATCGACCATGGCAGTACCATAAGTGGTCATGGCAAACACAAACGAGCCGAAGACCACGAAAGTGCCCAACAAGATGATCGACAGCACCAGATTCAGGTTGGACAGGTACTTAACACCCCGGCCAACACCGGATACCGCCGAAATGATCGACAGGCCCATGATGACGACCAAGCCTGAAATCAGACCAACCTTGCTGGGGGTCGGCACCTCGCCACCCAAATCCATGATCCACTGCATGCCGGTGATCGCATAAAGTCCGTCGATGAACTGGCTGACGCCATAACCAATGGTTACGGACACACCGAGGATCGTCGCGACAACGCCCAAAACGTCGACCACGTGGCCGAAAAAGCCGTTGACGAAACGGCCAAACAGCGGAGTCAGCGCCGAGCGGATCGTCAAAGGCATGTCGCGTGTGTAAGCGTAGTAAGCCAACGACAGGCCGGTCACCACGTAGATCGCCCAAGCGTGGAAGCCATAGTGTAGAAAAGTGAAGCGGTAAGCCGATTGCAATGCCTCAGGTGTGTTACCTTCGACCGCGCCGGAAACGACAACCGGGTTAGATCCCCAAAGGCCCAGCGGTTCTGCTGTGGCGAAAACCATGAGCCCCACACCAAGACCGGCACCGAACATCATGGAAAACCATGAGAAGTTCGAAAACTCGGGCTTTTCCCCCGGCGTTCCCATGATCCGACGACCCGTGGACGGAATGATCGCAACAACGGCCAGGAAGAAGAAGAAAAAACCGACAATGACGATGTAGAAGCTGTTGAAGACCTCCAGCAACTGGCTGTTCAGGCTGCCCAATGTGCTGTTTGCATTCGCTGGGAAAACCAGGGCCCACAGGACCAGCCCGACCATGATGGCCTTGCTGATCAGGGCAATTGGGACGCTGTAGTTTTCATAGAATCCGGAATCAGCCGTTTCTATTTCAACGTCCGTGAAAGGTTCGGGTATCGACATATCGCGCGTTCCTCCTCGAGTGTGTCGTTTTTGTTCTTCTGAAAAAGTGCTGGAAAACATCGCGTTGCACGACGTGGACAATCATGCACGTTGCACAAACCGATGCTGAGTTGTGTTCAGCCCAAACTTGGGCTTGCAGTAATAACGCGTGCTCCCATTACGTCTCTTACTGCAAATTTCCTCCGATTACTTGCTGCCTGCTGTCATCACCGGTCCTGGTGGTAAGTCAGCCTGAGGTTGAATATCGTCGCAGCATCCAAAGTGGTTGTTGGGTTTCCAGTTTCGAAAAACCTATAGCAAGGGTGAGATGTTCTAACTTGAGAATCCGACACTTCGATCACATGAAGCGACCACCGAATTCACTCGATTGCGATGTTAGCGAGAACACTACGGCGACATGATTTGTTGTGACCACTGCGTCCTTCACAGCTTCAAGACCAGTTTATCGGACTTGGCCCGCGAAACGCAGGTGCACAGGAATTCGTGGCTTTCCTGCTCTTGCGGTGTGAGTATTCCGTCGCGGTGATCGACCTGCCCTGACACTACGTCAACAATGCATGACCCGCACAACCCTTCAGAGCAGCCGAAATCGACCTGCACGCCGTTGCTTTGCAATACTTCGAGAATGGTTTCCTCCTTTCCGACCGGGTAGACCGCTCCGGTTGACTGGATTTCGATCTGAAATTCCGCGTTTGGGTCGTGGTCGATGTCAGAAGCGGGTGCAAATCGTTCAAAATGGATTGCCCCGCCACGCAAGGATGCACCTGCTTCCAAAACAGCATTCAGCATCGGTTCAGGTCCGCAGGTATACACATCCGCACCGACGGGCATCGATTGCATGACCGATGCCAGATCAAACCTGCCGTCTGTGTCGTCGCAATGCAAATGATACCATTCCTCCAGCCCAAGGGACCTGAACTGCGCGTCCATCGCTGCAAATTCTTTCGATCTTACAAGGTAGTAGACCTGAAAATCCTGCCCGCGGTTCATCAGTTCCCGCGCCATTGCAACCAGCGGAGTCGCCCCGATGCCGCCTGCGATCAACGTGACATGCCGATCGTGGTTTTCGAGTTTGAAGTGATTCCGCGGCCCGCCGATTTCGACCATCGCCCCTTCTTGAAGCGCGTGCATGGCCACCGAGCCGCCACGCCCTTCATCTTCGCGTTTGACGGCGACATTGATTACACGGCCGTCCTGACTCCAGCTCCACAGTGAATACTGCCGCACCAGATCGTCGGCCAGATGGATATCGACATGTGCGCCGGGTTGAAGGCTTGTGAAGCGGCCGTTTTCGATTTCAAAGCAAAAATCGGACGTGTCCGGGCTCAGCCGTGTTTTGCGCACGAGGCGGGCAACTTGTGTATCCATCACACATCCTGTTCGTTCTCGGTCGACTTTGGTTCTGTACCCGATCGCAAACAGCAGGAAAAAACATAGATTTCAATTGCAAAATTTCTCACATTCGGATGAATGTAACTCACCTCTACCTTTTGAGCTACGCAGCACCCATGTCACGACGCCACTATAATCTTCCACCACTCACGACTTTGTCGGCCTTCGAGGCCGCCGCGCGGCATCTCAGCTTCAAAGAAGCGGCCGGCGAACTGTCGGTTACGCCAGGCGCTGTCAGCCACCAGATAAAAGCGCTGGAAAGTGAACTGGGTTCGGCGCTGTTCGTCAGAAAGCACAGGGGCGTAGAGCTGACCGAGGATGGCCAGGACCTGTTTGAAGTGCTCGGTTCGTCGTTCCGGCAGATATCGAAGGTGCTTGAAAAGATTCGCAGCGGCGATTCAGAAAATCCGGTGACGGTCGGGTCCACTACCGCAGTGGCGGCGTTGTGGCTTTCTCCGTCGGTCATCCGGTTCTGGCAAGACTACCCGCACGTAAAAGTGAACCAGATGGCGCAAGACAAGCCATTCTCGGACAGACCGGATATCGACTTTTTCATCCGTTACGGTCGTGACGTGAACTCGCAGCTGAACCATACTAAACTGTACCGTGATACTCTGACGCCGGTCTGTAGCCCCGAGATGGCCATGGAACTGAAGGGGGCAAGCCTTGAAGACCTGGTCGAACGTCGCCTGATCCACCTTGAAACGCAGGACAACACCTGGACCACTTGGCCGTCTTGGTTTCACGACCTCGGATATACCGGAGTTGTACCGGTGCAGTCGCGCGTAAACAGCTATGCGTTGGCGTTACAGTTGGCCCGGAAAGGGGCCGGGCTTGCATTGGGGTGGAAACGCTTGATCCAGCCCATGCTGACATCAGGAAAACTTGTTGCGCTGGAAGAATTCAGCCTCCCTGCCCCGAACAATTTTTACCTCGTCGGTCGCCCGGACGACCAACTGACAGAAGGTGCCCTGGCGCTGAAAAACTGGTTGCTGGATGAATTGTCCGGGGGTTCGGTTTAGTCTGCCTCAATCGGCCATGAGGTTTTTTGATATTGAATGAAGCCGGCTCGACCGGCCAATGGGAGTAACGTTCAACACATTCCGAATTACTCAGGAGCAACCGATGAACAAGCATTCAGCGCTTTCGTCTGTTCTGACCCCGGTAAACACCGCCAAGGGCCTGCCGAACGAGCATTATATCGATCCCGATGTCTTCGCCGAGGAACGGGAGGCGGTCCTGTTCGCGAACTGGTCGGGCATCGGTTTTGGCAAGGACATTCCCGAAGCGGGAGATGCCTTTCCGATCGACTTCCTCGGTGTGCCGCTTCTGATGGTGCGCGACCGTGACGGGCAGATCGGCGTTTTCCAGAACACCTGCCGCCATCGCGGAATGATTTTGGTCGACAAGCCGCAGAAAATCCGCGGCGCGATCCGATGCCCCTATCACAGCTGGTGTTACGGCCTGAATGGCGAACTGCGCACTGCGCCGCATGTCGGTGGCCCCGGACAGAACACACATGAAGATCTGGACTTTGCTGAACTGGGCCTGATCCGCATTCGTTCCTATGTCTGGCGCGACGTTGTCTTCGTAAATGTGGATGGCAACGCCCCGGAGTTCGAAGAGGTCCATCGCGAATTGATGGAACGCTGGAAAGATTTCGAACAGCCCATGTATCATGGCGGTGCCGGCGCGTCTGTCCGGCTCGAGCTGGAGTCGAACTGGAAACTGGCGGTCGAGAATTTCTGCGAAAGCTATCACCTGCCCTGGGTTCACCCGGGTCTCAACAGCTATTCGCGTCTGGAAGACCACTACAACATCAATGAACTGGGCAAGTATTCGGGTCAGGGCACCTACGTCTATCGCCAGTTTGAAGGTCAGAACGGCGAAAAACTGGATGACTTCCAGAATTTGAGCGAAAAGTGGAACGAAGGGGCGGAATACATCGTCGTGTACCCGAACACCTTGCTGGGTGTTCAGCGCGACCACGGATTCGCGTTCATCATTGATCCGATCACGCATGAGCGGTCGAACGAAAGGATCGAGCTGTACTACGCCAAAAAACCGGAAGACGCACCCGAGCACGAAGCGTTGCGCGCAAAGAACGCGCAGCTTTGGAAAACCGTTTTCGAAGAGGATGTGTTCGTGGTCGAGGGCATGCAGAAAGGCCGTCATGGTGTCAAATTCGACGGCGGCCGTTTCTCGCCCGCGATGGATGGCCCAACGCATTGTTTCCACCACTGGGTGGCCACTCAGATCGAAAAAGCCCGTGCCGAGGCATAGGCGGCTTTCCGGCCGGATCATGGGCCGAGGGCGCCACGGATGTATCCTGCTCGGTCATTTGCAATCAGGAACATCGCAGATGCAGGCGATGTTCCGCGATCGCGCAAAGACGCATGCGGATGCGTCTGATGGGTTCATCAAGGGCCGGTCCGCATCGTTAACGGCGCTGGGAAATCAGAACTCAGGCGCAAAAAGGTAGAAAGCGTATGATGATTACGTACAGACCAACACACGTCGCGTTTCCGGTAAGAGGCTGACCTTGGATCTGCAAGAACTCGACAAGCACCTGTTGCAGGCTCATGCGGATAATGATGTGCCTGCGCTGATCCGGCTGTACCACGAGGCAGCCGACCGGGCCGAGCAAAACCAGGATCTCGACGCTGCTTGTTTTTACCTTACACATGCGTTTGTGTTCGCGCTGGAATACGGCGCGCCCGAAGCGGATGAGTTGAACCGAAAACTATACGAGCGCGGCCGCGCCCATCGTTTGGTGTTCTGACGAAATCGGTGTAGTTGGGGTATCGTGCTGGCAAAGAGACAAAGCATGACCCATTTTACCTTTCTGTGCCTCGAAGATTTCCCGCTTGCTGCCTTGTCCATGGCCATCGACCCGCTGCGCGTGGCCAATGAGATCAGCCGCAGCGATGGTCTTGGCTGGACTGTCGTTTCGGAAGATGGGCAACAGATCATGTCCAGCTCACGCCTCAGCATCAACCCTGACAAGGCATTGTCCGAGGTGGAGGAAACTGACGTCGTGCTGGTCTTTGCCGGGGCCTCAGCCCGGTTGAAGGATCGCAAGGCTTCGGGCGGAGCGCTGCGGCGGCTTTTGTCCCGTGGCGCGCGGATCGGTTCGGTCAGCGGCTCACTTTTTGCGCTGGCGGAAGAAAAGTTCTTCGATGGTTACAGCTGTAGCGCGCATTTCTGCTATACTGCTGCTTTGAAGGAACAATTCGACAGGGTGAACCTGTGCGACACGCTCTATACGATAGATCGCAACCGAATGTCCTTTGCCGGGACTTCAGCGGTTTTTGAATTCATGCTGGGCGTGATTTCGGATGAGGTGTCCGATGCGGTTGCCGTCGAAACGGCCTGCTGGTTCCAATACGCGACTTTGCGTGATGCCGATACATTGCAGGTTTTGCCAGGCTACAGCAAAAATCAGACCCGCAATGCCCTGCCGCGCCCGGTTCGGCGGGCCATCGAGTTGTTTGCAAACAACATCGAAAACAAGATCTCGATCGAGCAGGTTTCGAAACGCGTTGGCATGTCCATCCGGCAATTGGAGCGGCATTTCAAGAAGGAAACCGGGATCAGCCCCGGAGGCTACTATCGCAGGCTGCGACTGGATGCGGCGCGGCAGAAACTGCTTTACACCGACCAGCCTTTGCAGGAAATCGCGCTTTCGGTCGGGTATGACAGCGCCAGCTCGTTTTCAAGCAACTATCGGCGCGAATTCGGTCTGCCGCCGACTCAGGAGCGCAAGGACCGAAGCCGCGGCGCCAGACACGCGGCTTTGTCCTTCGGGCACCGTCCTTCACAGGGCCCTGGCCACCTCGATCAGCATGTGGTGAACTGAAATCGCATAGCTGCGTGGCGCGTAGATCGAAAAATCCGTTCCCGCTTCATTGCAGCGCAGCAGGCATCCCACATGATGGATTGCGGTGCGGTTGAAGGCTCCGGCCTGCATCTGTTCGACATCCAGAACGGTCAGTCGTTGCAGCAAGCCTGTTGCACCCTGCCCGGTCATGTCGATGCGTGTAAACGCGTCCGACTGATCGGTCACCGACGCTATGCCGGCCAGCTCGGCTTCCATACACCTGGCCAGGTCCAACGGGCCTGCAAAAGCTTCTTCGCACAGGTACTGATCCGGGCCCAGCCAGTGCAGGCTGCTGGTTTCGCCCTTTTCCCACCGCCCCGCCTCAGGCGCCGGGATTCCGCAAACGGTTTGAAGTTTGGCTTTGACGGTTTCCTCCTGTCCCAACCGGGCCGAGACGGATGCCAGCGCCACATCCTCCCGTTCCTGAAAGGTCAGAGTTCCGACCACGTCCCGTTTGGGTTCACTGCCGCCAATGGCGGTCTTGGTAACAAAATCACGCACGGAGCCGTTCTCCTTCGGGGTCAACGAAATGCGCGCTGACAAGCGTCGCTTTGATGTTGGTGTCATCCACCGGGCTGACAATCTGCACGGTGTCGCCCAATCGCTGCGCCCCGCGTTTTACAAAGGCCAGGCCGATGCTGCTGGACAGGTGCGGCGAATAGGCAGCCGATGTGACATAGCCCAGATCGTTTTCCGGCAGGTGTGGCGCATCCTCGTCGAACACATGGCCGCCTGCCAGCACGGTATCGGCGTTGTTGACCGGCTGAATGCCGACCAAAGCCAGGCCATCCGGATCGGTCAGTGCTTCGCGTGCGCTGAGCGTCGCACCGATACTGTCTTTCTTGGCTGAGACCATGCGCCCCATGGCCAGATTGTGGGCGCTGGTGGTTCCGTTCAGTTCGTTTCCGGTGGCATGGCCCTTTTCAATCCGCAGAACGCCAAGCGCTTCGGTGCCATACGGCGTTACGCCAAAGGGCTCTCCAAGCGCCATCAGATGTCGGATCAGCGCGTCACCGTACCGGGTAGGCACAGCCAGCTCATAGGCCAACTCGCCCGAGAACGAGATGCGGAAAAGCCGCGCCGGGATCCCCCCGGCAATGGTCACCTCGCCACACGCCATAAAGGGAAAACCTTCGTTGCTGATGTCATGGCCGTCATCAACGACCTTTTGCAGCAACTCGCGGGATTTCGGGCCCGCTATGGCATATTGTGCCCAGGCGTCGGTGGTCGAAATCATCTGCACATCCATGTCCGGAAACAGGCATTGGCGCACGAACTCCATGTGGCGATAGACACCAACCGCGTTTGCGGTTGTGGTGGTGACCACAAAGTGATCCTCGGCCAGGCGGGCGGCGGTGCCGTCATCCATGGCAATACCGTCTTCGCGCAGCATCAGACCATAACGGGTCTTGCCCACCGGCAGTTTGGCAAAGCCGTTGCAATAGATCTTGTTGAGGAACTCTGCGGCATCCGCGCCCTGCACGTCGATTTTGCCCAGCGTGGTCACGTCGCAGACGCCGACACCGCTGCGTACGGCCAGAACCTCGCGATCCACGGATTCGCGCCAATGGGTCTCACCAGCCTTGGGGAACCATTGCGCACGCAGCCAGGGGCCCACCTCGACGAATACCGCGCCCTGTTCTTGGGCCCATTGGTGGCTGGGCGTCAGTCGCGTAGGTTTGAATTCTTTTCCGACCGAGCGCCCGGCCCAGGCCCCCATCGCCACGGGCGTGTACGGTGGCCGGAAGATGGTCGTGCCGGTTTCGGGAATGCTCTTGCCGGTGATCTCGGCCATCACGGCCAGCGCGCCGACATTCGCGGTTTTGCCCTGATCCGTCGCCATACCAAGGGTGGTATAGCGTTTCAGATGCTCGACACTGCGGAAGCCTTCCTGTTCGGCCAGTTTGACATCCTTGACGGTCACGTCATTCTGGAAATCCAGCCAGGCGCGGCCTTTGCCGGGCACATGCCACAACGGGGTGATACGGATCTCATCATCCTCGGCTTTCGGCAGGTTGACCGGACAGGCCCTGATCCCCAGGCCGTCAAGCGCCGCAAGTGCCGCATTGGTGCCCGAGGAGATCGCCCCGTGGCTGGTCAGGTTGCCCGCGGCGGCACCGGCGACAGCCATACCTTTCGGCAGCTCAGCCGGTGGGATGAAGGCTGCAAGCGGTTCGAACCATTGCGGGCGGCCGCGCTGATGGCATGTCAGCTGCACATTCGGATTCCACCCACCCGAAACGCCCAGACCGCTTACTTCGATGGGGCGGGTCTGACCATCGGCCATCTGCACGGTGATCGATTTCAGCCCCAAACGGCCCTGCGCGTTCGTGACCTGCGCCCCGGCCAGCAATTCACATTCGGCAATGCGCGGTGCATCGTGGCGCGGGTCGATCACGGCAACAACTTTGATCCCGGCTTTGATCAAATCCTGTGCGGCGCGGTGTCCTTCGTCATTGTTGGTGAAGATCGCCACGCGCTGGCCCGGTGTCGCAGCCCAGCGGTTTGCATAGGCCCGCATCGCGCCCGCCAGCATTATGCCCGGTCGGTCGTTGTTTTCGAAAGCAATCGGACGTTCGGTAGAGCCGGCACAAAGCACCGAGTGCTTCGCGTAGATGCGCCACAGAATCTGGCGCGGTTTCCCCGCCTCGGGCACCGCAAGGTGATCCGAGACCCGCTCAAGCGCGCCGTGAATGCCGTGATCATAGGCGCCGAACACGGTGGTGCGCGTCAGAAGGCGCACATTGTCCATCGACGCCAGCTCTCCCAGTGTCAGCGCGACCCAATCGGCATTCGAAATGCCCTCGAACCGATCACAGTCAGACAACAGACGCCCACCCATCCGGCTGTCTTCGTCCGCCAGAATGACCCGCGCGCCAGACCGCGCCGCCGTCAACGCCGCGATCAGGCCGGAAGGACCGGCGCCGATAACCAAGACATCGCAATGCAAATAGCCCTTGTCGTAGATATCCGGGTCGGCCTCCTGCGTCAGGCTGCCCAGACCGGCCGCCTTGCGGATCATCGGTTCATAGAGCTTTTCCCAGAACGCCTTGGGCCACATGAAGGTCTTGTAATAGAAACCCGCCGTCAAAAAGGGCGAAAGCCGATCATTGATCGACAGCGCATCGAAGGCGAGCGAGGGCCAGCGGTTCTGCGATGTCGCCTCGAGCCCATCGAACAGTTCGACCGTGGTCGCGCGTGTGTTGGGCTCCTGCCGGTTGCCCGTACCCAGCTCGACCAGCGCGTTGGGCTCTTCCGAGCCCGAGGCCAGCACACCGCGTGGACGGTGGTATTTGAACGAACGGCCAACCAACCGCACGTCATTGGCCAGCAGCGCCGAGGCCAGCGTATCACCCTTATAGCCTTCGTAGGATTTGCCATCGAAGGTAAAGCGCAGCTTTTTGGACCGGTCGATCAGACCGCCCTGCAAACGATTGTTCTGGGTCATTTTCCCCGTCCCGTCTTGCGGGCTACATCCCGCGCCAGTTCTGTTGCCAGAATTTCATGGGTCAGCGTGTCGCGTGTCACAACCAGCCACGAGCGGTCGCCCTGCTCGTGAAACCACAGCTCTCGGTGGGTTCCTGCCGGGTTCTCGCGCAGGTAGACATAGTCGTGAAACTCGGCGGCGGCCGTGTCGGATTGCCAGTCGGGCCGATTGATCAGGCTCGCGTCGCCCAGATAGGTGAATTCGGACGCGTCTCGCGGGCCAAGCAGTGGATGATTGATGATCATGTGCGGGCCTCCTCAGTGCAGGTTGGGCTGTGCGCCCACACCTTTTTCGTCAATCATCCGGCCGGTTCTGAACCGGTCCAGCCGATAGGCAGTTGCAACGTCATGCGGTCGGTCGGTGGCCATCAGATGCGCGAAACAAAAACCAGATGCTGGGGTTGCCTTGAAACCGCCGTAGCACCAGCCACCATTGAAATAGAGCCCTTCAATTCCGGTGTGATCTATGAACGGCGAACCATCCATCGACATATCCATCACGCCGCCCCACATCCGCAGCAGGCGCGCGCGGCCGATCATCGGCATCAGGGACATGCCGCCTTCGGCCACGTCCTCGACCACGGGCAGGTTGCCGCGTTGTGCATAGGTATTGTAGCCATCGATATCGCCGCCAAAGACCAGACCGCCCTTGTCCGATTGGCTGACATAGAAATGTCCGGCGCCATAAGTGATCACCCCGTCAAGCACCGGTTTCAGCCCTTCCGTCACAAAGGCCTGGAGCACGTGGCTTTCGATCGGCAGGCGCATCCCCGCCTGTGCCATCACGCGCCCGGAAGACCCGGCAACCGCCACGCCTACCTTCTTGGCGCCGATGTAACCCCGTGTGGTTTCAACACCCAGCAGTTTTCCGTTTTCGATGCGGAACCCGGTGACTTCGCAATTCTGGATGATGTCGACCCCCCGTTGATCCGCGGCACGGGCATAGCCCCAAGCGACACCGTCATGACGCGCCGTACCACCGCGACGATGCAACAGACCGCCCTTGATCGGAAAGCGCGCATCGTCAAAGCTCAGGAACGGATACATCGCACGAACGCCCTCTGCATCCAGCAGTTCCGCCCCAGAGCCGGTGAACATCATCGCGTTGCCACGACGACGATACGCGTCACGCTGCGCGTCCGTATGACAGAGGTTCAGAATACCGCGCTGACTGACCATCGCATTGTAGTTCAGGTCCTGTTCAAGATTTTCCCACAGTTTCAGCGACAGCTCATAGAATGGCTGGTTGCCATCCAACAGGTAATTGGCGCGAATGATCGTTGTATTGCGCCCGACGTTGCCGCCACCGATCCAGCCTTTTTCCAGAACCGCCACCTTGGCGGCGTTGTGTTCCCTGGCCAGATAGTATGCCGTCGCAAGGCCGTGACCGCCGCCGCCGATCACGATGAAATCATAGCTTGATTGAGGCTCGGGATCGCGCCAAGCCGGTGTCCAGCCCCGGTGCCCTTTCAAAACCTGCCGCATGATCGCGAGTGCCGAATACCGCATGAATATGTGTCCTTAACCCTCAGTGCGCCGAAGCATCATGTGCCGCCGGGAAAGCCCCAGTCACGACGTAATCCGTCACGGAGTTTATCGGTTGCGACAATTTTCAGGCCGGTATTCGGATTGATTGGCGCGCGATCGGGCAGTTTTCCGGGTGCCCACCATGACCGCGGCGTTGCAGTTGCAAGATAAATCGCATCGCACCTGTTGCGGGGATCAGAACCTCAACAATTCAATCGAATGCCCGGCGGGCAGGTCTTCGATCTCGGCCGGTATGATCGCCAACCCGTCTGCCTGCGCCAGCAAGGCAACACGTCCACTGTAGGAGGGCGCCATCAGACGTACATTGGGAAGGCCACGCGGCGAAGTGCCGTCAATCTGGACCGGACGATACTCCTGCCGACCCGCGCGACGCTGCACGGGTTCAGCCAGCACGGCCTGAACAGGTATCTGAGGTCTGTGGCACAAGCCTGCGCGCCGCGCCATCATCTGCGACCCGATTATCTGCCATGTCACATAAGCTGACACCGGGTTGCCGGGCAGACCAACGTAAAGAGCGCGCCCGCGCCGCCCGAACATGACCGGTTTACCGGGCTTCATCGCCACTTTCATGACATCGGTTTCACCGCCAATCGCGCTGAACAGCCGGGGCATGTGATCTTCATCCCCGACTGACACGCCCCCAGTCGTGACGATGAGGTCCGAGGCATCGCATGCCTCGCGCAGAACCTGTTCCAGACGGGTCGGGTCATCCTCGACCGGTCCCCGGTCGGTCAGTTCGATCCAGGGTTTTTGCAACAGCGCCAGCAGCATATAACGGTTCGAGTTGTAGATTTGGCCGGGGCCGAGGGGTTCGCCCGGTTGACGCAGTTCGCTGCCTGTCGAAAAGATCGTGACCTTCAGTTTTCGAAACACCAGGACCTCACCATACCCTGCGGATGCCAGGGCGGCCATCTCGCGCGGTCCAATTTGACAGCCCCGTCGCAGGACCGGACTCCCGGCACAAAGATCTTCCCCCGCACGCCGGATATGCTGGCCGGGTTTCGGGCGGCGGCTGAATCGAATCCTGTCGATCAGAAGATCGCAATCTTCCTGCATCAGCACGGCATCGAATTCAGGCGGCACCGGAGCGCCCGTGAAAATGCGCAAAGCGCTGCCTTCGGGGGCATCATGGTCGCCGCAGTCACCCGCAGCCACGCGCCCGGCGATGGGCAGCTCGAACACCGGCCCGTCACCCAGATCACCGGTGCGGATAGCATAGCCATCCATGGCCGAGTTGTCGAAGGCAGGCATATCGACCTTGCTAGCGCAATCCTCGGCCAGAACCCGGCCTATAGCCTGTTCCAGCGGCAAAATCTCGGTTTCGGTAACAGGATCGGCGACGGAAAGACCGCGCTCAAGGGCGTCCTCGACAGTCAGATACATGTGGGCGTGGCGGTCACAGGCACATCCATCAGCCATTTTGAGTCTCCGAAAGTATTAAGCGTCCTGCAAATCCCGGCTGTTTGGCCGGATCGGGATTGGGCAGGTCGGCCTTGAATCTTTCCAAATCCGAGCTGGGATCAGCAACGAACGGCAGCGTACCCATGCCATACCGTCCATGCGCGGCGCGACCTATGCCGTCATCGCCTTCTTGCTCGGACGACAAATCTGGCTCGGGTTGGCCGCAAAGCTCAGACACGCGCGCGCAGTCAGAGTTCATGCCAAAGGTGGACGTTACGGTGGGCAGCCCCGCCAACCTCTCGAAGCCCTCGGTATCCCCGGCAGGGATTGGTGCAGATAGCGTCAGCCAAGTGTTCATCCGTCCCTCCGGAGCTCAGGCCACCCGGCGGGAAACCCCCAGCAGGTTAGCCGAAACGCTGATCATCACCGGCAAAAGGACGCGATGGTTTTTGTCGCACGGTCCGGCCAGAAATTCCCGGCCAATGGACAGCAAGGCGGGTTTACTGTCATTGACATAGGTCATGATCCGCGTTCGGGCGCCCCATCAGGAAGGGCACATTGCCGCCTCTGTCGGTTCCGCAGGTATTGAAATCACAACCGCAGCGCTGGGCTGGCCCTTTGGTCGGTTTCGAAAGGAAAAAGGCCGGCTTGGTCGCGAAAAGTCGACAAGTGAAGGTGTCGGGATCTTTTTCAGCAGATCTTGACCGAATGCCAGACGTTCTTGACCGTCATGTAATTCTCAAGGCCTTCGGTTCCGCCTTCCCGACCATAGCCACTGGATTTCACGCCCCCAAAGGGCGTTTCCGGCATCGATGCTTCAAGCGTGTTGATCGACAGATTGCCGACCTCGACCTCGTCAATCAGACGGTCGATGTAATCCGCCCGATTGGTGAAAGCGTACCCCGCCAGCCCGTAGGGAATTGAATTCGCCAGATCGACCGCCTCATCCAGCGAAGCCACCGGGTTGATCACCGCAACCGGTCCAAACGGCTCTTCGCGCATGATCCGCGCCGCTTTAGGAACGTTCAATAACACCGTGGGTTCAAAGAAATATCCCCGCTCACCAAGCCGCGATCCCCCTGTGGCAAGCGTTGCCCCCTGTGCCACTGCGTCTTCAACCAGCTCTGACAAGGCTGGCACGCGCCGGTCGTTGGCCGTTGGGCCCATTTCAACGGTTGCGTCAAGCCCATTGCCGACAACCGTGACCTTGGCCCTTGCAACAAACCCGGCCGCATAGGCGTCAAAAATGCTCTCATGCGCGAAGAAACGGGTTGGCGAAGTGCAGACCTGACCGGCATTGCGCATTTTGCGGACCGCGCCTGAAACGGCCGCAGATTGCACATCCGTATCTTCGCAAACGATGACCGGCGCGTGGCCGCCCAGCTCCATGAGCACTCGGGTGTCGTGTTGGGCCGCCAAAGTGGTCAAATGACGCCCGATGGTTGTCGATCCGGTGAAGGCCACCAGGCGAACGGGGTCCTGCGGGATCAGATGGCCGGATATCTCGGATGGTTCACCGAACACCAAATTCAGAACCCCTGCTGGCAGACCGGCATCTTCGAACGCTTTTGCTATGTGCAAAGCGCCGGCAGGCGTTTCTTCTGCCGCTTTCAGGATCACCGAACAGCCCGAGGCCAAAGCACCGGCGATTTTCCGGGCAGGTTGGCTCATAGGGAAGTTCCACGGCGAAAATGCCGCAACAACACCGACAGGCTGGTGATGAACTGCAAATTTGTGACCCTGCGCCGCCGGAATGATCCTTCCATAGGTCCGCATCGCCTCGCCCGCATCCCATTCAAAGAACTCGGCGCCGCGAATGACCTCCAGCCGGGCCTGCTTCAGAGGCTTGCCATGTTCCAGAGTAATGGAATGCGCGATTTCTTCCTGCCGCTGACGCATGAGGGCTGCCGCCCGCAGGATCGTATCCGCACGTTCCCGCGGCGATGTGCGGCGCCACAGCCGAAAGCCCTCGACGGCCGCTTGCAGCGCGTCGTCCAGGTCTTTCACCGATGCGCAAGGCAATCGACCGAGTTCTTCCTCGGTTGCCGGGTTGACAACCGGGATATCGCGCCCGGTTTTTCGCCACGTGCCGCCAATGAACAGCCTGAGCTCTGGATACATGAAACCGGCGCCTCCATCTGCCTTGATTTTTTGATCGCGCGATGCCTCGCATGAGTTCAAGCGCATTGCGCGAATACGGATATCAAATTGGCGAATATCTGGTCTGTCTGCTCTGCGCCGCCCGATGCAGGGCCGTTTTGAAAGCGCGCCCCGCAGGCGACAGATCGTCGTCGGCACGGAAGGACACTCCAATCGGCCCCTGCCCGAAAGGAACCTCCCAGGCGAGCTGGGCAAGATGGTTGTTTTCGATATCCTGGACGACGACCTCGGCAGGCATAAGGCCGATCAGGTCGCGGGATTGCAGCAGCGCCCGGTTCGTCAGGTAGGACACGGATTCAATGGCGACCGGTGGCACATATTGCTGTTGGCCGACGAAAAAATGATCCGCCTGACGTCGCAACGTGGTCTCTTGCGGGGGAAGAATCCAGCCAAACGGCTTGGTTTGCGCAAAGGTCACGGCGTCCCGCCCTGCCAGCGGGTGTTGAGGGCCGACAATGGCCAATATCCGATCCTCGAACAGTTTTTCCTGTCGAATCTTGTCGCGATGCCGGTGCGACGGCAGGCGTCCTACAACCATGTCGATCTCACCCGACAGCAGCCGGGGCATGAGCACCTCGTTGGTCCCTTCGCTGATCTTGACTGCAACGTTCGGGCGGTCTTTCAGCAGCAGTTCGATGGCGGCGGGTAGCAGGCTGGTTGACGCCGCAAGCAACGTGCCCACCACGACACGGCCGGAATTTCCTTCGTTCAGATCGTCCAGTTCCTGCGCGGCGTTGGAAACCTGAGCAAATATCAGCTTCCCGTGACGTATGAGAGTTTCGCCAAAAACCGTTGGCACAACGCCTCGGTTGGTGCGCGTGAACAGCTTGACTTCGAAATCCAGTTCAAGATCCTGAATCATCTTGGTTGCCGCTGGCTGAGACATTCCCAGCTCACGCGCGGCATTCTGAATGTTCCCATGCGCGCCAACTGCAACCAGCAGACGCAGCTGTCGCAGCTTCAGGCGGGTCAAGGCGCGGTCAACGATGCGAGAGTGGCGTCCAACCATGGCTACAGAACAATCGGCTTGCAAAGCTGATCCAGCTTGGACAGCACGCTCATGGCCGCAAGCGCCGAGCTTCGCGGGTTGTCGGGCAGCGCGGTGCCGCTGATCCGGAACTGAAACGTGCCGAAATCGCCTTCGGCCTCGACCTCGTGAATGTTCTTGTGGATCGTCGGATCGGCGATCAGACGAACCTGTGTGTTATCGAACCCCACACCCGCCAAGGCGACGGCGGCGGCGACATTTGCGTTCTTGGGGTAAGCCAGCGCCGCCTCTCGTGCGGAACCCTGAAAATGGGTTTCAGCCGCGGTGATGTTGCCGAGGTCAAGACTGTGTTCGGCAAGTGATCCCTTCCATCCCGCCGGCGGCTTGCGCCCCACATATGTGACGGATTTGAGCGGCCCGACCGCTGCGGCGCTGAGACAGTCCAGCCCGCCTATGGCACCGCTTGCCAGATGCAGCCGCGCCCCGCCCTTTCGCGCGGCCCTGTCCAGCCGGTCACTGACCTGCTGATCCGCAAGTGCGCCGGCAGAGACACTGATGATATCCAGCCCTCGTGCCAGAATGTCCGGACCCAAACCGGCCAATGCCTCGTGCCCCGCGCAATCCAGAACCATTTCGATCCCGGCCGGCAGGTCATCAACCGAACCGACTGACTTGGGCGATTTTGGATCAACGCGGTGTGGTCTGACCAGAATGGCTGCCAATTCATGCCCATGTTCTGGCAACATGCGCTGCACAAACTGCGCGATTGCGCCGGTTCCGATGACTGCGATCTTCATGTCTGGACCCTAGACCAGCATTGAAAAAATCTGAATTGGTAAGTTGGTGGTATATTTTTTTCAGATATCCATTTCCCTGAAATGGCACTGGACCGACCCGCCTGGTGTGTTTTGTTCCTGTTGAAGCCACGGGGACCACGTTGGAAATGAAATACTCAAAACACGACGCGAAGGCCTATGCACGCGAACATATGACTGGGATATGGGCAGCGGCACTGAACCCGTTCAATGATGACCTGTCTCTGGATGAATCGGGACTGCGCGCCAACATCCGCCATTGGATCGACGATCTGGATATTCAGGGCCTCTTCGTCGCCGGCAAACAGGGCGAATTTTTTTCAATGAGCATCGAAGAGCGCAAGCGCAACTTCGAAATTGCCGTTGACGAATGCGCGGGCAAAGCCGGAGTAATTGTCTCGGTTTCGGATCAGAACATGAATACGGCCTTTGAACTGGCCCACCACGCTCAGAATTGCGGTGCCGACTACATCGTACTTCACGCCCCGGTTCTGAGTTTCGTACAGGATCGTGGCGAGGTCTTGTACCAGTATTACAAGCGCTTCTGCGATGAGTTGGATATCGGCATCGCCATGTGGAGCCATCCTGACAGCGGCTATTTGATGCAACCTGAAGAATGCGCCCGCATTGCGGATTTGCCGAATATCGTAGCCATTAAGTATTCGGTTCCGCGTGAGATGTACGTGAAGCTGACCCATATGGTGGGCGACAGGATCCACGTCTCGACCTCGGCCGAACATGAATGGCTGGACAACATACTGGAACTGGACTGGAAGCTGTATCTCTGTTCGTCCCCGCCCTATCAGTTGCAAAGCAAGGTCGATCAGCGGATGAACGAATACACGCGCCTGGCCCTTGCGGGACAGGCCGATGAAGCGCGGCGTGTCTTTGACAGCCTGAACCCTGTCCGCGATGCGATGAAACGCACACGTCCTGCGGGCAAACCCACTGCATTCGGAAAATACTGGCAAGAGTTGCTGGGTCAGGTCGGTGGCCGTGTGCGCCCGCCGATGCTGGAACTGACCGACGCGGAAAAAGCGATCATTCGCAAAGCATTTGATGAAAGCGGGCTGCGCGTCTGAGCCGGGTGAGGCCTGGCAGTATAAGGAAATCGGATAGCGAGATGCTGATAATTTCTTTGCGGTTGTGGAAAAACGCGCCAAACTTTCCGGGATAGGGAGTGGGACATGTCAAAACTGAAAGCGTTCAACTTTAAGGCCTGGATCGACGAGCATCGCCATCTGCTCAAGCCGCCCGTAGGGAATCGTCAGGTTTGGGAAGACGCCGATCTGATGGTCACTGTTGTGGGTGGTCCGAACAAGAGAACCGATTACCACGATGATCCGGTTGAAGAATTCTTCTACCAGCTTGAAGGCGACATGGTGCTGAAAATCTATGACGGAGAGGAGTTCTATGATGTTCCGATCCGTGAAGGCGAGGTTTTCCTTCTGCCTCCGCATGTGCGCCATTCACCACAGCGCCCTCAGGAAGGCTCGATCGGGCTTGTGATTGAACCCAAGCGCCAGACCGGAGAGCTGGACGCCATCGAATGGTATTGCTTTGAATGCGGATCACTGGTGCATCGAGCGGAAATGCAGCTAAAGTCCATCGTTGATGACCTGCCTCCGGTTTATCAGAAGTTCTATGCCTCGGAACAAGACCGCACCTGCCCCAATTGTCAGGCTGTGCACCCGGGAAAGGAACCGCCCGAGGGCTGGGTCACGTTGTAAAACAAGATCAAACAGGGGAAGTAATGAGACATTTCGCAAAAATCGCCGCCTCTGCGGCTGCGTTGGCACTGGCGTCCGTGGCCGCTCACGCCGAAGAGTTTCGGTTGGGTCTGATCACGCCGCCACCGCATATCTGGACCAAAGCCGCCGAAGCGTTTGGGGCCGAGTTGAATGAGGCCAGTGGTGGCGCGCATTCGGTATCGGTCTTCCCGGCCCGCCAGTTGGGGAACGAGGCCGAAATGCTGCAACAATTGCAGACCGGCGCGTTGGACATGGCTTTCATGACCGTGGCTGAAGTTTCGAACCGCGCGCCCGAGTTGGGGGCATTCTATGCGCCCTATCTGGCAGATGACATTGGGCACGCGGGGCGCATCCTGCGATCTGATACGGCCAAATCCATGCTGGAACCCTTGCCGGGGCAGGTTGGTGTCGTTGGACTGGGATATGGGATGGCCGGATTGCGCCAGATCGTCAGCCGGGGCGAGGTTTCCTCCGCCGAAGACCTATCGGGCCTGAAACTGCGGATCACGCCCTTCACACCGATCCTGGATTTCTACAACGCGGTAGGCGCAGCACCCACGCCCATGCCCTTGCCTGCCGTCTATGATGCGCTGGCCAATGGTCAGGTCGACGCCATCGACATGGACGCCGAGCTGATCTGGGTTCTGAAATATTATGAACACGCCGACACGATCGTGCAGTCGGATCACATGATGTTCCCGATGGTCGGGCTGGTATCGGCCAAGGTCTGGGCTGGTTTGTCTGAAGAAGACCGCGCGATGATCGCGGAACTCATGGCCAAGCATGTCGACAGCACCATTGATGCCTACGTTGAAAACGATGCCAAATGGCTGGAGCAGATCGAGGGCACTGGCAAAGCCTACAAAAAGGTTGATGCCTCGTTCTTTGGCGACGCGATCGAAGAGTGGAACGGGATCTGGTCCCAGAAAACCTCTTCCCTTGACGCTTTGCGGCAGACTGCGGCAGAAACAAAATAACGAAAACGGCATGACGAAAGGGGCGCAGCTCGATCCTGCGCCCTTTTTCACGGGAGAGCAGCGATGTTGTATCGGCTGTCGGCAGGCTTGGCGCGGGTCGAGTTGTGGTGCGCTGCCTTTCTGGCAGTCTGCATAACGGCTCTGATTTTGTTGAATGTCGTGACGCGAACGGCGGGCAACGCCCTGTTCTGGGTTGATGAGCTGGCGATCTACGCGATGGTCTGGATGACTTTTCTGGGCGCGTCTTCCGCATTGCACCATCGCAGCTCGGTGTCGATCTCCATCGTTTCCGACAACGTGCCCGAACGCGCGAAACCATTGATCCGCAAGG
Organism: Ruegeria sp. HKCCD6428; assembly: GCF_013110595.1. Classification (NCBI taxonomy): domain Bacteria; kingdom Pseudomonadati; phylum Pseudomonadota; class Alphaproteobacteria; order Rhodobacterales; family Roseobacteraceae; genus Ruegeria; species Ruegeria sp. HKCCD6428. The sequence continues at coordinate 55,090 of NZ_WVQX01000011.1, forward strand.
GTGTGGACGTGGTCGTGTTTGCTTTTTCCCTTGCGATGCTGTGGTTCTGCTGGCGCTGGTTCCTTCCGCTGGACATCGCCAGCAGCGGATTTGACGTGGCGGCGTTTCAAGGTCAGACATTCAATTTCATCTACGCCGAGCCAACGCTGACCCTGGGCCTGCCAAAGTATCTGTTCTGGTTGGTGATGTGGCTTTTCGCACTGGGCGCGACACTGCATTCCACCATGCATCTGCTGAGCCCCCCGGGCAAAGGGGCACAGCCATGAGCCCCATCGTCTTTCTGGCCACTCTACTTCTGTCCGTGCCCGTGGCGATCGTGCTGGCGATCACGGCCATCTGGTACATCTGGGAAAGCGGCAACACGGTTCTTTATGACAGCTTCGCGCAGAAAATGTTCGGCGGTCTTGAGAATTACGGCCTGCTGGCAATTCCTCTGTTCATGTTGACCGGAGAATTGATGAACGAAGGCGGCATGACCCGGCGCCTTGTCGCGCTGGCCCGGGTATTTGTCGGCGGGTTTCGTGGCGGGCTGGCCTATATCAACTTGCTGGCAAACATGTTCATGGCGGCCATCATCGGGTCTGCGACGGCGCAGATCGCGGTGATGTCGCGCGCCATGGTCCCCGCGATGGAGGAGGAGGGCTATGACAAGGGTTTCGCCGCTGCCACGACGGCCGCGGGCGGGCTGCTGGCTCCGGTCATCCCGCCGTCGATGATGTTTGTCATCTTCGGTGTTCTGGCTCAGATCCCGATTGGTGACATGTTCATTGCAGGAATCCTGCCCGGTTTGATCCTTGCCGGGGCTTTTGCATCGGTCATCACACTGATCGGGTGGTGGCAAAACTTTCCGAAGGGGCATTGGATGACGCTTGCCGAAGCCGTCCAGGCCTTGATCAGCGCGGCCCCTGCCCTGCTGATCCCGATGTCGATCATAGGCGGCATTCTGTTCGGGATCGCCACACCGACCGAATCCGCCGCAATCGCGTCCCTGATCGCGTTTCTGGTGGGCTGGTTGGTCTACGGGGACCTGAAGCCGAGCAACCTGGCACAGATGTTCAAACGCACGGCAGCCAATGCGTCGATGATCCTGTTCATGATCGCGGCCGCCAGCGTGTTCGGCTGGGTCATCATCTATGAGGAAATACCACAGCAACTGGCTGGGTTGATCACCTCGGTCACTTCGGACCCGTTCGTGTTCCTGCTGATCGTAAACCTTGCGCTTTTGCTGGTTGGAATGGTGATCGATGGCATCGCCGCGATCATCCTGATCACTCCGATCCTGCTGCCGATTGCAACCGGTTCATACGATATCAGCCCCTATCAGTTCGGCATTGTTGCTTGCCTGAACCTTGTGCTTGGGCTGCTGACGCCCCCGGTCGGGATCGGATTGTACATCGCCTCATCCATGAGCGGCACATCGCCCGGTTCAATCCTGAAATCGCTTTGGCCTTTCCTGATCGCGGTAACTTTGGTGTTGCTTCTGCTCAGCTATTACCCAAGCCTGTCAACGCTGCTGATTTGAACCAGATACGTTTGCAGGCGCATTCCGTCGCAGACATGACGCCGGAAATCTCGCTCTACTTAACGGCGCCCGTCAGCTAAGCTGGTCTGAACATGCCAATTGGTCACAAAAAGGACAATCATGCTGCTCGACACTCCGATCTGCGATTTCGGTTGGAACGCCCCGGACTTCACGCTCAAAGACCCGAACGGTCGGGCCTTCAAGATGTCCGATCACCTGCAAAACGGGTTGCTGATCGCCTTCATCTGCAATCATTGCCCTTATGTCAAAACGATCACGGACCGGCTTGCGCAGGACACGGACCTGCTGATGTCCAAGGGGATCGGCGTGTTGGCGGTCATGTCGAACGACTATCGCGACTACGCCGAAGATTCGCCGCCAAACATGTTGGAATTCGCACGGCAGAACGGCTTCAACTTTCCATATCTCGTGGACGAGGATCAATCCGTAGGAAAGGCTTATGGTGCTGTCTGCACTCCGGATTTCTTCGGTTTGAATACGGATGGAAAGTTGCAGTACCGGGGCCGTCTGGACAATCTGGGTCGCGGCAAGACAGGCAAGCGTGAACCAGAATTGGTCAATGCGATGCTGCAAATTGCCGAGACCGGGCAAGGCCCCCAAGATCAGACACCCTCAATGGGATGTTCGATCAAATGGACCCGAGGCTAGGCCATGGGGATCACGTCACTGGATCATGTCAATCTGCGCACCACGCGTTTGGACGAGATGATCGAATGGTACTGCAACGTGCTGGGGATGCGGGTCGGGCCACGCCCACCCTTCCCCTTTCCCGGAGCCTGGCTTTATGTCGAAGAAAACGCCTTCGTGCATCTGGTCGGTGTCGAAGCCGAGGCCACGGGTTCGGACGCAGACCTGAAGCTTGAGCATTTCGCTTTTTCGGCGACAGGGTTAGATCGGTTCGAAGCGCATCTCAAAACAAATGGCGTCTCCTATCGCCGTGTGGAACTGACGGCAATCGACACCGTTCAGTTGAACGTCTGGGATCCGGACGGCAATCACATTCACATCGATTTTCGGACCGGCGAATAGAGATGGCAGGCTCCGATACCGTTTCGCGCAATGAAATTTCCTCACCCTAAAATTGAACACTTGACCGGAATTCGCGGGTCGTCCTTGATAGGGTGGTGTTTTCCCGGACTGCGCCCGGGGCTGGTCCTTTCAACCAGAGGGAAATAGGGAATGCTTGGATCGGCCTGGTCGGGGCCATGCATGGTGGTCAAATGGCTGACATAGATGAATGGCTGATCCGAAACGGCTTGTCCAAATATGTCAACGCCTTCTCCCGGCACGAGGTCGAACTGGGTGATCTGCCGGAACTGAGCGACGATGACCTTGTCACGATCGGCCTGCCCCTTGGACCCAGGCGCCGCTTTCTGAAAGCAATACGGGATGAAATCGGGCGGCCTGCGGGATCACATCGCGCGCATCAGGAACCCAACATCATTGCAGAGCGCAGACAGCTGACGGTCATGTTCATCGATCTTGTTGGATCGACGGCGATATCGCAAAAGCTGGATCCTGAAGATCTGGCCGAGGTTCTGAGGCTGTTCAAAGAGACCTGCGCCGCTGCGGTCGCCGCTTTTGACGGGCATATCGCCAGTTACTACGGCGACGGCATCATGGTGTTTTTTGGCTTTCCGCACGCGCATGAAGACGACCCGGAACGCGCCATTCATGCAGGTCTTAGGATCGTTCGCGAAGTTCCGGAAATCCGCACGCATGCACATCTTGAAGTCCGCATAGGGATCGCGACCGGCCTGGTTGTCGTCGGTGACCTGCGGGGAGAGAAGATGTTCGAGGATGGAACCGCCATGGGCGAGACCCCGAACCTTGCCGCACGGCTTCAATCGATGGCTGATCCTGGGACAATGATCGTCGCGCCGACGACACGGGAGTTGGCGGGTGATGCGTTCGAATTTGTGCGCCGTGGCACGTTTCAATTGAAAGGCTTTGCCAAAGAGGTCGAAGCCTGGCAGGTCACCGGCACGCGCCAGACTCTCAGCCGTTTTCTTGCGGCAGACGACGCCCGGATGAGTTCATTGGTCGGGCGCGCGCAGGAGCATGAAACCCTTCAAAGCAAGTGGAAGCTGGCCCGTCAGGGTCAAGGTCAGGTGGTGCTGGTCTCGGGCGAGGCGGGCATAGGAAAGTCCAGGCTGATCGAAGAGCTTCGCCGCACGATCCCGGACGCAAAACACCGACAGCTTCGATTTCAGTGTTCGCCCTTTCATGACGCAAGCGCGTTGTACCCGATCATTCGCCAGCTTGAAAACGCGGCCGAACTGCGGGTAGGTGACAGTGCGGACGAAAAAATGAACAAGATCCACGGCGTTCTGGGCGATCCTTCTGATGGGTCACTGAAACTGGCTGCGGCACTGTTGTCGGTCCCGTTTGAAGACAGGCTTGGCCCACTGGATCTGACCCCTGAGCAGATCATGAAGCAGACGCTGGACATGCTGGTCAATCATGTGATCGGCCTGGCGCAGGAAACCCCGACCCTGTTGCTGTTTGAAGATGCACATTGGATCGATCCAACGACAAAGACTCTGCTTGATCAGCTTGTAACCCGGATAGAGGACGCGCGCCTGCTGATGGTCATGAGCTATCGGACAGGCTTTGATCCGGACTGGCCACAATCGCACAACCTGATGCACGTCGCGCTTCAACAACTGGATTTCGCGCAAGTCAAAGAGATCGTGAACGATGTTGCCAAGGGCAAGACCGTCCCGGGCGAAGTTCACCGTCTGATTGCCGCCAGATCCAACGGTGTCCCGCTTTTCGTAGAGGAGGTGACGAAGGATCTGCTGGAATCCGATCTTCTGACCGAACGCGCCGACGCCTATACGATCGACCGGTCCACGCCATCACCCACTGTGCCGAAAACACTGCATGACGCGTTGATGGCTCGTCTTGATCGACTGAGCTCGGCCAAGGAAGTGGCACAGATCGGCGCTGTCATTGGCCCGCAATTCTCTTATCCGATGATTGCAAGCGTGTCCCGCTTTGATGAACGGGCGTTACGTTCCGGTCTGGATTTGCTGGTGGATGCCGGGATCGTGATCGTTTCAGACTCAGAGCCCGAGGAAACGTTCAGTTATCGTCACGCTCTCATTCGCGACACCGCTTACAACAGTCTGCTGAAACGCGAGAGGCGAACGCTGCATGCGCGTGTGGTCCAAGCACTGAACTCTGCCTCGTTGCGCGAAAACTCTGCCGGTCCGGAAATTCTGGCTCATCACTACACGATGGCAGATATGCCGGACGAAGCGATAGAACACTGGTATCTGGCCGGGCAACGTGCCGTTGAACGCTCGGCCGGGATTGAAGCAGCCACTCAGTTGGGGCGTGCGTTGGCGTTGCTTGAACAGCAGGAAGACTCGGTTGACCGCGACCGCATGGAAACCAAGATCCAGACATTGCGGGCCGGCGTTCTGCGCTCGACCGCTGGCATCGCGGCCGATGAAACGGGGGCGGTGTATGCCCGGATCCGCGACCTGTGCAATCGGCTGGGCGAAACCGAACAATTGTTCCCTGTGCTCAATGGTCTCTATGCGTATCATCTGGTCCGCGGCGAATACGACCTTGCCAAGGACGTCGCGGCGCAGTTGCTGGACCTGTCCAAGCTGACCGACGAAACGCATCACATAATGATTGCCCATCGGGCCATGGGTGCCGTCTTGTTGCATATCGGGCAGCAGGACGCCGCCTATGCACATCTGCGACAAGCGTTGCGCTTGTATGATCCTCAGCAGCACAGCCGTCTTGCCTATGTCTACGGCACGGATCATGCCGCCATTACATCCTGCTTCCTGAGCATGACGGTCTGGTTGCGCGGAGAACCGGACCGCGCGCTCGAGATCCAGCATCAGGCGATCTCGGCAGCGCAGAAACTCAATCACGCTCATAGCCTGGCACAGACCCTGACATATCTGTGTATGCTACACCTGTTGCGGCGTGAACCTGAACATGTTTACGACGTTGCCGCGCGCCTTGAGGAACTGGCGACCAAACACACCTTCCCCTTCATGACACTGACGGCGAATGTCTGGCGGTGTTGGGCGGACGCGCAGATCAAGCCAGGCCCGGAAACGATCCGAGCAATGCGCGACGCGTCCGAAGCCTGGTGGGCCAGCGGGGCCGGAAACTACAAGCCGGTGTTCCTGACGGCCCTTGCCGAAGCGTCATTGAAGGCGAACGACCCGAAGGCGGCTCAGCGCCTGCTGGATGAAGCCCGTGAACAGCAGGTTCTGACCAATGAAGCCTGGGCTCAGCCCGAGACGGATCGGATACAGGCGTTGGTGCGGTCCATGGACACTGCCGCAGATGATCTGTTCACGGAGGCTCTGGAAACCGCACGCAAACAGCAGGCAATAATGTTCGAACTGCGCACAGCGGTGGATTACGTGCAAACTTGCGACCGCTTTGGCTGCTCACCGGCCTCGCCGCCTGATCTTGGAAAGATTCTGGCTATGATTGTTGGCGGCGCGCAGACCCGCGATGTCGCGCGGGCCATGTCTTTGCTCAATCAATCGAAAGTGTCGTAGGGTACTTACCCGGCCAGTTCGGCGGGCAGCACCCTTCCATCCATCCTGTCGCCCCGCAGGACCACAGGCGCAAAGCTTCGCTGCGTCAACTTGGTTGCAACTCGTCCTGATATCCGAACAACGCAGGTTGACCGCCCGTGTGCAGCAGAACAACTTTCTGGCCTTTTTCGATGGCACCTTGTTCAAGCAGCGCAAGAAGCCCTGCAAAGGTTTTGGCGGAATAAACAGGGTCAAGAAAGATGCCCTCGGAGCGCGCCATCAGGGTCAACGCCTCGCGGGTTGCGCGACCGATCCGCCCATATCCGGGCGCCAAGGCGCCGTCCCAGGTATAGATGTCTTCCATGACCAAAGCAGGGTCGAAACCCATCATGGTCGCCAATCGCCCCAGGACGTTTTGCAGTCGCGCGTGCTGCTGGTTTTGATCGCGACGCACGCATATGCCGTAGACAGGCGCAGTCTGTCCGACCAAACGCAATCCGGCCAGGAACCCACCATGGGTTGCCCCGCTTCCCGACGGCACCACTGCGGCGTCGAATTCGCTGATCTGAGTATGCAACTCGGCCGCACCCGCCACATAGCCCAATGCCCCCAGCGGAGGGTGATCTATGCCCAGATGGATCACGTATGGCTTCCGACCCATGGCAACCAGTTCCTCGGCGCGTTCGTGAAGAGCGCCGTCCGCGCCCGCCTCGTCCTCACCCTTGGGATAGCCAATATGTTCCGCCCCCAGAAGCTGTGCCAGAAGAACATTCCCGGATCGATGGTAGTACTCTCCCATATTCGTCACGCGGTCTTCCAATTGAAGAACGGATGACATTCCCAGCTTTGCCGCCGCAGCTGCCGCGGTGCGCACGAAATTGGATTGCACGGCACCTGTGATCAGGATGGTGTCCGCCCGCTGCCTCAGCGCCTCGCCCATATAAAATTCCAGCTGGCGGGTCTTGTTTCCGCCGAAGCTGAGCCCGGTTAGGTCGTCGCGCTTGATCCACAGGTCCAGCCCCAGTTGGTCAGAAAGACGCTCAAGCCGTTCGACCGGTGTGACCGATGTCATCAACCTTGCGCGGGGATAGTTTGAAAGCGCTGCGTCTATCATGGACCAGGTGCCCCTTCATTTTCATGCAAAAGACTCGTGCCGATGGATGGCACTGCTGATCAGGATAGTGAGGTTTAGGAAAGCGTGGAAGACAGCCGGTCACGCGCAAAAGCGCCCGACTGAAGCCCCCATTGGAGCTGCCAGTTTCGGATCACGGGTTTTCCGTGAAATTGCAGCGCCGAAGGGTCCGGCCGCCGGTGATCAATCACCTCTCGCTGGTGTCGCTTTCGGCGTAGTTGCGCAAATCGTCCATGTCAGCGATATCCGCGTGGTTCCTGTTGATCTTGACGCCAACGGGTTTCAACCGCGAAAACGCGCGGCTCAGGCTTTCGGGCTTCATCCCAAGACGTCCGGCGATCAGCATCTTGTCGTAAGGCAGTTCCACCTCGCAGCGACCGGAATCGCGATCGCACAGGTTCAACAGAAACTCTGCAACGCGTTGCGCCCCGGTTTGCGCTTTCAATTGCTCCAGCTGCGCCACCAGAGCATGCAGATGCGTGAACGTCGCAGCCAGAATTGAAACGCCGATTTCCGGGTCTTCTTTCATGAGTGACAGCAGCACCGGGCTGGGAATGTGCATCACTTCACAGGCTGAGACGGCTTCGGCGGACACGGGATACGGCACGTTGCGCAGCGCAACGGCCTCACCAAAGCTTTCTCCGCGGGTGAAAACGCTCACCACCGCTTCCGCCCCGGTCGGAGAGATACGGAACAGCTTGACCCAACCCGCCAGCACGACGTGCACGGCCTTGGCTTCTTCCTCTTGCAGAAAGATCGTCTCGCCACGGTCATATTGCCGCCAAATCGCTTGCCGCAGCAAAGTATCCACATGCTGATCCGGCAGGCTGCGCAGAAGCAGAGACTGCCGCGCAATCGCCTTTTGTGCCTCGTGTGACATGAAGGCACTCCCTTCTTCATCCAGTCCGGGCGATGGCCCGGGATATCATCCCCAATGCCCTGCTATGCCAAAGCCGGCGTGGCAGTGCCAGTCTTTTTCTTGACGATCAACTTGACAATTGTCATGTCACGGGGCCCGTCGCTGCCCTAGGGTCGGTTCACAGCCAGTTATCCGGGGAGCATGTCAGATGGATTTCGAGCGATTTTTCAGCCAGAGCCTCGACGCTTTGAAAGATGAAGGGAACTATCGGGTTTTCATCGACTTGCAGCGACGTTGCGGAGCCTTCCCGAACGCACGCCAGACCGATGGTTCGATCCAGCGGGATGTACGTATCTGGTGCTCGAATGACTACCTTGGAATGGGGCAACACCCTGCGGTCATCAACGCCATGCACGATGCGCTGGAGCGTTGTGGCGCCGGTGCGGGCGGAACGCGCAACATCTCGGGCACTACGCATGACCACGTGCTGCTTGAGGCAGAGTTGGCAGATCTCCATGGCAAAGAGGCCGCTTTGCTGTTCACCTCGGGCTATGTATCAAACTGGGCCGCTCTGGGAACGCTGGCTGCGAAGATCCCCGGTCTGATCGTTTTCTCTGATGCGCTGAACCATGCCTCGATGATCGAAGGCATCCGCCACTCACGGGCGCAGAAGGTGATATGGAAACATAACGATCTTGCGGATCTGGAGGCCAAACTGGCCGACGCCGACCCCGACGCGCCCAAGATGATCGCCTTTGAGTCCGTTTATTCCATGGATGGTGATATCGCGCCGATCAAGGAAATCTGCGACTTGGCCGACAAATACGGCGCGATGACCTATCTGGATGAGGTTCACGCCGTCGGCCTCTATGGCCCGCGCGGTGGTGGCATTGCCGAGCGTGAGGGCCTGATGGATCGCTTGACCGTGATCGAAGGCACGCTGGGCAAGGCCTTCGGCGTGGTTGGTGGGTACATCGCAGCCTCGGCGGCGCTGTGCGATTTCGTTCGCAGCTTTGCCAGCGGCTTCATCTTCACCACGGCCCTGCCACCTTCGATCGCGGCCGGTGCTGCCGCATCTATCCGGCATCTGAAGCAGTCAAGCGCCGAGCGTGATCTGCAAAAGGCCCGTGTGGATCAGGTGCGCGCCCGTCTGGATGCGGAAGGGATACCGCATCTGCCGAACCCCAGCCATATCATCCCGGTGATGGTGGGCGACCCGGTGAAGTGCAAGTTCATCTCGGATACGCTTCTTGAAGAATTCGGCATCTACATTCAGCCGATCAACTATCCCACTGTCCCCAAGGGCACCGAACGTTTGCGGATCACGCCGTCACCGGTTCACACAGATGAGGATATCGATCATCTGGTCGGTGCCTTGTCGGCGCTCTGGCAACGTTGTCAGATCGCGCGGATCCCACAGGCCGCTCAGTAATCAGGGCCCCCCTTTGATTGATTTATGCCGCCTCTCGGGGCGGCATTTTTTTGCCTCAGACTAGATAGAGCGCAAAGATCACAACGGAAAATCCCGTCAACACCATGGTGAACCCACGCAGCCAGCTTTGGCTGTTCTCCAAATCCAGGTAGTGTTTCAGGATCACGCGGGCCTTGATCAGCGCCAGCAGCAGGATACCGCCGGCAATGATTGCAGATGGAGCGCCAATCAAGGTCAGCAGCGCGGATCCCACGCTGAGGGCCAAGAGCGCAAGCCACGCCCGGGTCAGAGAGTTCGGCGACCTCTGGCGAGAACTGTTGGTCAAAGATGAAGGTTGGGCCATCCGACTATCCCAGCAGATAGATCACTGGAAACAGCATGATCCAGACCAGGTCCACCATGTGCCAGAACTGCGCGCCCGCTTCGACGCTACTGGGGTCGTCGCACCAGGCCACCAGCAACAGAATTCCAACCCCGGCCAGCACATGCGCGGCATGAAAGCCGGTCAGCATATAGTAGAACAAAAAGAATGGATGCGTTTCGTATCCTATCCCCTGAGACGCCTTGTCGGCATATTCCGCACCCTTGATGATCAGGAACACGACACCCAGAAGCGCCGCAAGGATCAACGCCAATCGGGCCCGCAAACGTTGCATGTTCCGCCGCCAATGCAGCGCCTGTGCGGCCAGATAGCCGGATGTCACCAATACCGCGGTGTTCAAGGCCGCACCCGTGCGATGCAGATGCGACTGCGCCTCGGCAAAGCCCGCCGGATCGGTCAGACGCACCCCCATGAAGGCGATCATCCCCGCGCCAAAAACCAGCAGTTCCGAAATGATCAGAACCCACATCAGGAACTCGCCCGGCAGTTCGTCGATCAGAGAGGCATCACTCATGCGCCGACCAACTGGCGATAGATCTGCGGCAGGGCCATGGTCAGGCGATGCGGATCTGGGATGACGGCGAAACCGCCCTGCCCGAACATGCGCGGAAACCAGCTTTTGCCGGTTTTATCGATGGTGACGCCGAACACTGACTGTCCGGCCCGGCGCGCCTCGCGTATGGCCATGCAGGTATCTTCGATACCGTGGCGCCCCTCGTAGTGATCCAGGTCGTTTGGCTTGCCATCGGTGATGACCAGCAGCAATCGGCGCTTGCGGGACTGGCTGGCCAGATCTGCGGAACAGTGCCGGATTGCCGCGCCCAACCTTGTATAATGTCCGGGGCGCAGCGACGCGATGCGCTGTTCAACTTTGGTTGCCATCGGTTCGTCAAACCGTTTGCAACGTTGCACATAGACGCGCTGACGCTTGAGGGAGCTGAACGCATGAATGGCGAAATCGTCACCACAAGCGTTGAGGCCCCACGCCAAGGCCGCCAGCGCCTCGCGTTCGATATCGATCACGGCACGCCCCGTGACCGCGCTTTCGGTGGATCGGCTGACATCCAGCAGGATCGACACCGCCAGATCGCGGGCCTCGGGGCGGGATTGCATCCAGACGCGTTCCGTCCCTTCACCATTTGCGCAGCGGTCAACCTGCGCCCGAACGGCGGCTTCCATATCCAGCTGGTCACCGTCCAGATGGCCCCGGGTCATCACGCGCCCCGGGCGCAGCGCCTCGAATTGGCGCTTGACGGCGCGAATGCGGCGCGCAGCGGCCGGATCCTTGCCGAACTCGGCGGCATCGTCGCGGATATCGGCTTCCGAAAGCAGAACGTTCACATGATCCGGCAGGTATTGACCCGTCCGCACGTCCCATTCGGGATATAGAATACGGCCTGACAGGCGTTCGCGGTTGACGTCTTCGGGCGCCAGATCAAGGTGAAGCTTCAACTTGGTAGGCGGCGCCTTGGAAATCTGGCCAAGACCGATCTCTTCCTGATCGTCAGCCGCCTTCTTGGCGTTGTCGGGATCGTCGTCATCGATGCGACGGTTGATATTCAGAAACTCGGCCCAACTGAGGATGGCTTCGAACTTGTGCAGAATGAAACTGTCGCTGCGCTCGGCCTGATCCGATTTGCGGCGCCGGGCACGGTGTGTCTTTTCGCCGGATTCCTCTGGCGGGCCTTCGGTATCGGGGTTTTCAACCTCGTTGTGTTCCGAGAACCCAACTGCCCGCAACTCCGGCCACAGGGGAACCGGACGCATCGGCTGATAGCCGCGCGGTGCGATCAGGTCGTCGTCAAGTGCCAGAAGGTGCTCGGCCTGATTCGACAGGGGCTTGGGATCGCCCAGCATATGACGGATCAGTTCTTCAACCGCGGCCTCGGCAGGCGGCAGGCTGGGGATGTCGCGCTGAAACAGCACGCCCTTGCACAGCTCGGTATACAGCGGACGCAAGCCAGGCGCATCGTCCAGAGTCGCCTCGACCATATGCCGGGCGGCGATCAAGGCACGCAGGTCGGCACGCAGTGGATCATCTTCGTCAATTCGGGTTCCGGCATGGGCGGCGGCGGCGGCCAACCAGACATAGAGCGCGCCGTTTGCCTCGCGTGCGGGGAATACGGCCAGACGGTCGGGCAGACGCAAAACCTCTCCGTCGAACGAGGCGCGCGGCATCAATTCCACTTCGGTTGCAAGTTTGCGGCGCCAACTCAGGCGGTGACGCGAAACCTCGGGTGAGACCGGGCGCAATTCAACGCCCGGACTACCCCCAAGCCCTCGAAAGAGGACTGCCAGCCGCCCCGCGACCTCGGAAAGGTCGACCGCGGCTCCAACATGCACCTGGGGTGCATCGAGGCGGCTGGCAAGGGTGTGCCACAGTTTCCCGATCGTTTCTTCGGGTTCCCATGGCTCAAAGTCGATCCTGACCATCGCCGGCCTCACCCAAAGACGGCGGTGACAAGATCGAGGAGCCCGCGTTTGATATCCTCGTCATCGGTCAGAGGTTCGATCATGGCGGCAAGGATGGCGCGGTCGGTGGACATGCCCTGCGCGATCAGCGTCGCGGCATAGACGACCAGCCGGGTGGACACGCCCTCCTCGAGGTCCTGACCCTTGAGCCCGCGCAGCTTGCCCGCCAGCCGTACCAGCGGCTTGCAGCGTTCCAGCGGCAGGCCGCTTTCCTGCGCGACCACTTCGGCTTCCATCTGAGGTGAGGGAAAGTCGAATTCCAGCGAGATGAACCGCTGCCGGGTCGAGGGTTTGAGGGTTTTCAGGATATTCTGATAGCCGGGGTTGTAGGACGCCACCAGCATGAAACCGGGCGCGGCCTCAAGCTCTTCGCCGGTGCGGTCGATCGGCAGGATGCGCCGGTCGTCGGTCAGTGGGTGCAGCACCACGGTCACGTCCTTGCGCGCCTCGACCACCTCATCCAGATAGCAGATCGCACCTTCGCGCACCGCGCGGGTCAGAGGGCCATCGACCCAGACGGTTTCGCCGCCCTTCAGCAAGTAGCGCCCGATCAGGTCGGCGGCAGCCAAATCGTCGTGGCAGGCCACTGTATAAAGCGGGCGGCCAAGTTTCGCAGCCATATGGGCCACAAACCGGGTCTTGCCGCAGCCCGTCGGGCCTTTCAGCAGAACCGGCAGGTCGTTTTTGTAAGCGGTGGTGAAGACATCGCATTCATCGCCCTGGGCGAGGTAGAAGGGGGCGTTTGCCGCCCCCTCTTTCAGGTTCATGGAGCCATCCATATCCATCACTCCGCAGGGGTTTCAGCTGCGCCGGGTTCAATGACCTCTTTGCGGGGAACCCAGATCGAATAGATGAACAGCAGCGCCCCAAGGACAACGACCAGACCAGAGCCAAGACGCATCCAGTAGAAGATCGCGATCTGGTCCTGTACGTCCATGAAGTAGTCTCCGACCACGCGCTGCATGTGTGTCTGCACGGTGCCTCCGAAGGTCAACACGAAGGTCATAAAGACCATGCCGCTGGTCATCAGCCAGAACGAGCCCATGTTCAGAACCTGATTATAGGGATCACGGTTCTTCAGGATCGGCATCGCATAGCTGAAGATCGCCAGATTGAGGCAGACATAGGCGCCGTAGAAGGCCAGGTGGCCGTGGGCTGCGGTGATCTGCGTGCCGTGGGTGTAATAGTTCACCCCGTGCAGCGTGTGCAGGAAGCCCCAGACACCGGCACCGAAGAAAGCCAGCGTAGCACAGCCCAGCGACCACAGCAGCGCGGCCTTGTTGGGGTGGTCACGACGGCCCTTCCAGACCATGACGAAGGCAAAGGCCATCATCGCAAAGAACGGGATCACCTCGAGGCTCGAGAAGATCGAACCGATCCACTGCCAGTATGCAGGCGTGCCGATCCAGTAATAGTGGTGACCTGTGCCAAGGATGCCCGAGAACAGTGCGGCGGCAACGATGACATAGAGCCATTTCTCGACGATCTCACGGTCCACACCGGTCAGCTTCAGCATCAGGTAGGCCAGGATCGAGGCCATGATCAGCTCCCACACACCTTCGACCCACAGGTGGACGACATACCACCAGTATTGCTTGTCCAGCGACAGGTTGCCCGGGTTGTAGAAGGCGAACAGGAACAGCAGCGCCAGACCCCAAAGGCCCAGAAGCAGGATGTTGGTAATGGCTGTCTTCTTGCCTTTCAGAACGGTCATCGACACGTTGTAAAGGAAGATCAATGCAGCCACGACGATACCGGCCTTGACCCATTTGGGCTGTTCCAGGAACTCGCGCCCCTCTTTGCCCAGCAGCCAGTTGCCTTCGAACAGGTTGAAGACATAGGTGACGACCACGCCCAACGTGCCGACAACAAGGATGATCAGTTGCAGATAGGCAAGCTTGGGCGAGTGGATCTCGCGCTCGGCTTCTTCCGGGATCAGGAAGTAGGCCGCACCAAAGAAACCCAGGATCAGCCAGACGATCAGAGAGTTGGTGTGCAGCATCCGCACGATGTTGAACGGCAGAAGCTCACTCAGGAAATTGGGGAATACATAGATGAAACCGGCCAGAAGGCCGCCGATCACCTGTATCGCGAACAACGCCATGGCTACCGCAAAGTAGGCATAGGCGATTTTTTGGGATTCGTATTTCATTGTTTCGTTCCCTTTCTCAGCCTGCCTCGTTGGGCGGCCAGCCCTGCGCGTCGATGTTGTCCGTCCAGATCAGGAAGTTGGTCAGGTCACGGAGTTCTTCGTCGCTGAGGTTGAAATTGGGCATTTGCCGACGACCGGGAATGCCGGTCGGTTGTGCTTCCATCCAGCCCTTGAGGGATTCAAAGGCTGATTCCGGGTCGTCCAGCACGCCCCAGCGGGTCATCACGTTGCCGACTTCCGGAGCAAAGTAGGCCCCTTCACCCAGAATCGAATGACAGTTCACACACGCGTGTTTTTCCCAGACATGCTTGCCCCGGACCACACTGTCATCCAGCTTTGCGGCATTTTCGGAATTGACGATATACCAGTGGGAATGGGCCGAAAGGGCCAGAAAGATGAGAATGAAGAACAGTGACCCGCCATAAAAAATATTGCGGGCCATGCTCTTTGTCATGACGTCTCGCATTGCGCTCTCCTTTGCGCAGATTAGCTAGTGTCTGCAACATGACGGGCGGGACGCGGGAGTGCCTTAACGAAAGTCAAGACTTCTCAAGTATGCTCTGGAACGAGGTCGGATGCCTGACAAACAGCAAGAACCACGAAAAAGCCTGGGGTTCGCCTTGATATCTGAACCAATCGTGAGGAATGTCGCGTCGACATTTTAGTATAGCGGAGTTATCCAAGCGCTTGAGAGAACAAGTGTAAATTCCGTGTCAAAGAGTGATGGGTTAAAATGGCAAACTATTCCTATATCGGTTATACGCCCGGCGTAATCACGGTGAATACGATTGGGCCGGATACGGTTACATTGGATGTCAATTTTGATCCTGACACGGATCGTCGTTTATTCAGCGTGACAGACGCAGCCGGTGGGTTTATTCAAAACGGCGGCGGACCACCCATTGTCGATACTGGCGATGTTTTCAACGGCGACCGCTTCGACAACGAAGACGGCGATGATCTGACGCAAACCGGCACCATCACCACCCTTGATGGCTCGACCACCTTTCTTAGTGGCCCAATTTACTTGGAAGAATCCTATATTCTGTCCAAACCAGGCGGGGGTACGATTACAGTTTATCGTGTGGAAGTTGACGGAACTTTGGGTGGTTACATAACCTCTGAACCCCTTGTGCCCGGCACGACATACTCGATGAACATCGTGAATGTTACGCCGACCAATGCTCCTGACACAACTGATCCGACCACTATCATTGACGTGCCGTGCTTCGTAGCCGGAACGTTGATAATGACTCCAAGAGGTCCGAGGCCCATCGAGGATTTGAAGGTGGGTGACGCGGTCGTCACCGCCGACAACGGACCGCAACACATACGCTGGATCGGCACGCGACATCTGGATCAGGCGGCGCTTTGCGCCCGTCCCAGGCTGAAGCCCATCCGGATCGAGGCCGGTTCACTGGGCGATCACTTGCCCCAGCGTGATCTTTTCGTGTCACCGCAACACCGTATGCTGGTCCGGTCGCCGATTGCCGTCAGAATGTTCGACGCCGAAGAGGTTCTTGTTCCTGCTCACATTCTTGTCGGCGTGCCCGGCATTTCAATCGCTGATGACACCCGTGCTGTGACCTATGTCCATCTTTTGTTCGACCGTCACGAGATCATCTATGCGGAAGGCGCACCTTCCGAAAGCCTGCTCACCGGTGCGCAGGCCTTGTCCAGTGTTCACCCGAACGCACGGGCGGAAATTCTTGAATTGTTCCCTGAATTGGATCAGCGCAATTACGTTCCGCTGGCCGCACGACGGATACCGGAAAAAGGGAAACGCGCTCGTGCCTTGGTCCATCGTCATATCAAGAATGAGCGGCCTTTGATCGCTGAACGATAAGCGCCGCCCGAACAGGCGTCAGGTCTGTTGCACGGCGCGGGGGCCGGTCAGGGCAGGCCACATGGCAAACAGATACAGCCCCATTGCCGCGATCCAAAATCCATCCGCTGTCAGCATCGCCGTCATATACCCACCTGTCATGTCGGATCCCAGCCAACGCACAAGCGCTGCAACCGCCATCAAACCATAGGCAATCGCCATGGGCCTTGGCGCGACAAGGGGGCGACCGCTGTGGCCCAAGGCGGCGCGGCTCATTACGGCAAGGGTCATGCCACCAACGCAACCAATGCCCAGAACGTGGAGCGCGCCGATCTCATTTCCCATCCCGATGGCCGCCAACCCCCAGAGAATCAGACCCAGCGCCAGCATCCCGAGACCCAGATGCAGCGCGACCAGGATAGGTTGACGCAAGGCCCAGCCTGTTCTCCAACGCGCCATGCGCATCAGTTGAACACAGCCCATCACCAATGCAACGGCCCCCGCAACAGGCCCGACATCAAGTGCAAGCACAAGCAGGGGCAGCAACAGCGCCAGAATCATCGTCGCCCTGTCCAGCCTGGCCACGGATACCGGCCACGATGCTTCGGGTTGACCCGCTCTTTTCATAGCATTCCGTGTAAAAGCCGGCGTAATCCGGCCACCCAGGATCGCGATCATCGAACACAAGGTCAAAAGCCCGGCCCGGATACCGGTGTTCAGCGTATCCACCGTGACCCCCATCCATTCCAAATGAACCATAACGTTCGAGGCCAACATCAGAACAAGAAGATACAGAAACACCATATTCTGGGGCTTGGGCCGACGAACCAGTTGACTGGCAATCTTCAGCGCCAGAATGGGAACAAAGCTCAGGTCCACAACCGCGACGAACAGGGGTGGCAACACTCCGGAAAACCAGACCGCCAGACGCCCGGCCATCCAGATCAATGCGACAAGCGTGATAAAGCGGGCCCGCGCCTCGGGCGCACCGGTCCAGTTCGGCACGGCGGTCAGAAAAAAACCCCCCAGGGCGGCCGTTGCATACCCGAAAATCATCTCATGCGCGTGCCACATCACCGGGGGCATCGCGTAACTCTGTTCCATGTAGGGCATCAGCCCGTCGAGTGACGCCAACCATACGCCCCACGCGACTCCTGCAAACATACCGTAAAGACCCGCCGAAAGAAAAAAGACCCGAAACCCTTCACTGAAAACACGCGCGATTACAGCTGTCATGCCTGCTCTCCATAGCTTTTCCCGCCGTTGAACAATGTGTAGTGCCCGCATGACCCGGCGCCCTTAACCAAAATCAAGACTGGGCTTAAACATGTGTGAGAAACACAAGATTTATTGGGGGTTTTGATCTGTGTTTTCTTTCCAAAGTGCTTTGTCTGCACCCTTGCCGTTGACTTTGGTCAAGGATGACATCCACGTGATGTTTCACTCTCGACACCGCCTCACCACGCATATGGAGAGTGATCATGTCACTTGGAATCAGCTACAACAAACCCGGCCGCGCCTTAGGGGTCGGATTGGCAATGTTGTTGGGCAGCGTCGCTGCTCCGACCTTCGCCGAAGAGCCAACTTTGAGCGAAGAAGCCTTTGAATCGTCTAAACAGCTCTATTTCGAACAATGCGCAGGCTGCCACGGCGTATTGCGCAAAGGGGCCACGGGTAAAAACCTGGAACCGCATTGGAAGAAGACCGCAGCCGACGGCACTGTAACCGAAGGCGGCACCTTGCAACTGGGGCAGGAACGCCTTGAAAAGATTATCGCCTGGGGAACCGAAGGCGGCATGAACAACTTCTCGGACATCATGACCGAGCAGGAAATCAAGGATATGGCGACCTACATCATGATGGAGCCGCCAAAACCACCTGAAATGTCGCTGGAACAGATGATGGCGACGCGTAAGGTCTACGTCGAAGAAGAGGACTATCCGACCGAGCCGCTGCACGGCCGCAACTGGGAAAACTTCTTTGTCGTCATCGAACGTGACGTAGGCAAGGTGGCCGTGATCGACGGCGACACCAAAGAGGTGCTGACCCACATCCCCACTGGCTACGCAGTGCACGTTCTGAAAGCGTCCGAACACCACAGCCTGACCGAGCCGGAACACCCCGGCCGCTTCTGGTACACAATGGGTCGCGACGGCAAGATGACCAAGATCGACCTTTGGCAGACGCCGGACAAGATGTTGGTATCCGAAGTCAAGATTGCATATGACGCCCGTGACGTCGCCGTTTCCGGCGATGGTAAATACGTCATCGGTGGTGGCTACTGGCCGCCGCACTTTGCTATCGTTGACGCGAAGACCATGGAACCGGTTAAGGTCGTATCGACCCGCGGCGTGAACGTCGACGGTGAGTATGTGGAAGAAGCCCGTGTGGCAGCCATCTACACCACTCCGAATGAACCCACCTGGATCGTTGCAGTGAAAGAGCTGGGACAGTTGTGGCAAGTCGATTACACCGATCTGGACAACCTTCGGATCGACAAGATCGACAGCGCCAAGTTCCTGCATGACGGGTTCTTCGATCCGACAGGCCGGTATTTCCAGATCGCCGCAAACGCGTCGAACAAGATGGTGGTTGTCGATACCGAAACCCACAAGCTTGAGGCGATGATCGACACAGCCGCGCTGCCGCACCCTGGTCCGGGCGCCAACTGGGTCGACCCGAACTGTGGACCTGTGGCGGGCACAACCCACCTTGGTGTCGGCACCGTGACCGTTTGGGGCAACGATCCTGAAAACCGTCCAGATGACGCCTGGAAAGTCTGCTACGAAGTGGAAACCGACGGCCCCGGCCTGTTCGTCCGCACCCACCCGAACTCGGATTACATCTGGGCTGACCAGACCAAGCATCCGGAACCGGAAGTGCAGCAATCCGTGCAGGTCATTTCGAAAGAAACCGGCGAAATCGTGAAGACGATCCAGATCACTGAAGACGAAGGCAGCGCCGCTGTTCACTTCGAATTCAACGCTGACGGGACCGAGGTCTGGGTTTCCAAGTGGAACCTGTCAGACTCGAAGGAACCCAATGGTCAGATCGTGATCTTCGACGCGAAGACGCTGGAAGAAATCGGCCGCATCGATGGGCTTTATGCCCCGACCGGCAAGTTCAACGTCTACAACCGGTCGAACCACGTCACCTGACGAGGTCAGGACGACCACAGGAAAGGGCGGGCCCCTCGCCCGCCCTTTCCCTGTTTGAGTCATCAGCCAAACTCACCGGCCTGCCACCAAGGGCCAGACAATACAGCCAAAACGGAGCCCGGATATGACCTCCGAACCGGAAAAGAAAAAACCGATCTGGCGCCGGTATTTCCTATGGGGAATGCCTGTGGCCGGTATCGCCGGGGCCTTTGCCGCCGGCATCATCTTCTGGGGCGGGTTCAACACCGCAATGGAAGCCACGAACACCAAGGAATTCTGCATCTCATGTCACGAGATGCGAGATTTTGTCTACGAAGAATATACCGGCACGATCCATGACGTGAACCGTTCGGGTGTGGGGGCTGTCTGTTCCGACTGCCACGTTCCCAAAGACTGGACACATAAGATGATCCGTAAGATCAAGGCGTCCAAAGAGCTGTATGGCAAGATGGTCGGTACCATCAACACCCGTGAAAAGTTCGAGGCCAAACGTGTACATCTGGCCATGAACGAATGGGAGCGGATGAAGGCCACAGACTCGCGCGAATGCCGCAACTGTCACGATTTCGAATCGATGATGCCCGAATTCCAGAAACCACGCGCCCGTCAGCAGCACCTCAATGCGATGACTGTCGGACAGACCTGTATCGACTGCCACAAGGGGATTGCACACTCGGATGCACGCGACCGGGCGGACGAAGAGTATCTGGAAAAGCTTGAAGCACCGAACCCGGACTTCATCCGGCCCATCCCTCCGGAATATTTGGCCAGTCTCGAAAAGATCGAAGCCAAAGAGGCCGCTGAAGCAGAAGCAGAAAAAGCCGCCAAAAAGGCTCAGCAAGAGGCCGTTCAAGCCCAGATCGCAGCGGCTGTTGACGCTGCTTTGGAAGAAGAACGCGCAAAAACCTCCGGCGAGGACGCCGCAGCGCCCTCTGGCGGAGCAAGCGACGTTGCGCCCAACATCGACTGGAACGCAGTGGCCGCGGCGGATCTGAAACTCTTCTACCCCGGACAGGCCTCGTTTGAATGGGTCCAGAACGGCAAGTTCCATGGTGGCGCGCGCCCCCTGACCAAAGGCGGGGATCAGTGCACCACCTGTCACGCCAAGGAACTGGACACCATCGGCAACAAGATCGTTGCGGGTGGAGATCTGGAACCGACCCCGATTCCGGGCAAACGCGGTGTCATCGACGCAACCGTTCAGGCGGCGCATGACGACGAAAACCTGTACATTCGCCTGCAATGGCCGGACGCGGGTCACAACCCTGTCCCGTTCGTCGATGGCGGCAAGATGGACCCGGACAACCAGATCAAGGTTGCCATGATGATTACCGGCACTGGTATCGAGCTGGGCGATCAGGTGGGATGCTGGGCTTCGTGCCACGCCGACAACACCTATATGCCTTTTGCGCCCGAAGCAGATGCGATCGCCGCCAATGCGGATGTTGCTGGCCGCCTCAATGCCACGGACACCATTACCAAATACATCAGCGAAAGCCGCACGGATGTTGAGGTCAAAGGTCGCCGCGGCAAGGCCCTGGGGGGCTGGGACAAGCTGAAGGCCGAGGAACAGATCGAGCAGTATCTGGCCGACGGCACCTATCTTGACCTGATGCGTGTCTACGCCGACGGAAGCGCCACCAATGGCTATCTGTTGGAGCAGCGCGTGGTCAATGATGGTGAAATCGCCGCATCGGCCGAACTGTCCGGTGGCATGTGGACCGTGGTGTTTACGCGCCCCCTGAATTCGGGCGCGCCCGGTGATGTGCCATTGGAGGCAGGCAAGACCTATACCGTTGGCTTTGCCATCCACGACGATTTTACCGCCGCACGGTTCCACCACGTGACGCTGAATACCAGCCTGGCGCTGGATGATGACAGCGCGTTCATCAACGTGGTCAAACAATGACGGATCGGGGCCGGGTCAACCGGCCCCGGCCATTTTTGGAAAGGAGACATGGACCATGAAACCCCAACGCCTTCTTCCTGCGCTGCTGCTTCTGGCCGCGCCCGCCTGGGCGGACGAGACCGCCGAAATCTGTGCCGAGGCCGAAGAGCGCTATGTCGAGTTGTTCGGTCAGCCTTCGTCGGCCGTCGAAGACGCCGAAGTGGTGCTGATGTACAAATACAATTTTTGCCCATCCGAATTGACGGTGAAGGCAGGCACAACTGTCCGGTGGGTGAATGTCGACAAACGCACCAGCCATTCCGTTCTGTTGAAGGATGGCAGCCAACCTGAAAGTGATCGCCTGTTCCCCGAGGAATCTGTTGAACTGACCTTTCTCAAGCCCGGCCCACAGGACTATCTGTGCGGCCCGCATTGGGAGACACAGAACATGATCGGAATGATCACCGTCGAACCCTGAAACAGGGCACAATACAGGCAAGATGAAGGAGCCCGGGCGCAAATCCCGCGCTCCTTAACTTATGTCAAGGAGGTTGGTTTTCGATTGGGCCAATCTTCCCCCATGACACGCCCGGCTCACCCAGCAACGTCTTGCAAACGCAACGGATCTGCATGGGATACCGGGTCTCGAAGACTTTCAGACCAAGCGAGTTTGCACATGAGCGGTAAGGTTTTTCTGATTGGCGCAGGCCCCGGCGATCCCGAGCTGATGACCCTGCGCGCACTGCGGTTGCTGCGAGAAGCGGATGTCGTGGTTTATGACCGGCTGGTGTCCGCCGACATTCTGAACTTGCACGCGGAAGGCGCCAGGCTGATCCCTGTCGGCAAGGCCCCCAAATGCCACACCGTTCCGCAGGACCGCATCAACGAAATACTGCTTGAAGAAGCCAGCGCAGGTCGCACGGTCGCCCGGCTGAAGGGCGGCGACCCCATGATCTTTGGTCGCGGTTCGGAAGAGGCTGCCTATCTGATGGCCCGCGGTGTCGCTGTCGAATACGCACCGGGCATCACGGCGGCCCAGGGGGCGTCTTGTTCGACGGGTGTGCCGCTGACCCATCGCGGGCTGGCGACTTCGGTTCAATATGTCACCGGACATCGGCAGGCCGACAAAGTACTGGATCTGGACTGGAAACGTCTTGCCGATCCGGACTCGACACTGGTGGTCTATATGGGCGTTGCCAACATCGGTCAGATCGCCATGGGGTTGATGACCGAAAACCTGCCGGGCTCGACGCCGGTTCTGGCGGTGGGCAAGGCCACGACACCTGATGAGCGTCGTCTAGTGTCACGGCTTGACCAACTGGCCACGGATGTGCGCGCAGCCGACCTGAAGGCGCCGACGCTGTTTATCATTGGCAAGGTGGTTTCGCTTTATGCCGAACGGCCTGTGGCCGAGCTTCTGGAACAGGCCCATGGCTAAGCTGGGAAGACGAGATCAGGGGATTGTCCCAACATGCACAGACAGATCGCCGGGGCGCTCGGGGTGGGCGGCGCAAACCTGTCTGACCATTGCGGTTCTGGCCGCGACCTCTGCTTTCGCGGCGGATGTCATCGATCCCGATACCCTGAAAAGACTTGTGCATCAGGATTGCGGTTCCTGTCACGGCCTGTCCCTGAAGGGCGGTCTTGGTCCCGATCTGCGCAGTGAGACACTTGAACACTACGACGCGGATGTTTTGACCAGCGTCATCCTTGACGGCATCCCCGACACCGCGATGCCCCCATGGCGGCCCCTGATCAGTGAAGAAGAGGCCGAATGGATCGCCCGTTACCTGCTGGAACAGGAGGCACAATGAAACACTTCATTCTTGGCCTTGCAGCCACATTGATGATGACTACAGCGCAGGCTGAACCGACCGCGACAGGCGACCTTGGCCTAGTCATCGAACGCGCCAAGGGCTCGGTGCTTCTTGTGGATCAATCCGACCGTGCAGCTCTGGCCCGGATCGAGGGATTGGGTGATCTGTCGCATGCGTCTTTGGTCTATTCGCCCGATGAACGGTTTGCCTATGTGTTTGGCCGCGACGGCGGGCTGACCAAGATCGACATCGTGACCCGCCAGATCGTGAACCGCGTCGTGCAGGCCGGCAACGCCATCGGCGGGGCAATTTCGGACGATGGCAAGCTTGTGGCCGTGTCGAATTACGAACCCGGTGGCGTGCGCGTGTTCGATGCGGACACGCTTGAGATGGTCGCTGACATCCCGACCGACAGCAAAACCATCGGTCTGGTCGATGCGCCCGGTCGGCGGTTCGTTTTCACGATGTGGGACACTGGGGAAACCTGGATTGCCGATTTCGCAAAAGGCACACCAGAGATCACCAAGATCCCGGACATGGGCAAGAACCCCTATGACGCGCTGATCACTGCCAATGGCCGCACCTATATCACCGGTCTGTTTGGCGAGGACGGCCTGACCGCGCTGGATCTGTGGGCCGAAACCCCCGAACCGATCCGCGTTCTGCCCGATTACGGGCGTGGTCAGGAAGAAATGCCAGTCTACAAGATGCCTCATCTGGAAGGCTGGGCGCTGACGGGCCGCGAGTTCGTTTTGCCCGCTGTCGGCCATCACGAGGTTCTGTGGATCGACGCCGACACTCTGACCGAAACGGGGAGGACCAAAACCCACGGGCAACCGGTCTTTGCCATGGCCCGTCCCGATGGGCGGCAGGTTTGGGTGAATTTCGCCCACCCGCTGAATGACACCATTCAGGTGATCGACAGTGTTAGCAAACAGATCATCCACGAATTCAAACCCGGCCCGGCGGTATTGCACATGGAGTTCACGCCACGCGGGCATGAAGTCTGGATCAGCGTGCGCGATGCCAACAAGGTCATGGTCTACGACACGCACAGTTTTGAAAAACTGCGCGAGATCGACGCGGACAGCCCGTCCGGCATCTTCTTCACCGCCCGTGCGCACAGAACGGGACTGTAACCGATGCGACATATCACGGACCCGATCGACCGCCGCCTGCTGGACGAATTTCAGCGCGACTTCCCGATCACCGATAGACCGTTCCAGATGTTGGGTAACGCACTCGGGCTGGACGAAGCCGAAGTCATTCATCGCTTGTCCCGGATGCGCGCCACGGGCCGCATTACACGGGTTGGCGCCACCATCACGCCCGGCGCGGTGACGGCCAGCACCCTGGCTGCCGTGGCGGCTCCGGAAGATCGGTTGGAGGAGGTCGCCGCCCTGATCGATGCCGAGCCCGGGGTGAACCACAATTATCAACGCGAAGACGCTTGGAACCTGTGGTTTGTCGCGACCGGGCCGGACCGCGCGCATGTCAACGATACCCTGGCGCGGATCAGTCGATCCACCGGATTGCAGGTGCTGGACCTGCGGCTGGTACGCCCTTTCAACGTGGATCTTGGTTTTCGCATGACTGGCGGAGCCAAAAACGTACCCAAGGCACGAAAGGTCGATGCATCCGTCATGCGCGAGGGCGATCGCTGCCTGCTACAGTCTCTGAGTTCCGGGCTATCTTTGGTCTCAGAACCCTATGCTGCTCTGGCTCGTTCGCTGAAACGGGATGTGACAGACTTGATGGGGCGGGTCGATGCCCTGCATGCCGCCGGAATAATCTCGCGGCTCGGCGTCATTGTGCGTCACCGGGCGCTTGGCTGGTCGGCCAATGCGATGGTGGTCTGGGACCTGCCGGCAGAACAGATTGAAACCGCTGGGCCAGCTTTGGCCGCCTTCCCGGGGGTGACCTTGTGCTATGAGCGGAATCCGGTTCGCGATGTCTGGCCATATCGCCTGTATTCCATGATCCACGCCCGCACACGCAAAGAGGCTTTGGACGTTCTGGCCGGTGCAATTGCATTGCCCGAATTGGCCGGAGCACGGAACAAGGTCCTGTTCTCAACCCGCTGTTTCAAACAGACCGGCGCGCTGATTCAGGCAAAGGAGGTCGCCGCATGACGCTGGACCAAACGGATCGGGCGATCCTGAATCGTATGCAAGAGGATCTGCCGCTTACTTCACACCCTTACGCAACCGTCGCCGCAGAGCTTGGCCTGTCCGAGGCGGAATTGCTGTCGCGTCTGAGCCGCATGAAAGATGACCGCGTCATCACGCGCTTCGGTCCGTTTTTCGACGCCGCGGCCATGGGTGGGGCTTTCTGCCTTTGCGCAATGGCCGTTCCAGACGAAGAATTCGAAACCGTCCTGACCAAAGTCAATGCACATCCCGAAGTGGCACATAACTATGAACGCACGCATCGGCTGAACATGTGGTTCGTGCTGGCCACCGAAACACCCGAGGGGATCGAGGCCACCGCCGATGCCATCGAACGGGAAACGGGAGTCAATGTTCTCCGTTTCCCCAAACTTCAGGAATTTTTCATCGGCTTCCGGGTGGCGGCATGATCGACGCAACAGACAGACAGATTATCGAGTCGCTCCAAGGGGGACTACCGCTGGTGGCCGCACCCTATGCGCAGGTCGCTGCCGACTTGGGCCTGACCGAGGCCGCCCTGCTGGACCGGCTTGCCGCGCTGAAGGCGCGCGGGGTGATCCGACGGATCGCAGCAGCGCCCAACCATTACAAGCTGGGCATGACATCTAACGGCATGACTGTCTGGGATGTGCAGGATGACCTGATCACAGAACTGGGCGCTCATATCGGGGCACTGCCTTTCGTCACCCATTGCTATGAACGGCCCCGCGCCCTGCCCGACTGGCCCTACAACCTGTTCGCCATGGTCCACGGCAGCTCGCGCGACGAGGTCGAAGACAAACGCGGCCAGATCGCCGCGATTCTGGGATCGGCCTGCCGCGGCAGCGATATCCTCTATTCCACGCGCATCCTGAAAAAGACCGGACTGCGCCTGAAACAGAAAGGCTGAAACATGTTCCGCCTGACCGAATACATGCATCAGCTGGTCAAGCCGACTCCGGTGCGCAAACGGCGCCCCGGCCCGGTAAAGCCGGTTGTGATCTGGAATCTGACGCGGCGCTGCAACCTGAAGTGCCGCCATTGCTACACCGTCTCGGCGGATGTGGCGTTCCCGGGTGAGCTCAGCCATGAGCAAGCCATGGTAACCCTTGAGGATCTGGGCCAGTTTCGCGTCCCGGCCCTGATCCTCTCGGGTGGGGAACCGCTGGATCGGTTCGATTTCTTCGACATTGCAAAACGCGCCCGTGATCTGGTGCCAATGCTGGCCTTGTCGACCAACGGGACCCGGATCTATGACGAAACCGCCGATATGATAGCGGATGTGGGCTTCAACTATGTCGGCATCTCGCTGGACGGGATCGGAGCGACGAATGACTGGTTTCGCGGCGTCGAGGGCGCTTTTGCGGACGCACTGCGCGGCGTGCGAGAGTGTAAAAAGCGCGGCATCAAGGTTGGCCTGCGGTTCTGCCTGACCGAAGGAACGCAACATCACTTGCCTGACTTGCTGAGCCTTTGTGATGATGAAGGTGTCGACAAGTTCTACCTGTCGCATCTTGTCTATGCGGGGCGCGGCGACAAGAACCGGGGCGAAGATGCCGCGCATCAGCGCACGCGCAAGGGCCTGGATCTGTTGCTGGAACGCGCCTGGGAAGCCGCATCGGGCGGTCGTCCGCTGGATATCGTGACCGGGAACAATGACGCTGATGCCGGATATTTCCTAAACTGGATTCGCACGCATTTCGACGCCGACAAGGCTGCACATGTGCGTGCGCACCTGGCCGCGTGGGGTGGAAACTCAAGTGGTTTGGGTGTTGCCAATATCGACAATCTCGGCCGGGTCCATCCGGACACTTACTGGTCCGATTACACGGTGGGCAACGTAAAGACCAAATCGTTTTCCGAACTCTGGACCAGCGATGATCCGATGCTTGCCATGCTCCGCACCCGCCCACGCCCGCTGAAGGGGCGCTGCGGAGCCTGCGAACTCAAGGACGTGTGCGGCGGCAATACCCGCATCCGCGCCCTGCAATTGACCGGTGATCCCTGGGCCGAGGATCCGGCCTGTTACCTGTCCAACCAGGAAATCGGTGTGGATGATGCAGGGGAACGCCTTCAGGTCACACCGTTTCGGGGGAAAAGCCATGATCCGGCACATCAGTTCTTTTAAGACACTCACATTCGGTACTTTGTGCTCGGTGTTGCTGGCGGGCACCGCCTGGGCGGATGCCCAATCGGATTACGCCGAACATTGCGCCTCATGCCACGGCGAGAATCGTCTGGGCGGGGTTGGCCCCGCGCTGATCCCTGAAACGCTCAAACGCATGCGGGGTCCCCGGGTTGCTGCGGTAATCGCGGAAGGGCGCGCGGCGACACAGATGCCGGCCTTCTCGCACGAGCTGGATGCCCTGCAAATCGAAGAGCTGGCGGGTTGGTTGAAATCGCCGTTGGAATCCGACCCCGAATGGGGCGAGGCCCAGATATTGGCCAGCCGGACGCTGGACAAGGAATATGTACCGGCGGATGCGCCTGTCTGGGACAGCGACCCGATGAACATCACCTTGGTGGTGGAAACCGGCGATCACCATGTCAGCGTTCTGGACGGCGACACGTTCGAGGTTCTGGACCGGTTCGAAACCCCCTTCGCGGTGCATGGCGGCCCCAAGTTCAGCCCGGATGGGCGGTATGTCTTCATCATGTCGCGCGACGGGTGGGTCCAGAAGTACGACATCTGGGCGCTGAAACAGGTGGGCCGTGTGCGTGCCGGCTTGAACAGCCGCAACATCGCCATGTCGGGCGATGGCAAATGGGTGGCCGTGGCGAATTACCTGCCCAACAGCCTGACGGTGTTGTCCACCGAAGACCTTTCCGTCGCAAAGGTCATCGAGGTCAAAAGCAAGACGGGCCTGCCCAGCCGCGTCTCTGCGGTCTACCAGGCCCCCCCGCGGGAAAGCTTTGTTTTGGCACTGAAGGATGTACCCGAAATTTGGGAAGTGTTCTACGGCGCCAATCCCCCGCAATCCGGGCTTGGTCATGATTTCCGCATCGAAGGTCAGTTCAAGAACCCTGATCCTTTCCCTGTGCGCAAGATCACCACGGCTGACTATCTGGACGACTTCTTTTTCGACCAGAGTTATGAATATGTCATGGGGGCGTCCCGCGATGGCAAGGGCGGGCAAGTGATTGATCTGGTGATCGGTCACAAGGTGGCCGATCTGGATTTGCCCGGAATGCCGCATCTGGGCTCGGGGATCACATGGAAACACGGCGATACGACCGTGATGGCCACGCCGCACCTGACAGACGGCGCCGTGTCGGTGATCGACATGCAAAGCTGGGAAACCGTCAAACGGATCAAGACCGAAGGCCCCGGTTTCTTCATGCGCAGCCATGAGAATTCGCCTTATGTCTGGGCAGACGTTTTCTTTGGCCCCAACAAGGACGCGATGCACGTCATCGACAAGCAAAGCCTTGAAATCATGAAAACACTGCGCCCTTCGCCGGGCAAGACCGTGGCCCATGTCGAGTTCACCAGAGATGGCAGCCACGCACTGGTTTCGATCTGGGAAGATGACGGCGCGGTGATCGTCTATGACGCGCAGACGCTGGAAGAAATCCGCCGCCTGCCGATGCGCAAACCTTCGGGGAAATACAATGTCTGGAACAAGATCACCTTCTCGGAAGGAACCAGCCACTGAGGGGAAATGGCCGGTTTGGAAACTGGCCATTCTGCTGTATCCGGCCACGGCGTTGACCGTTGCCATCAACCTGTTTTTGCTCGGGCTTATCCTGCACAGCGTCGGGTTCGGCGCAATTGAACCGGTGCCGGCGATCATCTGGTCGATTCCGCTGGGCATTCCTGCGGCATGGCTGGCCGGTCGGTGGCTGCGCGGATTGATGGACGAGGCCGACGGGTAGGTGCAAATTTTCAGGCACCTGACCTAAGTCAAGTCTTCGCCTGGAAGAATCCCCTAAGTTTTTGAAAAGAACGCCGAGCTGGATTCTCAATGCCTACCGTCCGCCCCCCGCATAGCCTGTTTGATCGCGTGTCCCGCGCGGTGTGCGGTTTGGTGGGTGTTTTCCTGTTGCTTTTGCAGATGCTTGGCCCGGTGCTGGCGAGTCCCGGGGACAGCATGTGGATCGAGATCTGCTCGGAGGCAGGGGCGGTCTGGGTTGAAGTGGGCCTTGAGGAAGGCACTGATGACCCGACCGCGCCTTGCCCGAAATGCGCCGATTGCGCGCTGTGCGCGGTGACAACGGGAGCCCCGCTGCCGGATCTGCCGCTGCTGATGCAATCCGAAAATGTACGGATAGTACCCGCTGCAATCGGGGATCTGTGCATTTTGTACAACTCAAGGCGACTGTGGCCCGAAACCCGAGGGCCCCCGATCGCGACCCAAGAAGAATTTGAACGCGCCCTGCGCGCGTCCGTGGCGTCCACCCTAGCACTCGGAGGTGCGCCGTGGTCGTAAGTCGCGCAATCCATTTCCTGCTGGCTTTCGCTCTGTCCTGCCTGATGGCGATCAGCGCCCATGCCGACAGCCTGGCCAGTTTCCTGCCCGACATCGAACCTGCCGATCTGGCCCCCGGCGCCGATGCCTTTGGCCCGGTGCGCGATGACGTCAAGGTCGCCCCCGTCCTGAAGGGCGGCGAGACCGTTGCCTGGGCATTCCTGACCTCGGACTTTGTTGGCACGACGGGTTATTCCGGAAAACCGATCCACGTCGTTGCCGCCATCGATAACGACGCTTTGTTGACCGGTGTGCAACTGGTCAAGCACTCGGAACCCATCGTGCTGATCGGCATCCCCAATTCCCGCATGGTTGAATTGACCGAAGGCTATGCGGGCCTTGACCTGAAGGTTGAAGCCAAAACCGGGGGTGAGGGGCACGACCTCGACATCATCTCGGGCGCGACGGTCACGATCATGGTGATCGACGACAGCCTTGTGCGTAGCGGTATCAAGGTGGCGCGTGCATTGGGTCTGGGCGGCCTGTCACCGTTGCAGGCCGACGGGCCAAGGCGCGAAGTCGATATGGCGCAGAATGCGGTCTATGACTGGTCGACCCTTTCGGGTGACGGCTCGATCCGGCGGCTGACGCTGGATGTCGGGCAGGTCAATGCCGCCTTCGAGGCCACCGGAGACCAGCGCGCGATCAAGCGCCCGGAACCGGGCGAACCGGATCACACTTTCATCGACATGCATATGGCGCTTGTCTCGGTTCCGTCGATCGGCAAGTCACTGCTGGGCGACGCCGAGTACCAGAACCTCGTGAACTGGTTGGACGAGGGCGAACAGGCCATTCTGGTGCTGGGGCGCGGTGCCTACAGCTTCAAGGGGTCAGGCTATGTGCGCGGCGGGATTTTCGATCGGATCCAGTTGATCCAGGGCGACAACTCGGTCCGTTTTTTCGACAAACAGCAAGTACGCCTTGGCAAGGTTGCAGCCCCGGATGCACCCAGTTTCACGGAGCTGGACATCTTCAAGATCCCCGCCGATGCCGAGTTCGACCCGACCGAGCCGTTCCGCCTGCAACTGCTGGTACAGCGTGCCGTGGGTGCTGTTGAGAAAACCTTTCTGACATTCGATCTGGGCTACAAACTGCCCGACCGTTACCTGCTGCCCGTCGCAGCCCCAAAGATTGTCGACGATGCGACCGGCGAAGCCGCCGCCAAGGCTGCCCTGTGGCAGCGCATCTGGAAGGATCGCACCGTCGAAATCGCCGTTCTTGGCGTCATGCTGCTGGTCCTGACCGCGACGTTCTTCTTCCAGTTCCATGCGACGATGAATGCGCGGGTCTTCTACTGGTTCCGCATCGGCTACCTGACAATGACCCTGTTTTTCATCGGCTGGTACGCCAACGCGCAGCTGAGCGTGGTGAACCTGATGGCACTGGCGGGCAGCCTGCGCACAGGATTCTCGTGGGATGCGTTCCTGCTGGACCCGCTGGTGTTCATCCAATGGTTCGCCGTTGCCGCCGCACTGTTGTTCTGGGGTCGCGGGGCCTATTGCGGATGGCTGTGCCCGTTCGGCGCGTTGCAGGAATTGACCAACAAGATCGCGCGCGCGCTGAAAGTGCCGCAATGGACGCTGCCCTGGGGTCTGAACGAACGCCTGTGGCCCGCGAAATACATGATCTTTCTGGGTCTTTTCGGGCTCAGCTTCATCTCGATCCCGTTGGCCGAGAAATATGCCGAGGTCGAGCCGTTCAAAACGGCGATCATTCTGAAATTCATGCGCGACTGGCCTTTCGTGGTCTTTGCGCTGGCCCTGCTGGGGATCGGGCTGTTCATCGAACGGTTCTATTGCCGCTATCTCTGCCCGCTGGGCGGAGCACTGGCGATCCCTGCCCGTATTCGCATGTTCGACTGGCTGCGCCGCTACAAGGATTGCGGCACGCCCTGTCAGACCTGTGCCAATGAATGCCCCGTTCAGGCGATCCACCCCACCGGTGAGATCAATCCGAACGAGTGCGTCACCTGCCTGCATTGTCAGGTGCTCTACCAGTCCGAGGACAAATGTCCCGTCGTTATCCGCCAGCTGAAACGGCGGGCCAAGACAGGATCGGTCCAGATGAAGACCCCGCTCGGACAACCACCGGCGAACCATCCGAACGCCAAACCGCAATCCGTTTCCTAAAAGGAGGAACGAACATGTCGGAACATGACAACAAACTAACCGTCACACGCCGTGGGATGCTGGGTGCAACAGCAACCGGTGCCGTGCTGGCCGGGACCGGTCTGGGCTCGACCCTGATGACCGCGAAACAGGCGAGCGCCGCGGCCAATGCCAATCTCGAACCGGGCGAACTGGACGAGTATTACGGTTTCTGGTCCTCGGGTCAGACCGGCGAGCTGCGCATTCTGGGCTTTCCGTCCATGCGCGAGCTGATGCGGGTGCCGGTGTTCAACCGCTGCTCGGCCACGGGCTGGGGTCAGACCAACGAGTCACTGAAGATCATGACCGAAGGGTTGCTGCCTGAAACCAAGGAGTTTCTCGCCAAGCGCGGCATGAAGACCTATGACAATGGCGACCTTCACCACCCGCACATGTCGTTCACCGACGGCACTTATGACGGCCGTTACCTGTTCATGAACGACAAGGCCAACACCCGCGTCGCGCGTGTGCGCTGTGACGTGATGAAATGCGACAAGATCACCGAGATCCCGAACGCCAAGGCGATCCACGGTCTGCGTCCGCAGAAATTCCCGCGCACCGGCTATGTCTTTGCCAATGGTGAAGATGAAACACCGCTGGTCAACGATGGCAGCGTGCTGGACGATCCGTCGCTATACGTGAACATCTTCACCGCGCTGGACGGCGACACCATGGAAGTGGCATGGCAGGTGATCGTGTCGGGCAACCTCGACAACACCGATTGCGACTATCAGGGCAAATACGCCTTCTCGACCTCGTACAACTCAGAAATGGGCATGAACCTGGCCGAGATGACCGAGAACGAGCTGGACCACGTCGTCGTCTTCAACATCGCCGAGATCGAAAAAGGCATCGAAGCCGGCGATTATCAGGAGCTGAAAGGCGTAAAGGTTCTGGACGGGCGCAAGGGTCAGAACAAGAAATACACCCGTTACATTCCGATCCCGAACTCTCCGCACGGCATCAACACCGCGCCAGACGGCAAGCACGTCTGCATCAACGGCAAG
The DNA here is from genome assembly GCF_013110595.1 of Ruegeria sp. HKCCD6428. NCBI lineage: Bacteria > Pseudomonadati > Pseudomonadota > Alphaproteobacteria > Rhodobacterales > Roseobacteraceae > Ruegeria > Ruegeria sp. HKCCD6428. The sequence goes on from NZ_WVQX01000011.1 coordinate 88,040, forward strand.
CTGTCGCCGACCGTCTCGATCATGGACGTCACCAAGCTGGACGCCCTGTTCGAAAGCGATGCCGACCCGCGCTCGTGCATCGTGGGTGAGCCGCAGCTGGGCCTTGGCCCGCTTCACACCGCCTATGACGGTCAGGGCAACGCCTTCACCACGCTGTTCCTGGACAGCCAGATCGTGAAGTGGAACATCGACAAGGCCATCCGCGCCTACAACGGCGAGGACGTGGACCCGATCATCTCGAAGGTCGACGTGCACTATCAGCCGGGTCACAACTCCACCTCCATGGGTGAAACCAAGGAAGCCGATGGCAAGTGGCTGATTTCGATGAACAAGTTCTCGAAAGACCGCTTCCTGAACGTGGGTCCTCTGAAACCCGAGAACGAACAGCTGATCGACATTTCGTCGGATGAGATGAAAGTGGTGCATGACGGCCCGACCTTTGCCGAGCCGCACGACTCGATCATCGTTCGCAGCGACATCGTGAACCCGGTCAACGTCTGGGATCGCAACGATGTTACCTGGGAAGACGCCCGCAAACAGGCCGAAGCCGATGGCATCGATCTGGAAGAAGGCGCGGAAGAACCGATCCGGGACGGCAACAAGGTGCGGGTCTACATGACCTCGCAGGCGCCGACCTTCAGCCTTGAGAAGTTCACCGTCAAACAGGGCGACGAGGTCACGGTTTACATCACCAACCTCGATGACGTGGACGACGTGACCCACGGCTTCTGCCTCGGCAACTACGGCATCGCGATGGAAGTCGCACCGATGGCAACCGCTTCGGTCACCTTCACCGCCGACCGTCCGGGCGTGCACTGGTTCTATTGCCAGTGGTTCTGCCATGCGCTGCACATGGAAATGCGCGGCCGGATGCTGGTCGAACCGCAAGGAGCCTGACCCATGCGCTGGCCCCTGCTCATACCGCTCCTGCTCGGCTCGCCCCTTTGGGCGGCGGATTGGGATGTGCCCAACCGGGCGGGGGCCATCAATGAAGTACTGGCTCAGGCGGCGGACGGAGATACTCTCCGCCTGAGCCCCGGTGTTTATGCCGAACATCTGATTCTGGACCGGCCCGTCACCATCGACGGGCTGGGACAGGCCACCATTGACGGGCAAGGCACCGGCAGCGTCATCACCGTGACCGGCCCGGGCGTGACCGTGCGCGGCCTGACAGTGATCGGCTCGGGTTCAAGCCATGACGGGATCGACAGTGGCATCCAGCTGACCAAGACGGCCCGCGCGCCGGTGGTCGAAGACAATGTGCTGCTGGGCAATCTTTACGGCATCGACATTCATGGTGCCAAGGACAGCATCGTGCGTGGCAACCGGATCGAAGGACGTCAGGACCAGCGGATGAATGACCGTGGCAATGGCGTTTATGTCTGGAATGCACCCGGTGCGCGGGTTGAGGACAATGATATCCGCTATGGGCGCGACGGAATCTTTGTGAACTCGTCCAAGAAGAATACCTTTACCGGCAACCTGTTCCGCGATCTGCGCTTTGCCGTGCATTACATGTATGCCGATAATTCGGTGGTCAGCGACAATGTCTCGATCGGCAACGATCTGGGCTATGCGGTGATGTTCACGACCAATGTGAAGGTCGCAGACAACGTCTCGATCGGTGACCGTGAACATGGCGTGATGCTGAACTATGCCAACAAGAGTCAGATCACCGGTAACGTGGTGATCGGTGCCAAGGAAAAGTGCACCTTCCTTTATAACTCCAACAAGAACGAATTCACCGACAACTGGTTCCAGGGATGCGGCATCGGAATCCATTTCACCGCCGGCAGCGAACGCAACCGCATCGTTGGCAATTCCTTCATCGGGAACCGGACACAGGTGAAATACGTCTCGACCAAATGGGTCGAGTGGTCCGAAGACGGGCGCGGCAACTACTGGTCCGATTTTGCCGCCTATGATGTGGATGGCAACGGCATTGCCGATGCCCCCTATCGCCCCAATGACTCGATGGACCATGTGTTGTGGACCCAACCCGCAGCCAAACTGCTGCTCGGCTCTCCTGCCGTGCAGCTGGTGCGCTGGTCACAATCCGCCTTTCCGGCACTGTTGCCCGGTGGCGTGATTGACAGCAATCCATTGATGCAACCCCTTGAACCCCCAGCTATGGAAAAGGTGCCTCATGACGGATAAGGCCCTGATTATTGACCATGTCAGCAAGGACCGTGGCAAAACCCGCGTTCTTGACGATATCACCCTGTCACTTGCCCCCGGTCAGCGCGTTGCGCTGCTGGGCCATAACGGCGCAGGCAAGTCGACCCTGATCAAATCCATCCTTGGCCTGACGCCGATCCAAGGCGGAGCAATTCGGATCGGAGACGCCACCCCCGGCAGCGCCCAGGCGCGGCGGGAAACGGCCTATCTGCCCGAGGCGGTATCCTTCCACCCGGCCCTGACCGGGCGCGAGCAACTGACCCTGTTTGCAAAATTGTCCGGCACCAGGGCGGATGTGGCCGGTCTGCTGGAGCGCGTAGGTCTGAGCGATGCCCTGGACCGCCGGATCGGCACCTATTCCAAAGGAATGCGGCAACGTCTGGGTCTGGCACAGGTTCTGCTGGGCCAGCCGAAAGTGGCTTTGCTGGATGAACCCACCAGTGGGTTGGACCCGATCTCGCGCCAGGACCTCTATGCCATCATCGACGAGCTGGCCGCGCAGGGCACCGCCGTGCTGATCGCCAGCCATGCCTTGACCGAGGTCGAGGCCCGCACCGACCGCATCGCAATCATGCGCAAAGGCCGGATGGTCGCCGATGACACGCTCAACAACCTGTCGGCCCTTGCAGGCCTGCCGATCCGTCTGAAAGTACGTGCAAGCGCCAACGCCGACGTGCTGGCCGCCGAATTGGGCGGCAGCCGGATCAACGGCGCTTCGGTCGAGCTGCTGTGTTCCCCCGCCGACAAGATGGAGGCCCTGCGCCGGATCGCCGGATTGGGCGATGCCGTGGCGGATGTGGAAATGACCCCGCCCAAGCTGGAAGACCTCTATCGACATTATGCACAGGAGGAGAGGCCATGACCCGCTTCCTCGCCATTACTCGTACCGAAATGCTGATCCTTCGCCGCAATCGCTGGCTGCTGGTGGCGACGCTGATCATGGTGCTGTTCGCGCTGGCCCTGACCTTTGCAGGCAGCGCACCAACCGGCACACTGGGTGTCGATATGCTGACCGTTTCAGTTGCCTCGATGACCACCCTGTCGGTCTATCTCGCACCGCTATTGGCGCTGATGATTTCGTTCGACGCCATCGCCGGCGACGTGGACCGGGGCAGCCTGTCACTGCTGCTGTCCTACCCCGCCGGGCGCGGAGAAATCCTGTTGGGCAAGTTCACCGCCCATCTTGCAGCGCTGGCCTTTGCCATGACGGTCGGTTTCGGTACCGCCGGCGCGGTGGCGGCCTTCTTTGGCGGTGCCGGGCCGGAAAGCCTGATGGCGTTGGTCCGTCTCATCCTCACATCCATCCTTCTGGGCGCCGTGTTTCTGGCGCTGGGATACCTGCTGTCTGCCCTGGCTAAGGGGGCTACGGCGGCGGCAGGTCTGTCGGCCGGGCTCTGGCTGGTTTTTGTCGTCCTCTATGATCTGGGCCTGTTGGGGGCCGTCGTCATGGACAAGGGCGGCACCTTTACCCAATCCGTCTTTCCATGGGTGATGGTGGCCAACCCGGCCGACGCATTCCGTCTGTGGAACATCGCCGCAACGGAAGGCGTGGCCATGGCATCCGGCATGACCGGGGCGGCACAGGCCTTGCCCATCTGGGCCGCGCCTGCATCGCTGCTGATCTGGCCGGTGATCGGCTTTGCCCTGGCGCGGCTTGCATTCCGGAGGGTCGAGCCATGAAACCCCTCGTCCTGATTGCCTTGATCGCGTTGGCGGCCTGCAAGGAAGACCTGGCCGAGGCCCCCGATCCGGTGGATCTGACCCCGGACGCGCTGAGCTATTTCTGCCAGATGAACATCGCCGAACATGGCGGCCCCAAGGGGCAGATCCATCTGGAAGGATATCCCGCACCGCTGTTCTTTGCGCAGGTGCGCGACATGGTGGCATACCTCAAAAGCCCTGAACGTGATGCCGACATCACAGCCGTCTATGTCAGCGACATGGGTATTGCGCCAAGTTGGCGGCAGCCGGGTATCTCGAACTGGATCGCCGCGGATGGCGCGACCTTTGTTGTCGGCGCCAATGTGGCAGGTGGCATGGGCGCCCGCGAAGTGGTGCCTTTTGCCGATCCTGCCGATGCTCAGGCATTCATTGAGATCTACGGCGGAACGGCACTGGGCCTGCCGGACATTCCGGACACCGAAGTGCTTGGCCCTGTCGATCTTGAACTGTCGTTGGAGACCCCCGTATGACCGCCTTGTCGCGCCGCCGATTTCTGATCATCTCAGCCGCTTGTGCTGCGGCCACACCACTTTCGGCCTCGGACGCGCGCTGGCACGGGACCGCGCTGGGTGCCACCGCCAGCCTGCGCCTGGTGGGCCTGACGGACGCCGAAGCTGCACCCATCATGGCCGCCATGGAGACCGAGATTGCCCGGCTGGAAGACATCTTCAGCCTGTATCGTCCGCAATCGCAGCTCAGCCGGTTGAATCGCGATGGTGTGCTGACGGCGCCCGCTCCTGAATTGTTGAACGTGCTAAGCCTCAGCTCAGCGCTGCATCAGGCATCGGGTGGCGCATTTGATCCGAGCATTCAACCCGTGTGGACGGCATTGGCTGCGGGTGCGCGCCCGGATGATCTGGTTGAAGTTCAGCAGGCGATAGGCTGGGAAAAGGTAATTTATGACGCCTCGGCCATTCGCCTTCCGGTGCCCGGAAAATCGGCGCTGACGTTGAACGGTATAGCGCAGGGCGCGATCACCGACCGGATCGCCGACCTGCTGCGTGCTCATGGTCTGCGTGATGTTCTGGTCAATATGGGAGAGGTTGCCGCCCTGGGTGCGCGTGGTGACGGTGCGCCCTGGAATGTTGGATTGGCGGCGCCGGACCAAACGGTTCTGAAGCGGATTGAATTGAACGATCGGGCAGTGGCGACATCTTCAACGCTGGCGACTCAGATCAGCCAGGGAGTCGGACACATCATTACCTTGGATGGGCCTTCAAGCCGCGACAGGACCGTTTCGGTTTCTGCCCCGAAAGCGGCAATTGCGGATGGGTTGTCCACTGCACTTTGCGCGGCATCCGCCGGCAGAGCCAAAGAGATCCTGGAGTTCTTCCCCGACGCCCGTATCGAATTGAACGTTTAATGAAGAATTACAAATCTCAGACCGAACAAAAAAAAATAAAAAAAAGTATGATATAGGTCAATTCGTGCGCTGCTTAAGGCAGCTAGGAAGTAAGGACGCGAACCTATCAATCCAATTTCGAGTCGCCAGCTATGAGCCAGATGACCAGCAGACGCGCTTTTCTAAGCGCGCGTGTCCTGCGGGAGGACCCAGATGCGATCCGTCCGCCGGGTGCAGTTGCAACTGGCTTCAGCGATCTATGCACGCGTTGCGATGACTGCGCCGCGGCTTGTCCTGAAGACATCATCACATTCGACGATGCCGGTTTCCCCGTTCTGGACCTGTCCGCAGGCGGTTGCACCTTGTGTGGTGACTGCGCTGACATTTGTCCGACCCCGGCGTTGCTGTCGGAACGTGTTGCCGAATGGCCATGGCGCGCACGAATCGATGACACAAGCTGCCTGTCGACGAACGGCGTAAGCTGCCGCCTGTGTCAGGACAATTGCGAACAGGATGCCATCCGCTTTCGCCTGCAACTGGGCGGACGCGCGGAACCAGCGCTTGAAACAGAAACCTGCATCGGCTGCGGAAGTTGTTCCGCCGCCTGCCCCACTGGGGCGATCGTGATGCACCGCCCCGCCCCACTACACCCGGAGGTGAACCAATGAATATTTGTGGCTGTCTGGTCCACATCGCCCCCGATTACACCGATACCGCACGCGCGGCGATGGCCGAAACCCAGGGCGTCGAGCTTCATGCCGAAGCCGAGGACGGCCGTTTCGTAGTTGTTGTCGAGGATACGGCCGACAGGCTGGCCTCGGACACCATCATGGATCTGCACCAGATCCCCGGAGTGATCTCACTGTCACTGACTTATCACCATTTCGAAGATCTCGCGGAGACGGCTCCGCGTCCTGATGCTCCAAGCCAACCGTCCAGCAGGAGGCCCATGCAATGACCATCTCTGAATCCCGTCGTACATTTCTGAAAGCGTCCGCAGCGGCAGCCACTGCCTCGGCTGCGGGCATTCCCATGGCCGCAGGCCAGGCCAACGCCCAGGTCGGCGCGCCCGATATTCGCTGGGACAAGGCTGCCTGCCGGTTCTGCGGTACGGGCTGTTCGGTTCTGGTGGGCACCAAGGACGGCCGCGTGGTGGCCACGCAAGGCGACCCAGACGCACCGGTGAACCGGGGCCTGAATTGTATCAAGGGCTATTTCCTGTCCAAGATCATGTACGGCAAAGACCGCCTGACCACACCGCTTTTGCGCAAGACCAACGGTCAGTATGACAAGAATGGCGAGTTCGAACCGGTCAGCTGGGATGAAGCCTTTGATGTGATGGCCGCCAAATGGAAAGAGGCCCTTGCCAAGAAAGGCCCGACCAGCGTGGGGATGTTCGGGTCGGGGCAGTGGACGGTCTGGGAAGGCTATGCCGCCGCCAAGATGATGAAGGCCGGGTTCCGGTCGAACAACATTGATCCCAATGCGCGTCACTGCATGGCCTCGGCCGTGGTTGGTTTCATGCGCACTTTCGGCATTGACGAACCTATGGGGTGCTATGACGACCTTGAGCACGCCGATACCTTCGTGCTGTGGGGATCGAACATGGCCGAGATGCACCCGATCCTGTGGTCGCGCCTGACCGACACCCGCCTGACGAAGCCGGGTTGCGAAGTGCATGTGCTGTCGACTTTCGAGCACCGCTCGTTCGAGCTGGCCGACAACGGCATGGTCTTTGCGCCGCAAACCGATCTGGCAATCCTGAACTATATCGCGAACTACATCATCCAGAATGGCGCGGTGAACGAAGAGTTCGTCAAGAACCACGTCAACATCACCAAAACCGCCACCGATATCGGTTACGGCCTGCGGGACAACAACCCCCTGCAACAAGAGGCTGAAAACCCGAACTCGGGCAAGTTGGAGCCGATCAGCTTCGAGGAATATGCCGAAGCCGTTTCGAAATACACGCTGGAATACACCTCGGAACTGTCCGGTGTTCCGGCTGACAAGCTGGAGCGTCTGGCCAAGCAATATGCCGACCCCAACCGCAAGGTGATGAGCCTGTGGACCATGGGCTTCAACCAACATACCCGCGGGTCCTGGGTGAACTCGCTGATGTACAACGTGCACCTGCTGGTGGGCAAGATTTCGGAACCCGGCAACTCACCCTTCTCGCTGACCGGTCAGCCGTCGGCCTGCGGTACGGCGCGCGAGGTAGGCACCTTTGCGCACCGCCTGCCCGCCGACATGGTGGTGATGAACGAAAAGCACCGCGAGATCTGCGAAACCGCATGGAACGTGCCCGCCGGCACCATTCCTGACAAGCCGGGTTTCCACGCCGTGCTGCAACATCGCAAGCTGAAGGATGGCGACCTGAACGCTTATTGGGTTCAGTGCACCAACAACATGCAGGCTGCACCGAACATCAACGAGGAAGGCTATCCCGGCTATCGCAACCCGGAAAACTTCATCACTGTTTCAGACCCCTACCCGACGGTCACTGCGGTTTCCGCTGACCTGATCCTGCCCACCGCCATGTGGGTCGAGAAGGAAGGCGCCTATGGCAACGCCGAGCGCCGCACCCAGTTCTGGCGGCAACAGGTCAAGGCCCCGGGCGAGGCCAAATCGGACCTGTGGCAGGTGATGGAGTTCTCGAAACGCTTCACCGTCGAAGAGGTTTGGGGCGAAGAATTGCTGGCCACCATGCCCGAGCATCGTGGCAAGACCATGTATGACGTCCTGTTTGCAAATGGCAGCGTCGACAAGTTCCCGCTGTCGGAAACCGCCGAAGGCTTTGACAACGACGAATCCGAGCATTTCGGCTTTTACGTGCAGAAAGGTCTGTTCGAAGAGTACGCCAACTTCGGGCGCGGCCATGCGCATGATCTGGCACCATTCGAAACCTACCACCAGGCCCGCGGTCTGCGCTGGCCGGTCGTGGATGGCAAGGAAACGCTCTATCGTTTCCGCGAAGGCTATGACCCCTACGTGTCCGAGGGTGCCGGCGTGGAATTCTATGGCCACAAGGATGGCAAGGCCAAGATCATCTTCGCGCCCTATGAACCTGCCGCAGAAGAGCCGGATGCGGAATTCGATCTGTGGCTGTGCACCGGTCGCGTGCTGGAACACTGGCATTCAGGGTCGATGACACGCCGGGTGCCGGAACTGCACCGCGCCTATCCCGCTGCCGTGGTCTACATGCATCCGCAGGACGCAAAGGATCGGGGTTTGCGTCGGGGCCAGGAGATTGTTCTGTCGACCCGCCGCGGCGAGGTTACCAGCCGTGTCGAAACACGGGGTCGGAACAAGGTGCCGCGCGGTCTGGTCTTTATGCCGTGGTTCGATGAGCACCAGCTGACCAACAAGCTGACGCTGGACGCAACCTGCCCGCTGTCGAAAGAGACCGACTTCAAGAAGTGCGCCTGCAAGGTTGAGCGCGCGTAACCAGCAAGAATCATACGGGTCGTTCCCATGTCTCTTGTCGATAAACCCCTTTCGCCGCAGCGGCGCCGGTTCCTGCAGGACTCGGCGCGGGCGGCGGGCGGCTGCGTGGTCGCCGGATCGTTGCTGGCCTATCTGGCCCGCGACGCCCGCGCCCTGCCCGCCGATGCCTTGCGCCCGCCCGGCGCATTGCCCGAGAAGGAGTTCCTGTCGGCCTGCATCCGTTGCGGTTTATGCGTGCGGGACTGCCCGTACGATACCCTGAAACTGGCCGAGCTCGGCTCGGATGCGGTGGCGACGGGAACACCATTCTTCACCGCCCGGGATGTTCCCTGCGAAATGTGCGACGACATTCCGTGTGTCGCCGCATGTCCAACAGGGGCGCTGGACCCCGGGCTGGAGAATATCGACGATGCCGAGATGGGTGTTGCCGTTCTGGTCGATCAGGAAAACTGCCTGAATTTCCTCGGTCTGCGCTGCGACGTCTGCTATCGCGTCTGCCCCGTCATTGACGAGGCGATCACTTTGGAGACGGCGCACAATACCCGATCGGGTCATCATGCTTTGTTCATTCCCACCGTTCATGCCGAACGCTGTACCGGTTGTGGTATGTGCGAGAAAAGCTGTGTTCTGCCCGAGGCCGCGATCAAGGTTCTGCCTGCCCGGCTGGCGCGCGGCAGTTCGGCCGAGCATTACCGCAAGGGTTGGGAGGAAAAGGCCGCCAAAGGCGCGCCGGTGGTCGAGGGGATCATCGATCTGCCGGATCGTTTGCCCGGACCGGGAACCGACAATCTTGCCGCGCCCGGCGGTTTTGCCCCTGAATATGATCTGCCGGGGGTGGGGCAATGAGTACTCGCACGCACATGCCCGTCGGTCAGGAGGCCGTTGAAGGCAAAGGCTGGATCGGGGCGCATCGCTTTTTGCTGATGCGCCGCGCAAGCCAGCTGTTATTTCTGGTTCTGTTTCTGCTGGGCCCGTGGTTCGGCATCTGGATTGTCGAGGGCACTTTGGCGGGGTCACTGACGCTGGGCGTGCTGCCGTTGACCGATCCGTTCATCCTGTTGCAAAGCTTCGTTGCAGGTCATTGGCCCGAAATGACCGCGCTGATCGGTGGGCTGATCGTTCTGGTGGTCTATGCCCTGATTGGTGGCCGTGTCTATTGTTCCTGGGTCTGCCCAATAAACCCGGTGACAGACGCGGCCAACTGGGTGCATCGCAAACTGGACCTGCCGAAAGGCTGGCAACCCAAGCGCGGCACCCGGCTGTGGATTCTGGCAACCGTGCTGCTGGCCTCGGGCCTGAGCGGTGTGATCGCTTGGGAGCTGGTCAACCCGATCACCATGCTGCATCGCGGGCTGGTATTCGGCATGGGCTTTGTCTGGGCCATGATCGCGGCCATCTTCGTGTTTGACGTTTTCGTCTCACGCCATGGCTGGTGCGGTCATTTGTGCCCGGTGGGCGCGTTCTACGGGCTGATCGGGTCGAAAAGCCTGCTGCGGGTCAGTGCCGCCAATCGCACGGCCTGTGATGACTGTATGGATTGTTATGCGGTCTGTCCTGAAAATCAGGTGATCTCACCCGCGCTGAAAGGCAAGCCGGGAAGCTCGCCCCTGATCCTGTCACCTGACTGCACAAACTGCGGACGCTGCGTCGATGTCTGCGCAGTCGACGTCTTCAACTTTACTCACCGGTTCGACGACCATGTCGTTCAACCTTCCGATCCAGTTGCCGCGCCTGAGCCGCGCGCTGCCAGACCTATCTAGGGGAGTGCCAAGATGAAAAGATCAATCGTTACAGGCGGAATTGCCCTTCTACCCGTAGTGTTGCTGAGCGGATGGGCCTTTGCCCAGTCCGCTCAAGTCGAAACCCTGCGGGGCGCGGACGTAGACGAGCCGATCCCTTTGGATCAGATTCACAAAAATGTCGAAGGACGGATGCAACGTAATTATCGCCAGCAGCCACCGCTGATTCCGCATTCGATCGAGCAATATCAGATTGATGTGCGCACCAATCAGTGCCTGTCCTGCCATGACTGGTCCAAGGCAGGTGAGCGTAACGCACCGACCCTTTCAATGACACACTATCTGGATCGCGAAGGCCGCGAATTGGACCGCGTCGCCGGGACCCGTTATTTCTGCAACCAATGTCACGTTCCGCAGGCGGACGCGCCGCCGCTTGTTGAAAACGTGTTCCAGCCCTCGACCGGCAACTGATCCAAAACAAGACTGAAAGGAGCACCGACATGGCAGACTCCCCCGAAAAACGCGGCTTTCTGGGTCGCCTTTGGAACGCGATCTGGACGCCGGCGGTAATGTTCAGCTCGGGCTTTCTGATCCTTGCCGGATTTCTGGCCGGTATCCTGTTCTGGGGCGGATTTCACTGGACCCTGGAACTGACCAACACCGAAGAGTTCTGCGTCTCGTGTCACACGATGGAAACGAACCTGGGTGAGTATCGCGAGACGATCCACTACAACAACCACTCCGGCGTGCGTGCGATCTGCTCAGACTGCCACGTTCCGGATGAGTGGAACCACAAGATCAAAGCCAAGATCATGGCCGTGAAGGACGTCTATCATGAACTGGTGGGCACCATCAGCACACCCGAGAAATACGAGGATCACCGCCTGGCGATGGCCTCGGCCGTCTGGAAGAAAATGAAAGCGTCTGACAGCCGCGAGTGCCGCAACTGTCACAACTTTGACTACATGGACTTCACCATTCAGGAAACACGCGCCGCGTCGGAACACCAACGCGCCATCGACAATGGTATGACCTGTATCGATTGCCACCAGGGTATCGCCCACAGCCTGCCACCCAACTATTTGGAAACATACGAAAAGGTGACTGCTGCATTGGAAGATGAAGTTGTGCAGGAGCACGCTGCCGCGGGTGACGACATCCGCGATTTCCTGAACAACAGCTCGAATTGATGTGGGGGCAGAGATGTTAGAGTTACTTGGAACCATCGGTGGCAACGTCCTGAGCTTGCCCGGCATACTCGGTCTGGCGTTGGGCATGATGACCCGCAAGCTGTGGCTGGGCGCGGCATTGGGCGGCGCAGTCGGTGTATTCGAGACGCTGGTTTTCGCAGGCTTCCGGTTTGCGCATGTAGAGCCACTGGAACTGATCATCGCTATTGTGGTTGGCGTCTGTGCAGGAAGCCTCGGCACTGTCATTCGCATCAAGGGCGCAACAGCCTGAAACACGGCCGGTTTCACCGTTTCGGTGGAACCGGCTAGTTACATCGGACCGAGCAGTGTCGTCACCAAGTCAATGACTGTTTTCATGTGATTTCACGCCCGCGATCACCAATTCCGCATCTCCGGGCAAGGATCGAAAGGCTGCGGGCAATGTGCGATCGGTGATGAGCACATCCTTTTCCGCCAACCCGGGCAGGCGCAAAGCCGGGCTGGTCTGGGCCTCGTTGAATTTTGTTGAATCAACCGCCATGAAGGTCTGGTCAGCAATATCAGACATCGCGCGGGCCATATCAGCCTCGCATTGATCATAGACCATGAAGCCCTTGCTGGGATGCACCAGTGACGCCGACAAAATGGCCGTCCGGGCCGAGAACCCTGCAATGACGTCATAGGCGGCGCGGTCGAAAGCGGCGCCGTCGTGGTTGCGCAACTGCGTTCCCGCCATGAAGACCCTGTTGCCCTCTTCCATCGACAACGTGGCGGCGATGAAGGCCGAGTTTGTCACCACCGTGAGGTTTTTGCGCGTGCGAAGTGCCTGAGCAATGAAGCCCGAGGTCGAACCCGTGTCGATGGCAATGGCCGAACCGTCCGGTATCCGCCCCGCAACGGCGTCGGCAATCGCGACTTTGGCGGCACGGTTCTGCGCCATGCGGGCCAGAAACGGAGGATCCAGCACATTTTGAGTGCTGACCAATGCACCATGCACCTTGGACAGGCTGCCCTTGGCGACCATCGGCTTCACGATTCGCCTTACGGTCTGGTCCGACACTTTGAGAATGCGCGCCAATTCCATGACCGAAATTCGCCCATGCAGGTTTACCGTGCTGAGAATGTCTTGCTCGTATTTCGACATGAAGCGCCGCGATATTTGTTGATTTCATCAGGTTACTTGCAAGGTTGACGCTGTTCAAGCGACTTACTTCAACACATTTCAAACATTTTTGTTGCTTTTTGTTGTTTTGCGACTTTTGATGACGACATGTCATTTGAAATGGGTGGACGCATGACAACGCATTCGGTCAGACATCTCGTCATCGGCGGGGGCATCATCGGATGCTCCATCGCGTATCACCTCGCACGGTCCGGTGAGACGGATGTTGTTCTTCTGGAAAGGGCGTCCCTGACCGAGGGGGCCACCTGGCATGCGGCGGGGCTTGTCGGGCAGTTGCGGTCATCGCGCAACACGACGCGGATGCTGAAACGGTCCGTGGTGCTGTATGATCGTCTGGCCGAAGAAACCGGGATGGAATTCGACTGGAAGAAAGTCGGAAGCCTGCGCCTGGCGGCAAGCAAAGAGCGGCTTCTGGAAGCAAAGCGCCTGGCGACAATGGCCCGCAGCTTTGATCTGGAGATGGAAATAATCTCGGCCGCAGAAGCCAAGGCGCTTTTCCCCTATGTCGACGCGAAAGGGTTGGAAGGCGCGGCCTTCATCCCCTCGGACGGTCATGTCGATCCCGCAGGCTTGTGTCAGGCAATCGCATCCGGCGCCCGGATGCACGGTGCCCGGATCCGCCAATCCGTAGAGGTCACCGATTTTGAAATCCATAACGATCGCATCACCAAAGTGATGACATCGGAAGGGGATTATGAAGCGGACACCGTCGTTCTGGCCGCCGGAATGTGGAGTCGCGAGCTGGCCGCGAAACTCGGGGTCGTTGTCCCGGCCTGCGCTGTCGAGCATCAATACATCGTAACTGAACCCCTGCCCGACGCCGATCTTGTAAAACGCCTGCCAACCCTGCGGGATCCCGAGCGGCTGGTGTATTACAAACCGGATGCAGGCGGGAGGCTTGTGATCGGCGGGTATGAGGACAACACGCTGCCATTCGGCGACAGGGGTATTCCGGGCGCGTTTGTCCGGCAGCTTTTGCCGGACAACCTGGAGCGGTTTGCCCCCCTTGCCGAACTGGCAGGTCAGGTTACGCCGGTCGCCAACACGGTTGGAATCCGGCAGGTGATCAACGGCCCCATCCCTTATTCCGCGGATGGCGATTTTGTCATGGGATGGGCGCCTGAACTGCGAAACCTGATGCTGGCGACCGGATTTCTGTACGGCATCGCGGCAGGTGGTGGCGCAGGAGAGATGATCGCGGAGTGGATTGTAGAAGGCCGCCCGAGCCTTGATCTGTGGCCTCTGGACGTGCGCCGGTTCGGTCCGCATCACGCCACGCGCGCCTTCATGTATCCTCGCGCGGTCGAGCATTACGCGCATCACTACAAGATGCGATATCCGGGGCAGGAGGCGGAAACGGCCAGAAACCTGCGCCTGTCGCCCCTGCATGAGCGGCTGAAACAACATGGCGCGGTGTTCGGGTCAAAAAATGGCTGGGAGCGACCGCTCTGGTTCGCTCCGGCCGGTGTAGAGCCGGTGGATCAGTTGGATTTCCTGTCGCCGGGTTGGAAAACCTATGCCGAACAGGAACATAAGGCCGCGCGCGACGGGGTCGTTCTGATCGATCAAACCAGTTTCTCAAAGTTCGAACTGATCGGCCCCGGCGCACTGGAAGCCCTTCAAAACCTTGCCGTTTCAAATATGGACAAACCGGATGGCACGGTGATCTACACCCAATTGTGCAATGATCGCGGGGGCGTTGAAGCCGATATCACCGTCACCCGATTGGGGCGGGACCATTTTTACATCGTCACCGGGTCCGGATTCGGCGTGCATGACGCGGATTGGATCCGACGTCACCTGCCCCGCGATGGGCGCGCGCAGCTGATCGAAATGACGTCGGCACGCGCCGTCATCAACATTTGCGGCCCCAAGGCACGGGATGTGATGCAGGCCATCGCGGAAGAAGACGTCTCGAACCATGCGTTTCCCTTTGCAACGGCCCGAGAGATCACCTTGGGAACGGCAAAGGTTCGCGCGATCCGCATAGGTTACATCGGAGAGCTGGGATGGGAGTTACATATCCCGACCGAGTTCGCCCTGCATGTCTATGACTTGCTTTGGCAGGCCGGTCAGAGCCATGGCATCCGCGACATCGGCTACCGCACGATCGAGTCCTTGCGGCTGGAAAAAGGCTATCTTTACTGGAGCGCCGACATCACCCCCGACTATTCGCCAATCGAAGCGGGCCTTGGCGCGCGGGTCCATCTGAAATCCAAACAGGGCTTCATCGGGCGACCGGTGCTGGAGGCGCAGAAAGCGACCGGCCCCGAGCGGCAGCTCTGCACGTTCATCACCGATGAGCGGCTGCCGATCACCGGAGGGGAGACCATATTGCATTCCGGCAAAACAGTCTCGCTGGCGTGCAGTGGTGGCTATGGGTTTACCGTCGGCAAGACCATCCTCTACGGTTATCTGCCTGCGGGATTGGCTGGTGGATCAGAATTCGAAGTGGAGGTGTTCGGAGAGCGTCACCCCATCCAGCGTGTGGACGGGCCGCTTTACGACCCGGCAAACAGCCGTTTGAAAGCCTGAGGGAGAGAGTGATGCAAAACGAGCCGAAACTTGAGATCATGCAGGCCCTTCGCAACGTGGCGGGGTTTGACAGCCTTGCCGAGGCGGATCTTCGCACCAACCGGCTAGGCGGGTTGACCAATCTGGTTTACCGCGTCGAAGGCGGGCCGAGGACGGTGATCGTGCGCATCCCCGGCGAGGGCACCGAAGCCTATATCGACCGCGCGGTCGAAATCCACAATGCGCAGGTGGCGGCAAAAGCCGGGATCGGCCCCGAAGTTCTGTGGGCAGACGCGTCATCCGGCGTGATGATCAGTGATTGCGTACCCGACATCGTCACGATGACACCCGAGATGTTTGCGACGCGTCCCGGGTCTGCCGCCCGTGCGGGTAAGGCGCTGAGGCAGCTTCATGATGCCCCCGAGCCGTTCAAGTTTCGGTTCGAGCTGTTTTCGATGATCAACGACTACATGAAGGTGCTTGCGGACAAAAACGCTACCCTGCCAGAGGGTTACGCGGACGTCGTGGCCGAGGCGGCCCCGATCCGCGAGGTACTGCGGGACAAACCCGGGACATTGGTCCCGAGCCACTGCGACCCTCTGTGCGAGAATTTTCTGGATGACGGCCAGCGCATGTGGATCGTGGATTACGAGTATTCAGGCATGAACGATGCCCTTTGGGATCTGGGTGATCTGTCGGTCGAAGCCGGGCTGAACGACGAACAGGAACAGGAAATGTTGACCGCCTATTTCGGAAACCCGCCGAGCGAGGCTCAGATCGGGCGCATGGTGATCTATAAAGCCATGTGCGACCTGCTGTGGACGCTGTGGGGATTGATCCAGCATGCGGATGAAAACCCCGCCGAAGACTTCTGGGCCTATGCCACCAACCGGTTCGAGCGGTGCAAGTCCCTGATGCTGGCTCCGTCCTTTGCGGCCCATGTGAAAGCCGTGGCCGAGGAATAGGGTTTCATCCACGGCCGGATCCGCCCTGGATACCGGATGTTTTCTGCCTCGTCTCAGATCTTTGAGCCGCTTTCCATGGAGCCGGGATGCCCGGGCAGAACGGGCCGGGCAAAATACGGGATGCGCCTGGAGCTTAGATGTTTCCATTCGAAGCACGTTCGGGCGTCGGCTTCTTGCTGGTGCTCGGGTTGAGTCTGCCTTTCTGCCCGGTATCTCATGTCGGCCACGGCACTTTTGCACGTCTGTCAGCCTTGACGTGACGTCAGGCGCAGACCGGCATATCTGGTCGTTCGGCCGCCCTGAAACCTTGCCAGCAAAGTCAACTTGAGACTTGAACCTTATGATTTCCAAGGAAATGCGCGTGACGACGTGGAAATTCTGAAGTAAACCGGTCAATCAATGTAACAAGTTAACAGTGCCGCCTGTTCCTGCTATGGATTCAGCATGAATACCTCTCTACTTTTGGATTATACATATACATTATGTATATGTATTAAGGGGAAAACAGGGGGACAGTTATGGAAGGAGTCGCAAGACAATGACGCGAGTCCTTGAGGCATCACCACGCATTTCAAAAGTCCTTCATCTGGCAGATCTGAATGACTATGCCACTCTGTTTCAGAGAGAGGGCGTAGACGACGAGATTCTGGACGAATTGACGGATCAGGAACTGCGTGATCTCGGGTTGACGGTTGGTGAAAGGAAGCGCTTTCGAAAGGCGCAGGCCAGGCTGAAATCGCAGGAAGCGTCGAAGCGGCCCGAAGTCCAGTCCAAGGCCGAGCGGCGGCAGCTGACTTTGGTTTTCTGCGATCTTGTGGGGTCGACCCGGCTGGCTCAGCGATATGATCCGGAAGACCTGATGCAGATCATGAACCTGTATCTGGATACGGCGATCGGCACCCTGAAGCAGCACGGCTGCCATCTGGCCTATCGGCAGGGCGACGGCATCATGGTGTATTTCGGATACCCCAAGGCCATGGAAGATGATGCCGAACGGGCCGTACGAGCCGTATTGGAGACCATCGAGGCCGTTCAGAACCTTGAAAACGAGTTTGGAGAAAAGCTCGACCTGCGCGCAGGCATTGCGACCGGTATGGTTGTCGTGGGGGTCGTTTCTTCGAAAAGCCTGGGGTCTCAGGACTTTCTGGTGGGTGAAACGGCGAATCTTGCATCCCGCCTTCAGGGGCTGGCCGAACCGGGTGAAGTGATCATTTCTTCAGAAACCTGGAGGCTGACCCAGGGTGCCTTTGAATTCGAACCACGTGGCAGCCACGAGCTGAAAGGCTTTGACAATCAGCGCAAAGTCTATCGCGTGGTTTCGGAAATCATATCCACCAGCCGGTTCGACGCGCGGGTGGGTCAATCTGCGGTCGATCTTGTCGCCCGGCATGACGATCTTTCAACCCTGACCCGGCTTTGGAACGAAGCGCAGGAAGGCTCGGGCCGGCTGGCGCTTGTCGGGGGGGCTGCGGGAATCGGCAAGTCGAGGCTGATCAAGTCACTGTCTGAATCAATAGGGGTCAAACCCTTTACATTGCAGTGCATCCCGCACCTGACCAGTCTTCCGCTGCACCCGATTGTCGGAGAATTGAGGCGCGTTTCGGGCGACAAATCAAATGAAAGTATCCGGGCGGCGATTTCGGACTTCGTGCAATCGGCCTCTCGGCTGAGTGACGCGGACTTGCCCGTTCTTCTGGATCTGGCAGGTATCGAGACCGGCGCCCCGTCAGAATCCGACCCGCTGAAGAAGGCGCGCAAATCCCTTGACGTGATACTGCGCAGTCTGGGCAGCCTGTGTGACAGGCGCGGCACGTTGTTGTTGGTGGTCGAAGACGTTCATTGGGCCGATGCGACCACGTTGGATGTACTGGATGCGCTTGCATCCGCCTTGAGCAACTTTCCGGTTCTGGTGGTTCTGTCGCACCGACCTGAATACGAACCTCCGGAACATTTCGAAAGCCGAGCCGCGCGCATTGATCTGTCTCCGCTTGGCAATACCGAGGCATCCGAACTGGTCCGGCGCGTGGCCGAGCCGTACAGCCTGCCTGTCATCCTGATCAGGCAGATCATCGAGAAGGCGGATGGCGTGCCGCTGTATATCGAAGAAATGACAAAGGCGGTTCTGGACCAGCTGCCCCAGGATGCCCCGATCAACGCCGAGGTTCTGGATGCGCTGAGCGTCCCGGCCACCCTTCAGGACTCGCTGATGTCGCGTCTTGACCGGATGGAACATGCCAAACCAGTCGCCCAGCTCGGATCGGTCATCGGGCGCAGTTTCACCGCTCAGATGATCCACGCGGTGGCGCATGAAGACATGGATGTGGAAAGCGCTCTCATGCAGCTTATGGCGGCTGGCGTCGTGCTGATCACCAGCGATTCAGGGTCGGCCACATACACATTCAACCACGCGCTGGTTCAGGATACGGCCTATAATTCCTTGCTGCGGGAAGACCGGCAGAAGGTTCATCTGAAAATCGCCCAAGCACTGCTGGACGGTCACAAGGCATTCGGAACCCCGGCCCCCGATACCGTCGCGCATCACTGCGATCTTGGCGGATTGAAGGATGAAGCCGTCGCCAATTGGGTCACGGCAGGTGAAGTGGCGTTGTCCCGACTGGCGAACCTGCCCGCGATCTCCGCTTTCCGGGCCGCCCTGCGCAACATCGGAACCATGAAGGACAACGCGGATCGCGACGGTTTCGAACTCCGGGTTCAGATGAACATTCTGCCCGCCTATATGGCGATCTACGGATGGTCGTCCGATCAGGTCGGCGAAACTGCCGCCCGGGCGATGGAACTGGCCCAGTCTTTGGGCGACGGCGAGACGCTTTTTGCCGCAACCTTCTGCCGTTGGACCCATTTCTTTGTTGCCGGTCAGATGAACCGAGCGATGGAAATGGGGCAGGCGCTGGACATGATGGCCGGCATGTCCGAAGACCCCGTCGCCAACGTGCTTGCGGCACGGGCGCTGAGCTTTACGCATTACTTCCGCGGGGAATTTGCGGAATGCGAACAACAGCTGGAGCGCGCATTCGCCCTGATCACACCCGAGCTGGATATGGCCATGATGCCCATGACCCAGTCTTCCACGGCCGCGTCATTGCTGGCCATTCAGGGATGCCTGCTGTGGCAGCAAGGAAAGTTCGAAAAAGCCGAGGCCGCGCGTCTGGAATCCATCGAGGTCAGCAGGGCGCTGAACCACGCACCCAACCTTGTCTACGTCATGGGCGCTTGCAGCATGTTCCTGCCCTATGCGGGGGAATGGGACCGGCTTGACGTGACGATGAAAGAAGCCAGAAAAATCGCGGATGAGGAAGGGTTTCTTTACCTTCATGCGATGCAGGACATCTATATGGGCCTCGCGCAGGCTGGAAAGGGCGACATCGCAGGTGTTCCGGAACGCATCGAGACATGCATGAACCTGATTTCCAAATCTGGTGGAAACTTTACTTTTCCTCAGAATCAGATTGTTCTGTCTGAGTTGATGATTGATCACGGAGATGTTGATCAGGCTTTGGACCGGCTGGAAACCGTCTGCATACCCGGCTGGGAGCGCGGCGAGACGTTGAACAAACCTGAATATCACCGTGTGCGAGCAAAGGCTTATGCCGCAAAGGGGGACTTGGACGCTGCAATCAGCGAGGCGGAGCAAGCGCTTTCGCTTGCCCGGGATTGCCGTGGAGTTGTTCAGGAGCAGCGGGCCCGCGATCTGCTGGACAGATTGAAAGAAGAAAAATGAACAAGATTGACTGCCCCGCCGAATTGGGCAGCAGCACCGAGAGGGATTTGCAATGACCGATGCATTGGATTGGAATGAAGATCAGTGGAGCGCCGTGAAAAAGGCCGTCCATGATGAGGCGCTTCGCGCCCGGGTGGCCGCCAGTTTCCTGCCGCTGTACGGACCGCTGCCCGCTGACACGCAATCCGTCCCGCTGAACAAGCTGGATCTGGTGGACAATTCATCTGGTGCATCCAAACAACGTCTTGACGTGAACGATTATGATACGCTGCGCCTTACCACCGTATCGGTGAACGTGTACCTGAAAGGCGCACAGGTGGCTGATCCGGAACTGACGGCGGCTCAGATCATGTTCCGCCGAGCGGCCGCCGTTGTGGCACGGGTAGAGGATGACATCGTTTTCAACGGTCAACCCGGCACCGGACAGGCCCCCAAACACGCCGGCGGCGCGCCCGACTCATTGCCGCAGATCTATACGATCAGCGGCGGTGGCAAATATCCGGGATTGCTTGAAGCGGGCGAAGGCAAAACCAAATCCACGTCCAAAAAGAACTATAGCGGAACCGATGTTTTCGAGGCCGTCGTCGAGGGCATCAGCGCGCTGGAAACGCATGGCTATCTGGGCCCCTATGCCTGTGTGATGGGCAACGGTCTGTTCCGTGCGGTCACGACCCCGCTGCCGAATTCGATGGTGCTGCCACGTGACAGCATTCTCCCGTTCCTGGACGGGCCGTTGCTGCGTTCCAGCACCCTGCCCCCGGACAAGGCAGTGCTTGTGTCCCTGCTGGGTGCACCGGTTGAAATCGTCGTGCCCTCGGATATCGCCGTGAAGTATCTGCAAACCTCTGCCGAGGGCGAGCACGTCTTCCGCGTGCAGCAGAAGTTCCATCTCAGGATCAAGGAAGCTAAGGCCGTCCGCACCATAACCTGTTGACCGGAGATCGGGTCGTGCGCGAGTTTTCAGATCGGGGCGTGACGCTACGTTGGTCCGAGGCGATCAACGCAGACGGTCTCAGTCGGGTGTTGGTGGAAGCCGGTCCATCCGTGTCGTCGCATGACACGCTACGTCTGATCTGTTCGGAAGATGGCGGCCCCGAGCGTGCCATTCGCGGGTGGCCCTTGTTGCGGGACCCACAAACCGGGTTTCAACAATTCGCAGCCGTTCTGCCGTCAGTCAAACAGGAAAAAACTTTGTCCTGGCGCCCGGTGCTGACGTCGGGAGGGCGCGAGTATGACCCCGGGCCCGAAAAAGCAGTTCAACCTGCCGCGCCGGAACCGACAAAAACCGCAGTGACGTCGCCGGTACTGGAACATGTTGCCAAATTTGTGGTGCCGTTCGATAGCAGCTTTCACCCCTCGGGCGAGACGCCGGACGGGATTTGGCTGCATTTCGCCATCAAAGAAGGGGGCACCGTCGAAGGCCCGCATCTGAAAGGGGTGATCGAACCGATCGGAGGAGACTGGATGCGCGTGCGGCCCGATGGTGTGGGGCTGCTTCATGCAAAGGCACTTATAAGACCGTCCATCGGACAAGCTCCGATCCTGTTCGAAGATACGGGTGTGTGTGACTTCGGCCCGGACGGATATGCGGCATTGTCCAAGGGCAATCTGCCCGCTTCGGCTCCGGTACGGCTTGCACCGCGTTACCTGACCTCGAATCCGCATTTCAGCTGGATGAATCGGGTGCAGGGTTTTGGCATTGGCGAAGCCAGCCTGTCAGACATAACCCTGCGCTTTGACGTCTATTCCGCGAAAGGAATTTCCGATGCCTGACAAGGTTGTCATTCTTGGGGGAGGCGTGGCTGGCATGAGCGCCGCGCACGAACTGATTGAACGAGGGTTCGAGGTAGAAGTCCACGAACGCCAGCTGATCCCCGGCGGCAAGGCCCGCAGCATTCCCGTGATGAAGGGTGAAGGGGATCATGGCTCGAAAGCGAAACACATCAAGGCGCTGGAAAAATGGGCCGAGATGGATGGGGCCAATTATCCGCCCGGCGTGAAACGCCCCTGGCTGCCCGGTGAACATGGGTTCAGGTTCTTTCCGAACTTTTATCGGCATATCACCGACACGATGGCCCGCACGCCGTATTACGACAAGGGCACATGCTTTGACAATCTGGTCCCGACCACGCAAGTTCTGGTCAGCCAGTTCGACAAGCCCGGCATCATTGTCCCGGAACGGTTCCCCCGCACGCTCAAGGATGTTGCGGATGCCTTCAAGACCATTGCCTTCGCGCTTTCGCCGAGGGACCAGATTGCGTATGAGGATGTCGAACATTTTGTTGCCTGCATGTGGCGGATCGCGACGTCCTGCAA
This sequence comes from Ruegeria sp. HKCCD6428, assembly GCF_013110595.1. Lineage (NCBI taxonomy): Bacteria > Pseudomonadati > Pseudomonadota > Alphaproteobacteria > Rhodobacterales > Roseobacteraceae > Ruegeria > Ruegeria sp. HKCCD6428. Next base: position 110,354 of record NZ_WVQX01000011.1, read on the forward strand.
GGAACGCCGGTTTGACGAATATGAACGGATCGGTTGGTGGGATTTCATCGGCGCGCAGGACCGTTCGGAAGCCTATCAGAAGTTCCTTGCCATCGGCCTGACCCGTTCATTGGTGGCCGCCAAGGCCACGACGGCAAGCACGAAGACAGTGGGGGACATTGCGGTTCAGCTTCAGCTGGGTATCGCCACGCCCGAACCCCACTGCAACAGGCTGCTGAACGGGCCCACCAATCTTGTCTGGATTCAACCGTGGCTGGATTACCTGACAAGCAAGGGGGTCGTGTACAATTTTGACTCCAAAGTCACCGGAATCGAGTGCCGGAACGGCAAGATCGTCGGCGCAACGGTCGAACAGGATGGCGAAGAAAAGCAGGTCACGGGGGATTGGTTCATCAGCGCCATGCCGATTGAACGCATGGCACCGCTTGTGACCCCGGAAATGATGGCGGTTGACCCCGCACTTGCCAAATTGCCTTTGCTGGCCGATGACGTGCAATGGATGAACGGCATTCAGTTCTATCTGACCAAGGATGTCGAGCTGACCCACGGCCACGTCATTTTCATCGACAGCCCATGGGCTTTGACGGCTGTGTCGCAAAAACAGTTCTGGCCGGGGATCAACTTCGATAACTGGGCCGAAGGAAAGACCAAAGGCCTGCTGTCAATCGATATCTCCGAATGGGACAAGCCGGGGTTGAACGGAAAAACCGCGCGCGATTGCAGCCGGGAAGAGATCGCAAAAGAGGTTTGGGAACAGCTCAAGCGCAGCATCAACGTGGATGGCCAAACCATTCTGCGGGACGAGGATATGCATTACTGGTTCCTCGATCCTGATATCGTTCAAGACCCGAACGACCCCAAGCGTCAAAGCAATGTCGAACCCTTGTTGGTCAACCGTATCAACAGCTGGCGCTTGCGCCCGGATGCGGCCACGCTCATCCCGAATTTCTTCCTGGCATCGGATTACGTCCGCACTTTTACCGACCTTGCCACGATGGAAGGGGCGAACGAGGCCGCGCGTCGGGCCGTCAACGCCATTCTTCAACGCAGTGGATCGGATGCCGAGCCCTGCCAGATCTGGGACCTGCATGAACCCGACATCCTGAAACCGCTGCGCGCCTATGATTACGCCCGCTATCAGGCTGGCCTTCCGTGGGACAATCGGTTCGCGGTTGCGGTCGAAGCCGCGCTGAAAATGGGTCAGGACACGGCAGGAGTTGATCGTGGCGGTGATGGCCCTCTTGCCGCCATAGGCGAACCGGCGGCGGAATATTCAAAACCCGGCGGCATCACCGAGGAGCCAGCCGTTGCCGAAGCGCTTCGAATGATCTGCCCCCCGAAAGAGCTGTTCGACCTCATCGCGAATTACGAGCCCACCGCGGATCTGCCGATCCCGGGGGATGAGCTGGCGGAAGATGTCGCGTATGATCTGGGTCGGGACAGGGGTCAATCAGGTGCCTTGTCCAGGGCGTTGCCAATTTCGGATGCACCGCTTTCTGCGTTTGGCGGCGGTCCGGAACGATCCGGCGCGCGGGAAGACAAAAGTCGCGTGATCATCACCCAGAAGGGCTGAGCCTGTGAAATCCGGAACCGCGCATTTGGATCCTGCGGCAAAACAGGATTTTCTGAAAACCCTGACCTTTTACGGGGATCAGGCGCGCGAAACGCTTTTGGGCCTGTTGCCGACGGGTGAGCCTCAGGCTTATCTGTATGGCCCGATGCGCGATTACATCGAAACCTCGGGCAAGGGCCTGAGGCCCGCCCTGCTGTTGGCCACATGCGAAGCCTTCGGCGGAAACAGCGAGAATGCAAGGGTCTCGGCCGCAGTTCTAGAGCTGCTGCATAACGCTTTTCTGATCCATGACGACATCGAAGATCAAAGCGATTTCCGGCGCGGGCGCGAATGTATGCACAAGCGGCTTGGGGTTCCCCTGGCGATCAATACCGGCGACGGGATGCAATCGCTTGCCCTGCGTCTGCTGCGTCAGAACTTGGGGCCGTTGGGCCCGGAAACCGGTATGCGCGTGGTGGATGAGTTCGACCATCTGTTGCAGCAATCCATCGAAGGTCAGGCGCTGGAGCTTGGCTGGATCCGCGACAACCGTTTGAACGTCGATGCATCAGATTATCTGAGGATGTGTCTGAAAAAGACCTGCTGGTACAGTTTCATTCACCCGATGCGCATCGGGGCCCTGATTGCGCGGCCACATGATGTCGCGTCCGGCGCGCTGAATCTGGATGATTTCAACGCCTTCGGCTTTTTCCTAGGTGCAGCGTTTCAGATTCAGGACGACGTCTTGAATCTCGTCGGCTCACAGGACAGTTACGGCAAGGAAATCGGCGGCGACATCTATGAAGGCAAACGCACGCTGATGCTGGGCCAGCTTGGCCTGAAGGCGGAAGAGCCTGAACAGGCACGGTTGGCCGAGATGTTGTCAAACCCACGCGATGCCCGGTCGACGCAAGATGTCGCCTGGGTGCTGGAGCGCATGAGCCATTACGGCAGCATCCGCTATGCGCAGGACGCAGCGAATGATCTGCTGGCCGCGGCCCGTAATGAGTTCGCGCGGGTGTTCGCGGGCGCAGAAGACGGGCCGCGCGCGTTTCTGGGACAGTTCATGGACTATCTGGTGACCCGTCAGGTCTGAGCGCCCGCCACCTCGAAAATCACCACAACCGAGGTCTGGTCCGTTCCGGTACAGGCGATCCGACCGTGATATTCACCGGGTTCGGAGAGGTCGGGTATGGTCACCGCAACAGCAACATCCGTTGCTTCCCCCGGCTCAAGCTGGATTTGTGGCGGGATCACACTGATGCGGCTCGCCGGCAGAATGTCGCCGTTCGGATTGGTCAGATCGCCCGGTTCGAACTGCATCTGAACAGGGGCCGCGCCTTCCGGTGCTTCAAAGGACAGCAGAATGGTGGCGGTGCTGCCGGGATGGCAGGATTTGCGACACCTGAACGGACCGTCCAGATGTTGCCGCGGGCTCCGCTCTGTTTCGAGCACGCGGCGCGCAATATCGGAAATCGGTTGATCGTCGAGCTGCGGCGCAATCGGGCTGACCGCCCGAGATGCACTAACATATGGTTTTCGTTCGAAATACGGCATGCCTAAATGTGCACGTGCCGTGCGGATCAGTAAATGGTAAATTCACGCTCTGCGATCACGGGAAACGTCTGCCTATTTCCCTTTCCAGACCGGGTCTCTTTTCTCGGCAAAGGCGCGCGCGCCTTCCAGCTGATCTTCGCTGGCATAGAGAACGTCCACGGTTCTGAGCTGACGCTTGGTGATGCGGTTCATGGCATCCTGAAACTTGGCATCTTCGGCATCGCGTACGATTTCCTTGATCGCGGCATAAACCAGGGGCGGTCCCGAGGCCAACAACCGGGCCAGTTCCCAGGCACGGTCCATCAGTTGATCCGAGGTGACGATCTCGTTCACCAACCCCCAGCGATTGGCTTCCTCGGCGTCGAACCAACGGCCCGTAAGCAGCAACTCCATCGCGATGTGGTAAGGGATGCGCTTGGGCAGTTTGACGCTGGCCGCATCCGCGACAGTCCCCGAGCGGATTTCCGGCAGGGCGAACGTGGCGTGATCGGCGGCAAGGATCATGTCGGCTGACAGGGCCAACTCCAGCCCGCCGCCACAGGCGATGCCGTTGATGGCCGCGATCACGGGCTTGTTCAGGTCGCGCAGCTCTTGCAAGCCGCCGAACCCTCCGACGCCATAGTCCCCGTCTACCGCATCCCCGTCGGCGGCTGCTTTCAGGTCCCAGCCGGGGCAAAAGAACTTCTCTCCGCCGCCCGTCAGAATGGCCACGCGCAGCCCTGGATCGTCGCGAAACGCGGCGAACACCTCACCCATCCTGCAGCTGGTGACAAGATCGATGGCGTTGGCCTTGGGCCGGTCCAGCGTCACCTCAAGGATCGCTCCGTCGCGGCGGGTTTTGATCGGGTCCATATCTCAGGCCTTTCTTATCAGTGCATCCACGGCAACGGCCTTGTCCGGCGTGCACAGGAGCGGGTTAATCTCGACCTCGCCAAGCGTGTCGGCATTTTGCATGACATAGGCCTGAACGGCGTCGACTGCGGCGATGATTGCATCCATATCAGCCGCCCGTTGGCCGCGATAGCCTGCCAAAAGCGGGGCAATTTTCAATTTGCCAAGCGCGGCACGGATGTCCTCGGGCGTGCTTGGCACCAGCACTGACGCCGTGTCGCTCAGGATTTCGGTCAGCACGCCCCCCGCCCCCAATGTCAGGACAAACCCATGCGCCGGGTCACGGACGACACCGACCAGCAATTCAGCAACGGTTCCGGTGATCATCTCTTCGATCAGGATGCTATCTGTGCCAATTTCGGCTGCGACATCGGCCACGTCCTCGGCCTTGATGCCCAGCCGAACAGCGCCGTGTTCGGATTTATGCGCAAGCCCAACACCTTTCACGGCAAAGGGGGCTTCCATGTCCTGCACGGCCGAATGGGCCTCTGCCGGGCCGCAAACCGTGCGGCTTTGCGGAACGTGCAGGCCGCATTCGGCCAGCGCCCCTTTCGATTCGCCTTCGGTCAGGGTTTGGGTCGCCTCAGCCTTTCCAGGCAACCAGACAGGATGTGCGGACGGTGGCGAAATCTGACCCGCAGCGCGCGTGGCCGCCAGCGCTTCGCGCAATCCCATGAATGGAACGACACCACCGGCCATCAGGTCTTGGGCGACGTCTTCAGGCAGAAGTTCAGGCAGCGTCGCAACAATCGCAAACCGGGCGCCGGTTTCAGCACGCACTTTCAACGCAGCTCGGGTCGCGCAACTCCAGTCGGTCGGATCCGTCGTCGGATAGTCGACGATCGAGAACGTCAGGTCGATGTCGTCACCCGTCATGCCCGACCAGGCCTGTGCCATCGCCTCTTCGTCGCGCCAGATATACGTGTGATAATCCAGCGGGTTGTTCACAGCGACCATAGGGCCAAGCGCGTCACGCAAGCGCGCCCTTTTGTCATGGCTCAACTGCGGAAAACTCAGGCCCGTACCAACCGCCATATCCGCGATCAGGCTCGCCTCACCCCCTGAACAACTGATCGAAGCGATGCGGCCACCCGGCAGCGGCCCATAGCAGTGCAACAGTTTCAGCGTCTCAAGAAAGTCCGGCAACGCGGACAGACGCGGAATGCCCAGCCGGTCCAGAAGGGCCTGCGCGCCCGCATCGCTGCCCGCAAGCGACGCAGTGTGCGAGACCGTCGCGGCCTGTGCCTGCTCCGACGCACCCACTTTCAGGGCGACCAGCGGGATGCCCTTTGAATAGGCCTTGGCGGCCAGCGCTTCCCATTCCCGGATGTCCTTGAACCCTTCGATATGCAGACCCACGGCGGTGACGCGCGGATCATCGATCAAGGCCGAGGCGATTTCGGCCTGGCTGGTCTGGGCCATGTTTCCGCAGGCCATCATGTAGGCAATAGGCAACCCACGTTTCTGCATGGTCAGGTTGATCGAGATGTTCGAGCTTTGCGTCAGGATCGCCACGCCCTTGTCCACAGGGGTGGCCCCGTGCTGGTCCGGCCACAACAGCGCCCCATCCAGCGCGTTGATGAAGCCATAGCAGTTCGGGCCAAGAATGGGCATGTCACCGGCTGCGGCAATCAGTTGATCCTGCAAATCCTCACCGGTGTCATCTTCGGCAACGGCCTCGGAAAAGCCCGAGGCAAAGCACACCGCCCCACCTGCGCCCATACTGGACAGGACACGAACGGCCTCGATGGTGGCGTGGCGATTGATACCGATGAAAACCGCATCCGGGGCTTCGGGCAGGTCCTCGATGTGGCCGAAAACCCTGTGGCCCGCAATTTCCGACGCTTTGGGATGCACCGGCCAGATACGACCGGCATAGCCCATGCGTTCGGATTGCAGAACAACCTGCTGACACCACGCGCCGCCACCGATGACGGCGATGGTTTTCGGGCGCAGCAGCCGGGTCAGGTCTTTGTTCATGGTCAGGCGCCCAGGGGACGTAGAAGATCGCGGCTGATGATGTGGCGCTGAATTTCGCTGGTGCCGTCCCAGATGCGCTCGACCCGGGCATCGCGCCAGAACCGTTCGATCGGGAAATCGTCCATCAAACCCATCCCGCCGAAGATTTGCAGCGTGGTATCCGTCACCCGCGCCAGCGTTTCCGAGGCATAGAGCTTAGCCGAGGCAATCTCGCGGTTTGATGGCAGGTTTTGATCCAGACGCCACGCGGCCGCGAGTGTCAGCCAATCGGCGGCGTCGATCTCGGTGATCATGTCGGCGATCTGGAAGCCGACGCCCTGAAACTTGCCGATGGGCTGGCCGAACTGCTTGCGCTCGGCCGCATAGTTCAGCGCATAGTCAAAACAGCGCCGCGCGCGACCGACCGAGAACGCAGCAACCGTCAGGCGGGTTGCGTAAAGCCATTCGTTCATCACGGCAAAGCCGCCATCAACCTCGCCCAGAACCTGTGCGTCGGGCAGACGGCAGTTGTCGAAATACAGGATATAGTTCTTGTAGCCCTTGTGGCTGACCGAGTTGTAGCCCTCGCGCACTTCAAACCCCGGAGTACCGCGATCCACCAGGAAAGTGGTGATGCGTTTCTTCGGGCCCTTGGGAGTTTCGTCCACGCCGGTCGCGATGAAGACGATGAAGAAATCCGCGTGTTCCGCGCCCGAGATGAAATGTTTCGATCCGTTGACAACCCAATCGCCGCCATCGCGCACCGCCTGGCATTTCATACCACGCACATCCGAACCCGCATCTGGTTCGGTCATCGCCAGAGCGTCCATCTTGTCGCCACGTACGGCAGGCAGAAGATACCGTTCGCGCTGCTCGTCGTTGCAGGCCATCAGGATGTTCTGCGGGCGCCCAAAGAAATGCGTCAGCGCCATTGACCCTCGGCCAAGCTCGCGCTCGACCAAGGTGAAATCCAGATGAGACAGACCTGCGCCGCCGACTTCCTCGGGGAAGTTGCAGGCATAAAAGCCCAGATCGATACATTTCTGCTTGATCTGCTCACCCAGCTCAGGAGGCACGGTTCCCGAGCGCTCGACCGCGTCTTCATGCGGGTAGATTTCGTTTTCAACAAAGCTGCGGACCGTCGAGACGATCATGTCCTGTTCTTCTGTCAGACCAAACTGCATGGCGCGTGTTCCCTGGATCGGTGGTTGACCAACCAAACGCCATCGCCCATGGTCACGACATGCAGAGTTGATATCTATTCATGCCAAATTCGAAAATTTTGACGCGACAATACAACATCCTGCTCTTCAACGGGTTTTCGAACCATTGCCTTGCAAACATGGTCGAACCGCTCAGGGCTGCGAACAACCTGTCGAGGCAGGTTTTGTATTCATGGCGTTTCTGTTCCATTGACGGAGACCCCGTGCAAAGTTCCAGCGGCCTTGTCGTTACACCGAATGGTCCAATCTTTGACCAGCAAGGCGACGTTCTGGTGGTCATGCCGTCTTATGGATATCGCAAGCTGGACACGCGATCGACCACACGCATCGTGCTGGCTGCGGCCCGAAAACACCGGCAAGTGGCAGGGTTGGATACCGGCAGCTGGCTGCTGGCCCGGGCCGGTTTGCTGGATGAGCACCGGGCAACCATTCACTGGGACGAACTTTCCCGGTTCGAAGAAAGCTTTCCGGCCGTGGATGCGGTGCAGGAACGTTTTGTCATCGATGGCAACAGGCTGACCTGTTCCGGGGCGATGGCCGCGTTCGATCTGGCCTCGGCCCTGATCCGCAGGGATCACGGCCCTCTTCTGTCCATGGAAGTCGGGCATCTTCTGATGAGCCGAAATGGGCAGGATCATTACCCTTTGCCTCTCAAGTCCGAAGACACTTTGGTCAATCGCGCTCTGGCTGTCATGCAGGCGAACATTGAAACACCGCTTTCGATCAGGGAACTGGCGCGCAAGATCGGGTGTTCGCAAAAGCGCATCGAAATGCGCGTTCAGGCGGAGCTCAAGACCACGCCGCAGGCGCTTTACCGCCGGCTGAGGCTGAACCTTGCACGCAATCTGGCAGAAGATACCGAGCAGTCCATCGCCGAAATTGCCGGTCGTTGCGGATATGAAAACGCCAGCGCCATGACGCGGGCATTCAAGGCAGAATTCGGCCAGACACCGACGGCGTTTCGCCACCGAAGCCTGTCTGACGGCTGAAACGGGTGCGCATGGCGATGCCCGCTTTTCTGGAAAACCACAGAACCCTGGGGGCTATTCCAGCGAAACCCACAGCACCTTGGCGTCTTCTTCGCTGGTCGAAATACACCCATGCCCCATTCCGCTGTCATAATAAAGCGAGTCACCGGCCTTCATTGGCAAAGGGCGGTAATGTTCAGAAACGAAGATGAGTTCACCGCTGAGCACATACATGAATTCTTCTCCGGAATGTCGGATCCACGTCTCGAACTCCGACAGGTCGCGCGCCTTGATTGTCGCGATATAGGGCAGCATTCGCTTGCTGGTCAGTTCGGGGCAAAGCAGTTCATGCAGGTAAGTGGGCGTATCCTTGAATTCTCCCTCGCCCTTCGGAGTGAAATCACGGCGGCCTGAAATGCCGGATTGACCCGACTGAAGAAACAACTGCGGGGTGCTCATATCCAGGGCCTGTGTCAGACGCCGTACTATGTCAAAGCTTGGCTTCGTCTGGTTGTTTTCGATCTTGGACAGCGTCGAGCGCCCGATACCCGCAGCGCGGCCGGCTTCTTCCAGAGTCCACCCTTTCGCGCGCCGCGCATCGCGGATGGAGCGGCCCAGAGCCTCTCCTTCATCCTGAAATTCCTGTCCGGAAACATCATTTCGGCTTTCGTCGCCCATTGAATTCCCCCTGTTTTATCAAAGGTTACATGCCTCCCAATATATACGCAACTTCTTGAATAAGAGATTTTTGTTGCCTAAGGCGCATTATTTCCCCTATAGGAAACAAAGTTTCGCACTGAGGATTCGGGGCAAAAGGAGGAGACTATGTTCAAAACGTCGCTGATTGAGGCAGATCCCGTCATTGCTGCGTCCATTTCGCGCGAGGGTGAACGCCAGGCGGAACAGATCGAGTTGATCGCCTCGGAGAACATTGTCTCGAAGGCCGTGATCGAAGCGCAGGGTTCGGTCTTGACCAACAAATACGCCGAAGGCTATCCGGGCCGCCGCTATTATGGCGGCTGCGAATATGTTGACGAGGTCGAAGTCGAGGCGATCGAACGCCTCAAGAAGCTGTTTGGCTGTGAATATGCCAACGTTCAGCCCCATTCCGGCGCACAAGCCAACGGGGCCGTCAAGTTAGCGCTGCTGAACCCGGGCGATACCATTCTTGGCATGTCGCTGGACGCAGGTGGCCATCTGACCCACGGTGCGAAACCGGCGCAGTCCGGTAAATGGTTCCGGCCCGTGCAGTACGGCCTGACCGATGCAGGGTTGATCGATTATGATCAGGTCGCCGAATTGGCGCGGGCGGAAAAGCCCAGGCTGATCATCGCAGGTGCGTCCGCCTACTCACAAAAGATCGACTTTGCCAGATTCCGTGAAATCGCGGACGAGGTTGGCGCATGGCTGCTGGCCGATATGGCTCATATTGCCGGATTGGTGGCGACCGGCCTGCACCCCTCGCCTGTAGGACACGCACATGTCGTGACCTCGACCACGCACAAGACGCTGCGCGGCCCTCGTGGCGGCATCATCCTGACCAATGACGAGGCGCTGGCGAAAAAGATCAACTCGGCCGTATTCCCAGGCCTGCAGGGTGGCCCGCTGATGCACGTCATCGCAGGCAAGGCGGTGGCCTTTGGCGAGGCACTGAAACCCGAATTCAAGGAATACATGCAGCGCGTCGTTGACAGCGCATCGGCCTTGGCCAGCGTCATGATGGCGCGCGGATGTGACATCGTTTCTGGCGGCACCCAGAACCACCTGATGCTGGTCGATCTGCGCCCGATCGGCGTAACCGGCAAGGACGCCGAGGCGGCGCTCGAACGGGCCGGCTTTACCTGCAACAAGAACAGCGTTCCCGGAGATCCGGAAAAACCCACCATCACCAGCGGCATCCGTCTGGGCACCGCCGCCGGGTGCAGCCGTGGCTTTGGCCCGGAAGAGTTCAGGCAGATCGGCCATCTGATCGGTGATGTTCTGGAGGCGCTCGCGAAGTCTCCTGACGGTGACGAAACCGTCGAAAAGGAAACCCGCAAACAGGTTCGCGCTCTTTGCGCAAGCTACCCGATCTACTGAGAGTGCGCGAAATGAATACCTATGACCTCATCGTTATCGGGGGCGGACCGGGCGGCTATGTTGCCGCGATCCGCGCGGCTCAGCTGGGGCTGAATGTGGCCTGTGTCGAAGGGCGCGGCGCACTGGGCGGTACCTGTCTGAACGTGGGGTGCATCCCCTCCAAAGCGTTGCTGACCTCCTCGGCCAAATATGCCGAGCTTGCACATCTCTCCTCCCATGGCATTGCGGTCGAGGGGGTCAGCATCGACGTCAGTGCGATGATGGGGCGCAAGGACAAGATCGTCGGAGATCTGACCAAGGGCATCGCGTTCCTGTTCAAGAAGAACGGCGTCGATCTGATTGAAGGCTGGGCCAGCATCGCGGCCACTGGTCAGGTCAAGGTTGGCGACAGCGTATACGAAGCAAAGAACATCCTGATCGCGACAGGATCCGAGCCGACCTCACTGCCGGGGATCGAGATTGATGAGCAGGATGTGCTCAGTTCGACCGGCGCAATCGCGTTGCAGAGCGTGCCGGACCATCTGGTGGTGATCGGTGCCGGTGTCATCGGTCTGGAACTTGGGCAGGTCTGGGCGCGTCTGGGTGCCAAGGTCACCGTGGTCGAATATCTGGATCGCGTATTGCCCGGCATCGACGGCGAGATCGCCAAGCTGGCGCAGCGGGCGCTGTCCAAACGCGGCTTGAAGTTCCAACTGGGTCGCGCCCTCAAATCGGTTGAGAAATCCGCGGCTGGCCTGACCCTGACCGTAGACCGCGTCGGCAAGGACAAGCAAGAAGTGGTCGAAGCCGACAAGGTTCTGATTGCTGTGGGCCGCCGCCCGGTGACGCGCGGGCTTGGGCTGGAAGAGCTGGGCGTGGCCGTAAACCCGCGTGGCTTCATCGAAGTCGACAGCTCGTTCCAGACGTCGGTGCCCGGGATCTATGCCATTGGTGACTGTGTTCCCGGCCCGATGCTGGCACACAAGGCCGAAGAGGACGGCGTTGCCTGTGTCGAGATGCTGGCCGGCGAAGCCGGTCATGTCGATTACAACACCGTGCCGGGTGTGGTCTACACCGATCCCGAAGTGGCCTCGGTTGGTCAGACCGAAGAGGCCCTGAAAGACGCGGGCGTCGAATATGTTGTCGGCAAGTTTGCCTTCATGGCCAATTCGCGGGCGCGTTCGACGGGTGAAACAGATGGCGCGGTCAAGGTTCTGGCCGGTTCCGACGGCAAGATCCTCGGAGCCCATATCTGCGGTGCCCATGGCGGCGATCTGATCGCCGAGCTGGTACTGGCCATGACTAAAGGCGCGACGGTCGCCGAGGTTGCAGCAACCTGTCATGCGCACCCGGCGATGGGCGAGGCGGTCAAGGAAGCCTGCCTCGATGCCATGGGCCGCGCAATCCACGCGTAAGTGAGGACAGCCAGATGACTATCCAGCTTCGACCACGTCACCCGGAAAAGGCCAAGAAGGCCGACAGTGTCATCCCGCGCAAACCGAAATGGATTCGCAAGAAGAAGATCGAAAGCGCCGAGTATTACGAAACCCGGCGTCTGATGCGTGAACACGATCTGGCAACGGTCTGCGAAGAAGCGGCCTGCCCCAATATCGGCGAATGCTGGTCCAAGCGCCATGCAACCATGATGATCATGGGCGAGATCTGCACGCGGGGCTGTTCGTTCTGCAACGTGGCCACCGGCCGCCCCGATGCGCTGGACGCGTTCGAACCCGGCAGGGTTGCGGCGGCGGTCAAGAAACTGGGCCTGCGCCATGTGGTGATCACCTCGGTCGACCGTGATGATCTGGCCGATGGCGGGGCCGAGCATATCGCCCAGACCATCCGCGCCGTCCGGCATCAGAACCCCGGCACCACGGTCGAGGTTCTGACCCCCGACTTCCTGGGCAAGGGCGACGCCGCAAAAATCGTCTTTGACGCAGCGCCGGACGTGTTCAACCACAACCTTGAAACCGTCCCGCATCTGTACCCGACGGTCCGCCCCGGCGCGCGCTATTACACTTCGTTGCGGCTGCTGGACGATGCCAAACGCGCGAACCCCGAGATTTTCACCAAATCCGGCCTGATGATCGGGCTGGGTGAAAGCATGAACGACGTGCGTCAGGTGATGGATGATCTGCGCGCGGCCAATGTCGATTTTCTGACGGTCGGGCAGTATCTGCAACCGACACCGAAACATCATCCGATTGACCGGTTCTGGTCACCCGAGGAGTTCGCCCAACTGGAACAGATCGCCCGTTCCAAGGGCTTTTTGCACGTGTCAGCCACGCCGCTGACCCGTTCGTCGTTCCATGCCGACGAAGATTTCACTGCCCTCAAGCAGGCCCGCCAGCGGGCCATCGCGACCGGGGCATAAACCAAACGCAAATGGGAGGGAAACCATGGAAGCGTTAAATTCAATCGTAGGGGCCATCAATGGCGTCGTGTGGGGGCCGCTGATGCTGGTTCTCATCCTCGGCGTTGGCTTCTTCCTGCAGGTCGGGCTGAAATTCATGCCGATCCTGCGCATTGGCACAGGCTTCAGCCTGTTGTTCAAAGGCCGTGAAGGTCAGGGCGAAGGGCAGATCAGCCCGTTCAACGCACTGATGACTTCGCTGTCGGCGACCATCGGTACAGGTAACATCGCCGGTGTGGCCACTGCTGTCTTCCTGGGCGGTCCAGGCGCCTTGTTCTGGATGTGGATGACCGCCCTGGTGGGCATGGCCACCAAATATGCCGAAGCCGTCTGCGCAGTGAAATATCGCGAAAAAGACGAGCTGGGTAACTATGTCGGCGGCCCGATGTACTACATCAAGAACGGTCTTGGTGCGAAATGGGCCTGGCTGGGCGTGGCTTTTGCCCTGTTCGGCGCGGTTGCTGCCTTCGGCATCGGCAACGGTGTGCAAGCCAACGGTGTTGCTCAGGTGCTGGAAGCCAATTTTGGCCTGAACACCTCGGTCACTGGCGTTGTTCTGATGGTTCTGACCGCAGCCGTTATCCTGGGTGGTATCACCCGCATCGGTGCGGTTGCTGGTAAGCTGGTCCCCTTCATGGCCGTTGCATATATCATCGCGGGCCTGCTGGTTCTTCTCATCAACATCGGCAACATCGGACATGCGCTGTCGCTGGTCTTTACCTATGCGTTTACCCCGTCCGCCGCCGAAGGTGGTTTCGCAGGTGCAGCCGTCTGGGCCGCCATCCGCTTCGGTGTGGCACGTGGTGTGTTCTCGAACGAGGCCGGTCTGGGTTCGGCCCCGATCGCGCACGCCGCTGCCGAAACCAAGGGTCCGATCAACCAGGGCCTGATCGCGATGCTGGGTACGTTCATCGATACCATCATCGTCTGCTCGATCACCGGTCTGGCCATCATCGCGTCGGGTGCATGGACATCGGGTGAATCCGGTGCGGCGCTGACCAGCCACGCGTTCGAATTGTCGCTGCCAGGTATCGGCGGGTATCTGATCGCCATCGCTCTGTCGATCTTTGCCTTCACCACCATCCTCGGCTGGTCGTTCTACGGCGAGAAATGTGTCGAGTTCCTGCTGGGCGTGAAATCCCTGATGCCCTATCGCGTTCTGTGGATCGTGATGATCTACTTCGGCGCAACTGCGGATCTGGGCTTCATCTGGCTGTTGGCCGATACGTTGAACGCCATGATGGCCATCCCGAACCTGATCGCCCTGGCGCTGCTGAGCCCGATCGTCTTCAAACTGACGAAAGAGTTCTTCGCCTCGGGCGGCAAGTCCGAAGAGCCGGGCGGCACACCTGCCGAATAAGCTCGGCCCGACCAAAACGGGGGGCCATCCCGGCCCCCCGCCTTTGAAACCGAATTCAATATCTCGAGGAGAGACGTGATGGCCACGAAAATCCTGCTGCCCATTGATCACACCGACGACCGCTCGTGGAAACTGGCCCTGCCGACCGCCTTGGAACAGGCAAAATTCTACGGTGCCGAACTGCATGCGGTTGCCGTCATCCCCGAGATCATCCAGCTGCCAAACCTGCCCGCCAACTATGGTGCCGGCGCAAAAGACCACGTGCGGGGTGCGGTTCAGGCGATTCTGGATCATGCCAAGGCTTCCGACGTGCCGGTCCATGTCGAAGAAGGCAGTGTTTACCGCGAAATCCTGAAGCTTGCCTACAAGGAAGGCTTTGATCTGATCGTCATGGCATCGACCAAGGGCGATTTTCCGAACTACGAGATTGGCCCGAACCTGGCCCGTGTCGTGCGCAATGCGCATTGCACCGTCATGGTCGTCCGCGACCAGTCCCGCTGATTGAAAGGTTGAAGAAATGACCACACCGAAGCGCACGCCTCTCCACTCTTTGCACGTCGAGCTTGGCGGCA
>NZ_WVQX01000012.1:0-122168 GCF_013110595.1 Ruegeria sp. HKCCD6428
GGCTCATAACCTGAAGGTCAGAGGTTCAAATCCTCTCCCCGCAACCAACTTCCAGCAGCCCGTTCGATCTACAAACAGTCCACTGGACTGTTTGCTTAACGATCAAACCTCGTCAGGCTCATAACCTGAAGGTCGCAGGTTCAAATCCTGCTCCCGCAACCAATAATTCCTCAACTAAAGCAATGCGTTAAGGGTCGGATCAAGCGGCAATGCCGCCGCGCGCCAACACCCCGTGGAAGCACTGTGGAAGCAAGCGACACACAAACCGCGTGTGGCGAACGCGCAACAAACGAAGCTTGCGCAAATTCCAACAAATGAGCCCGTAGCGGTCATTGCCAGTATAGCCGATCGATAAATCCGCTATGAGAGTGCTCCCAAAAACTGGCGATTTTGAGAAAGAAGTTGGCACAGATTAAAAAGGCACATAACTCTTAGGTAAGTAAATCTAATCCGAAGACACTGCCACCATGCCGAGTGATAGGATTAGCAAATGAAGCATCTGGTCTTAGCTACTATTTTGACTTCTAGCGCCGGGGTCGTGTCAGCCCAGAGCCTAGATGGAAACGCGCTGTGGGAAGTTTGTAGCAGTACTGTGCGCAGCGACGAAGCGTTCTGTTCCGGCTACGTTTTTGGCGTAAATGATGGTGGAATGTACACTGCGCTTGCCGCACAACAAAACGTCGAAGGGTCGAGCCTTCAAGAAACGATGAGAGCGGTCACGGATGTCCTCGGATACTGCACTCCGAACACTGTCAATTCAGTGCAGATGGTCGATGTGTTTGTAGCTTACTTGAAAGAGAACCCCGAGCTTCGCCACATACCCGCACAAATTCTGTTTACGAATGCTCTGACGGAAGCATTTCCCTGTGAATAGGAGCCGGTCCAACGGAAGTTTTTGTCCACATAGCCGCTGTCCACGGCGCAAAATCACTGCATCTTTGATTTAAAGTCCGCTTCCTGTGCATTGCCGACGTCGCTGAGACCCAGTCTTGCACTAGCAGCGAAGGGCAGCTCAGTGGCCCTTACTCAAGACAACCGATACTTCCCGCGCGCTTTGGACAACCTTTCAGGGAGCGGTGTAGAGTTTTCTTCAATCAGCCGAGCCAAAACATCCGAATGGTTCTCCAAAAAGTCGCCAAAACTGTCCGCAGACACGTCCGAAATCGCTGCGCGCGTTACAAACAGCCCTGCAAGCTGCGCGTCCAATTCCCGCATCTTCGCAGCCCGGTTAGCTTTAACTACATCGCTGGGCAGAACGCCCGCACAGTTCTGCAATAGGTCGTTGCCAACCACAGCCTCAAATTGGTGCCAAAGTTCGTGGGTGGGCCATCGGGCGCGGTTTCCGTCTGCGGTCGGCATGCAGTAACGAATGCGCCCCAGCGCGTCTGTGAAAGCGTCCCCGATGATATTATTCACATCCTGCCAATTCCGCATTTCGAAGCGGTTGCGGAGTTGCTTGGAGCCAAGCCGCACCTCAAAGCGCCAGACCTGACTTGATGCCCGGTCAGTCAGATCAAGGGGCGGTTTGCCCGCAGCTTCCAGTGCCGCATTCCAGATGGTTAGCCAGCCCATCTTGTTCTGCTGGATCACTTCGGCCCGCTTGTCATAGATCGCCAATTGCCGGTTGGCGACGGCCCCGGCACGCAGGCCAACCACACGCGCCCCGCTGGCAACCGTCGCGGTTTCATCAACGCCCGTGTATTCCGTGACTTTGGTGCCGGGTGGAACAACCAAGGCTTCGCGGTCGGGTTCAAACCAAGGGGCCAGCAAGTCCACGGCGAAGTCAGCCCGCGCGACCCGCAATTGCGTTTCTACATATTTGATGCCAAACGCTTCCATGCAGTGACGAAAGTGTTGCTCAGCATCTTCCAGACCGCCTGTAGCAAGGCCAAAGGCGCGAAAGTCGACGGTGATGCCGGGATTGTTGGAAATACGGTCCTGCGGGTCTTGGAACAGCCATACGGCCCCGTGGTCGCCTGTATGAGCGGTAAAGCCTCTTGCACCTTTGCTGGTCACGTTGAGTGACACGGTGCCAAATTCAAGGACGCAATCTCCGTAGGTTTCTTTGGCATGTTGCTTGGCAGATGCCAGTTCTTCGCGAAAGTCGTCGGGGATATCGGCTTGAACAGTAAATTTCAGCCCATCGAAGCCCGAATGCAGGATAGTAGCTTCCATTTACGCTGACCTTCGCTTTCGTATTCGTGGAGGGGGGTGTTACAAGACCCCCCTCAATCGCGGCATACCCTGCCGCTGGGATAATTGGCGATGTGGGGAAAAGAGTGCGGGGGCTTATGCCCCCTTTGTGCCTCCGGCGGGGCAGCATTTGTTTTGGGGCCGGAGCGAAGCCGCTCCGGCGCTGCCATCACCTGGCATTGGTTTGACGGCCAATCCAGATTTCGGCGCGCTCCGCGCATTTGGCAATATTGAGCAGGTCCGAATGGTGGAAGCTGTTCGAATTGCGCCATTCGCCGGTGTCGGTTTTGTAGGCGCGGGACATATCGACCGAATAGAAGCCGTCATTATCCCAGATGGTTGCAGTGATCAGTCCAATTTTGAATTTCTGTGCAGGCTGATTTGCCATGGTTCAGTGTCTTTCTGTTGATGTTTGAGGAAAGGGACGCGGGACCGTTTCGACCGCGCCCCGTCAGAGCCATTCCGGCCCCAAAATCCCGCGCAGCGCTGCCAACCCTGCGCGGGCAAAACTCAGGCTGCGGTGTAACTGCTGGTGTTGCCGTAGCGGCGCGCCTCAGCCCATTCCAAAAGCTCACGGCGGCGGTAGCGGACAGACCGACCCGACTTGTAGAATTTCGGGCCAAACCCCGTCACGCGCCATTTCTGGATGGTGCGCACGCTCTGACACAGGAAGTCGGCGGCTTTGCTTTCGTCGATAAAGCCATCGAGATAATCTGTCGCGGGGCGGTTGTTGTCGTTTGCAGGTTCGTTGATGAGCATCGATTTACTCCGTGTTGAGTTGCTGATGCTCTAGACTTGGACAAATCCCCAATCTCTAAAAATATCTCTAAAATCCCAAACAATTTATAGATTTGAGATTTTCTTCAAATCATTGAAAAACGGTGAAAAAATTCTGTGAATCGTTTTGTCCGACATCTGAGCAGGTGGCACGTCTAGGTCTGGACGGTTCAATTCAAGCCACCGTCTGACTTTAGGGTAGTGCGACATTTGCGATGCCGTTGGGTCTATTTCGCCAGCTTCATGGAGCGCATGAAAAGCTGCTTCGATGTCAGATTTGACCGATGGTCTACCCGGCGCGCGCGACGGTGTGGTGTCTACATGACCGCGCTCAAGGATTTCATTTCGAATACAATTGGTGGTGAGACGTACCTCAATGAACTCCAATCCCCTAAAGCTCAGTTTTCCCTCATCCCAATTGCAGCGGCCAGACCACGCTGCGTTAGGAATTGCTATCGGGGTACTGGCAACTTTCCTTGGCGGCTCAAAGCCATAGGCGTGAAGATGGCCGCCCGCGATGTATTTTAGGATGTTCTCTTGTAGGGTTTGTCTAACAGTATTGCGTGCCTCTAGGATTTTCTGTGGTCCCTCCAGCAGCATTTGAAATTTGGTGACTGCGTCTGCCTCCATAGCCGAAGCTTTGGTCATTCCATCTTCAAGGGCGCTGATGGCTGACGATCTCTGCAGCTCTTCCCAGCGTTCCTTTAACTTAGGCTCCGCATACACGACCCAAGCTTGGGTCATAGCAAAGCCACTACGCCACAAACGGTCTAGCTGGTTGGTTGTTGGTTGGCTCACTGCTCCGCCCTTTCAAATGCCCGGGATAGGTACGCGATGTAGTGAGTAAAGTTAATAGGGTGCAACGTCCCCTGTATATCTTATGTACGGGACACAAACTTAACCTGCGTACAGCTAGACCGATCATTAGGGCACCTCTGTTTCAGAAGGGCAATGTCCGCCATGCGGACAAAACAGACATTCCCTGCAGGTGCTATACATGAAAAATCACCGGCAGTCAGACGACACGAGTAAAGCAAAGTGGGTGTTGTCGCGGCGTTCGATTGAGCTACGTCACGTCGGGGCTGATAACTCGGAAAACGATTGGGAGAAGTGAATGAAAGAAATTGTTAAGTCTGCCAGTCTCATTACTTTCGCTGCAGCGCCCGCGCTTGCTCAAGAAACTGTCACGCCCAAGACATACATCCGGGCTGAAGTCGACATGTCCTTCTCCCAGTTCCAGCTTAATGCTGGAAGTGACGTGAACCGCTTCTACTACATCCGCAAGCCGACGCCACTGGACGCGCAGGCCGTGGTACGGATGAACCGCGATACGCTTTATGCCGGCTCCGTGGTCGATACCGAGGGCGGCGCAACGATCACGATTCCTGAGTTTCCGGATGACCGCTATTTCTCTATCCTCGTCATCGACAACGACCACTACGCGCCCGTGGTCTTCTACGAGCCGGGCACTTACGAGATCCCGGGCGACACCAAATATGTCGCTCTGATCATGCGGATCCAGATCATGGACCCGAGCGATCCGGCGGATGTGGCGCTCGTCAACGATATGCAGAACAAGTTCGTCATCGAAGCGGCAAGCCACGATCTCTTCCCCGAACCGCAATGGGACGTGGACAGCATGCTCGCCCTGCGTGCCGAGTACGAAAAGGAATTCCAGAAGTTCAGCCAGTACGAGCCCGACTGGATGGGCCCGCGAGGCGAAGTGAACGAGGAAACCCGCCATCTCGCAGTCGCTGGTGCCTGGGGGCTCTTCCCGGAGAAAGATGCCGTCTACATCAACTACACCGGCCCGGCCTCAGCGGAAGCCTGCTATACGGCGACCTACGAAGTGCCGCCCAATGATGCCTTCTGGTCGATCACCGTCTACGGCGCCGACGGCTTCATGGAGAGCGACAACAACATTGTTAATGACCGCAACGTGAGCCTGAACGACGACGGCACCTTCACTGTGCACTACGGCGCTGAGGTGCTCTGCGGCGCACAGCCCAACCGCGTCGACATCAGCGACGGCTGGAACTTCTTGATGCGCATCTACCGCCCCGGCCAGGCCGTGCTCGACCGGACATACACATTGCCAGACGTCACGGAGGCAAACTGATGACCCGAACATTTGCACCTGTGTTTTTCGTCGGCATGATCTTTGCCGGTGCGGCCATGGCTGATGGCACCCAGGTCACTCTCGACAATTTTACGATCGCCGAAACTGACAAATACATGTCGGAGCACTCTGCTGAGCATGAAGTGAACACAATCCGGCATTCGCGCGAGCCATCCAGTCCGGACAACCAGTTCGTAATCACCGAGAACAAGGATGTGCTCTATAGCCATGCTGTCGTCGATACGATGGGTGGTGCGACGATCACCAATCCTGACTGGGATTACCTTTCGATGATCCAGATCATCGACGAGGCGCACTATACTCTGCACGTGCTTTATGCTGGCGAGAGCGTCACTCTGACCCCTGAGGACCTGACCACAGGCCGCTACGTGTTTCTCAACATGCGAACCGGGTTGAAATCAACGGATGAGGCCGGACTTGCAGAGGCGCACGCGCATCAGGATGGCTTCCTGATTGAGGCCGCTTCGACAGAGCCCTATGCGCCCAAGGGGTTCGATACCGAAAGCCTCGATGTTGTCAGGGCCTCGCTGGTCGCTCGAGCAGCAGAAGCAGACAAGCCGGAGTTGTTCTTTGGCCGCCCGGAGGATGTTGACCCGGAAATGTTCCTGATTGCCACAGCGAAAGGGTGGGGCGGCTTGCCTTACAAGGATGCTGTCTACATTTCGACGATCGTTCCTGAGGGCGCTTCGGCTGAAGGCGCATGTTCCGAGATGACCCTGCCGTCCCCACCTCTGAAATTTGACGACGGTGCGTTTTTCTCGGTGACGACCTACAGTGCAGAAAGCTGGATCGTCGAAGAGAACTTTGCTCTGAACAATCGGGCGGCGGAAGAGAACGCGGACGGTTCCATCACGTTCCGATATAATTGTCCGGGGCAGCCAAACAACATCGACGTGCAACCCGGCTGGACGCAGGTCATCCGCCTCTATCAACCGGAAAGTGCCGAAGCTATTACGGATTACGTGGCCCGAATTACCTCAGAGGTTAAGGTCGTTCCTATCAAATAGCGAACACGCACCTGCAAGTCTTACAGATCACCGCCGGGCACTGCCCCTCCCCCTGATATGCCCGGTGGTTCCGGGGCGGTGCTCTTCCTGTCGCCGCCCCGTCTCAGACAGAGCGAGACTGGCTGATATTTTCAACGTTTAGCGCATTCTCAAAACGGCCGATCGAGTAAATTCTTAGCAGTGATCCGTTGAGCCCTTTTGTCCGAGTGTCCGACATCGGTGCCCCAAAGTTCTTTGCGCTGTGAATGAATGACCTCTTTTAATTTGCGGCGCAGTCATTGGATTTGGCAAAAAGTTCGCTGCATTTGCGAAAGGCGAACCAATAGCACCTCCGCTTCGGGCTCAGAGCGGTCATTGGAGGTATCGGCTCGAGGCGAGGCTTTTTACTACCCTACGTATACGCGGAGTTGTGTTTGCCTCGGGTGGGCAGAAAATCCCTATGTAACGTATCGTATACGTAGGCGCGCTACGTAATGTAGGCAGCCTACGTATACGTCTTTGGAGTTGGTCGCCCTTAATGCCTTACCTAACCAGACGCAGCCTCCTGCCGGTTTCCTGCCCTCCGACCAACGTATTGAGTCGCGACGCATTTTCTTCTGCAGCCTGCCGTACTGGATCATCTGCCAAATGCGCATACCGCATGGTGGTCTGAATCTGACTGTGACCCAGCAACCGCCCGACCATCTGGATCGGCATGCCCGATGACACGGCGTTTGATGCATAGGTGTGGCGCAAGTCATGAATACGAACATCATTCAAACCG
Source organism: Ruegeria sp. HKCCD6428 (assembly GCF_013110595.1). Lineage (NCBI taxonomy): Bacteria > Pseudomonadati > Pseudomonadota > Alphaproteobacteria > Rhodobacterales > Roseobacteraceae > Ruegeria > Ruegeria sp. HKCCD6428. The sequence continues at coordinate 6,881 of NZ_WVQX01000012.1, forward strand.
GCCCGCTTACGTATACGACGCCATGGCTTTTGCAGGTCGGTCGCGTAGTGGCCGGGAACAGCCCCGGTGATTACATAAGGGTTGTCAGGAAGCCGTGGTAGGGTGCTCAGAACCGCTCGGGCCGGTTGGGGCAGGGGAATGCGCCGCGCGCCCGTCTTGGTGTCAGGAAGCTCCATTCCTGCGTCTGTGATGAAAGACCATTGCAAGGTTTGAATCTCACCGAGACGGCACCCGGTCAGGATTAGTAGCCTGAAAGCGGCGACGACAAAGGGCGACTCCGAGCCATCCCGTTCCGCGTCTGTCAAAGCCTGCCCGAGTCGTTGCAACTCATCTTGGTTCAGAAACCGTTCCCGTTTCTCTTCGCGGTATTTTGGGACATGGCGACAGGGGTTCGACCCGTCAGGTCGTAAACCCCAGATTTCCGCCAGATTGAACATCTTGGACAAAACGCCCAACGTCCGGTTGGCTTGATAGGGTTTGTCCCGAAACTTGTGGTGCAGTTCGGCAATATCTTTCCGTTCCACGTCGACCACTTTGAAGCTGCCAATTGCTGGAACGATAAACAGGTCGATTGCCCTGCGATACTCCCCTTGGGTGGACGGCTTGCAGCGTTCCTTGACGTGGGTATCAAAGAACCGCTCGCACAGAGCCGCGACCGTGGGCGCGCGGCGATGCTGGGCAATCTCTTCGGCGGGGTTCTCACCCTTAGCCACTTGCCCCATCAGTTCCTTTGCCAGCTTCCGGGCCTCGTCGACGGTGATCTTGCCATGTCTTCCGATGGAGACGCGTCGTGTCCGTCCGCCTTTGCGATACTGCGCCTGATAGGTCTTTGCCCCAGAGGGCATGACACGGACACCAAACCCCGCAATCTGGCTGTCCCAAACAAAGTAGTCTTTCGCCTCAACCGGTAAGGCTTCTACGGCGCGTTTGGTCAGTTTGGGCATCCCTCATCCTTTCTCTGTCATCGCCCCGTGGAAGCATTATGGAAGCAACTGGAAGCGGTTCATGGCGTAAGAGGTAGGAACGGGGCGCGCTTGTCGTCAATAATAAAACAACGATTACAATAAGATAGGGAAAATCAGCGTTTTCTAGCGTAGTTGGTGCAGGCGGCCATAAGCTATCTCATAACCTGAAGGTCGCAGGTTCAAATCCTGCTCCCGCAACCTGCGTCGCAATTCCCAAAACAAACCCTCAAACCAAAATCAATCCAACTGATCCAATGGATCAATGGCTTCTCCGCGACAGCCTCGCAAAACGAAACTCACAGACACAAAAGACGCATAAAACGATTCCTAAGGGCCAAATCTTATCTATTAGATTTGGATAAATGCTCTTAATCCATGATTTAACACCATACTGAGTGATATTAACGTTGAAGACGCTCGCGCACCGATTTCCATTGGCTTTTTGGTTTGGAGCCGACAACAAGCATGTCGACACTGCGGATAGATCGGCGCTTCCGACGATATTGCTGAGGATGACAACTCTTCGCTTCTTTTAAATGTGACCCGCTCAAACGGCGAAGTCATTTACGACCCGCTCGCCGCATGAACACCGATTGAAATATCGAGAAGACATCGCAACAAAAAATTGCTCACTCAGCCAACGTCGTTATCGCTTTAGTGCACCTAAATCCATCATCTCAATGGATTACAGGCCGATGATGCACTAACAATCAACTTGGACCAGTCTGATGAGGATGCTCAGGATGACTTGGAGCCGTGGGAGAGAAGCGTGAGATACGTTGTCAAAGGTGTTTTCATTTGTTGCGCTGTTGCGCTTGTTTTTGTCTTTGCGGCCTGGCTATTCCTGTCCTCCGCGTTGTTTTCTTCTGTCAGGGCCACTTTTGTTGAGAACCTGATCAGTAAGAAACTTGGTCAGGACGTCAGAATAGAAGATGAAGTGCGTCTCGGTCTGGGTCGGCAGTTGCAGATATCAGCGGCGGGGTTGGTACTACCCGGGGCGCCGGAAGCAGATGCGACGCTGGCGGCAATCGACAAACTTGAATTCGAGGTTTCCGCGCGTGACCTCTGGAACAATAAGCTTTCTCTAAGTGGCCTTTCTATCTCGGGTTTTCACCTGAATCTGATCACTGACAAGGATGGCGTTGGAAATTGGCACTCTGTTTCTCAACCGAATGCAGCAGCTTCGCAAACCGCAAAACCTCCTATGCTACCGGTCGCCGGAATTCTGTCGGACCGCACAGTTGACCTGACCGACATCACCATTTTTTATCAGAATGAATTGAATGGGATTGAACTGAATCTGCAGCTTCCTGAACTGCTTTTGAAGCGTGACGATCAAACCAACACGGCCTCTGCGGCTGGGGAAGGTTCGCTGAACGGCGAGTGGTTTGAGCTCAGCGGAACGTTTCCAGCGGAAGACCCGTTTCGGATAACAGCGGTTTTTGAACAAGTCTCTATTCTTGCCGAAGAAGTCCCTCAGGAAGCCGGGCTTGAGGTGAGGACGACTATAGAGATTGTGGAACTTGGCCAGCTTCTCGACATCCTGAAACTTGATCGAGTATTGGAAGGCTCTGGGCGTATTGGCGCAACGTTCCATACGGCGAATGGCACTTCCCGCATCGATGATCTGGCCGTGCTGGCGGAGTTGGATGGTGGTCAAAGCCTCTCGCTGAACGGGCAAATCGGGGAATTGGGAAACCCCGAAGATGTATCGCTGACAACACGTATTCGGTTGTACCCGGAAAATGCTGAACCAGCCCCCGCCGCATCACGATATGATCTTAAACTTGTTGCGGTTGATATGGTAATGGATAGTGTTCCTGGGCAGGTTCCTCAGCGACAAATGGTTATCAAAACCAACGGGTTCACATTGGACACCTCGGGCGAAGGCCCGCCTCCAATCAAGTTTTCCGAGCTATCCAGAACACCCGAAGGCGCCTTGCGTGTTGGAAGCATCAACCTGAGAATTGGGAACCCGGCTGATCCGTTTGTCATTTTGAACGGCTCGGTCGATGATGCGCTGAGGTTGCAAGGCATATCAGCTGAAGGTCTGATGGATATTCCGGCAAGCAGTCTGATCTCTCCAGAGTTGTTGGGGCCGGACGACCAGCTTGGCAGGTTTTCCGGCAACTTTCATTTGAACGGCGGCATAAATCAGCTGACTTTAACGAATCTGGATGGCCGGACAAGCGAAACGGAAGTCTGGAATCTCGAGGTGCATGGCAAGGTCAAGAACGTGCTCAAATTCGAGGACCTGGATCTGGCAATTGATGTCGATGTCCCATCCGGGGCGGATCTGTTGGAGGCGCTGTCACTTGAACGTGTCGAAACCGGTCCTGCGCGGTTTGAAATCGGGCTTGTCAGCCAGGGCACTGACTGGAACGCAAATGCTGCTGTCGAGGTAGCCGACTCTGTCCTGCAAATCGTGGCCGATCTTGATGATGCAACAAGTGCCCCTGTATTGCGGGGTACTATTGAAAGTGAGCTGATCAAGGTGGATCAGATTCGCACCATCATTCAGGCCGTCGCACAGTTGAGGAAGTTAGGCGGTTCAGAGGCGGACGAGGAAGATGCCGATCAAGAAGACAGTGCCACCGGTCCGCTGAGAGATGTGACGCTTGAACCTATCGGCCGTTCAATTCTCTTGTCCGGTATGGATATGGATGTTGATATTGAACTTCGGCATATCGAAGGCGCCAGAGGCATAAGCAGTTTGCAGAGTGATCTGACCCTCAACGAAGAAGAGCTTAAGGCCGGGCCGTTGAAGTTTGAATACGGAGGCGCCCATTTCGACGTCAGCGGGCAAATGGATCTGTCGAATGACGCGCATCTGCTTACTTTGACCGGCAAGGCGGGCGGCTGGCAGCTGGATGACATCCTCCACAATCTGAACTTCAAAAAGGGCGCCAGCGGTACGATCTATGCTGATTTTTCGGTGACCGGCGGAACTGATTCACCAAAACATTTTGCCAACACCATGAATGGCAGTGCTACAGTTTCAATGCGGGACGGCTCGATCGAAACGCAGCTTCTGGATCTGGCGGGGCTTGGGGTCTTGCCTTGGGTATTTACAAAAGAAAAACAAAAGGTTGCGCCAATCGTATGCTTGCGCGCGCCGATCAATATTTCAAATGGAAATTTTTCGACCAAACAAACCACCCTGGAAACAGATCATGTCCAGGTTGTTGTTTTTGGCGATGTTAATGTGGCGGGAAAATCTCTGGATTTGAATCTGCAACCCCGAAAGATTGGCGAACCCCTTTCGAAAAGCCCCTGGCCAGTGACTTTGAGGGGTCCATTGTCCAAGCCGAACGTCAAGGTCAAGGATGGGCCGAAAAGGCTGAAACGATCTGATGGTGCGGATATAATGCCGGCCAAAAGAAAACTCTGTGTTCCGGATATTTTGCAGCTCCAATAGTGGGCGAGCGGCTCGGTACCTGACCGAACCCAGAGTTCGTGAAGGATCGTAATGTGACTGCTAAAGATGTCTGTTTTGGGCAAGGAGCGTGGATTGAAGGCCAAACCACGCTAGATGTCCAACGTCTTGTGGGCACCCGGAACCCCCGTGTTTGCGGCAAGGCCTGGATCATCAGTCACAGGCTTCCACAGCTTCCAAAACAGGTCCGGCACTCCGTGCATGCCTAAAACTAGCCAACAGCATACGCACACTGACACCGTGCAACGCGGCAATTGACTGCAATCTTCGGGGATAACACCAACTACCCCATGCCGCCTTGCGACATGCAAAAGGTTGCTTGTTTGCGAAAGCCCGGAGCCCAGCTAGGATGCAAGATACTGATTTTCGAGAGGTTGAAATGAAAAACCTGTTTCCGTCCCTGCCCGAAGACGCGAATCTGGGCCACGTCTATCGCGCTTTCCCGGAGAAATTTGGACCTCTGGCAGAGTACCAAAATCGTGTCATGCGGGGCGACAGTGAACTCAGCATCGCGGAACGAGAGATCATTGCAGCCTATGTCTCCGGATTGAACGCCTGCGCTTTTTGTCATGGCGCGCACACCGTGCATGCCAAGGCTTTCGGCATTGATGTCAGCACCATCGAGGACTTGATGGATGATCTTGAAAGCGCGGATATCGACGACAGTCTAAAACCCATTTTGGCTTATTCCGGGAAATTAACAACCAGCCCCTCCCGCATGACTGAAGCCGATGCAAAAGCAGTCTACGATGCCGGCTGGTCCGAGAATGCGCTGTTTGACGCTATACAAGTTTGCGGTTTGTTCAACTTGATGAATCGTATGTTAGAGGGCACCGGAATTACCGAGTATCATTCAGATACTAATTCCGCCGGTGAAGACGTGCTCGACAACCTGCGTAGCAAAAGGTGCTACCTTGATTTTGGCAAGGCAAACGGGCTTTTCGCATGACTTCTGATCTGTTGGTCTGGGCCAGGGGCCTCGCAAAAGCGTATGGCGGGCGTGGCACAACAGCTTGAAACGGTAATCCAAATCAACAGGCCCGCCGGATCGGCGGGCCTTTTTGAGCTCTGCGTTGTCAGTCTTTCGTGCCGACGTTTTCTTCGAACGCAACCTTGAAGGCGGCCTGTTTCTCGGGGCTGGCCTCGGTTTGATATTTCGATTTCCATTCATCCATCGTCATGCCGTAGAAAATCTCGCGGGCTTCATCCTTGCCCAGTTCGATTCCCTTTTCGTTTGCCGCTTCCTGGTACCAGCGCGACAGGCAGTTGCGACAAAACCCGGCGAGGTTCATCATGTCGATGTTCTGAACGTCCGTGCGGTCTTCCATCAGGTGTTTTTGCAACCGGCGAAATGCGGCAGCCTGAAGTTCAATTTCGGTTTGCTTGTCCATGATCTGGCTCCGGATGGCGAATGAGTTGCTTCTGACCTAACAATCCAGTGGACCCGTTACAAGAAACGGACGTGCCGAAGCGCCTTTTCACATCAATTTCAATGCTAGCCAAGGCACGATGCAGAAAACCAGCGTCAGGATTTTGTAGTTCGCAAGATACCTGAAATAGGCGCGTTTCACATCCGGGCGTTCCATCCGAAACATCCTGCCGTGAATGTCGGCAATCCAATCCTGCAAAAGCAGAACCATCAGGGTGGTAAACAGAAGCACCGCGATATTGAGCACGGCCATCCAACCAAAAAACGTCGTCAAAAACTCTTGTGTCATGATGACCCCCTTTCCCAGTTGATATGGGACATGAAGGCCGTGCTCACAACAGCGTGATGAGCGGAAAAGCACGCGCAGGACTTGCGGTCAAAGGTCGCTGGCTTCCAATGCATCTTGCAGGATCACCGCCAATCGCTCGGCCCATTCCCTTTGCCCCGCATGGTCTGCGATCAAGTCGTTGCGCAGCTCGATCAGTGCGTTGGGGCGTCCAAACGCGGTACAGTGTTTGTCGATCGCATCCCCCGGCAGAACTCCGGTATACGGCTGGTTGACGCCAACGCACAGATCTTCCTCGGCCTGAAGCCTTTCGATCAGCGGGCCAGAGAACCGCTCGTCCGAGGTGTGCAGCACGCCAATGTGCCACGGGCGCGGCTCACGACCGCGCAGCTGGCGGGTGAAGGAATGCATCGAAACGATCACAGCATGGGGCAGGGCCGCCATTTGTGCCAGTGCCTCGTGGTAGGGGCGGTAGCACATATTCAGGCGACGTTCGCGCTCGTCATCATCTGCATGGCGATTTCCGGGTATGATTGACCCATCATAGAGCTTCATCAACAGCGTGGGATCGTCCTCACCCCGGTTCGGATCGATGACCAGCCGCGAGAAGTTGGCGGCAATCACAGACGCGTTCAGGATCTCGCCCAAGTGTTTCGACACCTCATACGCGCCGACATCATAGGCGATATGGCGTTCCATATCCTCGCGCGGCAGGCCGAGGTCGCCGCCATTTACGTCTGGGGGAACAGTGTTGGTTGCATGGTCGCATGTAATCAGCCAGCGAGACGGGCGATCCGCACCGTGGACGAAAAATGGAGTGTATGTCATGAGCCTGTCATCTTGTTTGCCGCTGGTGTAGGGCAGTTGCTTTGAAAAGGGAATTGCGCAATAAGCATCGAGATGATGTTTGCGGTAACATTTTGCGTAAGCCGATCTGCAAACTTGAGAAGACGTAAGGAGGTCTATGCCAATGCGACGCCTGAGAAATGTGAAAATCGTGGCGACGCTGGGGCCAGCGTCAAATGACTATGAAACGATTCGTGCGCTGCACGAGGCTGGCGCGGATGTCTTTCGTTTGAACATGAGCCACGGCAGCCATGATGAGATCCGCGAACGGCACAAGATCATTCGGCAGGTGGAAAAGGACCTGGACAGCCCGATTGCCATTCTGGCCGACCTTCAGGGGCCCAAGCTGCGCGTTGGTGTCTTTGCCAATGAGGCAGAGGAGCTGGAAGAAGGTGCGTCCTTCCGGCTCGACCTCGACCCTGCTGCGGGCGACATCAACCGGGTCTGCCTGCCGCATCCCGAGATTTTCGCGGCGCTTGAGCCGGGCGCGCGCCTGCTGGTGAATGACGGCAAGATCCGACTGATCGTTCAGGACTGCGGGCAGGATTTTGCAAATTGCACGGTCGAGGTGGGTGGCACGATCTCGAACCGCAAGGGTGTCAACGTTCCTGATGTGGTGCTGCCGCTGGCGGCTTTGTCGGCCAAGGACCGAGAGGATCTGGAGTTTGTCTGCCAACTGGGTGTGGACTGGTTGGCGCTGAGCTTCGTGCAGCGCGCCAAGGACGTTTTCGAGGCCCGCGCGCTTGCGGATGGTCGCGCGGCGATCCTGTCCAAGATTGAAAAACCTGCGGCAGTTGAGGCGTTTGACGATATTCTTGATGCGTCGGACGGGATCATGGTGGCACGCGGCGACCTGGGCGTGGAACTGCCTGTTTCTGCCGTGCCTCCGATCCAGAAACGACTGGTCCGTAAATGCCGTGGGGCAGCCAAGCCCGTCATCGTCGCCACACAGATGCTGGAAAGCATGATCGAAAGCCCGATGCCGACCCGTGCCGAAGTGTCGGACGTTGCGACGGCGATCTACGAAGGCACTGATGCCATCATGCTCAGCGCGGAATCGGCAGCCGGTGCCTATCCGATCGAAGCGGTGCAGACGATGAACAAGGTTGCCATCGAAGTCGAAGCCGACCCGACATATACGCAGATCATCGCAGCCTCGCGTACCGCCAAGGGAACCACCGTTGCGGACGGGATTGTTGCCGCCGCGCGTGAAATAGCCGAGAAAACCGATATCAAAGCGATCTGCTGCTTTACGCAAAGTGGCACGACAGCCGCATTGACCGCGCGCGAACGTCCCGGTGTTCCGATTATCGCGATGACGTCGCTGATGGGAACGGCGCGCAGACTCTGTCTGAGCTGGGGTTGCAACTGCGTCATGACGCCCGAGCTCGAACGGTTCAAAAGCGCGGTTGTAAACGCAGCGCGCGCCGCAAGGGCAGGGGGCTTTGCAACTGAAACCGACCAGATCGTTGTCACCGCCGGGGTGCCGTTCAACGTACCGGGTACCACCAACATTCTGCGCGTGGCGCCCTGTGACGAGCGACTGATCTACAGCACGGATCCCGAATAACCGGAACGGGTATCAAGGCCCGGACACCCGTTGGCCAACCGGCTCTTTCACGGCCTCCATGACCGTGAATGAGCTGGTTTGGTGAATCCCGGGCAGCTTGTTGATCTTCTCACCCAGTATCATCCGGAAATGCGCGATATCGCGGGTGCGGACTGTCAGAAGATAATCGAACGACCCTGCCACCATCAGGCAGCTTTCGATTTCCGGCACATCGCGTACGGCCTCGTTGAATTTTTCCAGGGATTGCTCGGCCGTTGCGGTCAACGACACCTGTACGACGGTCAGAAGGGCCAGCCCCATTCTCTCTTTGTCGACGATGGCGCTGTAGCCCTTGATATAGCCGTTCTTTTCCAGTCGTTTCACACGCTCGGAACAGGGCGTGTTTGTAAGGTTTACGCGCGCCGCAAGCTCAACTATTGAGAGCCGGCCATTGGCCTCAAGCTCGTGCAGGATGCGTTGATCGATATTGTCCAATTCTCTACTAATCAGTAAAACTTCCTGTTATTTTAGTGTAAAACGACAATTTCCACTGAATATAGACCAAAAAAATCCCCAATTCCTAGTGAAAATTCCTGATACTTACCAAAGGGCGGTCTTATTGAAAGTTCCAAGTTCCGGCTGCCCTGCCGGGGGCACGGGCCTCGGCCAAATGAAAAATAATGGAGGAACGACATGACAACAAAGATTGTCATAGGACTCGACGGGACAGAGACCGGTGAGCGCGTGATTACCTTTGCCAAAGATTTGGCAAAGTTGATCGGGTCGTGTGAACTGGTGGTCGCTTATGTGATTGAATGGTCCCCTTACACCTTTCAGACACCGGAAGAAAACGCACAGCGTCACAAACGACGGGAAGAAGAGGTTGATCTGGCGACGTCGCGGATCGTGACACCTGCCGTTGAGGCCCTCAGAGAGGCTGGTTTTGAAGCGCAGGGTGTTGTTCGCCACGGTGACGTGGCCGAGACCTTGAACGCCATTACAATGGAAATGGGCGGCTCGCAGATCGTTGTCGGCCGGTCTTCGGCGGACGGGATCAAGAAACGTATCTTCGGCAGCTCGACCCAGAACCTTGTGATGCATGCCGATGTTCCGGTCACGGTTGTGAACTGAAGGGAGGGACAAAATGAGAATGCTTAAACAACTCGGCGCCTCAATGGCAGCCGCTATTGTCGCCAGCCCTGCCTTTGCGCAAGAAGCTCCGGGGCTTGATGAAAAAATCAACCAGACTTTCGCTGATCTGACCGGTCCATTCGTCAGCTTCATCTTCGCGCCATTCCCCGGGACCAGTTTCCCATGGATCGTGATGTGGCTGGTGATCGCTGCGACGGTCTTCACGCTGTATTTTGCTTTTGTGCAGATGCGGTTTTTTGGCCACGCAATCAGTCTTGTCAAAGGTGACTATTCCGACCCCAATGATGCGGGCGAGGTCAGCCATTTTCAGGCTCTGGCCACGGCGCTTTCCGGTACGGTCGGTCTGGGGAATATCGCGGGTGTTGCTGTTGCCGTCGGCATCGGCGGACCGGGCGCAACCTTCTGGATGATCCTGGCGGGTCTCCTGGGGATGGCGTCGAAATTCACCGAATGTACGCTGGGCGTGAAGTACCGCAACGAGTACGAAGACGGCACCGTCTCGGGTGGCCCGATGTACTATATGTCCAAAGGGTTCAACGAACTGGGCTTGCCGGGTGGCAAGATCCTGGCGGTTTTGTTCTCTATCTTCTGTATCCTTGGCGCGCTGGGTGGGGGCAACATGTTCCAGGCCAATCAGGCGCATCAGCAGATCGCGGGAATCGTGGGTGACTATCCGGGCTGGATTACCGGGCTGGTCTTCGCAGCGGTTGTTTTCATGGTCATCGTTGGTGGCCTGAAGTCTATCGCACGGGTGACCGAGAAGGTGGTACCGTTCATGGGCATTCTCTATGTTCTGACCGCTCTGGTCATCATCTTGATGAATGCGGATATGATCGGCTGGGCCTTTGGCCAGATCTTCGCCGGTGCCTTCACCGGTCTGGGTGTTGCAGGCGGCATGGTCGGCGCGCTGATCCAGGGCTTCAAACGTGCGGCGTTTTCGAACGAAGCGGGTGTTGGCTCGGCAGCGATTGCACACTCGGCTGTTCGGACCAAGGAGCCGATCACCGAAGGCTTCGTTTCCTTGCTGGAACCGTTCATCGACACCGTGGTGATCTGCACGATGACCGCTCTGGTCATCATCATCACCCAGCAATTGATCATCGATCCCGAAACCGGCAACTACATGCTGAATGAGGCCGGCACGGCGATTGCCACTGTTGACGGCAACTCGGGCGTCAGCCTGACCTCTGCCGCCTTCGGCAGCGCGTTCGGTTTCTTCCCGTATATCCTGGCGGTTGCGGTGATCCTGTTTGCCTTCTCGACCATGATCAGCTGGTCATACTATGGCCTCAAGGCCTGGACCTACCTGTTCGGTGAGGGCCACACCAAAGAGCTGGTGTTCAAGATCATCTTCTGCATCTTCGTCGTCATCGGTGCCGCAGCCAACCTTGGCCCGGTCATCGACTTCTCGGATGCGGCGATCTTTGCGATGGCGGTGGTCAACGTCTTTGCGCTCTACTTCCTGATGAAAGTGGTGCGTCAGGAGCTGGCTTCGTATTCCGAGCGCCTGAAAACCGGTGAAATCCGGAAATTCGAACACTAAACCCAATCACTGGGGCGGCCTTTGTCGCCCCAGTGCCCGATCAGCCGGCAAAAAGCGCAGAATCTGATCCAAACCCCCTTGCCAGTATGACCGAACTTGCGTAAACGGCGCTTCTGATCGCGTGACCGGCCGAGATGGCATGCCGAGTCGCGTCTGGAACCGAACCCGAAAAAGGAGACGGAAATGCCTAAGATGAAGACAAAGTCGAGCGCCAAGAAGCGCTTCAAGGTGACTGCGACCGGTAAGGTCCTTGCTGGCCAGGCCGGCAAACGTCACGGCATGATCAAGCGGACCAAGAAATTCATCCGCGACGCCCGTGGCAACACCACCCTGTCCGCCCCCGACGCCAAGATCGTCAAGGGCTACATGCCCTACGACCGCTAAGAGGAGATTAAGACATGTCCCGCGTTAAAGGTGGAACCGTAACTCACGCCCGTCACAAGAAGGTCATCAAGGCCGCCAAAGGTTACTATGGCCGCCGCAAGAACACCTTCAAGGTTGCCCGTCAGGCCGTCGACAAGGCCAATCAGTATGCAACCCGCGACCGTAAGAACCGCAAGCGCAACTTCCGCGCACTGTGGATCCAGCGGATCAACGCTGCTGTGCGCTCGCATGACGAAGCACTGACATATTCCCGCTTCATCAACGGCCTGACCCTGGCCGGTATCGAAGTGGACCGCAAAGTTCTGGCCGACCTGGCCGTGCACGAACCGGAAGCGTTCGGCGCGATCGTCGCCAAAGCTCAGGCTGCTCTGACAGCCTGATCCTCTTTCGAGAGACAGTGAAAGAAAGGCCGTCCCATTTTGGGGCGGCTTTTTTGTTTTCCATAGATTGGACGTCGGTGTTTAGCACACTCTGGACATCGTCCAGCAGTCGTGCGCACCTTAAACTATGTCGCTGGTACAAGACTTTGAGCAAGTTTTAGAAACTGCCTTGCCACGCGATCCCAGCTTTCGGCGGATCGAACAGACGGCGATAGACAGTTGCATTAGTGATGCTCGAAGATACGCTTCAGAAGGTCTAAAAGAGGCCTTTCTGTTTTCAACAATGCGCCTACTGGCACTTCCCGACAACGGGCACACACGGCTGATTCCGAATGATGCCATCTCGGTGCTCCCGCTGAGATTCGTGAGCATCGGAACTGCCATCCAGTTAGTTGGTACGGCACCGGAAACAACGGCGCCCAGAGGAAAGCTGGTTGCAGTCAACGGCACACCGTTAAGTCAAATCGAAGCCGCCTCAGAAACATTTCTGGCAGGAACGCGCCAAAGGAAACGGGTAATCGGATCGATTATACTCGTGTGGCCCTATGCTTTGGCTCGTCTCGGTTTTTCCTCAAAAGACGAAACGACCGAGTATCGCGTGCAAGACGAGAACGGTCAGATGTCCGAATTCGAAGTGGAAAACGGCCATACGGTTCCTGCATCAACGCTCTACCCGAGAAACGAGCATGGCCGGGCCGATCCGGCTTGGACACCCGAGAGACTTATGGAGACTAAGGGCTGGCGGGGACTTGGGCTTGCGATACTGTTGCCCAGTTTTCTCGATTCAGGAGAAGGTGCGCTGCCGAAAGCCATCTCAGGTGCAGCAGAACAAGTAAGCGTTTGCTCGGAAAAAACGCTCTTGATTGACATTCGTGGAAACACCGGTGGCGACTTTCTCAAAACGATGCCCTTGATCGACGCCATCTCTGAAAACGCAAGCAGGCAGGTTGTTGTGCTTGTCGATAAATTCACGTTTTCGGCTGCGATAGTTTTTGTCGCCATCCTCAAACATCGATTGGGACCTAGGCTCAAGCTCATAGGGGAAGAAATGGGTGACGGGTTGACGTTTTTTGCCGAGGGAGGTTCGCTCGATTTGCCAACCAGCGGGGCGGTCGTTCGATACTCATCGGCTTTTCACGATTGGGAGAACGGAACCAGCGATGCAACCACACCAGCCGAGATCGCGCGGCAACTAGTTCCGGCTGGAACACTGGATTTGGATTGGGAATTGATCACCGAACCTAGCGCTGAAGATGCACACGGCGCGTTCTATCAACGAATTCTCAGAAGTCTGAGAAATTAGACGAATGGCAGGAAAGCCCGCGTAGATGCCACGCGAACGCAAAAAAACCGGCGCATTCAGCGCCGGTTTTCGTAAATTCATTGAGGGAACTCACCCGAACACACGCCCCAGCGCGCCATCGACCGCGTCGGTGATCTGGTCGATGTCATCAGCCGTGGCGATCAGGGCGGGCGAGAAGCACAGCGTGTTGTTGCGGCTTGGGATCGAGCGGTTTGTGACACCGATGATCACGCCCTGGTTCATACAGTCGGCCACTACCGCCTGTGCCAGTTTCTCGTCCACAGGCTCTTTGCTGGCACGGTCTGCAACCAGCTCGGCACCCAGGAACAGGCCCTTGCCGCGCACGTCGCCGATGACCTTGTGCTTTTCCATCAGTGCCTGAAGGTTGCCCATCATGCGGTCACCCATGGCCGCGCAATTGCCCAGCAGGTTTTCATCCTCGATGATGCGCATGTTTTCGATCGCAGCAGCCGGACCGGCAGTGCAGCCACCAAAGGTCGAAATGTCGCGGAAATAGCTCATCGGGTCCGAAGCATCATCCTTGAACATGTCAAAGACCTCCTCGGTGGTGACCATGCAGGCAATCGCGGCATAGCCCGAGGCCACGCCCTTGGCCATGGTCACGAAATCCGGCTTGATTCCGTATTGCTGATAACCGAACCATGTGCCGGTGCGGCCCACGCCGCAGACAACCTCGTCGATATGCAGCAGCACGTCGTATTTCTTGCAGATCTCCTGCACGCGCTGCCAGTAACCCTCGGGCGCTTCGATCACGCCGCCACCTGCGGTCACCGGCTCAAGGCACAGCGCGCCAACGGTGTCGGGGCCTTCGCGCAGGATGACCTGTTCGATCTGGTCTGCCGCCCATTCGCCGAAATTCTCTTCGGGGGCACCGTCCAGTTCGTGCTTGCGATATTCCATGCAGTGGGGCACGCGCACGAAATCAGGTGCAAAGGGGCCGTATTGTGCGGTGCGCTCGTCCTGACCGCCTGCCGACATGGTTGCCAGCGTCGAGCCGTGATAATCGCGGTCACGATACAGAATCTTGGTCTTTTTGCCGCCGTACTTCTTGTGCGCGATCTGGCGCACCATCTTGAAGGCTTTCTCGTTCGCCTCGCTCCCTGAGTTGGTGTAATACACGCGGCTCATGCCGGGCATCTTGTCGATCAGTTGCTCGGCAAAGATCGCGCCGGGGATCGAGCCGGCCGAATTGGCGAAATAGCACAGTTTCATCAGCTGGTCGTAAACGGCCTTGCAGATCGATTCGCGGCCATAGCCGACGTTGACGGTCCAGACACCGCCGGAAACCGCATCCAGATGCTCTTTGCCTTTCTGGTCCCAGACGCGCATGCCCTTGCCTTCGACAATGATGCGGGGGTCATTGGTTTCAAAGGGTTTGTGCTGGATCAGATGATGCCAGATATGGGCGCGGTCGGCCTCGACCACGCGGGAAAGATCGTTTTCGTTGAACGTGCCGTCCATGACAAGTCCTTTCAGTGAGGTGCGGTGCACGGGGTGCGGAAATGGTGTGCCCCGGCATATGTTTAAGATGCTTCAGATCACCGCGAATGGCCGGATCTAAGTAGGGCCAGATCGCACCATCCCGTATTGCCAGTCAATAAGGGTATCGTAATACTACGGATTTGTCAGAGCACCAAGTTTGTGCTCAAGTCGCGCAAACCGAGTGCAGGGAGGATCAGCAGTTGGTAGCGACGAATACCTATGAGCGTCATTTGGACAAATGCCGGGCGAATTACACACCCTTGTCGCCCCTCTCTTTCATTGAGCGCACGGCGCAGGTTTATCCCGATTACCCGTCGGTCGTCTATGGTGAGCGGCGGTATACTTGGGCTGAAACCTATGCCAGGTGCCGCCGGCTGGCGGGGGCCCTGAATGCGCGGGGTATCGGAAAGGGTGATACCGTTTCAATTATCGCCGCAAACATCCCCGAGATGTACGAAGCGCATTTTGGTGTGCCCATGGCGGGTGCCGTTTTGAACGCCATCAACACGCGTCTGGATGCTCCGATAGTCGCTTTCATCCTGAACCACGCCGAAGCCAAGGCCTTGTTGGTTGACCCCGAGTTTTCCGGCGTCGTGAAAGAGGCGCTGGAGCAGGTTGATCATGATATTCTGGTAATCGACATCGAGGATCCCAGCTTTGAAGGCGGTGAAAGGCTTGGCAGCCTGACCTATGACGCCCTGATATCAGAGGGAGACCCCGAATTTGACTGGTCACTGCCCGAGGATGAATGGGACGCGATCACGCTGAACTATACGTCCGGCACAACGGGCAATCCCAAGGGCGTGGTTTATCACCACCGCGGCGCCACGCTGAATGCACAATCGGATTTGCTGGACTGGGATATGCCCAAGCATTCGATCTATCTGTGGACCTTGCCGATGTTTCACTGCAACGGATGGTGCTTCCCCTGGGCCATGGCCGCCAATGCGGGCGTGTCCGTCTGTCTGCGCGCCGTGCGTGCCGAGCCGATCTATGCGGCATTCCGTGATGAGAAGGTCACCCATTTCTGCGGTGCTCCCATCGTTTTGAACATGCTGGCCCACGCGCCGGATGAACTGAAAGACTTTGACCATCAGATCAAGGTTATGACCGCGGGCGCTCCGCCGCCGGCCGCCGTGATCGAAGCGATGGAAGCTATGGGGGTCGAGGTCACGCACGTTTATGGCCTGACCGAGACCTATGGGCCCTCGGTCGTTTGTGCGTGGAAGGATGAATGGAACGACAAGGGACCCGAAGACCGTGCTGCCCTGAAAGTAAGGCAGGGCGTGCGGTATACGGCGTTGTCTGGCCTGATGGTGGCCGATCCCGAAACGATGGAGCCCGTGCCCGCGGATGGCGAAACCATGGGCGAGATCTTTATGCAGGGCAACGTGGTGATGAAAGGGTATCTCAAGAACCCTGATGCCACCGATGGGGCCTTCAAGGGCGGCTGGTTCGCATCCGGCGATTTGGGCGTCATGCATCCGGATGGCTATATCGCGCTCAAAGACCGGTCCAAGGACATCATCATTTCAGGCGGCGAGAATATCTCCTCCGTCGAGGTCGAGGGCATTCTCTACAAACACCCGGCAGTCATGGAAGCCGCGGTTGTGGCCCGGCCAGACGAGAAATGGGGCGAAACCCCCTGTGCCTTTGTCGAGCTGAAGCCCGGTACAACCGCGACCGAGGCAGAGCTGATTGCCTTTTGCCGGGACAACATGGCCCATTTCAAAGCGCCCAAGACCGTGGTGTTTGGCACCCTGCCGAAGACTTCAACCGGCAAAGTGCAGAAATTCGTTCTGCGGGATCAGGCGCGGGCGCTGGGCTGAAGCGTGTCAAAGATCGACAGGTCCAGATCCAGCATTTCACCCATCCAGATCGCGCGATCGCGGTGATCGGCCAGATGGTCTCCGGTTTCCGGGTGGGTGAAAACCGTAAGGCCCCGGCGGTTCAGCATCAACCACGGAGTGACCTGATCGAAGGCATCAGCCGCAAAACTCAATTGGCAGCTCCAGCGCGGGTGGGGGCCGACATTGCGGCTATGCATGCGTCCCATCCGGACGGGGAACAGACGGGCGGCCTCTTCGCAGACCTGTTGCGCCGTGTGCTGCGTGTCGGCGTCGTAATAGACATGGGCGTGGTATCCGGTGATCTCGGGCATCAGAACCTCTTTTGCTTTGATGAAACAAAGCTAAGTCCGATTGCGACGGACGCCTAGGCACACCGGCACACAGGACCTGTGCAAGCTTATTGGGGTGCGTGCCTGTCAGGATGCGCCGCGACAAATGCGGGGTGATCGGCGCAGGCCTTTTCGACACCCAGCAGACGCGGCATGTCCGACAGGTCGACCTTCCACCGGCGTGCATTGTAGATCTGCGGGATCAGGCAGATGTCGGCGAGGCCGGGCTGTGAACCGACACAATAGGGGGTTTGTTCAAACTCACCCAACATGGTCTCGAAGGCCTGCAACCCCGGCCGTATGAAGTGCCGCATCCACTCTCCGGGCATGTCGGTCGGGTCTTTGCTGAGGGTGGTCGCATGGCGAGCAACTGAAAGGTTGCAAACAGGGTGAATGTCCACCGCAATCGCATAGGCCAGCGCCTGCACGCGCGCGCGCCCTGCTGCATCGTCGGGCAGAAGGTTCAATTCACGTGTCTTGTCCAGATAGTCGAGAATGGCCAGAGACTGTGTCAGCCGCTGCCCGTCAATATCCAGCACCGGAACCAACCCTTGTGGATTTCGCGCGATATGTGCATCGCCCTTGTGTTCGCCGCCCACCAGGTCGACGACAACCGCGCGATAGTCGATCCCGGCCAGATTCAGAGCGATCCGCACCCGATAGCTGGCCGAGGACCGCCAATAGTCATAAAGGACGGTTTTGCTCACATTCGAATCCGTCACTTGTCGACCAGGGTGGCGGCGCGAATAGCGTCAGACAACACCGCCTTGTCGCCGATGTGATTGGCCAGCACCAGAACCAGTCGGGCGTTCAGCGCGTCACTGCCGGCTTTTTCAAGCCCTTCATGCGCGGCCAGCAGCTCGGCATAGAAGTCGTCAGCATCGTCGATATTCGGGGATAGGATCAGGTCAGACATCGCGCTCACTCCTTGCCACAGGCTCTGCGGATTGCATGGCGGAAACTGTTTTCTTCATAACTGTCCCGGCGCGCCGCCACGTGCTGATCAGGACGGATCAGGTAAACCGCGCTGGTTGCGTCGCCCAGATAGCGACGTTTCAGCGCCAGGGTCTGGTCATCCTTGACCGACAGCGCCAACCGCGTGACCTCGACCCCGTCTTCTTCCAGCACTTCTGGGGCATCCGTATCAATCGTCAAAAGGGTGAATTTGCCTGCCAGTTTGGGCAACAGGAACGCATCACCCAGCGGCGCATCCGGGCAGGCCGAGCCGGGGCGCGTTTCGGCTGGGCCATCCAGCGCGTCGGCAGAATTCAGGGTCGAGCCGTCATAGGTGCAAGGTTGACTCAGGCGTCCTGAATTCACCAACGGACGCGCAAATTCGTACTTCTCGCTGAGGTCCAGAACCGCATCCCGCAGAACCCGCGACATTTCGGATTTCGGCGTGATGAAATCGGTGGAGCGGCTGGATTTCTGGATGTTCTCATCAGCCCCGTGCACGCGTTCCGCGTTGTAGCTGTCCAGCAGGCTTTCTGGGGCTTTCCCATCCAGCACCAGTTTCAGTTTCCAGCACAGGTTGTCAGTGTCTTGCAGGCCGGAATTGGCACCGCGCGCGCCAAAGGGGCTGACTTGGTGCGCGCTGTCGCCGGCGAATAGGACACGCCCTTTGCGGAAGCTCTCCATGCGGCGGCACTGGAACGTATAGATTGAGACCCACTCCAGCTGAAACTCGACGTCATCGCCCAGCATCGCCTTGAGGCGCGGGATCACATTCTCGGGGCGCTTTTCGCGTTCCTTGTCGATGTCCCAACCCAGTTGCAGGTCAATACGCCAGACATTGTCGGGTTGTTTGTGCAAAAGCGCGGATTGCCCGCGATTGAACGGCGGGTCAAACCAGAACCAGCGTTCCGAGGGGAAATCGGCATCCATGATCACGTCCGCGATCAGGAAATTGTCTTCGAAAACACGCCCTTCGAAATCGATGCCCAGCATGCGCCGGGTGGGCGACGCGGCACCATCGCAGGCGATCAGCCATTCGGCCTCGAGTGTATAGGGGCCTTCGGGGGTTTCGACCTCCAGCCGAACGTGATCTTCGTGCGTACCGATTGCGTCAACCTTGTTGCGCCCGCGAATTTCAATCGGTGCGCCTTTTGCCTGCAACTCGCGCACGCGTTCCACAAAGAAGTTTTCAAAATGGTATTGCTGCAAGTTGATGAAGGCCGGGTTGGCATAGCCTTCGTCCGGCTGAAGGTTGAAATCATAGACCTGACGGTTGTCGAAAAAGACCTTGCCCCGGTCCCAAAGCACGCCTTTGTCGACCAATCGCTGGCCGCAACCCAGCCGGTCCGCAATTTCCAGCGTGCGCTGAGAAAAACAGATGGCGCGGCTGCCGAAGCTGACTTTGTCATTCTCGTCCAGAACCACAACTTCGACCCCTTGCTGGGCCAGATCGATGGCGGCGGCCAGACCAACCGGCCCCGCACCGATCACGATGACCTTGTGCCTGACGGGCGTCGGGCTGTCCTGATCCGGGCTGCGTTCATATCCGTAAAGCGGCGTTTCAAAGATCTTGTTCATGGGCTCCCCCCCGAAACAGATGCACCGATGTGCTGCATGTCCTGTCCCCCGGCGACGGGCGCCGGAGGTCTTAGTTTATGGTTCCATCGAATCCCGCCGCAAAAAACGATCTGGATCAAACTCGACCGTTTTTCGTCAGCCTTGCAGGGCTTCCCACATCTCGAGGTCGCGCTGGGCGGTCCAGATGCGGGGCGTGTCAATGCCGCGCGCCTCGTCATAGGCGCGGGCCACGTTGAACGGCAGGCAGTGCTCGTAGATTGCGTAGTCGGCGAACTTCGGATCACATTCAGCGCGGACTGCGTCCCAGGCCTCTTTCAGGGACCCGCCGCGCGCCGCGACCTTCGCCGCCGGCCGGTATGTGCTTTCGACAAAATCGCGGGTGTTCTCGATGGCCGCATTCACCATGTCCTTGCCAACCAGCGCATCGCCGCGCCCCGGTGCGATGGCGTCGACATCGAACCACTTGATCTCGTCCAACGTGTCACCCCAATCGCTGAAATGACCGTCACCGCAATAGCAGGCCGAGTGATATTCGACGATATCGCCGGTGAACATCACGTTCTGATCCGGCACATGGATGACGATATCGCCTGCCGTATGCGCGCGCCCCAGATGCATCAGGTCGATCCGGCGGTTGCCCAGATACACCGTCATCGTATCGCTGAAGGTGGTGGTGGGCCATGTCAGGCCGGGGATGCTTTCATGCCCTTCAAAGAGGCGCGGGAAGCGCTGGAATTCGCTGTCCCAGTCTTCCTGACCCCGCTCGACGACCATGGCGCGCGCCATGTCCGACATCAGGATCTGCTGCGCGCCGAACGCGCTTGCGCCCAGAACACGCACTGCGTGGTAGTGGGTCAGGGCCACATGCGTGATCGGTTTGTCGGTGACGGAACGCACGCATTCGATTACCTTGTTTGCCAGACGCGGAGTCGCCTGCGCCTCGACGATCATCACGCTGTCGTCACCGATGATCACACCCGAATTCGGATCGCCTTCGGCGGTGAAGGCATAGAGCCCTTCTCCGACTTCAGTAAAGCTGATCTTTTTTTCCGACATGTCCCCCTGGGACGCGAATGCCTTGGCCATCGTGGGTTCCTTATCGTGAATATGGGTTTTCAAGAGCGGGCAAAACGGTGCCGACACATTCACCGAAGCCGATCGTGTAGCCGTCGCCACGAGCTGCGCCGGTAAGGGTCAACGTGTCGCCATCCTCGATGAAGCTGCGGGTTTCACCGCTGTCCAATGTCAGAGGTTCCTTGCCGCCCCAGCTAAGCTCCAGCAACGAGCCACGTTCAGGTTTGGTTGGCCCGGAAATGGTTCCCGATCCCAGCAGGTCGCCCGTGTTCATGGGGCATCCTGATGTGGTGTGATGCGCCAATTGCTGCGCAGCGGAATAGTACATCTGGTTGTAATTGGTCCGGGCAATCGTCGTGGCGGGTTGTCCGGCAGGTGCCATGGTGATCGCCAGATCGATGTCATAGAGCATCGGGCCGCAATCCTTGAGGTGATCCAGCAGCTCGAACTCGCGGGGCGGCGTATCACAGCGGAATGGCTCCAGCGCCGCCTTGGTCACGATCCACGGGCTGATCGAGGTTGCCGTGGCCTTTGCCTGAAACGGGCCCAGCGGCTGATATTCCCATGCCTGAATGTCGCGCGCAGACCAGTCATTCAGAAGCACGTAGCCGAAAATATTGTCATCCGCTTCTTGCACGGTGATCGGACCATCTGAGGGTGTTCCGACAATCGCGCCCATCTCAAGCTCGATGTCAAAGCGACGGCTGGGCAGGAAGGCGGGCAAGTCCTGATCGGGGGCTTTCAGCTGACCCCAAGGGCGGCGAATTTCCGTTCCAGATACCACGACCGAAGATGCCCGGCCGTTATAGCCAATCGGAATATGCAGCCAGTTCGGCGGCAAGGCGTTTTCCGGCCCCCGGAACATGGTGCCCACGTTGAAGGCATGGTTTCGGCCTGCGTAGAAATCGGTGTATTCGCTGACCGCAAAGGGCAGATGCATTTCCGCATCTTCTTGTTTGACAAGCAGCGGCTCGACCTTGGCTTGTTCATCTGAACCTTCGGCCAGCAGGCTGATCAGCCGCTCGCGCAGCGCGGTCCAGACGGCTGGACCTTCTTCCATGAGGGGGTTCCAGAACGGCATGTCGAACAGAGGCTCATCGGTCAGGGAGATCAGACCCTCGGCCTCGGCTGCGGTAACGTCAAGGATCATGTCACCGATGGCCACGCCGCAACGCGGATCATCACCTTCGGTCGAGAAGACACCATAAGGCAGGTTGTTCAGTGGGAACGGATGTGTCGCGTCATTGGCCGACGCCACCCATGAAGTCATCAAAGGCATGTCTTGCCCCTATTTTGTTATGTTCTCAGAGGTTCGGAAGGATTCTGGCTTTGGAACGGAGATAGCAATAGCACGAAGCCGCCGCGGTTGTGGCATGTCATATGCACGAGGCGTCGCTGCACACCGATTGCCGAGGCGTGTCGGGTCGGCAACCGGTTCAACTCCGGCGTGTTCAGCGCGGGCAGGACGACGGCAATGAAACTGAACCAATGGCGGTTCATTTCTTGCCCGGCGTTCCGTCGAACTTCTTCTCAAGCGATGTCCAGCAGTCGATGTAATCATCCTGCAACGGCGCCTCGGTGGCGGCAAACGGGGTCAGGTGCTGCGGGAAGCGGGTTTCGAACATGAACGACATTGTCTGGTCCAGCTTGTCCGGCCCCAGGTTGGAGTATGACGCCTTGTCGAAGGCTTCCCTGTCGGGGCCATGCGGGATCATCATGTTGTGCAGGCTTGTGCCGCCGGGAACAAAGCCCTGAGGTTTCGCGTCGTACTGGCCGTAGATGTTGCCCATCAGCTCGGACATGATGTTCTTGTGGTACCACGGCGGGCGGAACGTGTCTTCCATCACCATCCAGCGTTCGCGGAACAGGACAAAGTCGATATTGGCCGTGCCGGGCTGGCCGGACGGAGCCGTCAGAACGGTAAAGATCGACGGGTCGGGGTGGTCAAACAGGATCGCGCCGACGGGGCAATAGTTGCGCAGGTCGTATTTGTAGGGCGCATAGTTGCCGTGCCATGCCACGACATCCAGAGGACTGTGGCCGATCCTGGTGGTGTGGAATTGCCCGCACCATTTGATTGTCACGGTAGAAGGGGTTTCACGATCCTCATAAGCGGCCACCGGTGCCTTGAAGTCGCGCGGATTAGCCATGCAGTTGGCACCGATTGGTCCGCGACCCGGCAGTTCAAACTTCTGACCGTAATTCTCGCAGACAAAGCCGCGCGCAGGGCCTTCCAGAACCTCGACCCGGTACAGCAAACCGCGTGGAATGATCGCGATTTCCTTGGGTTCCAGGTCGATGATTCCCAGTTCTGTCGCAAATCGCAGGCGCCCTTCCTGTGGCACAACCAGCAATTCGGAATCAGCCGAGAAGAAATAGTCATCCACCATGGATTCCGTGACCAGATAGATGTGGCTTGCCATGCCGACCTGCGTGTTCACGTCACCTGCGGTCGTCATGGTCCGCATACCCGTCATCCAGTTCAGACCTTCATCGGAATGCGGGACAGGATCCCAGCGGTACTGGCCAAGGCTGATTACATCCGGATCAATGCAGGGGGCCGATTTCCAGTAGGGCAGATCGATTTTTTCATAACGGTGTGAATGCTTTACGGATGGGCGAATTCGATAGCACCACGTACGCTCAGGCGGGTTGGCGGTAAAGGCCGTGCCACTCAGCTGCTCTCCGTAAAGACCATAGTTGCACCGTTGCGGGCTGTTCATGCCTTGCGGCAGGGCCTCGGGCAGGGCCTCGGTTTCAAAGTCGTTCCCAAAGCCTGGCATATAGCCTGCATGAGTTCCGACAGGCGTCGCAGCCTGTGTCAGCGTATGCGGATCAGTCGGACGATTCATTGCGTTTTCCTCCGTTTGCTGCTTGTCGGTTAATAGTTGATTTTGTAACTAACAAGCATGACACACGATGAATCCGAAAAAAATGATGACTTTTATCTGCAAAATTTTCTGCCCTTCCTGCTGAATCAGGCGGCCGAACGGGCTTCGCTTGAGTTTCAGGCAGTTTACAAGGGCCGTTATGGGATGCTCAGAACCGAATGGCGGGTATTGTTCCATCTGGGTTTGTTTGGCGAGATGACCGCCAAGGAAATCGGTGAGCGCGCCAGAATGCACAAAACCAAAATCAGCCGTGCTGTCGCCAAGCTGGAACAGCGTCGATACCTGAAACGCACACGGGACGAAGCGGATCGGCGGGCGGAATGGTTGACACTAACACCAGCAGGGCAAGCTGTGTATCGTGACCTGCGCGGCGTTGCTGCCAATTACGATGCGAAACTGTCAGGCCTGTTCAAACCGGAAGAGGCTGCGTTGTTGCGACAAATGCTGCAAAGGTTGGCTGGTTTGGACTGACCTATGGCAATTGATGCGACCTGCCCCCAAATGGGGATCATACTTGATACGGACAACAAAATGACATTGCCAGATTCCGCTTCAGTTTTCTCACATTCCCTGATTGATTGGCTGGTCAACAAGGGGCTAGAGGGCGCCGGGCAAGAAGAGCTGTTGGAAGGGTTTTGTGCCCGATTGGTGGAAATGGGTATTCCGTTGATGCGCTTTCATGCGGCGCAGTCGACCCTGCATCCGGTTTACGGAGGTACCGGTTACAGCTGGTACAACGGCGCGGGCGGAGAATCCGAGAAGTTTGAATACACGGAAACGCCCAGCGAAGTTTGGCAGCAAAGCCCACTCTATGCGCTGCTGAACGATGATCTGGATGAAATCCGGGTCAAACTGGTTGACCATAATGAACCCAGCCGCTTTCCTTTGTTGAATGATCTGCGTGAAATCGGAGCGACAGACTATTATGCCACCGGCCTGTCATATGAAGGGACCAGTCAACTGCGCCCCGACGGCACGAAGAAGGTCAGCGATGGTGTTCTGATGTCCTGGACCAGCGACGCACCGAACGGATTCGAAGACAGCGATCTGAACAAAATACAAACTGTACTGCCGCATCTGGGGCTGGCGCTCAAATCCGCCAAGAACCAGGATCTGGCCAAGGATCTGATGCGGGTTTATCTGGGGCGGGATGCCGGTCGCCGGGTTCTGTCGGGTGAAATTCGGCGTGGGTCTTTGCAGCAAATCGATGCTGTGATCTGGAATTTCGACCTCGAAGGCTTCACCACGCTGTCCGAAGACCTGCCTGGCCATGAGATCATCGACATGCTGAACGACTATCTGGCCGTCGCGGTGGGTGTGGTGCATGACAAGGGCGGCAACATCCTGAAATTCATGGGTGACGGCCTGATGGCAATGTTCGATGTCGGAGAGATCGACGAAGACGCCCGTGCCGCGCTTGATGCTGTGCCTTTGTTGCAGTCCCGCATGGATGAACTGAACGCAAGGCGCCGCGCGCAAGGTCTGCCGGTGGCCAACTATACGCTGGCCCTACATTCGGGCGAGATTCTCTATGGCAATATCGGGTCCGAGACCCGGCTGGACTTCACTGTGATCGGCCCGGCTGTCAACCAGGCCGCCCGCATTGCGGGAATGCACCGGTCTTTGGGTCAAAGGATCCTGATCTCGGACGATGTCGCCCGCGCTGCACAGCCCTGCGCGCAGGAGCTTGTCTCGGTCGGCCGCTACATGCTGCGCGGCGTGAATGAGCCGAAAGAGTTGTTTACGGTATACAGTCCCGGCGGGCCATCAGAATCCGATTGAATTTGCGGCTATTCCTTCCAGCGGTTCCGAAACTGAAAGGCTTGATGGAACGCCTTTAACCCGCCGGGTTTGAGCGGCGGTTTGGACCGGATGTTCGACTATAGTGTGAATATGAACATTAAGCTGGTTAGAGCCCAAAGCTGTCGATGACTCATCTCACAGCAGTCCTGCCCAATGAGCGATAAACGCTGAGGTAGACTCTGGTCCTTGTTTGCAATGGCCGTGCAGGAATTTGTTTCCGCCGGATGAACCTTTGCCAGGTAAAGGCAAAGATTGAATTAAGAAATCCGCTGCGGCATTGTCCGGCCCATGGAATTTCTGGACTTCGGACATAACCCTTGGTTGGTGGTTACATCGTTCGTTGTGGCGCTAGTTGCTGGGGCCACGGGATTGTCTTTGACGAGGGATTTGTCCGAAAAGTCGCTTTCACAACGCAGGTTGGCCATCGCGTTGGGTGCCGTTGCTTTGGGTGGTGGGATCTGGTCAATGCACTTCGTAGCTATGCTTGGCCTAAGGCTGCCCATCCTGTTTTACTATGATGCCGCAATCACGCTCGCATCTGCGCTTATTGCGATCCTTATGGTCGCCTTGGCGCTTGTCCTTTTGCATTTCACTGAGCGTTCCAAGGGGATCATCATTGCTGCCGGAGCAATCGTAGGCGCGGGCATCTTGGCGATGCACTATGTGGGAATGGCTGGCATGCAGCTTTGCAAACCCGTTTATACCCTTCAAGGGGTGCTCGGGTCGTCGGTATTGGCTATTGTCCTGTGCATTCTCGCGATCGGCATTGCCTATAATGAGCGTTCCAACAGGACCATCGCGATCGGCACGCTGTGTTTTGGCGTAGCTGTCTTTTCAGTGCATTTCCTGGCCATGGCAGGAACCAATTTTGTAGCCTTGAAGGATATCCGAGAGTTTGGGCCCGTCATCAGCAACGAAGTCATGGCCGTTGGGGTGATCCTGTCGAGCTTTGTTATCTTCGGCGCATTTTTGTGGGTTGGAACAACTTATCTTGTGCCTACGCAAGCCACAGAGATCCCGATGACAGGCGTGGCCCAAGACGAGCCTTCACCAGATCAGACCCCACCTATTCGCATCCCCTGTGAAAGAGACGGAGGCAAGGTCTTTATTGCCGCGCCTGACGTTGCATTCGTCAGGGCGGATGGTCACTATACGCAGGTCTACACCCGCACAGAAAAGTACTTTTGCGTCTGGCCGATCACTGAAGCGGTCAAACGGCTGGAGCCAACCGGCTTTTTGCGCGTGCATCGCAGCTATATCGTGAACCCCAAAAAAGTCGCGCGGTTTGAACGGACCAAAGACAAGGGACAATGCACCTTTGGTGAGGCCGATCTTCCCCCGGTGCCGGTCAGCCGATCAAACCTGAAAGCAGCACTGACCGCCTTTGGGTAACGCGTGGTAATTCAGGCAGCGCAACTCGTGCGTCCTGAAGCGCATTTCGTGCAAAATTAGCGAAAACAAAGTGTTTTCCCGGGTCAACAACCCGACGTCGCGCGAGCTTCTCTAACAGCCAGAACAGTTGCTGCAGGGAGGAGAGGCAATGATTCCAGCTGCCTTTGAATATTATAGACCTAAGGATTTGGCGGGCGCCCTGTCCGTACTTGTGGAGCACGGAGATGACGCACGGGTCCTCGCAGGGGGGCACAGTCTGATACCCATGATGAAGCTCCGCATGGCCGAAGTGCCACATCTGATCGACTTGCAGGATGTGGAGGGATTGAGCGGCATCTCCATTGAGGGGGATAGCATCCGCATTGGCGCGATGACGACGCAACATGACATCATCTACAACGCTCAATTGGCGTTGGCTGCTCCGATCATGCGCGAGGCTTCTTTGCAAATCGCTGACCCGCAAGTGCGCTACATGGGCACAGTTGGCGGCAACGTCGCCAACGGCGACCCGGGCAATGACATGCCGGGTTTGATGCAGTGCCTGGACGCGACCTTTACCTTGGTCGGGCCGGATGGTGAACGCAAGGTCGCGGCCCGCGATTTCTACGAAGCGGCTTATATGACTGACCGCGAGGATGAAGAGATCCTGACAGCGGTGAAGTTCGATGCACCAAAGGGCGGTTACGCCTATGAAAAGCAAAAGCGCAAAATCGGCGACTACGCTACTGCGGCTGCTGCGGTTCTTTTGACTAAAGAAGGTGGGACTTGCACCTCGGCTTCCATCGCGATGACCAATCTGAGCGATACACCGGTTCATTCTGAAAAAGCTGGCGCTGCGCTTGTCGGCACGTCCCTGGATGATGCGGCAATCAAAGCGGCGGTGGACGCGATGTTGGGCGACATTGACCCCACACAGGACAACCGCGGTCCCATTGAATTCAAACGTCACGCAGCGGCGATTATCTTGCGCCGTGCGATCGAAAACGCCTGGGCCAGAGCCTGAGGAGAGAGATCATGTCAAAGAAGAAACACTTCACTCTAACAGTGAATGGCGAGGAGCAAGAGTTCTTGGCTGAACCGCGCGAACTGCTGATCCACACCCTGCGCGAACGACTGCGCAAGACCGGTCCGCACATTGGTTGCGAGACCTCGCATTGCGGCGCTTGCACCGTGACCATGAACGGCAAATCGGTGAAGTCCTGTACCGTGTTCGTAGCACAGGCTGACGGTGCCGAAATCACCACGATCGAAGGGCTTGGTAACCCGGACAGCCTGCACGTGCTGCAGGAAGCTTTCAAAGAACACCACGGTCTTCAATGCGGCTTCTGCACACCGGGTATGATCACCCGCGCATCAAAGCTTTTGGAAGAAAACCCGAACCCAACTGAAGAAGAGGTGCGCTTTGGCATGGCGGGTAACCTCTGCCGCTGTACCGGGTATCAGAACATCGTCAAATCTATCCTCGCCGCCGCGGCCGAGATGAACTCTGCGAAGGAGGCGGCACAATGAACAAGGAACTGACCCGCGAAGAACGCACCGACGCACTGGGAGGAATGGGTTGCAAGCGCAAGCGCGTTG
Source organism: Ruegeria sp. HKCCD6428 (assembly GCF_013110595.1). Taxonomy (NCBI): domain Bacteria; kingdom Pseudomonadati; phylum Pseudomonadota; class Alphaproteobacteria; order Rhodobacterales; family Roseobacteraceae; genus Ruegeria; species Ruegeria sp. HKCCD6428. The sequence goes on from NZ_WVQX01000012.1 coordinate 35,106, forward strand.
AAGATGCCAGGTTTACCCAAGGCAAAGGCAATTACGTTGACGACATCAAACTGCCCGGCATGCTGCATGGTGATTTCGTGCGTTCGCCCTATGCCCACGCCAAGATCGTGTCGATCAATGCCGAGGCCGCTTTGGCGCTGGACGGTGTGATTGCCGTACTGACCGCCGAAGACCTCGCCCCTCTTGGTCTGCACTGGATGCCGACGCTGGCGGGCGACAAGCAGATGGTTTTGGCTGACGGCAAGGTGCTCTTCCAAGGTCAGGAAGTGGCATTTGTGGTGGCAAAGGACCGTTATATTGCAGCCGATGCAGTCGAGCTGGTCGAAGTGGAGTATGAAGAACTCCCCGTTTTGACCGATCCCCACGCAGCATTGGAATCCGACGTGGTTCTTCGCGAAGACCTGATGGGCGAAGGTGGAGCGATTCCAGATGGGGCCCACGGCCCACGCAAACACCCTAACCACATCTTTACCTGGGAGGTTGGCGAGAAGGATGCGACCGAGCAGGTAATGGGGGAGGCTGACGTGGTCGCTGAAGAGATGGTGTATTACCATCGCACGCACCCATGTCCGCTCGAAACTTGTGGCTGCGTGGCTTCGATGGACAAGGTCAACGGCAAGCTCACGCTGCACGGCACGTTCCAGGCGCCTCACGCTATTCGCACAGTGGTCAGCCTGATCTCGGGCATTGAAGAGCACAATATCCGCGTGATCTCGCCCGACATCGGTGGCGGCTTTGGCAACAAGGTTGGGGCTTACCCCGGCTATGTGTGCTCGGTCGTGGCCTCGATTGTCACCGGTGTTCCGGTGAAATGGGTCGAGGACCGTATGGAAAACCTGATGACCACCGCTTTTGCCCGTGACTACTGGATGAAAGGTAAGATCAGCGCCACCAAAGAGGGTAAAATCACCGGTCTCTGGTGCCACACGACCGCAGACCACGGCGGCTTTGACGCCTGTGCCGACCCGACCAAGTTCCCGGCTGGGTTTATGAACATCTGTACCGGGTCTTACGACATTCCGACTGCGTATTTGGCAGTGGACGGCGTTTACACCAACAAGGCGCCGGGCGGGGTCAGTTATCGCTGCTCCTTCCGTGTAACCGAAGCCGCTTACTTCATTGAACGCATGATCGAGGTTCTGGCGATAGAGTTGAACATGGACGCGGCCGAGCTGCGCCGGATCAACTTCATCAAGAAAGAGCAGTTTCCCTATCAGTCCGCGCTTGGGTGGGAGTATGATTCCGGCGACTATCACACTGCTTGGGACAAGGCACTAAAGGCCGTCGATTACGAAGGGCTGCGTGCAGAACAAGATCAACGGATCGAGGATTTCAAGGCGGGCAAAACCCGAAAGCTGATGGGCATCGGCCTGACGCATTTCACCGAAATCGTCGGTGCTGGACCCGTCAAAAATTGTGATATCCTTGGTCTTGGCATGTTCGACAGCTGTGAAATCCGCATTCACCCGACCGGCTCAGCGATCGCACGCCTTGGCACCATCTCGCAAGGCCAGGGCCATGCCACGACCTTTGCACAGATACTCGCAACCGAGATCGGCCTGCCGGCGGATAGTATTACCATCGAAGAGGGTGATACGGATACCGCGCCCTACGGTCTTGGAACATACGGCTCGCGCTCGACGCCTGTAGCGGGTGCCGCGACCGCGATGGCAGGGCGCAAGATCCGCGCCAAGGCACAGATGATCGCGGCCTACCTGCTGGAAGTGCATGACGATGATGTCGAATTCGACGTGGATCGTTTCGTGGTCAAGGGCGCGCCTGAAAAGTTCAAGACGATGAAGGAAATCGCCTTTGCCGCCTACAATCAGGCCATTCCGGGCATCGAGCCGGGTCTGGAGGCGGTCAGCTACTATGACCCGCCGAACATGACCTATCCCTTTGGCGCCTACGTCTGCGTGATGGACATCGATGTGGACACCGGTGTGACCGACATTCGCCGCTTCTATGCGCTGGATGACTGCGGCACGCGCATAAACCCGATGATCATCGAGGGCCAGGTGCACGGTGGTTTGACCGAGGCGCTGGCTGTCGCTCTGGGGCAAGAGATCGCCTATGACGAGATGGGCAACGTCAAGACCGGCACATTGATGGATTTCTTCCTGCCGACCGCATGGGAAGTGCCGAATTACGAGACCGATCACACCGTTACCCCCAGCCCGCACCACCCAATAGGTGCCAAGGGTGTCGGCGAAAGCCCTCATGTGGGCGGCGTGCCCTGTTTCTCCAACGCGGTGAATGATGCCTTCCGTGCCTTTGGCCTGCGTCACACCCATATGCCGCACGATCACTGGCGGATCTGGAAGACAGCAAACGAACTGGGCCTTCACGGCTAAGCTTCCGGCGCGCGCGGCAGGGATGGCTGCGCGCGCCTCATAAACCACTTGAGGCTCTGATGACCTGGACCGATCTCCAATCTGCACTTGTAGAACAGAACTACGTCGCCTCAGACGATCTGGCGGTGTCGCTGCATTTGGCTTTGTCATTGCGCCGCCCTCTACTGCTGGAAGGCGCGGCGGGCGTAGGAAAAACCGAAGTTGCCCGAGTACTGGCTGCGGCCCAGAACACGCAGTTGATCCGCCTGCAATGCTATGAAGGTCTGGACGCCTCTCAGGCGATCTACGAGTGGAATTACCAACGACAACTACTGGCGATCCGTGCGTCCTCTGAAGCAGGCGAGGCCGGCAAGGCGGTCGAGGATCGGATATTCTCGCGTGAGTATTTGTTGGAGCGCCCCTTGCTGTCGGCGATCACGCAAGACGTTTCTCCGGTTTTATTGATCGATGAAATCGACCGCGCAGACGAAGAGTTCGAAGCTTTCCTGCTCGAGATCCTCGCTGATTACCAAATCACCGTTCCGGAGCTTGGCACCATCAAAGCCACCGCCGTGCCAACAGTTATACTGACCTCGAATGGCACCCGCGACTTGTCGGACGCGCTGAGGCGTCGCTGCCTTTTCAGTTATGTCGATTATCCCGACCGGACAACGGAACTCGCGATCCTAAAAGCCCGGTGTGCTGGGATTGAAGCGCAGCTGGCCGATCAGGTGATCGGGTTCGTCCAGACGCTGCGCAAGGAAGAGCTTGAGAAGGTGCCCGGAATCGCGGAGACACTGGATTTTGCCGCCGCGCTCATGGGGTTAGGGATTGCTGATCTGACGGAAAACCCGGCAGCCCTCCAAGCCACACTCACGACACTTCTAAAAACGCAGAGCGATCGCGCACATATAACCCGCGAAGTGGCACAACGCATCGCGGGGAAGGCCGCATGACCCGCGTGACCCGCTTTGCTGGCCGCGATCCCGGCGCCACGGCGCGCATGGCAGGGTTCGTGGCCCATTTGCGGGAGAATGGCCTGCGCCTTGGCGTCCAGGAAACCGAAGCAGCTCTGACGGCGTTGACCTATATTGAGGCAGCCAACCCTGAAGAGGCGCGTTGCGCACTCAAGGCCGTCTGCACGGGATGCAAGGACGAAGCGCAGAGGTTTGATTTGCTGTTTGATAGTTTCTGGATGGATGCCGGTCGCGTGCGAACAAAGGTCACGCCGAAAATGTCGACCCACCCCAAGGGCGACGACAGCGTACATTCGTCACGAGATGCCAAAGGAGAAGACGTTGGAGGCGCTGGCGATGCGACAGCGCCAGACGGAGGTGACGGTGATGCCGAAAGTGATGGCGACGGTAAGCTGATCGCCACCGAAATGCGCAACCTGTCCCGGCGCGATCTACGTGATCTGGTACGGGCAGAAGAGATTGCCGAGGCCGAAGAAGTTGCTCGCCGCCTCGGACAAGCGCTGCGCGACCGCCGCTCCCGCCGCCGCATCGCTGCCCGCAAGGGCGATCGACTGCATTTCCGCAAAACAATCCGGCGCAGCCTGGCGACAGGGGGCGAACCCATCCGACTCATCAAGCGCAAACGCCCTGATCGTAGCCGTAAAATCGTAGCGCTATGCGATGTTTCCGGCTCTATGACCGTCTATGCGCAAGTATTCCTAGCCTTTTTGGCCGGCCTGATGCGCGGTGATCCAACCGCCGACGCATACCTGTTTCACACACGCCTCGTGCGGATAACCGAGGCTTTACGCGATAAGGACACGATGCGCGCCATCGGTCGGATGTCCTTGATGGCGGATGGGTTCGGCGGAGGTTCCAAAATCGGGGAAAGCCTGGATCGATTTGCATCTACCTACGCGCGCCGTTTTGTCGATGGGCGTTCAGTCGTGATGATCCTCTCGGATGGCTATGACACCTCTTCCCCTGACCACATTGACGCGGCGCTGACCAAGCTGCGCAAACGCGGCTGCCGCATTCTTTGGCTGAACCCGCTCAAAGGCTGGCGCGACTATGCGCCCGTCGCAGCGGGCATGACGGCAGCCTTGCCTCATTTGGACCTCTTTTCCGCCGCCAACACGCTGGCGGACCTCGCCGCGCTGGAGAAGGAGATGGTATCGCTATGACCCCCGCTGAGTTGTTTTCATCTGACTTGGCAGAAACAGCCCAATCACTGCGCGCAAAGGAACAACCTTTTGCCTTTGCAACAATCGTGCGCACTGCCGGAACCACCGCGGCAAAACCCGGCGCAAAGGCAATCATTGGTGCGGATGGCACCATATTGCACGGGTTTCTTGGTGGCGGCTGCACCCGTGGCGCTGTGAGGCGAGCCACCTTGGAAGCCCTCGAAACCGGCGCACCCAAGCTTGTGTCGGTCGCGCCGGAAGACTTTTTGAACGATATCGGCGTCAGTGCCGGAGCAATGGTGGAGGGCGTATTCTATGCGCGCAACGGTTGTCCCTCTCGTGGCACCATCGACATTTTTATTGAGCCCTGTCTTCCGATGCCAGAGTTGACAATACTCGGAAACTCGCCGGTCGCAGAGGCTTTGGCACAAATCGCACCGCATTTTCACTGGTCAATCTCACGTGCCGTGGATGAGGAGAATGCACTTGGAAAGATGAGTGCGATCGTCGTGGCGACGCAAGGGCAGGGTGATCTTGACGCCTTGCGCGACGCGCTTGCTTGTGAAGCAAACTATGTCGCCTTTGTGGGCAGTAAGAAGAAATTCGCGGCCCTGTCTGAAAAGCTCTCCGAAGCTGGTGTGCCCGAGGTCACACTCGCGATGGTTTCAGCCCCAGCTGGTTTGGACATTGGTGCTGTCACACCTGAAGAAATCGCGCTTTCCATCCTGGCGGAACTGATCACCGTGCGCAGGAATTCCGTAGAAAGGAACCCAAATGCGTAAACTTTTCAAAATCTTAACACGTGGTTTCAAGCCATCTACAGAGCAGGCTGAGGTGCTTGCCACGATTAAATACCCCTGTTGCTGAACAAAGAAAGGAACCGCCATGGAACTGGCCGACGAAATTATCATCGATGCCCCTAGGGATGTGGTTTACGCAGCTTTGAACGACCCCGAGATACTTAAACGTTGTATTCCCGGGTGCGAAGAACTGATCAAGAAATCCGACACCGAACTTGAAGCCAAAGTTGTACTCAAAGTTGGCCCCGTGAAAGCGAAATTCAGCGGAGATGTGGTGCTCAAAACCGATGGCGCGCCAGAGACGTTTTCGCTGGATGGCCAAGGCAATGGTGGCCCGGCTGGACATGCAAAAGGCGGAGCCGACGTCACACTGACTGAAAATGGGTCTCAGACCATTCTGCGCTACGAAGCCAAGGCCGTGATCGGCGGCAAGCTGGCGCAACTTGGGAGCCGTCTTATCCAGAGTACAGCAAAGAAACTCGCCGCCAAATTCTTCAAATCCTTTGCAGAAGTCATGTCGGAAGAACCCGTTTCTTGATCCACACGTCCTGAACACCGGGTTGATGTCCTTGGCCATGCAGTTGACCAGCTAAACGTTGGTAAGCTGTTTGTTCTGATCACATCGATCAGTATCAAGGGCTGAACGGCGCGCGAAGTAGGTTCGCTCGCCGTTGTCTCTTCAAGCGGGAGGATGGTCGGCTATATGTCCAATGGCTGAATTGACCGGGACATCCGACTACAGGTGGTCTCGGTGCTTGAAACCGGCGGCACGGCCAAAACGATCCGAAACGTTGCAGGGTCTTCTTTCTTTGCTCTCAAGCTTCCATGCGGGAAGTCTTTGCAGCTGTTTCTGAATGCAAGTCCAGAACCAAAGAACATTCATACTGCCTAAAAAAGTCCGCATAGCGGCCGCCGGGACAGCTGATCAGAAGTCAATCTCCACACCCGGCAGATTCAGCTCTTTCATCATGTCACGCAGTTCCTGCCGGGCTGCGATGTTCGAGATGTTCAGCTGTTTGACCCCGATATCCTTGAGGTCCAACAGGGTCAGGCCACGGGGGAACAGCTCGCGGAAGATGACGCGTTCGGAAAAGCCCGAAGCGACGCGAAAGCCGATACGCTGCGACAGCATCTCGATCGCGCGCTGCATCTTTTCCTTGTTGACCATCCGCTGCGTACCGACCCGGTTGCGGACAACGACCCAGTCGATCGGCTTCAGCCCCGCCTGTGCCCGCAGTTGACGGGCGTTCCAGACCATTTCGGAATAGACGGACGGGCCAAGGATTTTTTCGCCCTTCGAGTCGATCCGCGCCAAAAGGTCAAAGTCAATGAAACTGTCGTTCAACGGGGTGATCAGCGTGTCGGCCAGCGAATGCGCCACCTGACTCAGACGGGTGTGAGACCCCGGGCAGTCGATCAGAATAAAGTCGCTGTCGCTTTCCAGCTGGGATACGGCAGCAGACAGGCGATGGTCATAGATGTTCTCGCCCGGTTTCAACGTTGCGGCATCGATCTCGGGCAGGTCGTGATGGCGCGGGCTGGGCAGAGTCAGGTCCGAGCTTTTGAGGAAGTTGTTGCGGTTCTCGAAGTATCGTCCCAGACTGCGCTGACGCAGGTCCAGATCCAACGTGCTGACCTTGTGTCCCAATCGGGCCAGCGCGGTCGCCACATGCATCGACACGGTCGATTTGCCTGCGCCACCCTTTTCGTTCCCGACCACAATGATATGTGCCATGCTTGTATTCCCAAGTCCCGCCGTGCTTCACTACACGTTGTTGTCAGCCACTATATGTTGTGTCGGCGGCGAAGGAAAGAACCTCAAGCGGCGCTTTCGGGCAATATCAGACTCTATTCGGGAAAACCCAACGCCGTGCACGGGTTACACAGGGTGCTTGCCATTGCAATGGCGCTGATTCACTGTCGAAAAACGGTTTCAGCAAGGAGAATTCTGTTTGGAGCACCTGTTCCTGAACGTACTGAACGTGGTTCTGCCAGTTCTGATCTGCGCTGGAATTGGCTATGCTCTGGCCGTGATTCAGGCGCCTTTCGACAACAGGGTCATTGGCGGGATCGTCTCAAAAGTCGGCTATCCGACATTGATCATTTCTCATCTGTCGAACACCAAACTGGCCGTGGGCACGTTTCTTGACATGATGACCGCCGCTGCCCTTGCGGTGGCCGGTTTCGGGGTTTTGGGATATGTCGGGCTCAAGGTTCTTCGCTTGCCGGTGAGGGCATTTCTGACGCCGTTGATGCACGGGAATGTCGGCAACATCGGCCTGCCAATCACTTTGCTGGCGCTGGGCGATGCAGGTATGGCCTATACCATGGCGTTCGTGGTGGTGGTGCTGATCAGCATCTTTACCGTCGGCATGTGGATCCCGGCCGGAGAATTCTCGCCCAGGAAACTGGCGACGTCCCCGATTATCTACGCCGTGGGCCTCGCTCTGATCCTGATGGCAACGGGGCAGAGCCTGCCGCAACCGGTCGCGAAGTCCTTTGACATCTTGGGTGGATTGTCGATTCCGCTCATGCTGCTGACACTGGGGCATACGCTCGCGACGCTGCGTGTGAAAAGCCTGGGTCGTGCGGTTCTGCTGACGGCCCTGCATCTGGCGATGGCCGTTGCAATTGCCAGTGTTCTGATCTGGTTGTTTGGTTTCACGGGAACCGAGCGGGGTGCGCTGATTCTGTGTTGCCTGATGCCTTCATCCGTGGCGACTTATCTGTTTATCGACCAGCATGTTCCGGAATACGGGCCAGATGTGGCCGGGTTCATTCTTGTCTCGACGCTCAGCACCGTCCTGGTGCTGCCCGTTGCGCTGTCTTACTGGATCTGACGCACCCCTATGCGCAAGGCCAGAAATCGTTAAACTGATGTTGATTGTATTCAACAGTCTTGGTCAGTGGGTGTTTTATGGGCGACGAGAGCTCGGCGAATGTATCTCCGCAGTCCCGCGCCCGCGTGGTGCTGGCCATGACGGCCATCTGCATGATGGTCGTGGGGTTCAACACCACTGCTGTGACCACCATCTTGCCCAACCTCAAGGCCGAGTTCGATTTGACCCCTTCAGGAGTGCAATGGGTGATGGCCGCGTATTCCGTGACCAGCGCGACGCTTGTCTGTATCGTTAGCCGGTTGGGGGACATCACCGGCAAGATGGGTGTTTTCTTCATTGGCATGATCGTCTTTGCAATCGGGTCTTCCTTTGCGCTGTTGGCGCAGGACGGGGCGATGCTGCTTATCGGGCGCGGCGCGCAAGGCGCGGGCGCGGCTGCTTTGTTCGGCACGTCCCTGTCATTGTTGACGGCGGCCACGCCCGAAGAGCAGCGCGCCAGCGTTACCGGCATCTGGGGGGCGATTGTCGGTCTGGCGATCGGTGTCGGGCCCATCGTCGGTGGCGCTTTCGGCCATTATGTCAGCTGGCGCGCCGTCTTTGCAGCCGACCTGGTTCTGTTGGCTGTGGCCTTTGCCATCGGGCTGCATGTCAGCAAACGGAAATACGTTCCCGATACCCGTCTTGCCGGGGCAAAGTTCGATTATGCGGGGGCCGTTGCCATTCTGTTTTTCCTCGGGCCATTGTCCTTTGCGCTCAGCAACGGGGAAAGCGGCGGGTGGACTTCGCCTTTGACACTGGTGCCGCTGGTCGTGGCGGCCGTGTCGACAATTGCCCTTGTCATCGTATCCCGCCGCAGCGACGACCCTTTGATCGAGCTTCGGTACTTTCGCCATCCGCGTTATCTGATGGCCGCGGCGGGGATGTTCTTTACTGGCTTCACGCTGTTCTGCTTCTTCGTCTATTTCAATACATTCGTCCAATCACCCGATGCCTTTGGGTATTCGTCCATCGATGCGGGTCTGGCGATCATGCCGCTCAGCCTCAGCATGTTTGTGATCTCGGTCACTGCACCCCGCTTTCTTGCCCCCTACAGCTTTCAATGGCCGATCGCCATTGGCCTGGGGGCGATGGCCTGCGGGTTCCTGCTGCTGATGACAACAACGAACACAACGCAGTTTTCCGAAATCTGGTGGAAGCTGCTGATCGTCGGTGTCGGATTGGGCATCTGCTTTTCGCTGTTGCCACGTCTGGGCCTGCGCCTGCTGCCCGAGCAGCATGTGGGGCAGGGTTCGGGGGTCATCAACGCCTGTCTCTATTTCGGAGCAACCCTTGGTGCCGTGGTGGGCGGTTTGGCTGAAGCGATCACCAGACGCCGAGGTCTGTCCGAGGTGATCGACGCGTTGCCTGCCGGGTCAACCCAGCGCGAGGATCTGGCCCATGCGCTGGCACATGGAACGCCGAACCAGATACAGCAATTGATCTCGAGGATGGATCCGACCGCGGGAGATGCATTGGCGAAGGCCCTGCGGGATGTGCAGGACAACGCTTTTGACAATGCCATGTTGGTTGCCGCGATTGCGGCGCTGGCCGGAATGACGCTGGCGCTGTTGTTGTTGCGCGGGCCGGTTCCCCCTGTACACAGTGCGGCGGAATTGACCCGCAATCCGCGACAACCAAGCTCCTAACCGCCGAGGTAGACCCCTTTCTGAGGGCGAAAAAAGACCTTCTGATCGTGTAGCTTGCCCAGAAGTTCGTGAATACGCCGCAACGTGTCTTCCCGGTCGGTCCTGCTGTCCTCTGGTTCATCCGAAGCAGCATGTGACAACGAAGCGATCGAGTCGCGCAACGCCGTTTCAATCAGATCCATATCATCGACTGAAAGCTCGATCATGTCGTTGTACTGGGGCATGTCCGGGTCTCCGTGGAAGCTGAGGGTTGTTCACACGGAGTGTAACATCACTGGGTCTTTGCAAAAACGCATCTTGTCCGGTTTCGCGTCCATAAGACACATGGAAGCTTCCAGAAAAAAGGCCGCCCGCAAGGGACGGCCTTTCGAAATCGAAACAAGTCAGACTTAGAAGCCCAGACCTTCGTATTTCTTTTTGAACTTCGACACGCGGCCGCCGGCGTCCATCAGGCGCGACGAACCACCAGTCCATGCAGGGTGCACGGAGGGGTCGATTTCCAGAGCCAGCTGGTCGCCTTCGGCGCCCCAGGTGGATTTCATCTGAACCACTGTGCCATCGGTCATTTTGACGTCGATGACGTGATAATCGGGATGGATGTCTTTTTTCATCTTTCCGTTCCTTACGCTTCGGCGCCAGCCTTGGGCTTGTAGTTCGTGACCTCTGCGATACGCGCGGACTTACCGCGGCGGGTGCGCAGATAGTACAGTTTGGCGCGACGAACGCGGCCACGGCGGACAACGGTGATGCTGTCGATGTTGGTCGAATACAGCGGGAACACACGCTCCACGCCTTCGCCGAACGAAATCTTGCGAACGGTGAACGAACCGGCAATGCCATTGCCGTTGTTGCGCGCGATGCAGACGCCTTCGTAGTTCTGCACACGGGTGCGCGACCCTTCGGTCACCTTATAGCCGACACGAATGGTGTCACCGGCCTTGAAGTCGGGGATGTCTTTCCCCAGGGCGGCAATCTGTTCCGCCTCAAGCTGTGCGATAAGATCCATCGCAGGTACTCCTATATGCTCGTGGTTGGCCCACGAAGTTTGGGCACGGCCTGAGAGCTCTTGGTCTTCACCGGGTCCTGCATGCAGCCCGCCAGAGGTCAGATCGAATGTTCCTTTGGTCTGGTTTGATCTGACACATCCCCGCCGAAGAAAGCCGGGCTTGAAGCCGATAATCAAACCAAAACACCGGAGTCGCAGAATGCGGCACCGGATTGCGGTCGTTTAAGGGTATTGAGTGCCGGGATCAAGAACAAATCGTATGGCGAAGCAGTAGGAATCCGCCTTTCGAAAATCCCACCGTTGCCACAGCGGTCAGATCAGGCATTCTGAAGGAAATTGAAAGAGCAGAAATTTCAGACAGGACCCCATGATGCGAATTGCACTTATGCTGACGATTGCAGCCGCTTTGCTTATGTCGTGCGGGCGCGGCGGCCCGAAACCGCAGGTCGTGGAACCCACGCCGGGTGTGGACAGGACAGCGCCGTCCGTAATCTATCCTGATTTTGGGGACGCCGATCCGCATGACTGGGAGGGCCGTCACCCCGGCTTGTATCCGATCCACGGGCTTGACGTCTCGCGCTGGCAGGGACCGATAGACTGGCGCACAGCCAAAGCTTCGGGCGTAAGCTTTGCGTTTCTGAAAGCAACCGAAGGCGGCGATGTGGCGGATCCATTATTCGACGACCACAGGCGCGGTGCTCAGGCGGCGGGCGTGCCGTGGGGGGCTTATCATTACTATTATTTCTGCCGATCGGCCCGGGAACAGGCGCGTTGGTTCATTCAGAACGTCCCGAAAGGGGCAGATCTGCCGCATGTGCTTGACATGGAGTGGACGCCGCATTCCAAGACCTGCACGTTGCGGCCCGATGGCAGAACCGTCCGCGCCGAAGCGCAGCGCTTTCTGGACATTCTCGAACGGCATTATGGCCGGCGTCCCATCGTCTATACGACGGTGGATTTCTTTGCGGATACGGATATCGGGCGTTTGCCCAAAACCGAGTTCTGGTTGCGATCCGTCGCAGGCCATCCGCGTCAGGTCTATCCCAGAACGGTCTGGCGGTTTTGGCAATACACCGGCACCGGGCTGGTGCCGGGGGTTCAAGGCAGGGTGGATATCAACACGTTCAACGGCACCCCAGAAACTTGGGCCAGCTGGAAAGCGCGCCGCTAGTTTTTGGCTGTTCCGTAGGTTTCGATAGTGCCGCCCCCGACCAGGTGGTCCAGCCGCCGTTCGCGTTCATCACCAAAGGCGTTGCGCACCCAGAACGATTCACCCGCGGTCAGTTCGCGCCGCTCGAAACCGCGTGCGCGCAGGCAGCGATCAACCTGATCGATTTCGCCCTGTTGACGCAGCTCGTCCTGAAATGGCGCGGTGACCGCAGGCCCGATGATGATGCCCCAAAGCAGGATATTGGTTGCATAACCGCCGATTACGGCGCTGTTGCCGCCCTCGTCAGCTTCCTGAGAGCAGGAATCAACGGCAACCTTCGCAGAGTGCAGATTGTGACCGGCTTGCGTCGGAACCGACATCCCAAGCGGTTTGGTGGTACAGGCGGAGGCAACCAGTAACGTGCCAAGCAATAGCTTTTTCATAATGCCTTCTATTTCACTTCTTATTACCCAAAAACTAATGGGGCATGGAAGTGAATAAGTTCAGGTGCGTTCAACTTCAAATGGCATTCTGACAAACAACGAAACTGAGGCATCCCGGCCACAACGAGCGGGTCTAGTCCTAGGATTCTGATCTGGCTTTGACGTATTCTGCCCAGATATCAGGACGCCGTTCGCGCGTGATGTCTTGTGCCATTTTTTGCCGCCATTCCGCGATCCGGCCATGGTGGCCCGACATCAGTACCTCGGGGATCGGGCGCCCTTTCCAATCTGCGGGGCGGGTATACTGGGGGTGCTCCAGCAAACCCGAGGCAAAACTTTCTTCTTCGGTCGAAGCCTGATTTCCAAGCACTCCGGGAATCAGCCGTACCGTGGCATCGATCAGGGCTTGGGCCGCGATTTCGCCGCCGGTCATGACGAAATCACCCAACGACACCTCTTGCACGCCATAATGTTCCAAAACGCGCTCGTCCACGCCTTCAAAACGACCGCACAGAAGGGTCATGCCGTCACACCGGGCAAGATTCTGCATCATGCGCTGATCCATGCGGCGCCCGCGCGGGCTGAGGTAGATCAGCGGCCAGTTCCCTTGAACGCCTGCCATCGCATGCTCGATCGCGTCACCCAGAACATCGGCCCGCAGAACCATGCCGGCGCCACCCCCGGCCGGGGTGTCATCAACGTTGCGGTGTTTGCCTATACCGAACTGTCGCAGATCCACTGTTTCCAGTTGCCAAAGCCCTTCCTGCAAGGCTTTGCCTGTCAGGCTTTCGCCCAGAACACCGGGGAAAGCGGACGGGAACAAAGTGATGATCTTGGCTTTCCAGACCCCGTGCAGATCAGGGCTCGGCGTCATCAGCTCGCGTGGTTTCAGGGAAGGACGGATCGCCTTGCGGCCGTGGGATCTGCTGGGTTTCTCTGTCATGTCTGGCGGGCCAGTTCGTTCTGTGCGGATTGAATCAGTGCTTTCTTCTGGGTGATCATGGCGGCGTCGTCCAGCGAGGATCGGTTCAGCGCCAGGATTTCCTGTAGCACATCGTCTGAAAATGTTGGCGTGCCATGTGCAGGCCCGACAAGCTGTGACGAAAGCTCGGGTGGCAGGTTCAAAAATTCGGCCAAGGGCGCACCTGCACCAAGGCGGTGGTTCTGCAACGCCTCCATCCACTCCGTTCTGACCTTGACGGATGGCAACCGATTCCGGACGGCATCAGCGGTTTCCTGAAGCGATGGCAAATGGGCAAGGTCGGAGGAAAAGGCGTCCAAGTCCTGCACCGTGCGTGATTTCTGCAAGTCGTGTGCCCACAGGCTCCGCAGCCATTGATCGCGGGCGCGCAAGGATATGTAGATCGTGATGTCGGTTTCATGACCCAGGAACCGACGCCGCACGACGCTGACCAGAGTTTCCGCCAGCTCCGGTGCGGCACCGTAGCCTTCGCGCTTGTTTCTGCTGGGGCGCAAGCCTGCGAAATTCTCTTCGCTCAGGATCAACCCCCGGCGTGCGCCGAAATCCAGATCGTCCAGAAACGCGTGCAGGTGGCTTCCAAAACCCGCCAATGTGGAATCCAGCCGGTAAAGCGAGTGACGCGTGGCGCTCTCGCTCAAGCCGCTGTTGCGCGTCTTGTAGGGCAGAACCAACGCGAAGCGTGGCCAGATCAGTTTCCGGTTTTCATAAAGGAAGGACTGTGCTGCGGTCATGCCTGTCTTGTGCAGGCCCAGATGCAGCAGGACCCGACGCATCAGATCAGGCCTTCGGGCGGGTCGGCCACGATACGGCCTTGTTCCAGATCCACCGTGGGTACAACTTGCATCGTGAAAGGCAGCAAAACCGTGGTTTTCAGGCCCGGCCCGTGCAATTCCAACAAGTCCGCGGCCCCGTGGTTCTGCACCGATTTGACCTTGCCCAGCAGGGTGCCTCCGGTGTCATAGACATCCAGCCCGATCAGATCGTTGTGGTAGAATTCATCATCGGGCAGCGACGGCAGTTGATCGCGCCTTGCATAAAGGCGCAACCCATTCAGGGCATCCGCCTGTTCCTTGGTTTCAACGCCACCAAGGCGGGCCGCGAATCCGTTCTTGATGGTGCGCGTCAATACCACCGGATAACGCTCTTTGCCCGCTTCATCGGTCAGCGGCGAATAGGTCTCGATATCTTCGGGAACGGCGCAAAAGCTTTTCAGCCTCACCTCGCCTCGCACACCGTAAGCCCCCGCGATGCTGCCGACGCAGATCAGATCACTCATTGGCTGCCCCAGTCGTCAAACATATCCCGTTTCTCCATTCGCCAAGCCCGTTGCAGGCTTCGCGCTGGTTGTTGCGTTCGAAGAACACGCCCACAATAAAGGCGATCAACAGCAGAATGGGAAGTCGTATCAATCCGAACATGAGGCCTTACCGTGTTTCGATCGTCAGGCCCTGCGCCCGGGTTTCCCAGCCGACCTGTTCCAGTTCAGGTGTATCCGACATCTGTTCCGGCCGGCCGACACAGAAATAGCCGATCAGGCGCCAGGTTTCAGGAACATTCAGATCGCGCTTCATCTGGTCGGGATCCAGAATGGAAACCCAGCCCAGCCCCAGCCCTTCGACCCGAAGTGCAAGCCAGAACAAAGTGATCGCTGACACGACAGAGTAGCGCCGCATCTCGGGCATCGTGCCGGCGCCCAGCCCCAGCCCTTTTTCGGTGCTGTCGTCGCAAAAGACGGCCAGTTGCACGGGCGCTTCCTGCATCCCGGCAAGCTTCAGCCTGCTGTATAGCTGCGCCTTGTCCCCCGAGTAGCCCGCCAAAGCGTGGTCGTTGGCGGTGCGAAAATTCTTCAGCGCTGCGGCCCTTGCCGCTTCGCATTCGACGCGGATCACGCGCCAGGGTTCGCTGAGCCCCACCGAAGGGGCCAGTCGAAATGCGTCGAGGCAGCGCGCCAGCACTGCCTCGTCAATCGCATCGGTGCGGAACCGGCGCACATCCCGCCGGAGCCGCAACAACAGGTCGAACTGCGTGCGAAAATCGTCTGTAAAGGGGTGATCCCGCACGCGTGCGCCTGCTTATTCTTCTGCTGCGGCTTCTTCTGCCGGAGCAGCAGCTGCTTCGGCTGCTTCAGCAGCCTTGGCGGCTTTCTCTTCGGCGCGCTCCTGGGCTTTCTTGCCCGGAGTTCCCTTGTTGGGGTTGTTGCGCTCGGCCTTGTCACGGGCACCGGCCGCTTCCAGCATACGTGCGATACGGTCGGTGGGCTGTGCGCCCTGATCCAGCCAGTACTGGATGCGCTCCATGTTCATTTTCACGCGCTCTTCGCTGTCTTTCGGCAGCAGCGGGTTGTAGGTGCCCAGTTTCTCGATGAAACGGCCATCGCGCGGCATACGGCTGTCGGCCGCAACGATGCGATAGAAAGGACGTTTTTTCGAGCCGCCGCGGGCGAGACGAATTTTCATTGCCATGGTGGTATCTCCTTTGAATGGCGTTACTGGGATTTCCCAGTCAATTCTGGTGTTTCTTGTGGTGTCGGATGACTTCCTGAATGATGAAATTCAGGAAAGCCTTGGCGAAATCGGGATCCAGGTCGGCCTCATTCGCCAGGTCTTCTAACCGTGCGATCTGCGCAGCTTCGCGCGAAGGATCGGACGGGGGAAGGTCGTGTTCGGCCTTGAGCTTGCCAACGGCCTGCGTGTGCTTGAACCGCTCGCCAAGTGTATAGACAAGGATCGCGTCCAGCCTGTCGATGCTTTCGCGATGCTCTTTCAACAGCGTGGCAGCCTGTGTCACGGGGTTGGTCATTGGCCGGTCCTTTCGGTGGTCAAGTCAATCTGCGGATGGCGCCAGATCTGAGCGTGCTTGCCCAGAAGTTCGGCATTCTCAAGCTCCAGCGTTGCACCAAGCCGTTCAGCCAAAGCGCGCGAACGATCATTTGCATGGGCGATGTACGAGATCACGCCGTTCAGGCCCTGATGCCGGGCGGCATGATCACGCGCAGCCGCTGCGGCCTCAAAGCCCAGACCTTTGCCTTCGGCCTCTGCCATCAGCGTCCAGCCCAGCTCGGGCTCCGCCCAGCCGGGTACGTAGATCATGCCTGCCCATCCCACGAATGCGCCGCTGGCCTTTTCAGTCAGATGCCACAGACCATAACCGCGCAGCGCCCAATGACCCAATCTGTTCGAAAGAGAGCTCCAGCTTCCAAGCGCGTCCTTGGGACCACCAACCATATGGCTGCGCTGGGTCGCGAAGAATGCGGTCATCGCGGGCAGGTCATCCAGATGCGGCGCGCGCAGGATCAGGCGTTCGGTTTCAATTGTGGGAATGGTGAAAGAGGTCATGCATATGCCTCCATTCCGCCATTCACCAGATCCGAGGGCGCCGGGTGCCGCCAGATTTCGGATTTTCCGAACTTGGGGTGGTCATAGTGATACTCGAACTGCGCGCCCAGACGCTTGGCCACGGCCTTGCTGGCGAGATTGTCCAGGTCGATCAGTGAGATCGCGGTTTCCCAGCCCAATACATCATAGGCGTAGGCGCGTGCAGTCAGCGCGGCCTCGGTCGCATAGCCCTTGCCGGTGGCGTGGTTCAACAGGGTCCAGCCAACCTCGGGTTCCGGCCAGCCTTCGGGAAACCAAAGCCCGATCCGCCCGACATAGGTGCCGGTGTCTTTTTCATCGACGCTCCAATACCCATAGCCGCGCAAGGCCCAGTGCCCCAGCAGCGAGGCGACCACCCGCCAAACCTCGTCCCTGCGCAGAGGGCCGCCGACGAACTTGGCCGCATCGCTTGCAAAGAAGGCGGTGTCCGCATCGATATCGGCCTCGGACGGTGCGCGCAGGATCAGGCGTTCGGTTTCCAGCGTCGGGATCGGCATCGCGAATGTCATGCCTGCACCTCGCGGTAGCGCCAGACATGCTGGGTTGGCCCAAAGGCGCTTTCTGCATCGGCATCACGCGCTGCGCCCAGTCGTTGGGCAAGCGCGTTCGAACGGGTGTTGGATTGCGAAACATAGCTTACGAACTGCCCCGATCCCAGCAGGTCAAATCCGAAATCACGCACGGCGGTGCAAGCTTCGGTGGCATAGCCCTGCATCCGGTGTTCAGCGCCGAACATATAGCCAAGTTCCGGTTCGCGATCATCCCATTCCAAGCCCAGAACGACGAAGCCAATTGCCCGATCATCACTCTTGAGCGTGACCGTGAACAGCCCGTGACCATGCAGAAGCCAGCCCGCGGTATAATAGGAAAACTCGGTCCACGCGGCTTGCGCTGTGTCACCAAAGCTGTCCTTGCAGATCGACGTCCACACCGGCAGGTCGTCCAGAGTGGGCACGCGCAGGACCAGCCGCCGGGTCTGAATGACCGGCAGGGCTGCGCGATATTGCACTGCTGCCATCGCCGCCTTTCCGGACGGGGGCTGGGTACAGCGTGCGGGGGTCACTTTTTCTTTCCGAACCCGCTCAGGCCTGGTGGCAGACCCATGCCGCCGCCCAGACCGGGCATCTTGCCGCCCATGGCCTTGGCCGCCTGTTCCAGCGCCTTGGGATCCATGCCTGCGGCCATCTCCTCGGGGCTGGGGCCGCCTTTGCCGAACATGCCTTTCATGGCCTGTTTTAGCATCTTGCCTTTGCCCATCTTGCCCATCTTCTTCATCATGTCCGACATCTGCCGGTGCATCTTGAGCAGCTTGTTGAGGTCGCTGACCTCCATCCCGGACCCCGCCGCGATGCGTTTCTTGCGGCTGGCCTGAAGGATCTGCGGGTTGGCGCGTTCGCGCTTGGTCATCGACTGGATCATGGCGATCTGCTGGCGCAGGATCCTGTCGTCCAGACCGGCCTGATCCATCTGCTTGGCCATCTTGCCCATGCCCGGCATCATGCCCATCATGCCCTGCATGCCGCCCATCTGGATCATCTGTTCCAGCTGCATCTTCAGGTCGTTCATGTTGAACTGACCCTTGACCATGCGCTTCATCATGCGCTCGGTCTGTTCCATCTCCATCGTTTCCTGGGCCTTTTCGACCAGGGCAACGATGTCACCCATGCCCAGAATTCGACCGGCGATCCGGTCCGGCTCGAATGTTTCGAGCGCGTCCATCTTCTCGCCCAGACCGACAAAGCGGATCGGCTTGCCGGTCACGGCGCGCATCGACAGGGCAGCACCGCCGCGCCCGTCGCCGTCCATCCGTGTCAGGACCACGCCCGAGATACCGACCTTGGCGTCGAACTCTTCAGCGACCTCAACGGCAACCTGCCCGGTCAGCCCGTCGACGACCAGCAGCGTCTCGCGCGGGTCAACCACGTTGCGCACCTGCTCGACCTCGTCCATCAGTACTTCGTCGATGTGCAGACGGCCCGCAGTGTCGAGCATGTAGACGTCGTAACCGCCCAGCGTCGCCTGCTGCTTGGCGCGCTTGGCAATATCGACAGGTTTCTGGCCGGGAACGATCGGCAGGGTGTCCACCCCGATCTGAGTGCCCAGAACCGCAAGCTGATCCATCGCCGCCGGACGGTAGACGTCCAGCGAGGCCATCAGGACCTTCTTGCCCTCTTTCTCTTTCAGACGTTTCGCCAGCTTGCCGGTGGTCGTCGTCTTACCCGAACCCTGCAAGCCGACCATCAGGATCGGCGCGGGCGGGTTGTCGATCTTCAGCGCACCGGGGTCTTCCTCGCCACGCAGGGTGTCAACCAAAGCGTCATGCACGATCTTGACGACCTGCTGGCCGGGGGTGATCGACTTGGTGACTGCCTGACCGGTGGCCTGGCTTTGAACTTTCTTGACGAATTCCCTTGCAACCGGCAGCGAGACGTCGGCCTCAAGCAGGGCAACGCGGACCTCACGCAGGGCGGTTTTGACGTCTTCTTCGGACAGGGCGCCCTGTTTGGTCAACCGGTCGAAGACGCCAGAGAGGCGTTCGGATAGATTTTCAAACATGCCTGCGGCCTCCTTAGCCGGTTCTGATTTGGCGCCCCTTAGATAAGGGCAGACGGGTCAATGCACAAACGCCCCCACGGGCGAAACTCGCTGGTGGGGGGCGATCCCTGAACGACTCAAGGGACCGGAAGATCGAAACGCTTCCGGATGTTGGGGCGTCATCTACGCCTCTGGGCCGTGTGAGTCAAGATAAGCTATGTGAGTGTCACATTGCGGGCTATTCTGCGTGATTGAAGCTGAGGGAGGGGGCGATGAAGAATGGTCTGCCGCGAAAGACGACCGACTATGTCGGCGAAGTGACCAACACCGATATATGGTCCGGATTCGAGATCCGGCCCAGCGACGTCTTTGTGTGCACACCGCCCAAATGCGGCACCACTTGGACGCAAACACTGGTGCGCATGCTCATCACCGAAACGGCCGCCCCCAGCGTGTACGACAACAGGGTCTCACCGTGGCTTGATTGCGGTTTTCGCGATCGGGTCGCGCAGGCGGATGAACTGAGCGCGCAAAGACATCGGCGCTGTATCAAGACACATACCCCGCTTGATGGCATCGCATTCTCGCCAAATGCGCAATATCTGGTTGTTCACCGCCATCCGGTTGACGTTCATTTTTCAATGCGCCGCCATGTCGAGAATATGAAGCATAACTGGCTTGATTACCTGTTCCCCGACGATCTGTCGGAAGCTTTCGACATGTTTTTGAACCGGCCCGCGTCATCCAAGGGCACAGATGACCTGACCCTCAGATCGATCATTCATCACTTCCATTCCTTTTGTATGTATCGCGACCTGCCCAACATTCATTTTCTGCACTATGCCGAGCTCAGCCGAGATCTTCCGGGACAGGTCGCGCGGCTTGCACGGATCATGGACATCGAAATTAACTCGGATCTGGTCAAGCACATAGCCGAGGCCGGCAGTTTCGGATCGATGAAAAACAATGCCATACGTCTGGAGCAAACCCCCGGATTCACCAGCGGGTTTCACGACTTTGCGCAGTTCTTCTTTTCGGGCACAAGCAACAAGTGGGAAGGCAAACTGACCGAGCAGGACATGGCGCAATATGACGCCTGCATTTCCCGGCTGGTCTCAGCCGAAGAACGCTTGTGGCTGGAACGCGGCCTGGCCTCTTAATTCGTCCCGACTGCGCGACGGTCTTGGCCGGGCTTAGATGGAAGCCAGTCATTCACCGCCTCGGCCAACCGGTGAGAGCCGGAGCCGCCGGAAAACGCTTCGACAATTGGATGGCGACCCGCGCTCATGCCTTTCTCAAGAACAAGGACCGGGCGATACAGCGTCGAGGTGCCGTTTTTGCCACGGGATGTCGTGCTTTCGATTTCTGCGTGGGACAGGTTGGACAGTTTGTGTTCAACCGCTTCATACCCGAAAACCGATTGGCGGCGGATCAGGATACTGTCTTTGTGCCGATCCAGAATGGTCTGAACCCGTCTTACGAAAGCGCAAAACGCACCAAACCCAAGACCGCCTCCGCCAAGGGCAAAGATCAGGCCGAACCAGATGCCTTCGCCGCCCGTGCTCATCAGAAAGATACCGGGGCCGACAAAGGCCAGAATGAAAATGACCAGCGTGATACCGATGAACCAGGGCATATTGGCGATGATCAGTTGGTTCGGGGTGTCTCGGGTCACTTTCATGGCGGTACGCTAGCACCGTTTCAACACCCTGTTCCAGTTTGTTTCATCACGGTCTTTCGTGAAATCAGGCTGAAACGCGCAGGGCCAGCGCAGCACCGTCCTTGATCTCGGGCAGTGTGGTTGGCGGGGTCAAGGCCAGGTTCGGCAAGCCAGACGCTGACTGCGCCTGTGATGCGCGCGATTTTCATTCGGGCGGGTATCACCCACGCAATTGTATGTCTCGCGCTTGAATTCCAAGCTTTGTTGCGCGATGAGCAATCCCCAAAAAGCGAGGGCTTCATGGACGCTTCATCCACCCATCAGGACACTTTGCCGCTGAGTTCGGACGCATTGCTTGCGCAGATGGAAGATTGGGGGCTGACCTATCGCCTGCATACCCATGTGCCATTGCGTACGGTCGAGGATGCAAAGGCGGTCGAAGACCAGTTCATGACACCCGGAGAGAACGCGCTGCGGGTCAAGAACCTGTATCTGCGCGACAAGAAAAAGCGCAACTATCTAGTGACCTTGGAACAAAGTCGCGAGATTGATCTCAAGGCTTTGGGGGCCGAGTTGGGCATAGGCAACCTGTCCTTCGGCTCGGCGGACCGGCTGTTTCAGAATCTCGGCATACGTCCCGGCGCCGTCAGTCCGCTGGCGATGATCAACGGTGTTCAGAATGATGTCAGGTTCTTCATGGATGCGGCGGCGCAGCAGGCTGAGGTGATTTACATGCACCCCCTTGTCAACGACCGCACCGTGGCCCTGACGCGGGCCGACATGATGGCCTTTTTCGATCGCATCGGCTGCGCGGTCACGTGGTTGCCCTGATTACGTCAGCGCCTCTTTCAATGCGGCGGCGACATGCGCGGCTGACGGGTTGACGAACAGATGCCCGTCAGCTTCGAACACCGGATCGTCCAGGTGGTTAGGAAAAGCCAGTGGAAGCTCGGTACAGGCCAGCAGGATCGCGGTTCCGGGGCTGGCGTGCTTGTCGCAAAACGCCAGCAGTCTGGCGCGGGCGATGTCAGACGCACCACCGTAGAAATCACTGTCGATCATGGCCTGCATCTGGGAAATCTCGGGTTCAGGCAACCGTTCATTCGCGGCAATGCCTTCGGCGGCCAATCGGTTCGCATAGTTGGTGGCCTGCATTGTCACGGTGGTTCCCAGGACCAGAGCCCGTGATGCGCCGGTACCTGCCGTCGCCTCGGCGGTTGCGTCAAAGATGCTGAGGATCGGCATCGAGACACCCTGCCGTATCGCGTGAAGCCGCGCATGGGGGGTGTTGGACGCGATAATGCCAAAATCGCACCCGGCGCGTTCGAGAGTCAGCAGGGCGTCGCGGAACACCGCGTCAAAATCCGCCCAGCTTGCCTCATCACCGGCGACACCGCGCAGGGCGCGCGTTCTGGCCTGCGTAACGGATTCGATGGTCATCGGTGGGATCGGCAAAGGCGAACCATGGCCGCGTTCCGCGTGATAACGCCCGGCCCCTTCGGCAATCGCCCGGTAATAATCGACGGTCGAGGCCCAGCCCACACCGCCCAGAATGCCGATTTTCTTCATGTGGCCCATCCAGTCTGCCTGTTTGCTCGCATGCAGACTGGACGTTTCCACGCTCGTTGGCCAGAGGCGATCAGGCAGCAAGCTCCGCAACCGCCTTGTGGGCATTTTCCAGCGCCGCATCCGGGTTCACGGCCATCTGATCCGCGGCGATGACGTCGACGTCATGAATGCCGATGAAACCCAGAACGTGGCGCGCGTAATTGGTGGCGAAATCAGCTTCGGATCCGACAGGAACACCGCCTGATGCGATGGCCAGAATGGCACGTTTCCCTTCCAGCAGACCTTTGGGTCCGTTTTCCGTGTAGGAAAAGGTCAGGCCCGCGCGCGCCACGAGGTCGACCCAGGCCTTGAATGCGGCAGGCACTGAAAAGTTGTAGATCGGCAGGCCGATGACGATGGTGTCGGCCTCTTGCAGTTCGGAAACCAGTTCGTCCGACAGGGCCAGCCGGTCGCGCTGTAGATCGTCGCGCTGCTCGGCGGGGGTGAAATTGGCGGCGATCCAGTCTTCTGTCAGCAGGGGCAGGGGGGTGGCCAGATCGCGGCGGATGATGCGGTCTGCACCCAGTTGCTTGACCACACGGTCAGACAGATCGCGCGTGGTCGAGTTCACGCGGCGGGCGGATGAGTCGATGTGAAGGATCGTTTTGGTCATTGTTTTGCTCCTTTTGGTCAGGGGAATCTTGTCCTTCGCCCAATATGATTGTTGCGTTGGTGAACAAAACTCGGATACATCAACAGTTATTGTTGGAAATTGCACAGTGACGACATTGCCATGGATAATTGGGATGAAGTGAGAACCGCCTATCAGGTGGCACGCATGGGGACGGTCAGCGGCGCGGCAGAGGTTCTGGGCGTTCACCACGCCACCGTGATCCGCCACATAGATGCGATCGAGGCGCGATTGGGTGTCAAACTGTTCCAGCGCCATGCCCGCGGGTATACGCCGACCGAAGCAGGCGACGATCTGTTGCGCGTGGCCCAGGCGACCGAAGATCAGTTCAACCAGCTTGTGGGCCGGATGAAGGGACGCGGAGACGATGTCTCGGGTGAATTGGTCGTGACTTCCCTGGGGTCTCTTGCCCCGTTGGTGGTGCCGACGCTCACCGCGTTTCAAAAGATGCATCCGGACCTGATCGTGCGATACCTGACGGGCGATCGGCTGTTCCGGCTGGAATACGGTGAGGCGCATGTGGCGATCCGCGCCGGATCGGCCCCCGATCAACCCGACAATGTCGTCCAGCCTTTCCGACAAGAGGAAGTTGGTCTTTATGCCAGCGCCTCGTACATCGAACGGTTCGGCAAGCCATCCGGAATCGAAGATTTTGCACGCCATCACTTCGTCAGTTCCGATGACGAAACCAGCCGCGCGCCGTTCACACGCTGGCTGCGCGCGACGGTACCCGCCGACCGCATCACCTTCCGCTGTACCAACAACTTCTGCATGCGCGAGGCGGTTCTGGCCGGTGCCGGCATCGGCTTCATGGCCCGTTGGGAGGCTGCCCGCCACGACAATCTGGTCGAGGTGATTGATCCGCTGCCGGAATGGTTCGGCAATCTGTGGCTGGTGACCCACGTGGACTTGCACCGCACCACCAAGGTACAGGCCTTTCTGAGCTTTCTGAAAGAAGAAGCCAAAGGCTGGCAGCCATGAGCCCGCAGATGCGTGGCCATCTGGCCATGCTTGCCTTTTCAGCCCTTGTGGCAGGCAGCTTTTCGTTGGGGTCCATGATCGCCAACGAAATCGCGCCAGCCGCCCTGAATGCGGTTCGCTTTGCGATTGCGGCTGCCGTGATTGGTTTGGCCGCACTGGCGACAACCGGCCTGCCGCGCAGCGCCGCGCAGGCCCCTTGGCGCTATCTGGTGCTCGGGGCTTTGTTCGCCACCTATTTCGTCCTGATGTTCTATGGGTTGCAAACCGCCCCACCTGTCAGTGCGGCAGCGGTGTTCACCCTGACACCAGTTGTCTCTGCCATGGCGGGGTGGGTCTTGTTGCGCCAAATCACGACTCCGCGCATGGCGCTGGCCCTGACCATTGGCGCTGTGGGGGCGCTTTGGGTGATTTTCCGGGCCGATTGGCAGATGTTCCGCGCCTTTGAAATCGGGGGCGGCGAAATCATCTATTTCTGGGGCTGCGTCGCCCATGCGATCTATACGCCCATGATACGCAAGCTGAACCGAGGAGAGCCCGCCGTGGTATTCACCTTCGGTACGCTGGTCGCCGGGTGTCTGTTGTTGGTCGTGTTCGGCTGGTCCGAGCTGATGGCAACCGATTGGGCCGGGCTTCCTGCTATTGTCTGGATCGGCCTGTTCTACATTTCGTTCTTTGCAACGGCAGCCAGCTTCGTGCTGGTGCAGTTTTCTTCCTTGCGGCTGCCGTCGGCCAAGGTCATGGCCTATACCTACCTGGTTCCCAGCTGGGTCATTTTGTGGGAGATTGCGCTGGGCAAAGGCGTGCCAACCGGTTTGATCCTGGGTGGTGTGGCGCTGACAATCATCGCCCTGCTGATGTTGTTGAAAGAGGAAGTTCCGCCCTCGGTGCCAGTGCGCCGCGCCATGGAATAAGCCATGTCTTCGCTGGAAAATCCGGCAGATCCAATATGCATTCCAGAGGTGGAATTTGTTGAGCCAGATCAAGGCACCCCTGTGGGCCTTTCCATAACCTCTTTGGCAGGCAAATGGAGGAGATCATGTTCAAACACATCATGTTGCCGGTTGACCGGCATCTGCCGCCCGAAGTTCGCAAAGCAGCCGATGTTGCCGGGCAGGTTGCAAAGTGGCAGAGCGCCAAAATCACTCTGGTCAGCGTCACCGGGGCCCATATGGGTGAATCCTCGGAAACCGAGGCCGAGATCGACAAGGAATTGGCGGAGTTCACCGAACAGTTGGCCGCAGAAAGTGGATCTGACGTTTCGATGCGCAAAATCCACTCGGTCGACGTTGCCGCTGAGGTGGACAGCGATCTGACCCGCGCGGCCGAGGAGATCGGCGCAGATCTGGTCATTGTCGGCACCCACGCGCCCCGGATCACCGACTATATTTTTTCCAGCCACGCCGGTTATCTGGCGAAACACGCCAGCATGTCTGTTTTTGTGGTGCGCTAGGCCTCGCCCGACGTTGGCAGTTCAGCTTCCAGAAACCGTTCGAACGCGTCCAGATTGACGGGCTCGAATTGTCCGAACCCCTGCATCCAGACCGAAGCGGCGCGCAAGGCGTCGGGTTCCAGCTTGCACCATTTTACCCGACCGCGTTTTTCCTGACTGATCAGACCGGCCTTGGTCAGTATGACCAGGTGTTTGGAGATCGCGGCCAGCGACATTTCGAACGGTTCGGCCACATCCGTCACCGCCATGTCATCCTCCAGCAGCATCGCCAGAATGGCGCGGCGGGTGGGGTCGGCGAGGGCTGCAAAGACGGTGTCGAGATCGTTGGACATGCGTCCGCTCAACCATAGCCGCCGGGATTGGTCAACCATTTGGTTGAATATGCGGATTCAGGGCTTTGGCGGCGCAATGGTGGCCCTCGAAACCAATGACACGCCCCGGGACTTCTGAAAACCAAAGCATTTTCAATGATCTAGGCTGCGTCAATGAGGGCATTCAAGGTCGTTGACTCTGCGCGCTTCGCGCCTTAGCACCATGCCCAAGATTGTACGAGGGAAACGCCCGTGACCGATGATGACCAAAAGCAGCGTATGGCGCAGCTTGAGGCCAAGATCGAAGCGGCGAAAAAGGCCAAAGCGCCAAAGCCTCGTGCGGATGCTGACGTGTCCGGGGGTGAGCTTGCCTGGCGGATGGTCATCGAAATGGTATCCGGTCTGGGGATCGGATTTGGCATCGGATACGGGCTGGACAGCCTGCTCGGGACGATCCCGATCTTTCTGGTGCTGTTTACATTGCTGGGCCTTGTCGCGGGCGTGAAGGTTATGCTCCGCAGCGCGAAAGAGGTTCAAGAGAAACAAACGGCGGCAACGGCTGCCGAGAAGGACGAGAGGGACTGAACGTGGCAACCGAGACCACCGCAGCAGAAGGCAGCAGCCTGGTATTCCACCCGATGGATCAGTTCATCGTCAAGCCGCTGTTCGGCGATGGTGCAGTAGGCATGTTCACCGTCACCAACGTGACCCTGTGGTTGTTCTTTGCGGTGCTGGCCATAATCGCTCTGCTGGTACTGCCCACCTCGAAACGCGCCATCGTTCCGACCCGTATGCAGTCGGTGGCCGAGCTGGCCTATGGCTTCATCTACAAGATGCTGGAAGACATCTGCGGCAAGGAAGGCGTGAAATACTTCCCCTATGTCATGACCCTGTTCATGTTCATCGTCTGCGCGAACTTCCTGGGGCTGATCCCGACCTCGTTCACCACCACGTCGCATTTTGCCGTGACCATCCCGCTGGCGCTGGCCGTGTTCCTGACCGTGACCGTGCTGGGTTTCGTGAAAAACGGCGCCGCATTCCTCGGTCTGTTCTGGGTCTCCAGCGCGCCTCTGGCGCTGCGCCCGATCCTGGCGATCATCGAGCTGATCTCGTACTTCGTGCGTCCGGTCAGCCACTCCATTCGTCTTGCCGGAAACGTCATGGCTGGCCACGCGGTTATCAAGGTTTTCGCAGGCTTCGCCGCGATTGCCGTGATCTCGCCCGTGTCGGTTCTGGCGATCACCGCTATGTATGGTCTTGAGGTCCTCGTGGCCTTCATTCAGGCCTACGTATTCACCATTCTGACCTGTGTTTATCTGAAAGATGCGCTGCATCCGTCGCACTAAGGTCCGATACCCCAACATCGAAACTTCCAATTCGTAAGGAGATACATCATGGAAGGCGATCTCGCACACATTGGCGCAGGCCTGGCAGCAATCGGTTCCGGCGCAGCCGCAATCGGGGTGGGCAACGTAGCAGGCAACTTCCTGGCCGGCGCCCTGCGCAACCCTTCGGCGGCTGCTTCGCAGACCGCAACCCTCTTCATCGGTATCGCGTTCGCAGAAGCCCTGGGGATCTTCGCATTCCTGGTCTCGCTGCTGCTGATGTTCGCCGTCTAATCTGCGGAACCTGATCCTTACGCGCAGGTGGGTCCAAGCCATAGCGGCCCACCTGTTGTAAAGACAAGTTTCCGACGGAGGATATCATGGCGACTGAACCCCTTACAAAAGAGGTAGCTGGCTCGTGCGTCGACTCCTATGGCTCTGCCATCGGGATGCCGCAGCTCTGCTTCGATTGGTTCCCCAACCAGATTTTCTGGCTGGTCATTACGCTGGTCGTCATCTTTCTGGTCCTGTCCCGCGTGGCTCTGCCCCGCATCGCGGCAATCCTGGCTGAACGTCAGGGGACCATTACAAATGACCTGGCTGCGGCCGAAGATCTGAAGGCCAAGGCGGTCGAGGCCGAAGAGGCCTATAACAAGGCGCTGGCCGATGCCCGTTCTGAGGCACAGCGTATCGCAGCGGAAGCACGCGCTGAAATTCAGGCTGGACTGGATGACGCGATTGCCAAGGCGGATGCGGAAATCGCTGCCAAGGCGGCTGAATCGGAAAAGGCAATCGCCGAAATCCGTGCCGGTGCGCTGGAAAGCATTCAAGTGGTTGCCAAGGATACGGCGGCTGAACTGGTCACCGCACTGGGCGGCGAGGCAGATGCCAAAGTCATCGACAGTGCAGTAGACGCACAGACGAAAGGATAAGTGACATGCGGAACACTCTTGCCCTTATCCTGACCGTTGGTGCCGCCAGCCCCGCGCTGGCTGCAAGCGGCCCGTTCTTTTCGCTTGGCAATACCGACTTTGTTGTCCTTCTGGGCTTCATCGTCTTCATCGCGGTCCTGTTCTACTTCAAGGTCCCCGGTATGATCGGTGGCGCGCTGGACAACCGTGCCGAAGGCATCAAATCTGAACTGGACGAAGCCCGTGCTCTGCATGAAGAAGCCCGCAGTTTGCTGGCCTCGTACGAGCGCAAGCAGCGTGAAGTTCAGGGGCAGGCCGATGCGATCGTCGCGGCAGCGAAGGAAGACGCGGCCCTGGCGGCAGAACAGGCGAAAGCTGACTTGGAAAAGTCGATCGAGCGTCGTCTGGCCGCAGCTCAGGACCAGATCGCTTCGGCCGAAGCGTCTGCACTGAAGGAAGTGCGTGATCAGGCCGTATCGGTTGCGGTTTCGGCGGCCAGCTCGGTTCTGGCAAAGCAAATGACCGCAGCGCAGGCCAACAAACTGATCGATGCATCGATTGCAGACGTGGATGCCAAGCTGCACTGACGGGTGACCCCGACAGACACGCGATACAGACGACCCGAGAGCTTTTGGCTGTCGGGTCTTTTGTTTTCGTCGTGCTTCTGCTTCTGTTGTTTCAAACACTCCGAATCCTACGACCTGCTGGGGATCAGGTTGATAGGGGCGCTCTGATGAGAGCGTGACAATAACAGGGAAAGACAGGCGGTGTCAGGCAACGCAGTTTCGATGAATATTGTCGGCGTCGTCCGAAATGGCGGGTCAGCGCTGATCGACACGATCAACAGAATCGAAAACCTGTCTGCGCAGTTGCACCGGTTCACCGTCACCATTGCCACGAACGACAACACGGACGGTACGGATCAAGTGTTGTCCGACTATGCGGGTCAAAGCCGGTATGTTGATATCCTGCAGCTGGATGGTCTTGCGTCAGAATTGCCAAACCGGGTCGAGCGTATCACGGCGGCCAGAAATGCAGTTCTCAAAAAACTCGAGGATCAGGACACGGACCTGGAGTTGACGCTGGTGTTGGATCTGGATGGTCCGAATACCTGTCTGGATGCTCAGGCGGTTCTGACAGCAGCGCAGCGGGTCGCCCCGTTGTGGGAGGGTGTTTTCGCCAACCCCAAACCAGCATATGACGATATCTACGCTTTGCGTTGTTCGGGTTGGTGTGATGAAGACGTGTGGCAACGCATTCAAAGCACGCGCCGGCCGCTGTTCGGGCGTCGCAAGTGGCGCCGGTCTGTCATGAAGTCCGCTGTTTTTGACCGCCAGTTCCACATTCCTGCCGATACGCCCCTGATCCCGGTCGACAGCGCATTCGGCGGCGCCGGTTTGTATAAATCCCGCGCGTTGCGAGGGTTGCGCTATACTTGCCGGGACGAAAAAGGCCAACAGGTGTGCGAACATGTAATGCTGCACAAACGTCTGAGAGATCGCGGCGCAAGGCTGTTCATCGACCCGGCGCTGACGACACTGGCCGCGGAGGACCGTCTGGGAGAAGGCAGCGGCACGCCGTTCCCCCGACATCTGCTGCCAGCCGTGTCAGGTGCTGCCTAGTCCCGGCCTTGCCCTGCCAAGTCTGCAAAATCCGGACCGCGCTCAGCCCCGCCCGGTTTCGTGTTGCAGCCTTTGTTGCGCAATAGCTTCGTTCCGATCGGTCTTTTGCTGGTCCGCCATGCAGCGTTCCACAAAATCCAAATGGCGTTCGATTGCATTTCGGGCGGCCAGAGGATCACGCTCTTGCAGCGCCGCATTGATGGCGCGGTGCTGATCCAGGATGGCCTCGCGGGTGGCGCGCTGACGGAACATGGTCTGACGGTTGTAGAACACCCCCTGCACCAGAAGGTCATACATCGACCGCATCATGTGCAGCATCACCACATTGTGGCTGGCTTCGATGATGGCCATGTGGAACTCGGCGTCCAGCTGCGCCTCGTCATTCGCGGCGTTTCGGTTGTGGGCCGCCTGCATCTTGTCAAAGATCGCCTGAACGACCTTCAGGTCGCTGTCTGACCCCAGGCGCGCCGCCCGTTCCGCCGCCAGCCCTTCCATGTCACGGCGAAAGGACAGGTAATCGAATACGGCTTCTTCATGGCTGCCAAACAGGCGGATCAGTGCCGGTGAAAAGGCAGAGCCCAGAACCTCGGCCACATAGATCCCGGATCCGGCTTTCGCGGTCAAAAGGCCCTGTTCCTGAAGGTCGGAAATCGCATCTCGCAGGGACGGGCGCGAAACGCCCATGCGCTCTGCCAACTCCCGCTCGGATGGCAGGCGCTCGCCGGGGCGCAGGATGCCTCGCAGGATCAAAAGCTCGATCTGGCGAACGACTGCGAGCGACAGCTTTTCCGTCTGAACTTTGTGAAATGGCATCTCTTCTTCCGAAATTGGTCAATTCATTTGACCATGGACGTCGGTGCTGTTCAAGAATCCCCGGTCGCATCCATTGAATAATTAGGTCAGTAATATTGACTTTAATAGTGGAGAGCTTAGGCTGCGCCGAATTGAGATCGGAGGAGCCTCATGTCCCAACACCCTTTGTTTGCCACCCGGGCCTCGCGAATGAAAGCGTCAGAGATTCGCGAATTGCTGAAGCTGCTTGACCAACCCGGCATCATTTCCTTTGCCGGTGGGATTCCTGATCCCGCACTGTTTCCCGCCGATGCGTTTGCACAGGCGTTTCAGCAGGCCCTGGGGCCGGATTTGCAAGCGCAGGCGCTGCAGTATTCGGTCAGCGAAGGCTATGTCCCATTGCGGCAGTGGCTGGCGCAGCACATGCGCGAAATCGGGGTGGCCTGTGACATCGACAACATCCTGATCACCTCGGGGTCACAGCAGGCGCTGGACTATCTGGGCAAGCTGTTCCTGTCCCCCGGTGACACGGCCCTGGTCGGGTGGCCCACTTATCTGGGCGCGCTGGCTGCATTCAACGCCTACGAGCCACGCTTTGACCGGCTCAATGGCAATCAGGGGGCCAAGGAATACAAGGCCGCAGCGGGCGCAGGCGCAGTGAAATTTGCCTATCTGTCGGCGGATTTTGCGAACCCGACAGGAGAAACCGTGGACTTGCAGGGCAGAGAGGCTCTGCTGGATCTGGCCGAGGAACTGGATTGCGCGTTGATAGAGGACGGAGCCTATCAGGCGCTGCGCTATGACGGGGATCCGATCCCCCCCATCCTGTCATTGGAGCAGGCCCGCAAAGGGTCAATCGAGGACTGTCGGACGATCTATTGCGGCAGTTTCTCGAAAACGCTGTCGCCGGGTTTGCGCATGGGATGGGTCGTTGCGTCCAAGCCAGTCATTTCCCAGATGGTGCTGCTGAAACAGGCAGCCGACCTTCATTCCGCGACCATCAACCAGATGGCCGTGCATCAGGTGGCGCAGGCCTGTTTCGACACCCATATTCCGAAAGTACGAAAGGTCTATCGCGCCCGCCGTGATGTGATGCTGAACGCGATGGAACAGCATATGCATGACGGGGTGGAATGGACACGTCCCGAGGGGGGAATGTTCATCTGGGTCACGTTGCCCGAGGGGATGGTTGGCTCTGACCTGCTGGCGCGTGCGCTGGACACCGTCAAAGTAGCATTTGTTCCGGGGCAGGCGTTTTTCCCGGATGGCAGCGGGGCAAACACGATCCGTCTCAGTTTTTCGAATTCTGACGAGGCGACAATACGTGAAGGCATTCGCCGGCTGGGAGAGGTGCTGCGGGCCTGACGTCCGGAAAGGTTCTGTTAACCAAAATGCTGCAACTCTGCGGCATGATCCGGTTCCTCGCACCTCTCTTGCTGGCCGCCTGCGCCGCCGGCACTCCGCATTTCCGCGACGTTCCCGCCACGCGCGTGGCTGTGAATGGCAGTGTCTTTGATGTGCGTGTGCGCGGCGACCTGGCCGAAGCTGTGCGGATCAACGCGCAATACGCCCCCCGGCTGGGCCAGGTCCGGGATCGCGCCGCTTTGGCGATGGCGCAGGTTTCGGGATGTCCCATTCTGGACGTGCTGGGGGATGCAGCCGTGACCGTTGGGGTTTTGGGGTGTGACCGCGATGCGGGTGAGCGGCTTTTGCTGACGGCCGTCTCGACCCCCAATTACGAATGCATCGACTTTGGTCTTTATGAAAACGTCGGTGGGGAAAACGGGTATCAGGTCTTTGAATGCACGCCGTATTGAGATGCGCGCGTTCTTGCGTATTTCGGCAAGATGTTGTGGATAACTTGGGGTGATATCCCATATCCTGCGCAACTCCGTTGACTCAGACCCCATCCCTTGCGCAGACTTCCAATGCACAGGAATCATGGGACACGCAGCCATTGCGTTTCAGCAAGCTCAAACTGACCGGCTTCAAAAGCTTTGTTGATCCGACCGATTTGATCATCGCGGACGGGTTGACCGGTGTGGTGGGCCCGAATGGTTGCGGCAAATCCAACCTTCTGGAAGCTTTGCGTTGGGTGATGGGCGAAAACCGCCCCAAATCCATGCGCGGTGGCGCGATGGAAGACGTGATCTTTGCCGGGGCCGCCACGCGACCCGCGCGCAACTTTGCCGAAGTTGTCCTGACCATGGACAACTCGGAACGTCTGGCGCCGTCGGGGTTCAACGACAGCGATCAACTGGAAATCGTCCGCCGTATCACCCGCGATGTGGGCAGCGCCTACAAGGCGAACGGCAAGGACGTTCGTGCGCGCGACGTGCAGATGTTGTTTGCCGATGCTTCGACCGGTGCGCATTCGCCCGCCTTGGTCGGGCAGAACCGCATTGCCGAACTGATCAACGCCAAGCCGCGTGCCCGTCGCCGCATTCTGGAAGAGGCCGCCGGGATCTCGGGCCTGTATCAGCGTCGCCATGAGGCCGAGCTCAAGCTGAAAGGCACCGAAGCCAACCTGACCCGCGTCGATGACGTGCTGGAGCAGTTGGGCGGACAACTGGCCCAGCTTGCGCGTCAGGCCCGTCAGGCCGCCCGCTATCGCGAAATTGGCGAACAGCTGCGTCAGGCCGAGGGGATGCTGCTTTATCGACGTTGGAAAGAGGCCGACATGGCCCGCCAGCAGGCCGAAGAAAAACTGCGTGAGCGGATCACCGAAGCCTCCCGTGCCGAGGCTGAAGCCCGCGCCGCTGCCGCAAAACGCGCCGAGATCGAGGAAACCCTGCCGCCGCTGCGCGAAGAAGAGGCCATCGCCGCCGCCGTGCTGCAACGCCAGCAGGTGCAGCGCGATCAATTGTCCGACCAGGAAACCCGCGCCCGTCAAACGATCGAGACGCTGACCAACCGGATTCAGCAGCTGGCCAACGATATCGAACGCGAAGCCGGTCTGAACCGCGATGCGGGACAAATGATTGAACGGCTGGAATGGGAAGCGCGCGAACTGGCCAAGGCGGCAGAAGGTCACGACGAGAAAGTGGCCGAAGCGGCGGAAATCGCCCGCGAGGCAGCCTCGATCCTACAGGAACGCGAAGACCACCTGTCGCAGCAAACCGAAGATATGGCCCGTCTTGTCGCCCGGCACCAGTCCGCCCAGCGTCTGGTCGAAGACAGTCGCAAGACACTGGCCCGATCCGAGAGTGAAGAGGAAGAAGCCCGGAAAGCCGTGGACGAGGCCAAGACGGCCCTGATCCGCGC
Organism: Ruegeria sp. HKCCD6428; assembly: GCF_013110595.1. NCBI lineage: Bacteria > Pseudomonadati > Pseudomonadota > Alphaproteobacteria > Rhodobacterales > Roseobacteraceae > Ruegeria > Ruegeria sp. HKCCD6428. The sequence continues at coordinate 68,949 of NZ_WVQX01000012.1, forward strand.
CAGCGAGGCGTTTGAAGACGCCCAATCGGGCGAAGAAGAAGCCCGTGAAGCGGTGGAAGCCGCCGAAGAGGCGCTTGCCGCGGCGGATGAACTGCGCAACGAAACGCAAGCACGCGAAGCCGAGGCTCGGGCGAGACGGTCCGAGGCAGAAGGCGAGCTGGGCGCGATCCGGGCCGAAACCACGGCGCTGGCCAAGCTGGTGGAACGCGACACGGCGGAAGGCGGTCAGGTGCTGGACCTGCTGCGCGTCGAACCCGGTTATGAAAAGGCTTTGGGTGCTGCTCTGGCCGACGATCTTCGCGCGCCGCTGGTCGAGGGTGACGGGCCATCCGGCTGGGTGCAGGTGGCTGGATATGACAGCGACCAGCCATTGCCTGAAGGGGCCGAGCCTCTGGCGCTTCATGTATCGGGCCCCGATCGTCTCAGCCGACGCATTGCGCAAATCGGGTTGGTGGATGCGGATCAGGGCGCACGGTTGCAGGCATCGCTGAAACCCGGCCAGCGTCTGGTGTCCCGCTCGGGCGACCTTTGGCGCTGGGACGGGTTCCGTGCCTGGGCCGAAGACGCGCCAAGCGCTGCTGCTCTGCGGTTGGAGCAGCTCAACAAGCTGGAAGCACTGAAACAGGACCTTGCCCGTGCCGAAGCACAGGCTGACGGTGCCCGTGCCGCGCATGAGGCGCTGTCTCAGCAATTGGCGGATGTGACCGAGGCAGACCGGCGCGCGCGTGAGGCCCGCCGTGCTGCTGATCAGCGCATGGCCGAAACCGCGCGCGCACTGTCGCGGGCCGAGGCCGACCGCAATCTGGCCCAGGGCAAGCTGGAAACTCTGACCCTCGCCGTTGACCGCCACAAGGACGACGCCACGGCCGCCCGCGCGCAACTGCGCGACGCCGAAGCGGCTTTGGCCGGTCTGGGTGATCTCGACAGTGCCCGCGCACAGGTCGAAGACATCAAGCAGACGGTCGAGGCGGCGCGGATCACCATGCTGACCCACCGTTCGACTCATGACGAGCTGCGCCGTGAGGGGGACGCTCGCACGCGTCGTACCCAGGAGGTCGCGAAAGATCTCAGCGGGTGGCGCCACCGTTTGGAAACGGCTGAAAAGCGGATTTCCGAACTTGCCGAGCGCAAGGAAAGCTCGGAAGAAGAGCTGACGGAGGCCATGGCCGTGCCCGGCGAAATCGCCGAGGCGCGTGAGGAGCTGAACGAACAGATCGAAGCCGCCGAAGCACGGCGCGCCGAAGCCGCCGACAAATTGGCCGAAGCCGAGGCTATGCACCGTGAAATCGTTCTGGCCGAACGGGAGGCCGAGCGTCTGGCATCAGAAGCGCGCGAAAGCCGTGCCGCGGCCGAGGCGCGCTGTGACGCGGCCAAGGAAAGTGTTGTCGCGGCGGCCGAACGGATCGCCGAGGATCAGCAACTGACCCCGAACCAATTGCTGAACCAGTTGGACGTGAACCCCGACCAGATGCCAGCTGCGGACGTTCTGGAATCCGAAGTGAACCGTCACAAACGTCAGCGCGACGCGATGGGGGCCGTGAACCTGAGGGCCGAGGAAGACAGCAAGGAAGTTCAGGAAGAATTCGATACGCTCAGCAGCGAAAAAGCCGATCTGGAAGAGGCAATCAAGGCGCTGCGCAGCGGGATCGCCAGCCTCAACCGCGAAGGGCGCGAGCGGTTGCTGACCGCGTTTGAACAGGTGAATTCGAACTTTGCCATGTTGTTCAAGCATCTCTTTGGGGGCGGCGAGGCCAATCTTGTGATGGTCGAAAGTGACGACCCGCTGGATGCGGGCCTTGAGATCATGTGCCAGCCGCCTGGCAAGAAACTGTCGACTCTCAGCCTGCTGTCGGGCGGAGAACAGACCCTGACGGCGACCGCGCTGATTTTCGGCGTCTTCCTTGCCAATCCAGCTCCGATCTGCGTGCTGGACGAGGTTGATGCGCCTTTGGATGATGCAAACGTGACGCGTTTCTGTGATCTGCTGGACGAGATGTGCCGCCAGACTGACACGCGGTTCCTGATCATCACCCACCATGCGGTGACGATGGCGCGCATGGATCGCCTTTTCGGTGTCACAATGCAGGAACAGGGAGTCAGCCAACTGGTTTCGGTCGATCTGAAGAAGGCCGAACAGATGGTCGCCTGACCGCTCACTGGAAGTTTATGACGGTTGCGGCTTTATCGCGCTAACGTGAGCGCATGACGCGCTTCCTGATCCCCGCCCTCATCGCCGCCGGCCCTGTATTTGCAGCCGACTGGCCCGTCAAAACCGGGGATACGCCCCTTACAGCCGCAGAGCTTGATGCTTTGGCGGGGCAGACACTGACCTTTTACGACGACGGACAGGCCAAATTCTCGGCCGGGGGCGCCTATTCCTACACATACGCAAGCGGAGAATCTGCCTTTGGAACTTACGCGATTGCCGATGATGGCAGCGTGTGCATCGCGTACCGCAATGGGTTCAGCCGCTGTGATCTGTACGTGCGTAGCGGGGGGCGACTGATCCTGATAGACGAGAAGGGCGACCGCTATCCGGTGCGGCCGGAGTAGTGCGTACCATGATTAGTGTTCTTTCTTCGCCGCGAGAGGACGGACAAGTTCGGAAACGGCACTTTGAACGATAAGTATGTTCCGCCGCCAAGCTTTAATATTCTTAGGATCAACGTCAGGCCAATCATAGACTGAGCCATGATGATTGATGGTTACAAGTCTGATCTCTGCGAATATATCGTCAGAAACGTATAGAAGTAAGTCGCAGCCTTTTCCACCTAACTCAGCGGCCAGCGGGTTCAGCGATTCACGACATAGCAAAGCTTTATCGTCGTCTTCTTGGCCGATAAAATCTACTTGTGAATAAAGACGAGACACGGTTTGCGGGTTTTTGAGTGGGGAGTAGTTTGGATTCAATATGGCTCGCAATGATATGCCAAGCGTCCCTTCGGGCACATGAATTTCTAGTGCTTCTAGATCTTGGTGTCGCCAATAGACTGAGGTTGCATCCTCGGATAGCCAGGCAATCTTATCGTCTGACCAAGCGGGGGAGACCACAAAGCACACAGCTGTCTCTCTTGAAATCAATGGTAAATAGCCTTCTCCACAAACTGTCTCAGTTGAGGGCCTGTCAGAGTTGCCTTGTTCTGGTTTGTCGATCTTGCGCAATGGCAAGATGAAAGGGACAATAAGAAGCAATACAATTGAAATCACGGTAGCGCGTCGAAATTTTGAGCGATTGCTGGAGAGCTTTGGCATCATGACCGCAAGTTGAAGACTTCTGCTAAATGCAAGACTTAGTAAGACACTATAATTTTCCTAGCAACTCCACCGTCGGCCATGCATCCGCAGGCAATCCCAATCTCACCTGTTCGGCCCGCACTGCGGCGCGGGTACCGGCACCCAGAATCCCGTCGATCTTGCCCACATCATATCCTTTGGCTTGCAGCTTGGTTTGCAATTGCTTCATCTGCGCGCCGCTCAGGCCCGGCGTGGGGTTGCCAGCATCATAAATTTGTGCCCCTTCCAGACGTGTCCCGAAATAGGCGGCAGTCAATACATAGACAAAGCTCTGGTTCCATTCGAAATAGACGTCGAAATTCGGATAGGCCAGAAAGGCCGGGCCCTTGTGCCCCTGGGGCAGGATCAGCGAGGCAGGCAGGTTTGCCAGCGACCCGCTGCGTGCCTGAACGCCCATGGCCTGCCAATCGGCCACCGACCGGGGCTTGCCGGGGCCGGACAGAGACCAGTCCATCTGCGCGGGCACCGCGACCTCTTGCAGCCACGGTTCGCCTGCGCGCCAGCCCAGATGCGACAGCATCTTGGCCCCGGACATCAGCGCATCGGGGGCCGAGGTTTTCAGGCGGACATGCCCGTCGCCGTCACCATCGACACCGTTTTCCAGAATGTCCCGCGGCAGCATCTGGACCATACCGATTTCCCCGGCCCACGCGCCCGTTGTGCGGGCCGGGTCGAAATCACCATTCTGATAAAGTTCGATGGCCGCGAAGATTTGAGGGCGGAACAGGTCGGGGCGACGGCAGTCATGGGCCAAAGTCACCAGTGCATTGCGGGTGTTGAAGTCGCCCTGAAAGGATCCGTAGTCGGTCTCGAATGCCCAGAAGGCCAGCAACACCCCGCGTGAGATGCCGTATTGCTTTTCGATCCGGTCAAACACCGCGTCATATTTGCGCGACATCGCCTGCCCGCGTTCGATCCGATTGGCCGAGATCAGCCGCCGGGAAAACTCGATAAAGGGTTTCTGAAACACCCCCTGCGCCCGATCGGCCTTCAGCACGGCGCTGTCCTGCTGCACGCCTTTGAAAAATGCGTTCACGGTGGATTTGTCAAAGCCTTGCTGCACGGCCTCGGCCTTTAGCCCTTTGACAAAGGAATTGAAGCCACCACCACATTGGGCCAGGGCAGGTTGGGCAAACAAGGTGGCGGCGATCAGGCCGGAAAGAAAACGCATGACAAATGTCCGTCAGTAAATCAGGTCGATCCCAACCGACACCGACACGAGCCCAAGCGCAAGCCCCCAAACACGCCACAACATGCGACATGCGCGGAAAATGTCCAAAGCTCCGATCTCGCGCTGAGCGTTGCAATTGACCCATGCCAGATCCCGCACCTTGCCGTCATAGCTGCGCGGCCCGGCTAGGGCGACGTTCAGCGCGCGGGCCATGGCGGCCTCGGGCCAGCCCGCATTGGGCGAGATGTGACGGTGCGCATCTGCCAAGATTTCGCGCCAGCGCGACCAGTGGCCCGACAGCGCCACGATCATCACGCAGGTCAGGCGGGCTGGGATCAGGTTCAGCAGGTCGTCGAACCGTGCCGAAGCCCAGCCAAACGCGCGGTACGTTTCGTTGCGATATCCGATCATGCTGTCGGCCGTGTTCACCGCCTTGTAGACCAGCAGCCCCGGCAACCCGGCAATCAGAAACCAGAAAGCAGGCGCGATGACGCCGTCGCTGAGGTTCTCAGCGGCGCTTTCGATGGCCGAGCGTGCCACTTGTGCCTCGGTCATGTCCCGTGTATCGCGCGAGACGATCATGGCCACCCGTGCCCGCCCCTCTGACAGCGAGGCCATCAGCCCTTCGCCCACGGCGCGCACATGGGTGACCAACGATTTTTGCGCCAACAGGATCGCGCAGACTAGGATTTCAATCACCGGCCCCAACAGGGACAAACCCCAGCCAAGCGCCCCTGCGCCGCAAACCAGCAGGACAAGCACACCTACCCCTTTTGAACGGCGCTGGGCCCCGTGGTTCAGGCGTGTATCCAGCCAGCCGATCAGGTTGCCGATGATCACCGCCGGATGCCTGACGCGCGACCAGAGCCAGTCGGGTTCCCCCAGTGCTGCGTCCAGACACATGGCACAGACCAGCATCAGGCCAGGGCTCACAGGGCGGCCTCCAACCTGTTCCATCCATCCTTGGGCGGGAGCCCAAGGCGCAGATAGGTTTCAGAATAGGGGAAGATGCGGCTCCAGATATGAGACTGTGCCAGACGACCTTGCCAATGGGCGGCGTTGTCGACCTGATAGAGTCGGAACAGGCTGGTGCCGCCGATCGCCTTGGCCCCTTTTCTCGTGACCAGCGCATCCAGCCTTGAGGCCTCGTCAGCCAGGCACGCACGCGTGGCGTCCGCCCAGCGGTTGTCCATCAAAGCCTGTGTGCCGACCCGCAAGGCCGGGCCTGATACCGACCAAGGGCCGGTCAGATCGTTCAACCGACTGATCATATCCGGCCGTCCGATGGCAAACCCCAGCCTTACCCCGGCCAGCCCCCAGAATTTGCCAAAACTCTTCAGCACGATCACGCCGGGGCGGTCTGCAAGATGGATCAAGGACTTGTCCGGCATGACGTCGCAAAAGCTTTCGTCAATCACGGTAAGTGGTGCCGATACGTCGCCTTCCTGCCAGATACGCCCGTCCGGGTTGTTCGGATGGACGATCACGCGGGCGTCACACGGACCGTCTTGCCGTACCTTCCATCCCTGCGCCGAAAAGGCGGCGGCGTGTTCGTTATAGGTGGGCGGCGTGATCTGTACCGTACCCGCCGCAGTTAGCGCGGGAAGGCGCGCGATGATCGCCGACGCTCCGGGCGCGGGCAGGATCGCTGCACGCTGCGGCACGTTCCAGAACCCGCGCGCGGCACCGCTGAGCCGTTCAAACGCCCCGTGATCCGGCAATTCAGCCCAATCCCCCGCAGTCAGCCCGGACACGGGGTAGGCATGAGGATTGATGCCGGTGGACAGATCGATCCAGTCGGTGCGTTGTCCACCATATTGTGCAATCGCCCTGTCCAGCCCACCGCCGTGGTCGCGAACCGTGCGTGGATCCAAGTCTTGATCCGGTGTGTTCATCTGCTCTCTCTGCGAGAAAATACCGCTTTTGGCCTGCTTCAAGCGGATTTTCGCCTCTAATACAAGCAAATCCGCCTGTTCACGGACCTGTAGGGCCGCTGTTAACACTTTGTTAAGGAAATAACGAGATCACGGACCACGGGGGTCGGCACCACTCACCATACCAAGTGCCGAGGTTGTTGCAAATGAAAGTTCTGATTGTTGAGAGTAATCCCGACCTTGGTCGGGTCTGGAAAAGGCATCTGGAACGGCAGGGCGCCGAGGTCACGCTGGTCGAGACGCAGGAAGCCGCCATTCTGGCGCTGTACGGCACGGATTTCGAAATCATCGTGCTGGATCTGGTTCTGGAAACCGGAAGTGCATTGGCCGTGGCCGATTTTGCAAGCTATCGCCGCCCCCAGGCGCGGGTGATCTTTGTGACCAACACCACCTTCTTCTCGGATGGATCGATATTTGCCCACAGCCCGAACGCCTGTGCTTATGTGCAAAGCGAAACACCGCCAGAGGATCTGGCGGCGATGGTCGAGCATTACGCTGCAGGGCGCTGATCGCGGCGGTGCGGTTCTGCGTAATCCAGCACCGGGTTTACCGGAATGATCCGGTGCGGATTGATGCTGTCATGGCTGTAGTGATAGTGGCGCACGATATGGTTCATGTTCACGGTGGGCGCCACGCCGGGCCATTGGTACAGTTCACGCGTATAGGCCCATAGGTTCGGGTAATCGATCAGGCGCCGCTTGTTGCATTTGAAGTGCAGATGATAGACCGGATCAAAGCGGATCAGCGTCGTAAACAGCCGCCAGTCAGCCTCGGTGATCCGATCCCCCATCAGGTAACGGTTCCGGGCCAGACGATCTTCCAGCCAGTCCAGCGTGTCGAACAACAGGCCCACGGCGGCGTCATAGGCCGCTTGCGAGGTGGCAAAGCCGGACTTGTAGACGCCGTTGTTGACGTCTGAATAGATGCGTGCGTTGACCTCTTCGATTTCATCGCGCATCGCTTCGGGCCAGTAATCATCGATATTGCCGGTGACCCCGTCGAAGGCCGAATTGAACATGCGGATGATTTCCGAGCTTTCGTTCGACACGATGGTTTCCTGCCGCTTGTCCCACAGGATCGGCACGGTCACGCGACCCGAATAGGCTGGATCGGCTTTGGTATAGATCTGGTGCGCAAAGCCCAGCCCGAAAAGGTCATCTCCTGTCGCGCCGTGAGCGTCTGTTTCAAAGGTCCAACCCTGATCCAGCATGTCCGGATGCACGACCGACACCGAGATCAGATCGCTCAGCCCTTTCAACTCGCGAAAAATCAGCGTGCGATGGGCCCAGGGGCAGGCATAGCTGACGTACAGGTGATAGCGCCCGGATTCTGCTTTGAACCCGCCTTTGCCTGATGGTCCTGCCTCGCCGTCAGCTGTCAACCAATTGCGAAACTGCGCGGCGCTGCGCTTGAATGCACCGCCCGTGGATTTGGTGTCATACCAGGTATCGTGCCATTTTCCGTCGACCAGCAGGCCCATGTCTTTTCCTCCGCATTTGCGTTTCGAAAAACATAGGGCCAGGGCTTGCATCTTCCTATGCGAGCGCCCGCGCAAATGCTCTGCATCCGTGCACAGTCGAGTTCGGGATTTCTGTGCAACAAACCTCGGCCGGATCGTGTTTCTGTGACGTGGTTCACTGGATTTTTACAACTTATCCCGCACAATAGAAGTCATTCACGGGGGAACGGATTAATGAGTACCTATGTTTCAAAGGAAATACGCGCCGAGTTGGACGCGGCCCGAATCGCCACATTGAAAAAAGCCAGCCGTTTACGGGTGGAGATGGGCGACAATACCTACAAAATACTCAAATTGTGGAAAGACGGTTTTACGGTTGAAGCGGAAACCACGCCGCGCTTGCGCGGGCTTGTTGATATCTTTGACGGGGCCAACCATCTCTATCAATGCCTCATCGTCGCGGATGAGGATGAAGGCGGTGAGATGCGGTATGAATTCAAACGCAGCACGGCCGCCCATGACAGCGCGCCGCTTGACTTTTACCGCGCGCCCGATGCGCCGATCGCCCTGCTGGGGCATGACGACTAGGGGCGAATTTCAACTGGTATTCCCATTTGGCCCAGGGTTTGGTCGATGCCAAAGGCCAGCGGTGCCAGCCTAATGGCAGGCACGCGCGGCCCAAAGCGGCCTCAACCAAGGCAACCGGCACCTGTGAAAACAGGGCAGGGTTTGCAAGCCCCGGCCGGCACGTACTTATTGCAGATCCCCGAAAGCACGTTTCAGCCGCAGGCAAGCATCCTCGACCCGCGCCCGTTGCGTGGCGAGGTTGAACCGTTCAAACGTTTCTCCTCCAGTGCCGAAACCCGGACCTGACGATGTCGCGATCCGCGCGTCCTCGCGCAACCGGCGGACAAATTCAGCGTGATCCATGCCGGTGCCCGAGAAATCGACCCAGGCCAGATAGGTCGCCTGCAAGGGCATCGACCAGAGCCCCGGAATCTCGGTGATGGTCTGATCGAACAGACGCCTGTTTCCCTCCAGATGCGCGATCTGGGCATCTACCCATTCGGCCCCTTCGGGGCTGTACGCGGCGGTGATCATCGCCACGCCCAACGCGCCGGGATCGTAGTCCAATGTTTGCAGCCGTTGCTTCATGGCCGCGCGAAGTTTGGGATCGGGAATGATCATGTTGCCGGTCCGCTGCCCGGCGATGTTGAAGGTCTTCGACGCCGCAGTCAGCGTCACGGTCCATGGGCGTGCATCCGGGGCCGCCACGTCCATCGGCACAAATTTAGCGCCGGGATAGACCAGATCGTGGTGAATCTCGTCCGACACCAGTATTAAACTGTTCCGTTCGGCAAACGCAGCCACGGCCTGCAACTCGTCGGGCGTCCAGACACGACCCGACGGGTTTTGCGGCGAACACCACAGCAGCATCTTCTCGGACCCGTCCAACCGGGACTGGGCGTCGTCCAGATCCAGGCCGTAACTTTCCCCGTCCCGCACCAAAGGGCATTCCACGACCCGGCGGCCCGATTTGTTCACCTTGTGGGCAAACTCATGGTAAACGGGGGTGAAGATCACGATGCCATCACCGGGATCGGTCCAGACATCCAGCGACAGGGCGATTGCATTGCCCAAGCCCTGGGTGGTCAGGATCCAATCCGTGTCGATTTCCCAATCATGGCGGGTTTTCATCCACCATTGAACCGAGGCCAGATAGTCCGGGTGCATCCATGAATAGCCGAACACGCCGTGATCTGCGGCCTTGCGCACGGCCTCGATCACGCAGGGTGCCGTCTGGTAATCGGAATCGGCCGTCCACATGGCCAGACCGTCCTCGGGCGAGACGCCATACAGCATCTCCATCTTGTCCCATTTTGAACTGTTGGTGCCCCGGCGGTCGATCAGGTCGTTGAAAGTCATGTCTGCTCCATTTTCTCGACCGAAAGCTAACCGCAAATCGGGCGGGTGCAAGGGGGGCGTTGCGGCGCGGGGCGGGATGGCCTAAATCAGCCTCATGAAACGCACTATCCTGATCCATCCCGATCCCCGCCTGAAAAAGGTCTGCGCGCCCGTATCCGACCTGACGGACGAGCTGCGCACGCTGGCTGACGACATGCTGGAAACCATGTATGACGCGCCCGGGATTGGCCTCGCCGCGCCGCAGATCGGTGTGCTGGAACGGTTGATCGTGCTGGATTGCATCAAGGAAGAAGGCGAAACACCGCGCCCGCTGATCATGTTCAACCCTCAGGTCATCGCCTCTTCCGAGGAAACCAATGTATACGAGGAAGGATGCCTTTCGATCCCGGATCAATATGCCGAAGTGACCCGCCCCAAGGTGGTCGATGTCACCTGGATGGACGAGAAGGGAAACCTGCGACAGGAGACGTTCGACGGGCTTTGGGCCACTTGCGTGCAGCATGAAATCGACCATCTGAACGGCAAGCTGTTCATTGATTACCTAAAACCGCTGAAACGGCAGATGATTACCCGCAAGATGCAAAAGCTTAAACGTGAACGGGCGCGCGCATGACCGTCCGCACCTGTCTGCCCTGGCCTGACAAACGCTTGCGCACAAAGGCGGATGAGGTGACTGAAATCACCGATGACATTCGCCGGATTTGGCAGGACATGATCGACACGATGGAGGCCATGCCCGGTGTCGGTTTGGCCGCGCCGCAGATCGGAGTGCTGTTGCGTCTGGCCGTGGTCGATGGGTCGGCCGAGCGGGGCAAGGCCGTGCGTCTGGCGAACCCGGAAATCCTGCACAGCTCGATCGAACTGCGTGAACATGAAGAGGCCAGTCCGAACCTGCCGGGCCTGTCGGCCAAGGTAAAACGCCCGCGCGCGGTGACTGTCAAATTCCTGAACGAGCAGGGCGTGGTGGACCGTCGCGATTTTGTCGGCATCGAGGCCACCAGTGTCCAGCACCAGATCGACCATCTGAATGGCCGGATGTATTTTGACCGGCTCAGCAAGGTCAAACGCGACATGCTGCTGCGCAAAGCCAAGAAACAGGGGTAAAGATGCGCGTTGTTTTCATGGGAACCCCGGACTTCTCGGTGCCGGTTCTGGATGCGCTGGTCGAGGCCGGGCATGAGATCGCCGCCGTCTATTGCCAGCCCCCGCGCCCGGCGGGGCGGGGCAAGAAGGATCGCCCGACACCGGTTCACGCGCGTGCCCAGGCGCTGGGTCTGGACGTGCGTCACCCAACCTCGCTGAAACCGGCCGAGGAGCAGGACAGTTTTGCGGCACTGAACGCGGATGTGGCGGTGGTTGTGGCTTATGGGCTGATCCTGCCCCAGCCCATCCTCGATGCGCCGGCTCATGGCTGCCTGAACATTCATGCCAGCCTCTTGCCGCGCTGGCGCGGGGCGGCTCCGATCCACCGCGCGATCATGGCGGGCGATGCGCAAACCGGCGTCTGTATCATGCAAATGGAGGCGGGCCTTGATACCGGCCCCGTTCTGTTGCGACAGGCCACCGATATCGGGCCCGAGGAAACCACTGCGGAACTGCATGACCGGCTCTCGGCGATGGGCGCGGCTTTGATTGTCGAGGCGTTGGCAAAGCTGCCCGGCCTGACCCCTGATCCGCAGCCCGAGATTGGTGTCACCTATGCCGCCAAGATCGACAAGTCCGAGGCCCGCGTGGACTGGTCGGGCCCCGCGGTCGAGGTCGATCGGCAGATCCGCGGCCTGTCGCCCTTTCCCGGGGCCTGGACCGAGATCGACGGCAACAGGGTAAAGCTCCTCGCTTCGCGTCTGGCGCAAGGGAAGGGCGCACCGGGGGAGGTTCTGAATGGCGATCTGTATGTGGCTTGCGGGCAGGGCGCCATAGAACTGCTGCGCTTGCAAAGGGCGGGCAAAGGCGCGCAGGATAAGGAAACGTTCCTGCGGGGCTGGCCAATCCCGATCGGCACCCGGATGTCTTCGGAGTAAAGCCATATGTTCATGGTGATGATGGGCACTGTCGTGATTGCCGGGATCGTCGGGTATCTGTCCGAACAGACCGGTTTCACCCATAACGGCTATTTGCAATCCATCATCATCTGTGTGGGCGGGGCGTTCCTGTTTTATTTCGTCCGCATCATGTTCGGTATCAGCTTTGGTCCTCCGGGGCTGGATGCGGTGATTTCCTCTGTTGGTGCCTTGATCATCGTGCCGACCCACTGGAGGAAATGACATGCCAATCGTCGCCCTGATCATCATCGGTGCAGCGGCAGGGTTTCTGGCCACCCGCCTGATGCGGATCGAGGCGGATATCCCGACGACCATGCTGATCGGTATCGCAGGTGCCCTGATCGGAGGGATGCTGCTGCGGTTTCTTGTAACCGTTATGGGGTGGCTGTCTGGTTTTGTCGGGGCGGTTCTGGGTGCGTTGCTGGAGATTTGGATCTGGCAGACCTACCTGCGCCGTTGACCCCTTGACCCGGCGTCTTTCCTCCGTCCAGATCGCCTTCAACGAAAAAGGGGAATGATGATGCCGTATGATTTGAAGCCGGGTGATGTCGCTCTGATGGGCGTTCCTTTGGATCTGCATTCCTCGTTCCTGCAAGGGCCGGCCTTCGCCCCCGGACGCATCCGCGAGGCGCTGCATTCCGGTGCCGCCAACCTGACCGCCGAAGATGGTACCGATCTGGGTGCAAGCGCCAAATTCAGGGATACCGGCGATCTGGATGTGTTCGAAATGCGCGGGCAGGAACCGATTGACCAGATCGAGGCTGAAGCGGCGAAACGGATCGCAACCGGCGCGCGCCTGTTGTCGCTGGGCAACGACCATTCCGTGGCCTATCCGCTGATCAAGGCCCATGCAGATCGGTACGAAGGCCTGAACATCCTGCATATCGACAGCCACCCTGATCTGTACGACACGCAGGATATCGGACCGCTCGGCCATGGCTGCCCCTTTGCCCGGGTGATGGAGACCTGCCCGGTCAAGCGTCTGGTGCAGGTCGGCATCCGCACCATGAACGCCCATCAGCGCGAACAGGCCGACAAATTCGGCGTCGAGGTGACCGACATGCGCAACTGGCGCCCCGACTTGCAGATTTCATTCGATGGCCCGGTCTACCTGTCCCTTGATCTGGATGCGCTGGACCCGGCCTTTGCGCCGGGCGTCTCGCACCATGAACCCGGTGGGCTGAGCACGCGCGAGGTTATCGACCTGATCCACCGGTTCAAAGGTCAGCTGGTCGGGGCGGATATCGTCGAGCTCAACCCGCATCGCGACCCCTATGGCATGACGGCGATGGTGGCCGCGAAATTCGTCAAGGAAATCGGCGCGCGCTTGCTGAACGGCTGACTTACCGTTCGTCGCACACCGTCGCAGACCCAAGTGCCGGAGCACCCCTGGTGGTCAAATCGAACCGGTTCGCCTCGGCAGTGGTCATCCAGTGCATACTGTCGGCCGGGGCTGCGAACAGGGTGTACCAGTAAAACTCCTCGTCCACGCCGATATCCTTGAAATAGTCCAGGTATCGGTCATGTTCGGGATCGTCCTCGGGCAAGTCGGTCGCCACCAGACCCGACCCGGCCCAGCTGTGGACACCGACACAGGCCCCCGGTTGCAGCACGCGGCGGTTTCCGGCCAGGAACAGATCGGTGCCCCCGCTGGCCACCAGCCCGTTCGATGGAACGACGGTATCGAACCCGGCCCTGTGCACTTCGCGGGCGAAGATGACATTGGCGTCATCATCAACCGATCCTTCAATGTATTGCAGAACCAATGTGCGGGCTTCGGGGTTTTGCGCTGTCACTTCCTCAAAGGCAGACAGCGTTGTCTCGTCAATCGTGCCCGAGGCGATGATCTGGTCGCCCTGCGCAACAAAACTGACGGGGGTGTAATACGCGCCGCATGAGGCGAGCAGGGCCAGGCAGGCTGTGATGGATGCAAGTCTGAATGTCACGTTGGCCTCCGGGCTGTGCTTTCAAAAGGGGTATCAGCATGCCGCTTTGGCGTCCACTGTCGGGCTCAGCTGCGCGGCGGACGGCTTTTGTAGACCGGCAATTGCCAGCCAAACATCAACGACCCGGCGCGCAACGCCCAGCACACCAAGGCGCAAAGAGCCAGAGAAATCGCAGGCTCTGCCCCCAATCTGGCAGCCAGAACCGCCGTCAGGGCACCTGTAAAGGCGCAGGACACATAGAGCTCACCTTGTTTCAGCACCAGCGGCACTTCGTTGCAGACCACATCGCGCATCAGCCCGCCCAGGCATCCGGTCGTCACACCCATCAAAACGACAATGACCCCGGACTGGTCCAGCGACAATGCCGCGCCGGTTCCGGCCGCGACAGCCACTGACAGTGCAAAACTGTCCAGCCAGACCAGCCAGTTATAGCGGCTTTCCACCAGATGTGCGGTAAAGAACACCAGGACCGACGCCGCGACTGCGATCAGGATGTAATCCGGCTGCCCGACCCAAAAGATCGGGTGACGGTCCAGCAAAAGGTCTCGTACAGTGCCGCCACCTACGGCCGTCAGGCAGGCCATGAAGGCAAATCCCACCAGATCCAGCTGGGCACGGCTGGCCACCAGTGCCCCTGTCAACGCGAAGATCAGAACCGAGGCATAGTCCAGCAGCGTCAGCGCGGTCACGCCTGTGCCTTCTTCGGTTTGAACGGCGCCATTCCGGCCCGGGCCAGCTCATCAGCTTTTTCATTCTCGGGGTGGCCTGCGTGGCCCTTGACCCATTCCCATGTCACATCATGCCGTTCCTGCGCCTCATCCAGACGCTGCCAAAGATCGACATTCTTGACCGGTTTCTTGTTCGAGGTTTTCCATCCGTTGCGTTTCCAACCGAAAATCCAGCCGGTGACGCCGTTCTTCACATAGGCGCTGTCGGTGACGACGGTTATCTTCGACGGTCGCTCCAGCGCTTCAAGGGCGCTGATGGCGGCCAGCAACTCCATCCGGTTGTTGGTCGTCTCGGCTTCGCCCCCGTTCAGCTCACGCTCTTTCAGAACGCTGTCCCCGTCCATCGCGCGCAACAGCACGCCCCAGCCTCCGGGGCCGGGGTTTCCGGAACAGGCACCATCCGTATAGGCAAACAATTCAGGCATGGGCGAACACCAGAATATATCCGTCATACGATCCGGCCAGGCCTTTGCCCATGCCATGGACTGCGCGGTCAATCGTGCACCCTGCCTTGTTCAAGGCGTCCTCGATCTCGGCCTCGGTGTAATAAGTATAATAACGATCCAGATCATCCCGATGTTCACCAGTGCCCAGCTTCATCCCCAGAAACAGCTGTCCACCGGGTTTCAGAGCCCTGTGGATCGCAGTCAGATGTCGCTGGAAATCGGCGCGCGGCGCGTGCAGCAGGGAAAAGCTGGCGTAAACACCGTCATATTCGGCCGTCTCAGTGACGTCATCGAACGTACCCAGATAAGCATCCACACCGTTTTCCCGCGCATGTTCGACAAAGGCTGGCGTGGCATCCAGCGCGCGAACCTTCAGCCCTTGACGCATCAGGAACCCGCTGTCCGACCCCGGCCCGGACCCCAAATCCAGTACATAGCCGCCTGCGCCGACCGCATCGGCAAAAGCCTGACGGGCCTCAAGCTGCTCGGGCGGCAGGGGGATTTTCAGATATTCTGCCACCTTGTTTGTATAGGCGTTGATCGTGCGTTCATCGGTCACAGGTACACTCCGACTGCAAGACTGGCCAATACGACCGCGGTCAGCAGGATGCGCAACCGCATCCACCAGACCGGTGTCAGGCGCCAGTAGGAAAACAGGGCATCCAGCAACAACAAACCAGCGAACCCATACATCAGATTGGTGCCCGCATTGACCGGCCCGCCACCTGTCATGGCAAAGGCCCAAAGCGCGGGCAGAACCGACAACAGATAACACAGGGCCGCTTTGCTGCCCGATGTCTTGGTGGCAAAACCCCAGAGAACACCGGACATGAAGCTGAGGATGACCGATCCATAGAACAGTTGCACATAAGGCCCCACGAAACGTGGGCCAAAGGTTTGCGTGCCCCAGGCATTCAGGTCGCTGTTCAGATAGGTCAGGGCGCCCCAGACAAACGGGATCAGTCCCGCCAGCCCCAGACAGAGAGGCGCTTTCGGCACTCCGTTCACGCCGGTTGCCTCAACACGCGGGGGACTTTGAACTCGACGTTTTCAACGGCGGTTTCGACCGGCTCGACGGTGACATCATAATGCGCGCTGAACGCTTTGATCACCTCGTTTACCAGAACCTCCGGGGCCGACGCGCCTGCGGTGACAGCCACGGTCGAGATACCCTCGAGCGCGCGCCAGTCAATCTCGGTGGCGCGCTGGACCAGCTGCGCGTACTGGCACCCCGCGCGCGAGGCAACCTCGACAAGGCGGCGCGAGTTCGATGAGTTCGGCGCGCCCACAACCAGCAAGGCATCCGCCTTGGGGGCCACGGCTTTCACCGCTTCTTGCCGGTTGGTGGTGGCATAACAGATATCTTCCTTGTGCGGTCCGACAATGGCCGGGAATCGGGCCTGAAGGGCGGCGATGATATCCTTGGTGTCATCGACCGAAAGGGTGGTTTGGGTGACAAAGGCCAGCTTATCCGGGTCACGCACCTGCACCGTGGCCACGTCGTCCACGGTCTCGACCAGCAGCACATCGCCCTCGGGCAGCTGCCCCATGGTGCCCACGGTTTCGGGATGGCCTTTGTGGCCGATCATGATCATCTGCAACCCCGCGTCCGCGTGGCGCTGCGCCTCGACATGCACCTTGGAAACCAGAGGACAGGTGGCGTCCACATAGATCATCTCGCGCTGGGCAGCCTCGGCGGGAACGGATTTCGGCACCCCGTGGGCGGAAAAGATCACCGGGCGGTCATCGGGGCATTCCTGCAATTCCTCGACGAAAACGGCCCCTTTGGCGCGAAGGCCGTCGACCACGAATTTGTTGTGCACGATCTCGTGGCGCACATAGACCGGTGGGCCCCATTTCTGCAAAGCCATCTCAACGATTTTGATGGCACGGTCCACACCGGCGCAGAACCCGCGTGGGGCGGCAAGGTAAAGTGTCAGTGGCGGCTTTTTCATCAGGCTGTCTCCTTGTGGCACAGGTAAGTCTTTTCCCGGCCTTGGTCCAGACAGGACATCGTCATTCATCTGACACGAATCGTTGCTAATCGGGTGATGTTTAAGCACCTGTACCTTGTTAAAGAAGCGCGGCCAGGACCGATGTCCTGACCGCGCGATTTTTCCCCATCATGACAGGCCTATCGTCTTGTCAGCTGTTGCTGGCAACAGCGACGCTGCGATGCTCCGTCGGCATTTCACGCGGCGGGCGACCGATGACATCGCGCAAATCCTCCAGCTCGATGAAATTGTCGGCCTGGCGGCGCAGTTCATCCGAGATCATCGGCGGTTGGCTGCGAATGGTCGACACCACCGATACGCGCACGCCCTGCCGTTGCAGGCTGGCGATCAACGGGCGGAAATCCCCATCACCCGAGAACAGCACGATATGATCGACGCGCGGCGCCAGTTCCATGGCATCGACGGTAAGTTCGATATCCATATTTCCTTTGACTTTCCGACGCCCCATGCTGTCGGTGTATTCCTTGGCCGGTTTCGTGACCATGGTGAAGCCGTTGTAATGCAGCCAGTCAACCAATGGACGGATCGGCGAATACTCGTCGTTTTCCAGCAGCGCTGTATAGTAGAAGGCCCGAAGAAGCTTGCCGCGGCGCATGAATTCCTGCCGCAGAAGTTTGTAGTCAATGTCGAAACCGAGTGCTTTTGCCGCGGCATAAAGATTCGAGCCGTCGATGAACAGCGCTAGCCGTTCGTCTTTATAAAACATAAATATTCCCTTCCGGTATAATCCAGTGCGTGCCGCGTTACGTGAGTGAGTGAGTGATAAAATGACGCGCTCTGGTACGCCTATAATTAGAACTTCTGTCGATTATCGCAAGTATGCAATGGGTCGAATGTAGGGTATCACATGAGCAAATCCATGCCAAATGCCGTTGTTGCGCTGGGCGCAAATCTCGATTTGAGAGGAAATGGTCCCGCTGTAACACTTCAGAACGCGCTTGACGCGTTATCGCGTCACGATGTGGTGATTCGCTCCGTCAGTCGTTTTTTTGCAACGCCGTGCTTTCCCGCCGGGGCCGGCCCGGACTATGTGAATGCCGCGGCGCTGATTGCAACCGAGAGGTCTCCTTCGCAGCTGTTGCAGGTGCTGCACGAGGTGGAGCAGGAATTCGGGCGCGAACGGGTGCAGCGCTGGGGGATGCGGACGCTGGATCTGGATCTGGTCTGTTTCGAAGATCAGGTCCTGCCGGATCGCGCCACGTTTGATCGCTGGCTGACCCTGCCGACCGACGCGCAAAGGCAAGAGGCACCGGATCAGTTGATCTTGCCGCATCCGCGCCTTCAGGATCGCGCCTTTGTCCTCGTGCCGATGGCCGATATCGTGCCCGACTGGCGCCATCCGGTTCTGGGTCGCACGGTCTGCGAGATGATCCAGACCCTTCCCGCGGCAGAGGTTGCGGCGGTCACGGCGTTGTGATCCGTGCAAATGCAGCATTTCCTGCTTGTCAAGGCGCGGATTCGCGCTTAGATAAACCCCTTCCTGACATGGATTCAGAAACGGAGAGCGCCCAATGGCCCGCGTGACGGTTGAAGATTGCGTAGACAAGGTTCCAAACCGGTTCGAGCTGGTGATGCTCGCCGCCCATCGGGCGCGTGAGATTTCCGCCGGTGCAGCGATTACCGTTGACCGCGACAACGACAAAAACCCTGTCGTGTCTCTGCGTGAGATCGCCGACGAAACCCAAAGCGCGGACGAACTGCGCGAGCGCCTGATTGAGGCCAACCAGACCCAGATCGAGGTTGACGAGCCCGAAGAAGATCAGATGGCGCTGCTGATGGGTGCCGAAACGGACAAACCCGCCATGGACGACATGTCGGAAGAGAAGCTCCTGCGCGCTCTGATGGAGGCTCAAGGGCAGGGGTAAGCCCTGAAGACGAAGGTGCGGACCGGATGATTTCTGCTGACGATCTGATTGCGCTGGTCCGCAACTACAATCCCAAGACGAATGCTGACCGCATTGCGCTGGCCTATGAATTTGGCCAGCAGATGCACGAGGGGCAGTTCCGCCATTCCGGCGAGCCCTATTTCACCCATCCCGTTGCCGTTGCCGCCATCCTGACCGAACAGCGTCTGGATGATGCGACTATCATCACGGCGCTGCTTCACGACACGATCGAAGACACCAAGGCCAACTATGGCAAGGTGGCTGAACTTTTCGGGGATGAAGTCGCCAAACTGGTCGACGGCGTCACCAAGCTGACCAATCTGCAACTGTCTAGCCGCGAGACCAAGCAGGCCGAGAACTTCCGCAAGCTGTTCATGGCCATGTCCAAGGACCTGCGCGTGATTCTGGTCAAGCTGGCCGACCGTTTGCACAACATGCGCACGATCAAGGCGATGCGTCCCGAAAAACAGATCGTCAAGGCCCGCGAGACGATGGATATCTACGCACCGCTTGCGGGCCGGATGGGTATGCAGTGGATGCGTGAGGAACTTGAAGACCTGGCTTTCCGTGTCCTCAACCCTGAAGGCCGCCAGTCGATCATCCGCCGCTTTATTACCCTGCAACGCGAGACCGGCGACGTGATCCATCGCATCACCGGCGACATGCGGCACGAGTTGGAAAAGGCCGGGATCGAGGCCGAGGTGTTCGGCCGCGCCAAGAAACCCTATTCGATCTGGCGCAAGATGCAGGAAAAGGATCAGGGCTTCTCGCGCCTGTCAGACATCTATGGGTTCCGCATCATCACGCAGACCGAAGAAGACTGCTATCGAACCCTGGGGGCCATCCACCAGCGCTGGCGCGCGGTGCCGGGGCGCTTCAAGGACTATATCAGCCAGCCCAAATCGAACGGTTACCGCTCGATCCACACCACGGTGTCGGGCCGGGACGGTAAACGGGTCGAGGTCCAGATCCGCACCCGCCAGATGCACGACGTGGCCGAAACCGGGGTTGCGGCGCATTGGTCCTATCGCGACGGTGTGCGCACCGAGAACCCGTTCGCCGTCGACCCGGCCAAATGGATTTCCAATCTGACCGAGCAGTTCGACAACGAGGAAGATCACGAAGACTTCCTCGAGGCCGTCAAGCTCGAGATGTATTCGGACCAGGTGTTCTGTTTCACCCCCAAGGGCGACGTGGTGAAGCTGCCGCGTGGCGCGACGCCGATCGATTTTGCCTATGCCATTCACACCCGGATCGGTCATGCCTGTGTCGGGGCCAAGGTTGATGGTATCCGCGTTCCGCTCTGGACGCGGCTCAAAAATGGCCAGTCCGTGGACATCATCACCGCCGATGGTCAGACGCCACAGGTCACGTGGCTGGAGATTGCAGTCACCGGCAAGGCCCGTACCGCCATTCGCCGCGCCCTGCGCGAAGTGGATCGGGAACGATTCATCAAGCTGGGCAAGGAACTGGCCCGTTCCGGGTTCGAGCATGTGGGCCGCAAGGCGACCGACAAGGCGCTGGATACCGCGGCAAAACACCTACGCCTGAAAGATCGGCACGAGCTGCTGGCCCGCCTCGGCAGCGCCGAACTGACTGCGCATGAGGTGGTTCAGGCCGTCTATCCCGAACTTGCCAAGGACGACGGCGACGCCATTCCGCTGCGCCGTGCGGTGATTGGCCTGGAGCCGGGGCAGAAGTTCGACCGGGCCCCCTGCTGTCAGCCGCTGCCGGGGGAACGTATCGTCGGTATCACCTATCGGGGCAAGGGCGTGGTCGTGCATGCCATCGATTGCGATCGGCTCAGCGAGTTCGAAGGCGAACCTGACCGTTGGGTCGATCTGCACTGGCATTCGGGCACGCACCCGGCCGTCTATGGCGCGACTTTGGATCTGACCATTGGCAACGATGCCGGGGTTCTGGGGCGTATTTGCACATTGATCGGCGAGAAAAAGGCCAATATCTCAAACCTCGAGTTTGTCGATCGCAAACCGGATTTTTACCGCCTTCTGATCAATGTCGAACTGCGCGACCTTGAACAGCTTCACTCACTCATGCTGATGCTGGAGGCGGAAAGCGATGTTGCTGCGGTCGAACGGTATCGGGATCAGGTCAAAACTTCGGTTGCGGCTGGCTGAGAAGGGGTGATCACGGGTGGTATTCAAGCGCCGAGACCGACGCTCTCCAGTCCAGATCGCATCGGATTTCGTCTATCCGCGTGGCGGATGGACCCGCGCCTTCCATTACGTGAAACACCGCGTCCGGCGCTTGCCGGATACCCCTGACCGGATCGCGCGCGGTATAGGGGCGGGCGTCTTTGCGGCCTTTACGCCGTTCTACGGGTTGCATTTTCTTGTCGCCGCCATCGGTGCCCGGCTGATCAAGGGGAACATTCTGGCTGCGCTCAGCGGCACGTTTTTCGGCAACCCGCTCACCTATGTTCCGATCGGAGTGATCTGTCTTCAGACCGGGCATTTCCTGCTGGGCACCGAATACGAAGAAGGCGACACACAGGGGCTTATGGGCAAATTCGCCAGTGCCCTGGGGGATCTCAAGAACAATTTCCTGGCGTTGTTTACGGATCGCGTGGCCGACTGGCACGGGCTGTCGCAGTTCTACGACGACGTCTTCTACCCCTATATGATCGGTGGGATCATTCCGGGCCTCGTTGCGGGGGTGATCTGCTATTACCTCAGCCTGCCGCTGATCCTGACGTATCAGCAGCGTCGTCGCGCCAGAATCAAGGCGAAGTTTGATGAAATCAAGCGTTTGGCCGAAGATTCGGCTGCCGTTTCTTCGGCAGAGCCTCTAGGCTCGGGCCAAAACATGCAAAAGGAATCGAGGGATGTCTGAGAACCAACTGCGTCTGGGTGTGAACATCGATCACGTGGCCACGGTGCGCAATGCGCGGGGCGGGGACTATCCGGATCCGCTGCGCGCCGCCAAACTGGCGGAAGAGGCCGGCGCCGACGGCATCACCGCGCATTTGCGCGAAGATCGACGCCATATCTCGGACGCCGATATCGACGGGCTGATCGAGGTTCTGTCGGTGCCGCTGAACTTTGAGATGGCCGCGACACCCGAGATGCAGAAGATCGCCTTGCGCCACAAGCCTCACGCGGTCTGCATCGTGCCCGAAAAGCGCGAGGAGCGCACCACCGAGGGTGGTCTCGAAGTCGCGCGCGAGGAAAACAAGCTGGCGCATTTCATCGCGCCTCTGCGTGAGGCCGGCTGTCGGGTGTCAATCTTCATTGCCGCCGATCAGCGTCAGATCGAAGCCGCGCATCGCATCGGTGCCGAAGTGATCGAGCTGCACACCGGCGCCTATTGCGACGCCCATGCCGAAGGTCGCATGGAAGATGCCGAACGCGAGCTTGAGTCGCTGCGCCAGATGTCCACCTTCGCTCATTCGCTGGGGCTCGAGGTTCATGCGGGCCATGGCCTGACCTATGACACCGTAAAACCGGTTGCCGCCTTCCCAGAAGTCAAAGAGCTGAATATCGGTCATTTCCTGATTGGCGAGGCGATTTTTCTGGGCCTCACCCCGGCCATTCAGGAAATGCGTCGCCTGATGGACGAGGCGCGCGCGTGATCACGCCCGGCTTTGTCGCCATCTGGCTGGCCTGGCTGATGGCCGGCGGCTCTCCGGGGCCTGCCACGATGGGCATTGCAGGAACCGCCATGAACGAAGGCCGCCGCGCCGGTCTGGTCTTTGCGCTGGGCATCTGTGCCGGGTCCGCCGCCTGGGGTATTGCCGCTGCTCTGGGCCTGTCGGCGATCATGCTGGCCAATGTCTGGGCGTTCGAAGTGATCCGCTATGTCGGCGTGGCCTATCTGGGTTGGCTGGCCCTCAAGGCCCTGCGCCGCGCGATGACCGCGGATGAGGTTGCTTTGGGCAAACCGGTCACGGGCGCGCTGCCGACGATCTTCGCCAAAGGTGCCGCCATCTACCTGACGAACCCCAAGGCGATCCTCAGCTGGGGCTCGATCTACGCCATCGTCGCACCCAATGATGCCAGCCTGTCGATGCTGCTGGGCTATTTCGCCATGCTCTATGCGGGATCGTTGATGATCTTCATCGGCTATGCGTTTCTGTTTTCTTCCGAGCGCATGGTCCGAACCTACCGCCGCGCCCGCCGCTGGTTCGATTTCGCCTTTGCCGGGTTCTTTGGCGTGGCGAGTTACAAGATCCTGACGGTGCGGTTGGGGTGGTGAAACTTTGGACACCCGAACAGAAAACCTTGTTGTTTAACCGGGTTGGATACGTGGCGTTGTTCATGATTTTTCTTGTGCTGTCGGTAGGCTCAGGCTTTGCCGAAGAAAAAATGGGCCTTAAAGGTATTTTTTTCTTTCCGCTCGATGCCTTGGTATTCCCAGTTATTTTGGCGTCGTTGGTCCAAACTCTTCTATGGTCTAAGCGGCTTACTCAAGCGAATCCAAACGCTACGCTATGGTACAACGCCACTTACATGGTTGGTCTGTCATTGTCGGTTTTATGGGCTGCTCAAATCTCAGTATTGGTTTACGGATTTGGGCATTGGCATAGAATTGACTTCTGGGACCTGATCCTGAGAAACGTCTTTTTACTTTTCTGGGCAGGGGTTGCCACAGCTATTTGTCGTGCTGTGTTGGGGCAAGCTATGCAAACAAAGCAAACGCTTTTTGGCGAAAAAAGAAACTGAGAAAATGATCCTCGGCATCGGCACAGACCTCGCAAACATCGACCGCATCCAGGGCACGCTCGACCGGTTCGGCGACCGGTTCCGCAATCGTGTCTTCACCGAGACAGAGCAGCACAAGGCCGAACGCCGCGCCGATACGGCCGGAACCTATGCCAAGCGCTGGGCTGCGAAGGAGGCCTGTTCCAAGGCGCTGGGCACCGGTCTGCGGATGGGCATCGCGTGGAAGGACATGGCCGTCACCAATCTGCGCACCGGCCAACCGGTGATGCACGTGACCGGCTGGGCCGCCGAGCGCCTCAAGGAAATGACCCCCGACGGGCACGAGGTGATCATCCACGTCACCCTGACCGATGATCACCCCTGGGCGCAGGCTTTTGTGGTGATCGAGGCGCGTCCGCTTCAAGATCACACCACGCAGCCTTGACTTGCCCCCATCGCCCCCGCATGTAGCAGCGAAGCCAAGCAAAGAACTGGAGAGAGCAGTATGGCCGAGGAAGCCAAGACCGGAAATCCCGTCTGGGAGACGATCAAGACTATCGTCTATGCGCTGCTGATTGCCGGCGTGTTCCGTACCCTCTTCTTTCAGCCGTTCTGGATCCCCTCGGGCTCGATGAAGCAGACGCTGCTGATCGGTGATTTCCTCTTCGTCAACAAGATGGCTTATGGCTATTCCTACGCATCCTGCCCCAGCCTGATCATCCCCAGCGTCGGCCTGAACGTGGATGCCGAAGATATCTGTGGCTGGATGCAGGGCGAAGACAATACCCGTATCTGGGGCGGTGATCCGGAACGTGGCGATGTCATCGTCTTTCGCCATCCGGTCACCGGGCGTGATTATATCAAACGCCTGATTGGCTTGCCGGGCGACCGGATCCAGGTCCGCAATGGCCAGATCATCCTCAATGGCACTCCGGTTCCTCAGCAGCCCGATGGCGTGTTTACCGAAGTCGCGGAACCGCAAGGCCCGCAGCGCCTGCGCCCGCGCTGTGAAAACGGCCCTGTCGGTATTGGCGGCACCTGTGAAAAATCGCGCCTGATCGAAACCCTGCCCAATGGCGTGTCCTACGACGTGCTGAACATCGGCAACCAGGCATCGGACAATACCGGCATCTACACCGTGCCCGAGGGCCATTATTTCTTCATGGGGGACAACCGTGACAATTCCAGCGACAGCCGTCTGCCGCAATCTGCCGGCGGTGTCGGATACGTGCCTTACGAAAACCTGATCGGTCGCGCCGACCGGATCATGTTCTCGTCCGCGGGCCGTTCGATGCTGTTCTTCTGGACATGGCGCGGTGATCGGTTCTTCAAGGCGGTCAATTGAAGCTTTCGTCTGAGATAAAGGCGTTCCAGCGGCGATTGGGGTATGAGTTCAAAAACCCCGAACTGCTGGTGCGCGCGCTGACCCATGGCTCGGTGTCTTCGTCCACCCGACCCGACAACCAGCGGCTGGAGTTTCTGGGTGACCGCGTTCTGGGCCTGGTCATGGCCACCGCGTTGCTTGAAGCTGACAAAAAAGCCTCCGAAGGCCAGTTGGCCCCCCGGTTCAACGCATTGGTCCGCAAAGAGGCCTGTGCAGATGTGGCCCGCCAGATCGATCTGGGCGCGGTGTTGAAACTCGGCCGGTCCGAGATGCTGTCCGGTGGCCGTCGCAAGCAAGCGCTGCTGGGCGATGCGATGGAGGCCGTGATCGCCGCCATCTATCGGGATGCGGGGTTCGAGGCTGCCCGCGATGTCATCCTGGCGCTTTGGGGGGACCGCATCCACAAGGTCGAGGCAGATGCGCGTGACGCCAAGACCTCGTTGCAGGAATGGGCGCAGGCGCGTGGGCAAAAGCCGCCCTCATACGTCGAAATCAAACGCAGCGGCCCGGACCACGCCCCGATCTTCACCATCGCCGCCCGCCTTCAGGACGGCACCGAGGCACAGGCCACCGCAGGATCCAAACGTCAGGCCGAACAGGCCGCGGCGAAAGCTTTGCTGGAGCGGTTGAGTCCGGCCAGCTCGTCCTAGGGGCATGAAGCTCAGACCAGCCCGGAAATCGGACGCGGCCAGCCTGGCCGCGTTGTCGATCGAAGTCTGGATCGGCACCTACCTGCGCCATGGCGTAAGTTCTTTCTTCGCCGAGTTTGCATTGTCCGAGTTCACAACCGCACGGTTCGAAGCGCTGCTTGAGGAAGAGAGTGATCTTCTGGTGGTGTCTGAAAACCGCGATGGAATCGATGGCTACATTCGGTTGGCAGAGGGCCGTCCCGCCCCCATCGACGGGCTTTCCGATCTTGAGATCGTGACCTTTTACGTGCAGCCGCGCCACCACGGAAAGGGCATCGGGTCAGCGTTGTTGCAGGTGGCCATTGACCATTGCCGGAACAAAGGCCGCCCCGAAATCTGGCTGACGACCAATTCCCAGAACGCTCCGGCCATTGATTTCTACCTGTCCAAAGGCTTCCGTCAGGTCGGCGTCACGGATTTCCGTATCGCGGACCAAGCCTATCCGAACCACGTTCTGGCGTTGAACATGTCACCACCGGGCTAGGGTCAGATTACCCGGATGAACCCGGCCAGTCCGGTTTTCTGGTGTTCGATCACGTGGCAATGAAACGCCCAGTCGCCGGGATTGTCCGCGACCAGCGCGATGTCTACGGTCTCGTCTTTTAGCAATAGCATCGTATCGGACAGCAACGGTGGCAGTTTGCGCAGGTTCGAGGTCAGCGGAACAAAGGCCAGCCCGTGCAGATGGATCGGGTGCAGGTTGGGCGATTCATTGCGCAGTCGCAGAACATAGCTCTTGCCCCGTTGCAGCACGGCCAGTGGCCCGGTTCCCTGCGCCGCATCGCCCGGCCAGGGCGTTCGGTTGATCGACCAGAAACTATAGCCCAAAGACCCGCAGAACCCGTCATTCGGGGCGCCGCCTTCCGGGGTCCAGCCGAACACGAACTCATGCAACTCGGCCTGACCCAGATCAGGGCGCGCGACAGGGTTCGGGCGCAATGGGCGCAGCTCTCGCAGATCACGCGCAATGGACTGTCCCGTGGCCCGCAACCGGACCATGGCGCGGTGTTTCTGCCCGGGAAACTTTGCCATCAGCTGGGCTGACTGCCCCTCGTCGTCCGGCATCCGAACCGCCAGGTCCACCCTTTGACCCGGGGCCAGCAAGAGCGGCTGGGCTGCTGTGGGCCGTGTCACGTCTGTTTCTACCGGATGTCCGTCCCATGCGATGATCCGGGTCTCGGCCCCTTCGGGATGCAACCTGTAGATACGGGTCGTGTCCGTGTTGACCACCCGTACGCGCACCAGGCTGCCCGCGGCGTGGTCATATACTGCCTCGCTCTGCCAATTGGCGGTCTGCACGTTGCCGAACGTGCCGGTCCGCGCTGCGCCGCGGGCGGTATAAGCGGGCAGAAACGCGCCATCTTCGTCCAGCCGGAAATCCCGCAGATTGATCACCTGCTCGCTGTCGAACCCTGGGTCTTCCGGTTCGGCAACCACCATCACACCGGTCAGCCCTCGGGCCATCTGGTCCATCGTCATGCAATGAGGGTGATACCAATACGTGCCCGCATCCGGCGGTGTGAATTCATAGGTAAAGCTCTCGTTTTCGCCGATGGGCATCTGGGTCAGGTAGGGCACCCCGTCCATCTCGTTGCGGATGCGTAGACCGTGCCAATGCATCGCAGTATAGTCGGGCAGGGTATTGCGCACCGTCAGACGCAGTACCTCGCCCTGACGGCCGTAAAGAACCGGTGGCGGCGCATCCGGTGACAGGCTGACCATCCCCATGGTCGGCTGATCGCGCAACCGATAGCTGGCAGGTTGCACCACCAGTTCCCGAACGGGATCGCTGGCCGCCAGAGACAACCCTCCCAAACCCAGAGCACCGGCAGCGGCGCTACTTCCAAGAAGAAACTCGCGACGTTTCATGAAGACCTCACTGAACGGATCTGATGCCGGGCTGGGATTGGCTGGGCGTCCGCGTCCATCTGACACCTCAAACGCAAGGCTGCAATGCGACAAATCCCTCTGGTCCGCCGGACCTTTCTGCTATAGGGGTGCGCACCTGCAAACAGGATCGCCAGACTCATGACCACACGCGCCGGATTTATTGCCCTGATCGGAGAGCCCAATGCGGGCAAGTCAACCCTGCTGAACCGCATGGTCGGGGCCAAGGTTTCGATCGTGACGCATAAGGTGCAGACCACCCGCGCGCGTATCCGCGGCGTGGCGATGGAGGGCGACGCGCAGCTGGTTTTCGTCGACACGCCGGGGCTGTTCAAACCCCGCCGCCGCCTGGATCGCGCCATGGTCGCCGCCGCATGGGGCGGGGCCGCGGATGCCGACATCGTTGTGCTTATGGTCGAGGCGCATCGTGGCATTACTGAAGGTGTCGAGCGCATCCTCGAAGGTCTCGAAGAGATCGGGCAAGGCCGCACGATCGCGTTGGCCATCAACAAGATCGACAAGGTGCCGTCCGAGAAGCTGCTGGCGCTGACCAGTGACCTGAACGCACGCTACCCGTTTGCCGAAACCTTCATGATCTCTGCTGAAAAGGGACACGGCGTCGAGGACCTGCGCAAATGGCTGGCCTCTGAATTGCCTGAGGGCCCCTGGCTCTATCCCGAAGACCAGATCGCCGATCTGCCACTGCGCATGATCGCCGCGGAAATGACGCGCGAGAAGCTGACCCTGCGCCTGCATCAGGAATTGCCCTATCAACTGACCGTCGAGACCGAAAACTGGGAAGAGCGCAAAGACGGCTCTGCCAAGATCGATCAGGTCATCTATGTCATGCGTGACGGCCACAAAGGCATCGTGCTGGGCAAAAAGGGTGAGACGATCAAAGCCGTCAGCCAGGCCGCGCGCGCCGAGCTGGAAGAGTTCCTCGACCGCAGGATTCACCTGTTCCTGCAAGTGAAGGTCCGGCCCAATTGGCTGGAAGAATCCGAGCGGTATTCGGAAATGGGGCTGGATTTCAAAGACGGAAACGCATGACGCGGCTGACGGCGGAATTCTGGGTTCACGCCTATCTGGCGCGGCTGCGATTTCAGGATATCCCGGCCTATGTGGTGGCCCATGGTGATGACACCGCAGGCGCAGTTCTGGTCAAGCTGAACACACTGGACGGGCAGGCCGTTGCCTTCCAACGCAGCTTTGATCTGATGAGTGGCGAACGGAAATGGGTCGAACTCTCGTCCGGCCTTGAAGGTGACGTGGACCAGGCCATCCAGCGCCAACGCAGCTTTGACCCCGACCTCTGGGTGATCGAGGTCGAAGACCGTCAGGGGCGGCACCTGCTGGGCGAAGAAGGGCTTGAGTGACCAGTACTGAAGGGTCTTTGACGCAGAGACCAAAATGACTATTTTACCCCGGCAATTACACTGGCAGGGCTGGCTTGCCCTGTGGACAGGCGCAACCAAGAGGTGCTTTCGTGGCTGAAACGCTTGCTGAGAAACTGGAAAAATCGGAACTCGGCCACTGGATGCAGCGGTTCGAAAGCTTCATGGTCTTTGTCGGGGTTGTTGGTCCTTTCGCCACGCTTCCGCAACTGGTCAAGCTCTACTTTACCCATTCAGAACACGCTACTGGTCAGTCGCTTCTGTCCTGGTCGCTTTATGCCGGGCTGTCCTTCCTGTGGTTTGCGTATGGTCTGGTGGTGGGCAAGTTGCCCATCTATGTGGGCAACGGTATCTCGATGGTGCTGAACCTGCTGATGGTCATAGGAATTCTGGTTCATGCGGGTGTGACGTTCTGAACTTCACGCTGGCTTGGGTCTTTCTTGTTCGCGGTCGCAGACGATGCTCGGGTCCATCAATCCGCGTCGCCAAAATAGACAAAGCTCATCTTGTTCCCGTCAGGGTCGCGTGCGTAGGCACCAAAAAAGTTTGGGCCATATTGGGGGCGGTCCCCCGGATCACCTTCGTTTGTTCCGCCATTTGCAAGCGCGGCCGCGTGCGCATCACGCACTTCTTCTGTGCTTTGGCACAACAGGCCAACCATGTTTCCGTTGCCGATTGTCGCGTCTTTTTTGTCGAACGGTGTCGCGACCCATATGCATCCGCCGCCGCGCAGCTCATAGCATACAGCATGCGGCATATACTCGGCGACGACCTTTCCGCCGATCCGGGGCATAACCGCGTCGTAATAGCTGCGTGCCTTGGCAACGTCGTTGGAACCGATCATGACGTAATTAAGAGACATTTTGGGAATCCCGCTTTAGAACATAAGAAGAACATTATGGCCTGAACGGGATTAAAGCAACGCATTCTTTTGCCCGCAGTTGGCGACACCCCGGACGACAGACGGTGTTTCCATCGGCCAAGGGGCAGCAGGCGCGTTCTGGCGGGGCACATTGGTGATCTGAAGAATGGCGGCGGGATCATGTTGAGGCACAACGGAATCCACCGTGGTCAGGTCTGGTCGCTATATCGTACCGGACCGTTGCAATGAAAAGCCGATGCTCTGCCCTTCAGTCTATGCATGTCTTGGGATCACGCGCCATGTCCGCCGTTCCACCCGTCTTCGTACTCGCCCAACACCCTGGACAGGTGCAGCAGAGACGCAGAAAAGCGTGCGTAGACATCCCTCGACAACATCGGCTTGTTGTCATCCAGCACCTGCACAAGTTCGACGACGGTCGACGCAAACGTCGCATAGACCTGCATGTCTGCCGCCGTTGGGTCCGGTGTCCAGATTTCGCGTTCGTCGTAGTATGTGGCGGGTTTCGGTTCGTCATCGATCATGGTGCGGCCCCTTCTGTTGAAGCGCAGTTGGGGGTCGTAAAAACGCGTACAAGCCGGGTGGCGCGAAGTCACAAAACTATGGCGGCTTCGGAAAAGAACACGCGCTGAAAAGGGATTGAAGCACTTCCGCTCTTGCGCGCCAACGTCGCTTGGGATTTTCTGCGAACCAACCCAACCAGCAACAGGGTCAGGTTTTGGACTGGCGCGATCACGGAATTCTCCTGACATTACGCCGCCATGGTGAAACAGCGGCGATCATCGAGGTCTTTACCGAAGGCCACGGGCGTCACGCCGGTGTGGTGCGTGGCGGGACCAGCCGCAAGATCGCGCCGATCCTGCAACCTGGGGCGCAACTGGACGTGCTGTGGCGCGCGCGGCTGGAAGAACATATCGGCACCTTTCAGGTCGAACCCCTGCGGTCCCGCGCGGCAGCCGCGTTTTCAGGGCGGCTGGCACTGTCCGGGCTGAACGCGGTTGTTTCGCTGTTGTCCTTTTGTCTGCCCGAACGGGAACCACACCCGGCGCTTTATTCCCGGACGGAACAGTTAATGGATCTGTTGGGGCAGGATGAAGTCTGGCCTCTGGCCTATCTGCGATGGGAGCTCGCGTTGCTTGACGAGCTTGGCTTTGGCCTTGATCTGACGGCCTGCGCCGTGACCGGTGTGACCGAAGGATTGATCTATGTATCCCCCAAAACAGGCCGGTCCGTCAGCGCCAATGGCGCCGGGGAATGGGCGGACAAGCTGTTGCCCCTGCCGCCCTGTCTGCGAGGTGAAGGCACTGCACCCGATGCCGAGGTCGCAGAGGCCCTGCGCACGACCGGATATTTTCTGGAGCACCGCGTTGCTCCGTCTTTGGGGCATAATCCGCTGCCCGAAGCGCGGGCCCGGTTCGTGGATCAGGTCACTCGGCGGCTGTGAACACCATCTCGTGCCCGTCCTCATTGCGCAGGATCAGCGCATTGCCTGACACCTCGGATTGGGTCATGGCCATGAGGGCGGCAAAGTAGAACCCTTCCGCCTCGAGCCCCGCGCAGGCGGCGCGCGTCGCGTTGAGGTTCTGAACCTCAAACCACGGGTAGGGCGCGTTGAGTGTTCCGTCATAGCTATTGCACGGAGCGTTCCCGGCAATCCTGCCTTCTTCGGGAAACCGAAGCAGAACGCTCGCCTCATAGGGCTGACCATCGATCTCCCTCAGAACCCAGGTCTGGTCCGCCGCACCATAGGCGGCGACGGTTTCGTCCTTGTTGCATTGGAACAGTGCCAACAAGGGCAGGGTCAGGATCAGGCGAGTCATGGCTGGGTCTTAGCGCATAGAGGATGTCGTTGGAACCGGATCAGTAGGTAAGAGACCCGTTCAGCAGTTGCGCACGCACTTCCTGCCGGGGTTTCCAGTTATAGCGCGTATCTTCACGCACCGGCGCCCAGAACAACGCGCCACTGTTGCGCCAGGGATCAAGGATGATGCCGTCATACATCGAATCCCCCTTGGCGCTGATCAATGCCGAATGGTGGATGATGCGAAAAGACGTCGGCGGCGACGTGGCCCAGTGCAGATCCAATGTTCGGAAGTTTTCCTGCCGCAGCCGCTTGGTCATGGCTTCTGCCCAATCGTTGCACAGCCCCTTTTCGCGGAACCCGTTGATGACCTTGGCGTTGTGGATGATGGCGGGGTCGGTGACATTCCAATCCCGCGCCAACTGCTGCGAGTAGGAATAGGCGATGGTGGCCGCTCTCTGAGCCTCGGCCGGATCGACATCCGGCCCGAGCATTCGGATCGACTGGGCAAGCGCTTCGACATCGCTCTGATCGGCCGTTGGCGCAGGGGTGGTGCAGCCCGCAAGAACGAGCACCGCCAGAGTGGCGCAAAGTGCAAAGAAGGATCGGGTCATGCGATGTACCAGGTGCTGATCGGGTTTCGGTCGGGTCAATCTGACGCTCTAACGGCGAATGGGCCGGGATCAAAGGGGAAGTTTGGGTTGCTGCGGACACGGTTCGCCGTTGCCCTGCCGGTCAGAGATGCAAAAATGGTCCGTACAAAACGGAAGGTCCGTGGGTAGGAGGCGTACAAAACCTCAAAAACCAAGAAAAAGACCCGGCGCAATGGCCGGGTCAGTTGGGGAAACGGGCGCCGGTTCCGGTCACCCGAGCAGACGTCGTGCGATGACCTGTGCCTGAATCTCGGCCGCACCTTCGAAAATGTTGAGAATGCGCGCGTCGCACAGAACGCGGCTGATCTTGTATTCCAGTGCAAAGCCGTTCCCGCCGTGAATTTGCAGCCCGTTATCGGCGGCTGCCCAGGCCACACGGGCGCCCAGCAGTTTGGCCATGCCCGCCTCAAGATCACAGCGTTGGCCGTGGTCTTTTTCCCACGCGCTGAAATAGGTCAGCTGGCGCGCGATCATGATCTCGACCGCCATCATTGCCAGCTTGCCCGAGACACGCGGGAAGTTGATCAGCGATTTGCCGAATTGCTTGCGGTCGATGGCATATTGCATGGCGATATCCAGCGCGCTTTGCGCCACGCCGATGGCGCGCGCGGCGGTCTGGATGCGGGCACTTTCAAAGGTTTCCATCAGCTGTTTGAAACCCTTGCCTTCTTCACCGCCCAGCAGGTTTTCACCCTTGACGTGGAAGCCGTCAAAGCCCAGCTCGTATTCCTTCATGCCGCGATAGCCCAGAACCTCGATCTCACCCCCGGTCATGCCGGGGGTGGGGAAGGGATTGTCGTCCGTGCCCGGTGTCTTTTCCGCCAGGAACATGGACAGGCCGCGGTGATCTGTGCTGTCGGGATTGGTCCGCGCCAGCAAGGTCATGACATGGGTCCGCGCGGCGTGGGTGATCCAGGTTTTGTTGCCGGTGATCTGGTAATCACCGTTCTCGTCCTTCACTGCACGGGTGCGCAGGCTGCCAAGATCCGAACCGGTATTGGGTTCAGTAAAGACAGCCGTCGGCAGAATTTCGGCGCTGGCCAGTTTTGGCAGCCAGTTGGCCTTTTGCTCTTCCGTGCCGCCGGCGATGATCAACTCGGCCGCGATTTCCGAACGTGTGCCCAGCGAGCCGACGCCGATATAGCCACGCGACAGTTCTTCGGACACGACGCACATGGATGCTTTGGACAGGCCGAAGCCGCCAAACTCTTCGGGGATGGTCAGCCCGAAAACGCCCATTTCCGCCAGTTCTTCGATGATTTCCAGCGGGATCAGCTCATCCTTGAGGTGCCATTCATGGGCATACGGTTCGACCTTTTCCTGCGCATAGCGGCGGAACTGGTCGCGGATCATTTCCAGTTCTTCGTCCAGGCCCGACGCGCCGAACATGGTGGCGCCGGCCTGATCCTGCATCAGCTCGACCAAACGGCTGCGTGCGGCTTGTGAATTTGCCTGCGCCATCAAGGTCTGTACTTCGGACGACTGAAAGCCCGACAGCGCATCCCAGCCGAGGCCCATATCCTGAAGGCGCACGACTTCGCCCTGGTTCATCGGGATGCCACCAGCGACCTGATGCAGGTACTCGCCAACGGCTATCTGGTGAAGCAACTGCTCGAGTTCGCCGAACTTGCCTTCGGCCTGAAGTGCTTCGGCCCAGCGCTGCATCTGTTGCAGCGACTGGTTGTACGTGGCCAGCCATGCCAGTCCATGCGCGGCGGTCTGGTTTGCCTCGATCAAAGCACCAGAGATACGGCCATCCGCCGAGACCATGCCGCGCACGGATTCACGGGCTTTTTCAAAAACGGCTGCTACCGCGGGTACGGCAGCCCGGGTCAAGTTCAGAAGATCGGGCAAAACTGCAGCAGTTGTCATCTCGGTCATATCCTGTCCGTCGTGGGCCATGAATCGCGTCCTTTCCTCGGTCGTCTGGTCATATCATGCTGCACGTGCAGCGCAACAAAAATACTTATTACGCTGCGAAAAAGTTCAAATATTACCTCAACATTTTTGCAATGCAGAAGAAAATCCAGATGATATCTAGGGGACATGACCCTGTTTTCCATTCTTTCCCCGCAGGAACTGCTGATGGCCATGGCAATCGCGTTTGCCTCTGGATGGGTCAAAGGCATGGTTGGTTTCGCGATGCCCATGATTTTGGTATCAGGGTTGAATTCATTTCTGCCGCCGGATCTGACCCTGGCGGGACTTATTCTGCCGACGCTGGTGACCAATGGGCTGCAGGCCCTACGCGGTGGCCGTGTCGCCGCGATCGCCTCGATTCGGCGCTTTCGGGTTTTCCTTGTTGTTGGCGGTCTTCTTCTGCTGCTCAGCGCACAGTTGGTCGCATTGATCCCGGGGTCTGTCTTTCTGGTTCTGATGGGCGGCTTTGTGTCAGTTTTTGCGCTGTTACAAGTTCTGGGGTTCAGAATGGCGCTGAACCAACCCTCGACCGCAGTCGAGGCTGTGGTAGGTGGCGTGGCGGGGTTTGTCGGCGGCATGTCAGGAGTTTGGGGGCCTCCGACAGTTGCCTATCTGACGGCGCTGAACACCCCCAAGACCGAACAGATTCGAATTCAGGGCGTAATCTACGGTTTGGGGGCGGTTTTGTTGCTGGTCGCACATCTTGGATCAGGCATTCTGTACGCAGAAACACTTGAGTTTTCGGCAGCCCTGATCGTTCCGGCCCTGGCCGGGATGTGGATAGGCATGAAGCTGCAGGACCGTATTGATCAGGCAAGTTTTCGCAAAGCGACCTTGTTCGTTTTGCTGATTGCGGGCCTGAACCTGCTTCGACGCGGTTTGGTGGGGTAACGCGTCAACTCGGCCGCTTGTCGGCGAGCCGAAAAGCAAAATACAGGCCTAGCATCAGGAAGAACAAACCCGAGATATCGCCGATCAGGAATGCGATATATTCCACCGTCGCGCTGCCAAAAGCCAGGTTGGTCAACCCGGAGACAAGGAAGGACGTTACGATTCCGACGCCCATCACACATATCCAACAGGGTTTGCGATCCGGACGGGGAAACAGATCCCACCCGATTGCCTTCAGAAGAAAAAACACGGTTGGGACCGTCAGAACCGCAATCGCCATGGCCATCAGGCGGCTGGGCTCGAACACATCCGTTCCACCCAAATAGGCAAAAACGATGAACACGCCGGGCAATAATGCGAAAACGGCGCGCCACCCCAACAGCCAGGCTGTCAGAACCCGCACGCCATGCGGCAGAAACAACAGGCTCGCGCGGCTTGGGTATTCCGGGAAAAACACGTTCTGCAACGGCATCAGGACGGCGAATGTAAGGAACGACGCCAGCACATAGGCCAAAGAGGCCAAAAGCGTTTCAGTAGCCCACCCGCGCAAAGTAATCACGGCCTCTTGCGCGGGTGGATCGCATCATTTGGGTGCATGAACGACGTACCGTCCCCGGTTGGCGCTGCCGCTTTGAGAAAGATAGCCTTTTTCGACCAGCGATTTCAGCGCGCGAAAGAATGTTGGGCGCGAAACACTTTGAACCAACGTGTGCTCGATCAAACCGAATGTGCGCACTTCCTGATCGGACTTGGAAAGCTCTTCGGCGGCATAGTAGATGTCGCGTTCAACCGGAGATAGTTTCTCCAAGCCTAATGTACGCTCCATGCTTTGCATCAGCTTGCGCAGTTCGGTGAGTTTCGAGATCTCAGTCATAATGTTACCTATCGTTTGCCGTGTCATTTGCCGCCTAATTGCGACTGTTTGAGCCATGCTGAATGACGCGCAAGTCAGCAAGTCTCGTATTGACACTCATCCCCTCTCGCTTAGACTAGGTGACTGATTAGGATTGCTCAATCCAGCGTTGTGAGTGTGCGCACATGAGCGACTCCCAATCTAATTTCAGTCAGTACCCGGCGCAAAAGTGCCGGGTTTTTTCGTCTTAGCGATTATCAGGGCTAGCGCAAATTGCATTTTGAAACAACGCAATTGTATGTGCTTTTTGCGACAAACAACCTTAGCAAGAAGTACAGTGGGTGAAATAAAAAAGGGGCGCTGTGGCCCCTCTTCCTGTCTTATCCGATTGCGACGGCTTTGATGTCGTCGTCGATGAAGGGCAGATATTGTTCAAAGTTCTCGGCAAACATCTGCACCAGTTTTTCGGCCTGTTTGTCGAATGCTGCCTGATCGTCCCAGGTACGGCGCGGGTCCAGCAGAACTTCGGCAACCCCCGGGACAGAGACTGGAACGTCAAAGCCGAAATTGGCATCCTTGCGGAACTCGGCGTCGCGCAGAGACCCTTCCAGAGCGGCGGTCAGCAAGGCGCGTGTCGCGCGGATCGGCATCCGGCTGCCCACGCCATAGGCGCCGCCGGTCCAGCCGGTGTTCACAAGCCAGCAGGTCGCGCCGTGCTGGGCGATCTTGTCCCGCAACAGGTTGCCGTATTCCTCAGGGCGACGGGGCATGAACGGCGCGCCGAAACAGGTCGAGAATGTCGGCTGCGGCTCGGTGATGCCGCGTTCGGTCCCGGCCACTTTTGACGTGAAACCCGACAGGAAGTGATACATGGCCTGGGCCGGCGTCAGCCGCGCGATCGGTGGCAGAACGCCAAATGCATCGCAGGTCAGCATGATGATATTCTTCGGGTGACCACCCAATGCGCTTTGGGATGCGTTCGAGATATACTCGAGCGGATAGGCGCAGCGCATGTTGGCGGTCAACGAGTCATCGTCGAAATCCAGTTCCTTGGTTTCGGGATCAAAGACCATGTTTTCGATCACGGTTCCGAACTTCGAAGTGGTGGCATAGATTTCCGGCTCTGCCTCGGCATTCAGGTTAATGGTCTTGGCATAGCAACCGCCTTCGAAGTTGAAGGTACCGCGATCGGACCAGCCGTGCTCGTCATCCCCGATCAGTATGCGCGAAGGATCTGCGGACAAGGTGGTCTTTCCGGTGCCGGACAGGCCAAAGAACACGGCCGTATCGACCGGGTTTCCAACAGCATGGTTTGCCGAACAGTGCATCGGCATCACGCCTTTTTCAGGAAGCATGTAGTTCAGCAGGGTGAAAACGGACTTCTTGTTTTCACCGGCATATTCAGTGCCGCCGATCAGGATCAGTTTGCGGTCGAAATTCATTGCAATCACAGTCTCGCTGCGGCAGCCATGCTTTGCCGGGTCGGCCTGAAAGCTGGGGCAGTTGATGACGGTGAAATCGGCCGTGAACTCATCCAGGTCTTCGCGGTCCGGGCGACGCAGCAGGTGGCGGATGAACAGGTTGTGCCACGCCAGTTCGGTAATCATTCGTACATTGATTGCGTAAGCCGGGTCCGCGCCACCGACGAGGTCCTGTACGAAATAGTCGCGGCCTTTCATGTGGGCCAGCATGTCTTCGTACAGTGCGTCAAAGCCCTCGGGGCTCATTTCGGCATTGTTTTCCCACCAGATGGTTTCGGCAACGCTGTCGGTCTTGACCACGTGTTTGTCCTTGGGCGACCGGCCGGTGAACTTTCCTGTGGTAACTAGGAACGCTCCACCATTGCCAAGTGTGCCTTCGCCGCGCTTCAGCGCCTCTTCGATCAGCGCCGGTTCCATGAAGTTGTAATAGACATTGCCCAGACCCTCGATGCCCTGATCTTCGAGGCGGAATTGCGGGTTAACCCGTCCAGATGTCATGTGTGTCTTCTCCTGTGGCGGCGCGAAGGTCGTTGGCCGTTGCGCCTTTGGGGCAGTGAGCCGGGAAAACCGGCGGCTGAGCGCGTCTTATCACGGTCGTTCATGGCATGAACAGGCGGGTTTGACGCAGTTAGCGCAACCAAGTTCGGGTTTAGCGCCATCAGAAATTCAATGTCGGAAAAGCGGGCAGATTTTTGCGGGCATCAAGGCAAATTTGCCGCAGACCTGCCGCAACAAAGGCATGATTCGCAGTTACGGATTGATTCGGCGTCTTAAAACCGCCAACAATGCCTTACAAATAAGCGAATTATTGCGCGAGTGAGCAGGAATAGGGGTGAGCCCGATGTCAAAGATTGCACTTGTGGATGACGATAGAAACATTCTTACGTCTGTATCCATGACCCTCGAAGCCGAAGGTTTCGAGGTTGAAACATATAATGATGGCCAGGCCGCGTTGGATGCGTTCAACAAGAAACTGCCGGACATGGCTGTTCTGGATATTAAGATGCCGCGGATGGACGGCATGGATCTGTTGCAACGGCTGCGTCAGAAGACGCAGATGCCGGTGATCTTCCTGACCTCGAAAGACGATGAGATCGACGAGGTACTGGGCCTGCGCATGGGCGCGGATGACTATGTAAAGAAGCCTTTTTCGCAGCGTTTGCTGGTCGAACGCATTCGGGCCTTGCTGCGCCGCCAAGAGGCGACAAGCGGCGATGCGGTCGCATCCAACAGCAATGACACCAAAGTCATGGAACGCGGCGACCTGAGAATGGATCCGCTGCGCCATGCGGTCAGCTGGAAAGGCAATGATGTGTCCCTGACCGTGACCGAGTTCCTGCTGCTTCAGGCCCTGGCCCAACGTCCGGGATTCGTCAAAAGCCGCGACCAGTTGATGGATGTCGCCTATGATGATCAGGTCTATGTGGATGACCGGACGATCGACAGCCACATAAAGCGTCTGCGGAAAAAGATGCGCGCGGCTGATCCCGAGTTCTCGGCGATTGAGACCTTGTATGGTATCGGTTACCGGTACAACGAAGAATAGGCGCGGCCGCCTGCAAGAGGTAATGGGGTCTCGTGCGCGACACCGAACAAGCCAGCGAAATGCGCGACGGTGACGTCGTTCTAGGGGATGACTGGGTCATTCCTCAGGACCCTGAGTCAGCGGAGCTGAGGGAAAAGCGATCCCGGAGGAACCTGTTTTCTCTGCGTGGTTCACCTCTGGCGCGCAAAATCATCACGTTCAACTTGATCGCTCTGGTGATTCTGGTCACTGGGTTGCTGTATCTGGACGACTCGCGAAAAGAGAAGGTTCAGCAGACCGCCCGCAATCTGCTGGGCGATGCGCAACTTGTCAGCAACGTTTTTGAAACCCAGTTGCGTCAGGGCGTACAGCAAACCGGGCAGAATGCCGGGAACCTGGACGTCAAGGATACCTTGTCTGGCCTCACCTTGCCCGAAGGGGGCGAGGTTTTTGTTTATGACGCCAGTGGCACGCTGATCGGCTGGACACGTGGTGCCCCGCAAGCCTCTGACATGCCGGTTCTTCTGCAATCCGAGGCCGAGATGCAGACCGGCAGTACGGTGATCAGCGACACGCTGAATGCCGTCTGGACGGGTTTGTCAAACCTGCTCAACTGGTCGACTGAAACCGAGGCACCGACGTTGGCGCAGCGTGTTCAGACCATTATTCCACAAGCGATTGCCGGTCAAAGTCAGGTGCAGGCGGTACAGGATGGCGCGGGTGAGACGGTCATCGTGGCTGCCGCACCAATTCTTTATCAGGATGTACCCGCCGGCGCGGTGGCGATTACCGGCCCGGCTGGTGAAATCGACGCGCTTGCCCGCCGCGAGCAGGAGCGCATTCTTCAGATGTTTGTCGTGGCGCTGCTGGTTTCCGTGGGCCTCAGCCTTGTCCTGGCCTCGACCATTGCCAACCCGCTGGCCGATCTGGCATCCGCGGCAGAGATGGGCAAAGACCGGGGCACGGGTGTCAATCCCGGGCGCATTCGCATTCCCGACCTCAGCGCCCGTCCTGATGAAATCGGACGCCTCAGCCGCGCTTTGCGGGGTATGGTGACCGCGCTCTACAACCGGATCGACGCAAACGAACAGTTTGCCGCCGATGTCGCCCATGAAATCAAAAACCCGCTGGCCAGCCTGCAATCCGCCGTGGGAACGCTGCGGATGGTCAAGCGCGAGGATCAGCGCGACAAGCTGCTGGACGTGATCGAGCATGACGTACGGCGTCTGGACCGGCTGGTCAGCGACATATCAAATGCGTCGCGTCTGGATGCGGAACTGGTCAAGGAAGAAGAGCAGCCCTTTGACCTGCTCAAGCTGCTGGGCAATCTCGGCCAGTATCTGGGTGAAGATGCACGCTCCAAGGGCATCGATTACATTACGGATCTGCCCTCTGAGCCAATTGTGATCAACGGGCTGGAAGCGCGTCTTGCGCAGGTCTTTGTCAATCTGATCACCAACGCCATTTCGTTCTGCGAGGAAAATGACGCAATTCGCGTCTGGGTCCGGCAGCGGGACAACCGCGTGCTGGTTGTTGTCGAAGACACCGGCCCGGGGATTCCCGAACAGGCGCTTACCAAAGTGTTCAAGCGTTTCTACTCGCAGCGTCCGGCGGAACATTTCGGCAATAATTCTGGCCTCGGCTTGGCGATCTCCAAGCAGATTGTCGAAGCCCATGGCGGGGTGATCTGGGCTGAGAACATCCGCCCTACAGAGGCCGATATCACATCGGATCCGCTGGGTGCCCGCTTTGTCGTGGGGTTGCCCGTCTAAACCCATGCATATTGATTCGTTGTCACTCGCGAAAGATCAGGACAGCGCCTGTGTTCATGCCTCCTGCGTTTCGGTTGCCGGACGCGGGCTTTTGATCATCGGTGCGTCCGGCACAGGGAAGTCCGGGCTGGCGTTGCAAATGATGGCGTTCGGCGCGAAACTGGTCGCCGATGACCGAGTCAATTTGGAGATGCGGCAGAATCGGGTGATCGCTTCGGCCGTATCGCAGATCCGCGGTTTGATCGAGGCGCGCCAAATTGGCCTGATCAAAGCCGAACCCAGTGGTCCGGTTCCGCTGGATTACGTTGTTGATCTGGATCAACCTGAGCCCGAGCGTCTGCCCGACCCTTTGACGGTTTCCGTGCTGAGGCAAACTGTTCCCTTGCTTCGGGGCGCGGGCGTGCCCAACTTGGCTGTAGCGATGATGCAGCTTCTAGGAAATGGGCGCGTAAACCCGGAATGGCCGAATACATGACATCGCAAAGGCGGATCGTACTTGTCACGGGGCCCTCCGGGGCAGGAAGATCCACGGCCATTCATGTGCTGGAAGATCTGGGCTTTGAAGCCATCGACAATCTGCCGATGGGTCTTTTGTCGCGCTTGCTCGACAGTGCTGACAGCGACCGTCCCATGGCTTTGGGTATAGATGCCCGCAACCGGGATTTCTCGACGATCGGTTTCATAGAATTGGCTGAAAAGCTGGGCCGCTTGGCGCAGGTCGATCTGACGGTTCTGTACCTGGATTGCAGTGATGATGTTCTGGTGCGCAGGTTTTCAGAAACCCGAAGGCGGCATCCCGTCGCCAAGAATGCCAGCCCGGAAACCGGCGTTCAGCGCGAAAAAGAGCTGCTGGCGCCGATACGAGAGATTGCGGATACGCTGATCGACACCAGCCTTCTGAACGTGCATCAGCTGCGGGAAGAGGTCGAGCACTGGTTCGCCCCGCAAGGCGGGCGGCATCTGGCGGTTTCCATCGAATCCTTTTCTTACAAACGTGGCCTTCCGCGTGGATTGGACATGGTGTTCGATTGCAGGTTTCTGGCGAATCCGTACTGGCGCCCGGAATTTCGCGCAGCGGATGGTCGAAACCCTGACGTTGCGCACTATGTGCAGTCAGACGCTAACTACTTACCGTTTTTTGAACGTGTGCTGGACTTGCTGACCCTGTTGCTGCCGGCCTTTCGGGCCGAGGGCAAAGCGCATCTTTCCGTGGCGTTTGGGTGCACAGGGGGTCAGCACAGATCAGTTGCCCTGGCAGAGGCCGTTGCAAAGGCCCTTGCGGAAGATGGGCAGCAGGTGGCAATTAGGCATCGCGAGATGGAACGTCGGTCGTTGAATGTGAGGTCGGATTGATCGGAATTGTGATCGTTGCACATGGTGGGTTGGCTCAGGAATACCTGGCCGCCACACAACACGTGGTAGGACCACAGGCCAGCCTCGTGGCGGTCGCGATCGAGGCTGACCATGACCGGGACGAAAAACAGGCCGAAATCTGCCGTGCCGCTGACGAAGTGGACACCGGCGATGGTGTCGTTGTTGTCACCGACCTCTTTGGCGGAAGCCCCTCGAATCTCAGCCTGCGTGCCTGCGCGCCTCAGGACCGGCGTATTCTGTATGGGGCAAACCTGCCGATGCTGATCAAATTGGCCAAAAGTCGCCACTTGCCCATTGGTGATGCCGTCCGTCAGGCAATGGAGGCTGGACGGAAGTACATCAATGCGCAGAATGTGACATTGGATTAAAAACGGATTATTGAATATGACGAGCCGAAGCCTGAAAATTATCAATGAAAAGGGCCTGCATGCACGCGCCTCGGCAAAGCTGGTTGAGGTTGTAGAGGGGTTCGATGCACATGCTGAGGTGTCAAAAGACGGACTTTCTGCATCAGGCGACAGCATCATGGGCCTTTTGATGTTGGCAGCATCGCGCGGAACAACTATTGACGTCGAGACGTCCGGGCCGGATGCTGAGGCATTGGCAGAAGCTCTGGAAACGCTTGTGAACGACAAGTTCGGAGAGGGGTTCTAAGCCACCCCGCCGGGACAGGAAGAACGGGAAGACCAGGAATTGGCGGAAACGACGCACGAGACCAAGACAAACCCGGTGGTGGATGGGACCACAGATCAGGGTGAGATCTACGACCGTAGAACGCTGACCTATGCGAATTCATTCGACGATGCCTGGACAGCGACCGCCATTCGGGCCATCGAGTGGTGCACAGGCAAGCTGACCATTTTGCGCATGGTCAACAAGTTCGAAAAAAAGAACGAATACTATCGCGGCCAGCGGTTCTGGGGCGGTGCCCTCAAGACTATGGGAATCGACCTGACCACACCGCAGGAGCAGATTGACCGCATTCCCAAGACCGGCCCGGTCGTTGTCGTCGCCAACCACCCGCACGGTATGGTCGATGGCATGATTCTGGCGGAACTGATCGGCCGGGTACGCAGCGATTACCGCATCCTGACCCGTTCGGTTCTGACGGGTCTGGACGAAGCGGCCACGTCATTCATGATCCCGGTTCCGTTCCCACATGACCCCGAGGCGCAGGCCAAGATGCTGGAAATGCGCGGCAAAGCCATGGAGCATCTCAAAAACGGCGGCGTTGTGGCGCTGTTCCCATCCGGTGTTGTGATGTCCTCGGATGATTGGTTCGGACCTGCGATCGAGCGGGAATGGAACGTGTTCACCGCCAAGATGATCCGCCGTTCGGGCGCGCGCGTGGTGCCGATTTTCTTTCCGGGCTGCAATTCACGCTGGTATCAGATCGCCAACCGTGTCTCTGCAATTCTACGGCAGGGATTGTTGCTGCATGAGATCGTCCGATCCTGCAACAAACCCCAGTCGCCGGTGATCGGCGAACCGATTTCGGACCACGATATGGAGTTGCTGGAGCGCGATCCGCGCGGTTTCATGGCCTGGCTCAGAAATCACACCATGTCTCTGGGTAGGTCGGAACAGACCTGATCCGCGTCTTCATCTGGCCAAAAATATTCCGGGCGAGGGGGGCTGGCCCCCTTCAGCGTGTCGGTACCGGAACTTCCCCACGATAATCATAAAAACCGCGCTCGGTCTTGCGCCCCAGCCACCCGGCCTCGACATATTTCGTCAGGAGAGGGCAGGGACGATATTTGGTATCGGCCAACCCGTCATGCAGCACGTTCATGATCGCCAGACAGGTATCCAACCCGATGAAGTCCGCCAGCTCCAGCGGGCCCATGGGATGATTCGCCCCAAGTTTCATTGACTGGTCGATGGATTGAACGTTCCCCACACCTTCATAGAGTGTGTAGACCGCCTCGTTGATCATGGGCATCAGGATCCGGTTCACGATAAAGGCCGGGAAGTCCTCGGCGCTGGCCGCCGTTTTGCCCAACCGATCCACC
Source organism: Ruegeria sp. HKCCD6428 (assembly GCF_013110595.1). Lineage (NCBI taxonomy): Bacteria > Pseudomonadati > Pseudomonadota > Alphaproteobacteria > Rhodobacterales > Roseobacteraceae > Ruegeria > Ruegeria sp. HKCCD6428. The sequence continues at coordinate 112,973 of NZ_WVQX01000012.1, forward strand.
ACCGCTTTGCAGGCGTTGAAAGTTTCTTCATCCGTGGCGATGCCGCGGATCAATTCCACCAGTTGCATAACAGGGACAGGGTTCATGAAATGAAAACCCATGAATCGTTCGGGCCGATCCGTGCGGCTTGCCAGACGGGTGATGGAAATCGAGGATGTATTTGACGTCAGAATCGTATGCGGCAGCAGGTGCGGTTGGAGGTCCTCGAAAATCGCCTGCTTGATCGTTTCCCGCTCGGTTGCCGCCTCGATAACCAGATCGGTTTGACCCAGTTTCGGCAGATCAAGCGTGGTCGTAATCCGTTTCAGCGCAGCCTTCATCGCCTCGTCGGTGATTTTGCCACGCGACGCCTGCCGCGCCAGGTTACCTTCGATCGTGGCAATGGCGTTTTCCAGAGCATCCTGGCTGACATCGTTCAGCAAGACGTCGTATCCCGCCAACGCCATAACATGGGCAATGCCGTTGCCCATTTGCCCCGCGCCAATCACCCCGACCGATTTAACTTCCATGTTCAGCTGCCTTTGCCCTGTAGGATACCGCAACAGTATCGGCAGACCGGGGCAGGCGGCAAGAGGATCAAGGCGGTCAATTTCGCTTCAAATGCGCGCATTAGGAAAATCTCAATATCTACGACCACAAGATGGCACCGGGTGAGAAAACGGGGGGCTTGATATGAGCTTTCATCAGACAAACAGCGGTAGGGAGTCCACCTGCCAGTATGCCAATTCGAAACTTTGGTTCCGGGGTCCACCCGGCACGTTGGATCAGCCCTATGTGGCCTGTCTGGGAGGAGAGGAAACTTTCGGCAGATTCGTCGATTACCCGTTTCCTGCCGTGCTTGAGAAGCGATTGGGAAAGCCATGCGTCAACTTCGGCAGCCTGTTTTGCGGAGTCGAAGCGTTGTCCACTGATCCGGGGGTGCTGAATCTGGTCAATCAGTCAGACCTATGCGTGTTGCAGGTGCCCGATCTTCTGCGCCAATCGAACCGGTTTTACCGCGTGCACCCGCGTCGCAACGATCGGTTCCTTGAACCCACCGCGGACTTGCTGGGGCTGTACCCGGATGTTGACTTCATGGAAATCCATTTTGTGCGCCATTTGTTGGAGCAGCTGAGCGCAACAGAAGACGCCCGTTTCGAAGTCGTAGCGCAGGAACTGCGAGAGGTCTGGATACGCTCCACCAGGGACTTGATAGAACGGATCGAACCCGGCGTGGTACTGCTTTGGCTGCATGTGCAGCGGCAAACCGGATCGCATGTCGACCATATCGTGCCCGACGCCGCCATGATCGAACAACTGCGCCCGCTATGCGCTGATGTCGTCGAGGTTTCGGTGCCTGTATCCGCTCAATCAGATTCTCTCGAAGATGTTATGTTCGGAACGCTTCAGCAGCCGATTGCGGAACATATGATCGGCCCGTCCGCGCATCGAGAAATTGCCGAACACCTGCTGATCGCCTTGCGGAACCTGAACTGAAAAAGGCCCGCCTGTTGGCGGGCCTTTGCGGATCAATCCGGATATCCGGTTCAGCCGAGCTTTTCAGTCAGTTCCGGTACCGCCTGGAACAGGTCTGCGACCAGGCCGAAATCGGCGACCTGAAAGATCGGCGCCTCTTCGTCTTTGTTGATCGCCACGATGACCTTCGAGTCCTTCATGCCGGCCAGGTGCTGGATCGCGCCCGAAATACCGACGGCGACATACAGATCCGGGGCAACAACCTTGCCGGTCTGACCCACCTGCCAGTCGTTCGGTGCATAACCCGAGTCAACGGCCGCACGCGACGCACCAACCGCGGCACCCAGCTTGTCGGCTAGCGTTTCGATCAGTTTGAAGTCCTCTTCTGAGCCGACACCACGGCCGCCCGAAACAACGACGCCAGCCGAGGTCAGCTCTGGACGGTCGCTTTCCGCCACCTTGTCCTCGACCCATTCGGACAGGCCGGGGTTTTCGCCGACCGACACGGTCTCAACCGCGGCCGAACCGCCTTCGCCGGCCGCATCAAAGCTGGCGGTCCGGATGGTGACGACCTTCTTTGCGTCGTTCGACTTAACGGTCTGGATCGCGTTGCCCGCGTAGATCGGGCGCTCGAAGGTCGAGCCGTCAACCACGCCGGAGGCATCCGAGATCACCATCACGTCCAGCAGGGCTGCAACGCGGGGCATCACGTTCTTGGCGTCGGTGGTGGCCGGTGCCACGATGTGCTCGTAGCCATCGGCCAGGCCCACGATCAGGGCTGCGGTCGATTCCGCCAGGCGGTGGCCCAGCGACGGGTCTTCGGCGACCAGCACCTTGGAGACACCGTCGATCTTGGCTGCGGCCTCACCGGCAGCAGCGGCAGACCCGCCTGCGGCCAGAACGGTTACGTCACCCAGCACTTTCGCGGCGGTCACGGCCTTTGCGGTCGCATCCATCGCAAGTTCGCCGTTGTTCACTTCGGCAAGCAGAAGTACAGCCATTACACAGCCCCCGCTTCTTTGAGTTTCTCGACCAGCTCGTCAACCGAGCCCACGATGATGCCTGCCGCGCGTGCCGGCGGCTCTTCGGTCTTGACGATTTCCAGACGCGGGGTGACGTCGACGCCATAATCGGCGGCGGTTTTTTCATCCAGCGGTTTTTTCTTCGCCTTCATGATGTTGGGCAGCGAGGCATAGCGCGGCTCGTTCAGGCGCAGGTCCACGGTAATGATGGCCGGCATCTTGACGCTGATGGTCTGCAACCCGCCATCGACCTCGCGGGTGACCTTGGCGGTGTCACCTTCGATGTCCAGCTCGGACGCAAAGGTGCCCTGGGACCAACCCAGCAGGGCCGACAGCATCTGGCCGGTGGCGTTCATGTCGTTGTCGATCGCCTGCTTACCTGCCAGAACAATGCCAGGCTGCTCTTCCTCGACCACTTTGGCCAGGATCTTGGCAACGGCCAGAGGCTCGATATCGGTGTGTACATCGTCAGCCGCCACAACCAGGATTGCGCGGTCGGCACCCATGGCCAGTGCGGTGCGCAAGGTTTCCTGCGCCTGCTTTACGCCGATCGAAACAGCAACGACTTCGTCGGCCTTTCCGGCTTCTTTCAGGCGGATCGCTTCCTCTACTGCAATTTCGTCGAACGGGTTCATCGACATTTTGACATTGGCGAGATCAACACCGCTACCGTCCGCTTTCACGCGGACCTTCACATTGTAGTCAATCACGCGTTTGACAGGCACCAGTACCTTCATTGTAGCGCTTTCTCCTCAAAAAAACGGTAAGCCGCGCAGGCGACTCCACCAATGCTCTCGACCGACTAGATAGCGCCTGCCGCAGTGGCACAACAGAGCAAAATCGTCACGTCATGGCGTCGGGACGTCGCGTTTTGCAATTTTTTTGCCAAGAGGCGAAAGAATATTACCCGCGAGTCTGCGTTTCGCGTTCAGCGGTTCGCGCCCGGAACCCACAACACGTCGTCTTTGCCGTTTGCGTTTGCGCAGCGTGCTGCAACAAAGAACCAATCGCTGAGACGGTTGAGATATTTGACCGCCACGTCGTTGACGGGCTCCATATTCGTCAGCTCGACCGCAAGCCGTTCCGCCCGACGTGAAACGGTCCGGCAGACGTGCAGATGTGCTGCCAGACGCGAGCCACCGGGCAGGATGAAGCTGCGCAGGGGTTCCAGCGTCTCGTTCATTGCGTCGATCTCGGCTTCCAACCGGTCGATCTGGGCAGGCACGATGCGTAGGGGGGGATAATCGGCCTCGGCGTCTTTTTCCATGTCGGGGCGACAGAAGTCGGCGCCCAGATCGAACAGGTCATTTTGAATACGCGACAGCGCGGTTTCGACATCACCTTCAGCCTCGGTCCGTGCCACGCCGACAAAAGCGTTCAGTTCGTCCACGGTGCCATAGGCTGCGACGCGGCCCGAATATTTTGCCACGCGCTCTCCGTTGCCTAGGGCGGTTTTCCCGTCATCGCCAGTGCGTGTGTAGATTTTGTTGAGTACGACCATTTATTGAACTCCCTGTCCGCGCAGATACACGAAAAGCACGATCAGCAACACGGCGATGAACTGAAAGAGGATGCGCAGGCGCATCATCTTGTTGCTTTTCTTGGCCGCTTCCATGCCGCCTTTGCCGAAATTCGCGATGCCTAAGGCCAGCACTACGACAACTGCCGCCATAGCCAGAAGCAGAATGACCATCACAAGGTCCATTTGAAGTCACCGTCCGGTTTTTTTCGATTACCACCCATCTAGCGTCAGGGCGTCGAAAAGCGAACGGGAAATATCGTCTCAGATATCCGAAAGGATTCGATCAGAGGCGTTTGTAGGCAGAATGCGGCGCAGTATCCCGGCGATATATGTCGGAGTGGTCACATAGTAACGTGGTTTGGGGCGTCGGGCCTCGGCCGCATGGGCCAGCTTGTCCGTGACGGCAGAGGCGGGCAGTTCAAATCGGTCTGGCCCACTGCTTTCATAAAGGCGCTTCAGTAACGAGTCTTCGTACTTCTCCCGAATGGCCGAGTTTTCCCAGTCGATATATTTCTCGAACAATGGGATCGCCTTTTCCCGGAGTTTAGAGGTGATGGGGCCGGGCTCGATCAGGACGACGTGGATGTCGGTATCCCGAAGTTCCAACCGCAGCGTGTCGGTCAGCCCTTCGATCGCGTATTTTGTGGCGACATACGCGCCGCGCCACGGGAAGGCGACAAGCCCCAGAACCGAGGAACACTGCACAATCCGGCCATGACCCTGTTCCCGCATGACGGGAATGACCTGTCGGGTCAGCTCGTGCCAACCAAAGACATTGGTCTCAAATATATGGCGCAGGCCATCCGTCGGAACATCCTCAACCGCGCCGGGCAAGCCATGTGCGCCATTGTTGAAAAGGGCATCCAGCGAGCCGCCTGTAGCCTCGAGAACGTGGGACAAACCCGATGTAATGCTGTCTGCATCAGTGTAGTCGATTCTGGGGCTTTCAAAGCCTTGTGCGCGTAGGCGATCACAGTCGCGTTGCTGGCGGCAGGATGCAAAAACGCGCCAGCCTCTTGCACGCATACCGTGTGCCGCGTCCAGACCGATGCCTGACGAGCATCCCGTGATAAGAATCGATTTCTGCATATGCCTTCCGAGCCTGATCCCCGCCCATAGCTATGGCGGGGTTTGCGGCAGGGCAATGACACTTCGATGTCAGTTCGTTGTTTTCCGGACGAGTGATGCCGAAATCCACCCAACCTGTTGCCCCGGCAACACGCGCAGGCGCAACCAGCCGGTACCTGAATCCCCGAATACCTCAACCTGCTGGCCGATCCTGGCTTTGCCGATGATCGGATAGATCGTCCCCGGCCCATCACGCAGGTTCACGCGGGTTCCCGAAATTTCACGGATATCCTTGGCGGCCTCGACAGGGGCGGGCAGTTCAACCGTTGGCAGCTCGGCGTCGGTGGTGACCTGTTCGAGAGAGGCCAAACCCTGTTCCAGCGACGCAAGGGTCAGAGTGACGTTTTCGTCAGCGAACAGTGAGGGGTTTGCTTTCAGGCCAGCTGCGACTTGCGACAACAGCGCCTTGGTTTCTGCTTCGTCCAGTTCGGCGACGGGTTCAGTGACCGGAGCGACTGGCGCCGGAGGCTTTACCGCAGCACGCGCGACCAGAGTTTCGGCGGGCGCGGATTCGATAGCCGGCCTTGAAGGTTTCGGGGCAATGGCAACACGCTCGGGCTCCGCTGTGCGGACACCTCGCGGCTCAAAGTCAGGACCTCCGCTCATCACGTAAAAAGTCCAGCCGAGTGCGGCGAAAGTAACAAGTACAAGGCGCGTCATGGCGCATCCCCCAATTCAATCGTAACAACAAAATAGGCAGCAATCATTCAATTGTTGGAATGGTAGCATAATAGAAGGGCAGAGTCGAAAATTCGGGGAAAACACCGACTTGCCTCCCCCTGTTGCAAAAAGCCCGACTTGTCCCCAGTAAAATACGCGTTGCTTGCTTTACCAAGGCGTTCTTGCGTCGTATCACATCATATATGAACGATACGATCGACGACCCCAACATGGAGGCCCCCAACCACGGGGGTGAGGTTGCAGAACCGCTGCGCCGCGCGATAGGCGAGCGTTACCTGACCTATGCGCTGTCCACCATCATGCACCGCGCCCTGCCGGACGCGCGGGACGGATTGAAGCCGGTGCACCGGCGAATCCTCTATGCGATGAGAGAGCTGCGACTCAGTGCAACCGGAGGTTTTCGCAAGTCCGCCAAGATTTCCGGCGACGTGATGGGCAATTACCACCCGCACGGCGACGCCGCGATTTACGACGCAATGGCGCGCCTGGCGCAGGACTTCAACGTGCGTTACCCGCTGGTCGACGGGCAGGGGAATTTCGGGAATATCGACGGCGACAATCCGGCGGCCTCGCGATATACCGAGGCGCGGATGACCATCGTGGCCGAGGCGCTGCTGGAAGGTCTGAACGAAGACGCCGTGGATTTCCGCGACAACTATGATGGCACGCTGACTGAACCGGTGGTGCTGCCTGCGCAGTTTCCGAATCTTTTGGCCAACGGCGCCAGCGGTATCGCCGTCGGCATGGCGACCAACATCCCACCGCACAACATCTCGGAGCTTTGCGACGCCTGCCTGCACCTGATCAAAACGCCTGACGCGCGGGACGACACGTTGCTGAACTATGTCCCCGGCCCGGATTTTCCGACCGGTGGCGTGATCGTCGAACCGCCCGAGAACATCGCCCAGGCTTATCGCACCGGGCGGGGCTCGTTCCGACTGCGTTGCAGGTTCGAGGTCGAGGATCTGGGCCGCGGCCAGTGGCAGATCGTGGTCACCGAGATTCCCTATCAGGTTCAGAAATCCAAGCTGATCGAAAAGATCGCGGAACTGATCCAAACCAAGAAAATCCCGATCCTCGCAGATGTGCGCGACGAATCCGCCGACGATATCCGTCTGACCCTTGAACCGCGTTCGAAAAACGTGGACCCCGAGGTGCTGATGGGCATGCTTTATCGCAACTCGGACCTCGAGGTGCGGTTCAGCCTGAACATGAACGTATTGATCGATGGGGTGACACCCAAGGTCTGTTCGATGAAGGAAGTGCTGCGCGCCTTCCTTGACCACCGGCAAGAGGTGCTGCTGCGCCGCTCGCGTCACCGCATGGCCAAGATCGACCACCGGTTGGAAGTGCTCGAAGGCTTTATCGTCGCCTTCCTGAACCTCGACCGTGTAATCGACATCATCCGTTATGACGACGACCCCAAGGCCGCGCTGATGCGCGAGGACTGGGGCATCGACCACGTTCGCGCCACCGATGAATCTGACTACGTCACACCCAAGCCGGGCGAGGGCGAGCTGTCGGAAGTTCAGGTCGACGCCATCCTCAATATGCGCCTGCGCTCCTTGCGTCGTCTGGAAGAGATGGAGCTGGTTCGCGAACGCGACGCGCTGATGGAAGAACGCGCCAATCTCGAAGATCTGCTGGCCGATCCCGCCCTGCAATGGGCCAAGATTGCCGAGCAGCTGAAAGAGACCAAGAAGACCTTCGGCAAAGACTACGAAGGCGGCGCGCGCCGTACGCAGTTCGCCGAAGCGGGACAGGTTGAAGAGGTTCCGCTGGAGGCGATGATCGACAAGGAACCGATCACGGTGGTCTGCTCTCAGATGGGCTGGATTCGCGCCATGACCGGTCATATCGACCTGAAGCGCGAGTTGAAGTTCAAGGACGGCGACGGCCCGCGTTTCATCTTCCATGCAGAAACGACCGACCGGCTGCTGGTGTTCGCCTCGAACGGCCGATTCTACACCGTCAGCGCGGCCAATCTGCCGGGTGGGCGCGGAATGGGCGAGCCGCTGCGCCTGATGGTCGACCTGCCGAACGAGGCACAGATCATCGACATCCTGATTCACAAGCCGGGGCGCAAGCTGTTGGTGGCCTCAGAGTCGGGCAACGGGTTCATGGTGCCCGAGGATGACGTTTTGGCCCAGACCCGCAACGGTAAGCAGGTGCTGAACGTTAAAGGCGACGAAACCGCGATGATCTGCAAACCGGTTTCGGGTGATCATGTGGCCGTGGTGTCTCAGAATGGCAAGTTCCTTGTGTTCCCAACCGAAGAACTGCCTGAGATGACACGCGGCAAAGGCGTGCGCTTGCAGAAATACAACATGGCGCGTGGGCGTCAGGGCACGCTGGAACTGGATGGCGGACTGTCGGATATCACGACCTTCAATTGGGAAGATGGTCTTAAGTGGTCCATGGGCGGCGACAAAACACGGCACGAGGCGGACATGAGCCAATGGCTCGCAAAACGTGCCAGTGTCGGGAAAAAACCGCCCTACGGTTTCCCACGTGACTATAAATTCTCGTGATCGGGCACGGGTGTCAGGTAGAATTCCGCCGATACGGCTTGGCACAGGCCGTATCGGTGCGCTAGATCAAAGAAAACAAGCCTATTGAGACGAGACATGTTGCGCATTCTGACGCTGATCACCGGACTGGCCCTGATGGCCGCTTGCACACAGACACAGGTGTATGAGCCGCCTGAATCCCTAGGAGAATTCAAGCTTCGTGTGAATTATGCCTTTGCGGACAAGGCCGTTCAGGGACCTGTATCGCGGGACGCCACACCTGACGAATGGACGAAGGCGATCCAGAACGCGGTTGATATTCGTCTGGGGCGTTACGAAGGCAAACAGGAATATGACCTTGGCATCAGCCTTGAGGGTTACATGCTGGCCCCGCCGGGGATCCCTGTGATCTACAACCCCAAAAGCACTGCGATTGTGTTGGTCAACGTCTATGACGTGAAGAAAAAAGAGTTTCTGGCCAAGGGTAAGCAATTCCAGGTGCTGGAAGACACCACCGGCGGAAGTGCCCTCAAAGGATCGGGGCATGAGCGCACAAAAGAAGAACAGATGAGCGGTCTGGCCCTCAAAATAGCCGACCGGGTCGAGGAATGGCTGGCTGAAGAGCACAAGGAAAATGGCTGGTTCGACCGGCGGCCGGACCTGATCCAGCCTCTGGAATCTGTCGAGGTCACGCAAAATCCAACGTGATCGGCGCATTTCCCTCAGGATGTGCTTGATTTTCCCCTTTGAACCAAATATCTCGCGCGCGCAGATGTAACCACGGGACCAAGGGTCCCCCAAATCGCAAAAGGGCGCCTGAGGAATGGCAAAGGAAAAGTTTGAGCGTACAAAACCGCACGTCAACATCGGCACGATTG
>NZ_WVQX01000013.1:0-113991 GCF_013110595.1 Ruegeria sp. HKCCD6428
GGTGTTAAGTTGAGAGTAGAAACCTCTATTTACTGGCAAAGGTTGTTTGATCGTGTCCATCACTCCTGTTCTTCTCTGCGGCGGTTCCGGCACCCGCCTTTGGCCGCTGTCCCGGAAACCCTATCCAGAGCAGTGAATTGAAATCAGCACTACCTGATCATTGAGGGACAGGCGGATTGCCACTGGGAGATCTCGATATGTCCGACATACCGGCTGGGCAAGATAGGCGCACGTTCTTTTTCGATATATCAAGTTTGATCGGCTATGTGAGCAAGATCGACCGGTATTCCGGAATCCAGCGGGTCGTTGTGACCATGATCGTTGAAATGTCCAGGCTTGTGGATGCCGACCGGCTGTACCTGTCCTGGAGAGACAGAAAATCCGGACACTATCTGTGTTTGCCATTCTCACAGATCGGAGCTGAAGCATTCGCCTCGCCTGAAAGCATGCGCCGGATCTTTCGCCCGTCCGTGGCTCGGCGTGACAACCTGCCCCCTTTGAAAAAATATCGCACGAAACCAGTGAAGTATTATCTTCAGCGGGCTTGGTTGGATGTGGCGGCTCGTTTGGGGCATGATCGGCGTTTCCATAAATACAATATGTCCGCCAAGATGTGGCGCGACGCGCGAAAGGGCCGCAAGCAGGTAAAACAGCAGACCCTTAGCCCGGTGGAGTTCTCATCGCGCGCGCGCGCAGGTGATCATTTGGTGCTGCTCGACAGCGCATGGTTCTCGGAACAGATTGATATTTTTCTGCAAGCCCACAAGGCAGAGCTTGTGGTTCACTCCATGGTGTATGATCTGATCCCCATTGTCGCCCCGCACACGTGTGATGGAATGGGTCCGGCCAATTTCTACCAGTGGCTCTTGCGATCTCAGGAATACACGGATCATTATCTGGCAATTTCACAGGCAACCCTCAGGGATCTGAAAGATTTCTTTTCCGCACATGGTGTCGATACCCCTGCCACTGTAGTGCCATTGGCACAGGCCGCCTTGCCGTCGGGGGCCGATATGGGCCTGCAGAAGCAGGTGATTGGACCTCTATCGACAAATATTGCCACCGCAGCCTATCCGGGATTACGAGAATTGATCACGTTGGATGACAGCTTGCGCCATGTTGTTGCCAACCCTTTTGTTTTGTGTGTCGGAACCATAGAGGCGCGCAAGAATGCCTGGCGCATTGCCATGGCCTGGAAGGCCCTGTTGGACCAAGGATATGTGAATCTGCCCAAGCTTGTCTTTGCCGGACGTCGGGGCTGGTTGCGGCAGGACTTTGAAGACCTGTTGGAAGCAACCGGTAATGTCTACGGCTACGTCCGGGTTATTGACGGGCCCTCTGACGAAGAGCTCGACATGCTTTACAGCCATTGCCAGTTCTCCATCATGGCCAGCCTGTATGAAGGGTGGGGATTGCCGGTGGGCGAAGCGCTGGCTTATGGCAAGACGGCTGTGGTCGCGAACAATTCCTCGCTGCCCGAGGTCGGAGAGGATCTGGTGGAATATTGCGATGCGACCGAGGTTTCCAGCATTGCAGAAGCTGTCAAGCGTCTGATGGATGACGATCATCGTGCCGCGCTCGAGGCCAAAATCACCGCTGCTAATCTGCGCGACTGGGCCGATGTCGCCCGCGATCTTCATGCTGCCATAGGCCTATTTTCCTGAGCTTTCAAGCCGGGGGTACCACTGCTCGAACTTGGCACAGAGGGTTCCGTCGAGAGTGCGGGATTTAGGCGCAGGACCCATTGATTTCTGCCGTGCCGCATGATTCATCGCACCGAAAACGAGCGGTGGACATGTCTGACCTTTTTTGACTGACGGACGCGCAGATGGCGCGTCTTGAGCCCTTCTTTCCGAAGTTTCACGGCAAGCCACGCGTTGATGATCGGTGTGTATTAAGCGGGATTACCTTCATCGATTGCAATGGTTTACGGTGGTGCGATGCCCCTTCGGCCTACGGCCCGCACAGGACGCTGTACAACCGTTGGAAGCGGTGGAGGTGAGTGGCTGAATGCCACCGGTCCGAGAGAAGCCACGAACAGGGCATCCTTGCCGAGATGCTGATTGGTTTGGCCGCTGATCATGGTGAGGAGAAGGCGGTCATGATCGACGCAACATTTCTCAAAGCCCATCGCACGGCGTCCAGCCTTGCGGTGGAAAAGGGGGACGTGGCCGTCTGATTGGTCGCACCAGGGCGGTATAAACACAAAGCTGCACGCCGTCTGCGACAGCCAAGGGCGACCTCTGAACCTCTTTGTGACTGCCGGACAGGTCAGTGATTAATTGGCGCACGTGCTCTCGTTGGCTGCCCTCGTCATATACCGGCTATGAGTCCTGAGCCTAGCGCCACATCAGGAGATCTTTGAATTGCCAATCTGACCCAGATAGATATTCGATGATTTCATCGACTGAGATATCTTTTTCATCCCCCAGTTGGCGGTTGGGAAAACTTTCAAATCGTGCCCGGAGCGCATCCATGTCGAAATCTGGTTTTTCGATGCGCCAGATCTCGATCAAGGCGACATCGATCCGTTCCCAGATCTCCATGGGTGTCCGTGTTATGATAACTTCGTCAAAACCCTGCGTGTCCGATTTCCAGGCCAAGGCTTGTTTATGACTTACATGTTCGGCCATCCATTTCTGAGTATCATGCTGGCTGACGCGCACTTTTTCAAAGCTGCGCGCGCGCATGGCATCCTCATTCAAAGAGTAATTCCCGATGTTTTGCATGTCGCGATAGAATTCCACTATGCCATCTTCGCGGCCAAGGGCTGCGTTGAAAAACATTACGCGATCGGAGAACGGGGCAAGATTGAATTTTAGAGCCGCAAAGTTGTGATGGTCTGGCTCCACGCAAAGCGCATGCTCAATCTGATCGGACAGGACCTGAATTTGCCGGCTGAACATACCGATATTAGCGCCAATATCGAGCAGCGTATAGCGTCGGCCCTCTTTGAGGTGCCCAGCAAAGGCAGCGAGGTTTTCATATTCCCAACGCGCATCTGCAATGATGGCCGGGCTCATTGTCTTGTCATCCGGGACAAGCAGCCCCTGTCCCGCAGCCCCCAACGGGCCGTCTTTTTTCAGGGTAAAAAGAAGCCCGGTTCGGTCCAAAGTGTCATGCATGCTGTCTGGCAAGTCGCCCATGGCATTTATATTGCGGTTTTGTGCCGCCAGCGTTTTTTGTGTCTCATCCAGATCATAGGCCAAAGATCGGAACAGCGATGTGCCATGGCGATTATGGCTGAGCTCTATGGTTTCCCAATCATCGGGCAAATTGCCGAAACAGGCCACGATCAGCCCGTCTCCGCTGAAGGATTCATGTACGTCATGTTCCGCGACAATGCGGGCCCCGGATTTTTGCAGGATATCGATGCATTTCTGGTGCGTCAGGGGGTCACCGCTGATCTGATGGGCATGAGTGGAGACACAGACCCATCCGATTTTACCTTCTGAAAACAACAGCTTGCAGCTTTCCAGAACGGCAACCTCATGGCCTTGAATGTCGCAATGCAAGAGATCGAGATAGTCCCATTTTTCTGCGGACATCAGATGGGCAACCGAATAGCAGGTGCTGCGCATCTCACCGCTCGCCTCACCGAAAAAGGGCATGTCTTCGGCGAATTGAGGCCCTGCAAAGCCGGAAAGGAATTTGGGTGTCAGCCCATTGAGAGCGGCATTGGCCTGACCAACGGCCAGATGTGCCGGTTCCGGCTCAAGAACCACCGCTTTGCGATCGGGACTTTGGTTGAGGAACCACAGGCTGTAATAGGCCCAAAATCCGCCCAACTCTATCATTCGAGCCGAGGCGGGCAGTCTTTTGACAACCTCGTGGAAGACTCGTTCTTCTTGAGGTTCGTGGTGTCCTTTCGCCGCGCGGATGAGATTGCTCATCCACGCTCCGTAATAGCCACCGCATAGCACACGCAGCCCATTATGCATGATCTGGATGCTGCTGCCGTTTTCATCCTCATAGATGGCACCAGCATCGCTGACTTTTGGAATGGCATTTGCATCAGAGCATTGCAAAGCCATGGCAACGCGCTCCTCAAAAGATGCCACCGATGGCGGATATTTCATGCGAATACTCCCGAAATTTGCTTACCTGTTGTGTTTGCCGAGTTGCTTTGGAGTGTCAATAGAGACCCCCGGCAAACCCAACGCAGCGGAAGTCTCGTCAAGGTGCGATGCAGCAAGTTCCTTTGAAAATAAGTGTTCCGCGCGGCCAGTTGGGCGAATGTGAGTGCTATCCGTTCCAGGTAAGTGGATTATCCAAATCAGCCATCAGCGGGGCGGCAGCGTCCTTATCGCTCAGGACCGGTGCACCCGTTAGCGGCCAGTCGATTCCCAGGTTCGGATCGTCCCAGCGCACCGCGCGGTCGCAATCAGGCGCGGAGATGCTCTTATCGCTTTGAGGGGCGAATGGCCACCTCTGCAGATCTGGCTGGGATTGGTTTCGGCGCGGATCTATGTTTTGCGATCCTGCGACATGGTCGTACCGGAAGGGCTGAATCCATTTCAGAAATTCAAAGCCGCCGGTTCTGACCTTAAGGCGACGCGCGGTCACGGCCGGGCCAAATACCCCGCCACAGCCATTGGCTGCGCAGCCTCAGTTTTTGCCGCATTCTGCGCATGGTGCAGACAGAGAAATCCTCATCAACATGATGACCATTCGACCTGACCCTTGTGGCGCGCATTTTCAGCAGTAACCAGGACAGTCCCTGAACCCACAAGGCATAGGTCACCAGCTGCTCACTGCGCTGTGAGGCTGTCATGGCACAGCAAATCCGGACGCACAAAGAAGCAATGCTCTGCCCCTGAGCGCACGGCAAGTTCGGTCACTTCGTGCAAGGAATGCAGTTGCAGGACAAGATTGCGCAAACTCGCCCCGTTATTATACCAGTAGTCTCCGCATGACAGGATATCGCCCATCGGCCAGCGCGCAAACACATCTTCGGGCGTGTCGGTTAAGCAGTTTTCAAGCGGCAGCAAGGCGCTTGAGTTTTGCGCCGGATCTATGCTGCTGCGATACAAATGCGCAAGGCAGACTGCTTCGGACTTGGCCTTGAGAGGAGCGATCAGATGCTCTGCGATGCTCGGCGCGGGATGCTCTAGCGCTCTGGGCAGGCCGAAGAAACAAATCGCAACAGATTTCTTGGTCATGATGGCAATAGTCTTGCAGCCGGTCTTGGCTGCATGTTCAACAGATCTGCCCATGGGCGCTTTGGGCCGAGCCTTGTAAGGGACGGGACGTAGGGCTGAGCGGAACGAAATGCCCTCATAAAGAATTTCCGCACAAATACCCCTCAACATCAGTTTTGAAAAACCATTTATAATCAGCATATTGAGATGCACGGTCGATCTTTTAGCGGCATAATGAACGCATGAACGGCTCAAAAAAGCACCGTGCGAAACATAACACAAAACACTGATCGTTTCGCGCATGAGTTTTGCAACGGATTTTTCCCATGATTTCAATCATGCTGCCCCACCATGCGGAACGACAGATTTTTGGGACCCCCACTTTCGCATGGCAGTTTTGAGGCCGTTATCAGCCTCTTATGACGGGATGCCGTTCCGCTCAGCCCCACGTCCCGAAAAGGCGAACGCAAGCCTGTCGTAACACCCAAAAAAGCTGGAGCAGGCCAGAGCTCATTTAAGTGGCGGATTGACCGTCCGAGAGGCCGCAGCGCGCCTGAAAATCAGCAAAACCAGCCGCCACAACGTTCTCAGAGACCAGAAATCCGACTGAAAACGCGGATGTTCCCGTAAAGTTCGCGCAAGCCAGGCAATATAGCCACTTTTATGCAGTGACCCCAAAACCAAAAAGCTCTAAAGCCGCTTTATTCATTTAAAAAGAGACAAGGATACCTTCCGTGCGTTGGTTCAAAACCAAAAAGAACACTCCAGGGGCGGCCCCGCAGTCACTGGCCATGTCAAAACCCTTGCCCCCCAAGGCTGCGAAGGCACCAGAGTTCATTACACGGGCTCAAGCCTATAAAGAGCAACTGGAAACAGCCAAGAATTTTGATGAACTCAGTGCACTGTGGAAGAAATTCAGCTTTGCCTACACCATGCAGACGGATGATCCCTTCTCGGATGCATATCGCCAAGAGGTCACGGAGCTTTATCAAAAACTCGTCGACACGCCCTATGATGTTCAGAATGAATTGACGTCTTCACATCTTTCGGATGAGGCTTTTGCCCGTGGCTTTCCATGGACATCAGACAATCTGGGCGTCGTGGCGCATGAGATCGGCAAGGCGGTCCAAGGGTTTCGCGTTATCGCACAGCACGCTCCTCATGCCAAAAGCATCATAGAATTTGGGGCTGGTTGGGGCAATACGGCCATTCCAATGGCGCGGGCCGGCATGGATGTCTGTGCAGTTGATATCGACCAAGCTTTTTTGAAACGC
This sequence comes from Ruegeria sp. HKCCD6428, assembly GCF_013110595.1. Lineage (NCBI taxonomy): Bacteria > Pseudomonadati > Pseudomonadota > Alphaproteobacteria > Rhodobacterales > Roseobacteraceae > Ruegeria > Ruegeria sp. HKCCD6428. Next base: position 6,416 of record NZ_WVQX01000013.1, read on the forward strand.
ATTGCCAATGAAGCAAAAGCGCTGTCCGCGCCCCTGCGCACTTATCATGCCGATTTCCTCGAAGCGGCGAGCAACCCCGGACAACGCTATGATGTGGCGCTGTTTTCATCGAGTTTTCACCACTGCCTCGAATTTCAGGACCTGCTTACCCATATCCGTGAGAATGTGTTGACAGAAAACGGTGTTATCGCCTTTTTTGCAGAGCCGATTTCCAACGGTTTTTCTTTCCCTTGGGGGCTGCGCTATGACGGGGAGGCTGTCTGGGCAATCACATGCAACAAATGGCTGGAACTGGGCTTTCGTGAAGACTTCTTTCTTGATCTCCTCAAACGTACGGAACTGCAGGGTGAAATGGTCCCCGACACCACAGGCCTTATGGGGCCAGCATGGCTTGCCCGCCCAATCTGATCTTTATCTCGGCAGTCTATAAGCGTTAGAGAGCGCTTGATAGGCTGCCGAGTGCATCCACTTTCTGAAAGATGCGCGAGGTTGACCACTGCGCTCCAGAACAATTCTGCGGGCGATAGAGCGAATGCGCCCTGAAGAGTGAAAAAGCAGGTTGGCCACAAATTTTTTCGGCTCTCCACTGACTTTGAAAAAGACAACCTCCATCATCCCACGAGAGGCCTGATAGGCGGCATCGGCCTCCAACTGTTTGCGTAGCGCCGAAAGCTCATTCATCAGTTCTGCATTCTGCGCTTCCATCTGGCGTTCGCGGATAGCTGCGGCGGTGATCTGTTGCTGCAATTCGGCAATTTGATTGCGGCGCTGCTCTGCCTCGACCATCGCCGTTTGCTGCGTCACACTCATGTAATCGTCAAATAAATTCGGCGGATAGGCAAAGGCCGGGACAAGACGATCATAATGTTCTGCCGCCAAATAATAGCGGTTCAAACCATCGCAATAGACATAGCGATAATCCGCCTCGGTCAACTGATGTTCCCAAAGGTGATGATTGGTCACCTGGGACATTGGCTCCATCGCTTCGATCAAGATGATCCAAGGCCGGAAGCGGCCCCAGTCATTGCCACGAAGGGCCTGGGCCTCATGGCCCTCCACATCGATTTTCAGGAAATGGATGTCGGACACATCACCCATATGGGCGTCACATAGATCGGTCAGAGTCGTCATCGGTGCCACAACAGTTTGTTTTTCAAACCCCGCCTCGACATGATTGGCAGCAATCTCGTCAGATGCCGTAGACAAACCGGCATTGCTCAAGATGTTGAGGCTCGCCTCTCCCTTGCTGTCACCAATCACAACGCCAAGGTTCGTGTCACGAATCCGCTCTTTGTTGAGCTCCTTCAAAAGCCTTGGATTGGGCTCCACATTAATTCCGCTCCAGCCGCGTTCATAAAATGCCAATGTGACACTATGAAAGCTCGGCCAGGCGGCACCAAGATCAATATAGAACCCCTTTTCGACATCCTTGAGGGCGCGCCAAAGAATGAGGTCTTCAAAATTCTGAGCATAGGAAACAAAAGTCATATCACCGCCTTCATGTGACGCCGCATTCTATCAATCAAATAGCTTTGCAGAGCAAAATGTAGTGTTCGCCGATATGTCCGAATTCCGGTCGATCTACGATACTGGGCCAGTAGTACCCAATCTCCGGCACAGCTTCATCCAGCACGGTGACCTCAAAACCAGCCTCTTCCAACTGCTTGACCAACTCGTCGCGCCCGAAAATCCGCATTTCGAGCACCGTGCCTGGGCCACCGTGGAAAACAACATGTTCATCATAAACCTGATAACTGCCATCGCTCTTTTTTGAGACAACCAGCCAGTCTTCCCCCATCTGGCATGTTGCAAAATCAACCATGCCCGGGAAGTGCTCGATTGTCTTTGGCGCATCACCAAACGGGGTCGAAAAGACAAGATGGCCGCCCGTTTTGAGCATCTTGCGCATGTTCGTGAACCCAGGCTCCAAAGGCTGCAGCACATGTTCAAAGACTTCGGTGCAGATCAGGAAATCACTACCTTGATAGTTTTGCCAATGCGTCTGTGAAACCACATCAAGGAATGGCTCTTGGTGAAAGAACGTATTGGTGAAGTCGAATTTCTCCGAAAGGACCCGCGCATATCCCTCCCACTCGCTCATTCCGATCCCTTTCACATGAGGGTCGGACGTAAACTGTTTGAGCGGAAGCGACTGCTTCATCAGGCCGAGGCTGAGAGCGTGAATAATCCCGCGAAAACGCGGCGTGGATCCGCAGCCGGAACAATTTGGGGCCTCTCGGTGAAAGGTGCCTGCAGCCTGGGTATTAGACCGACCACAGATATTGCAAGCAAAGGAGATTTGGTGGTCTGGAGAGAAGTCCGTTTTCATATGGCACCTGATAGTAACTAGCGCGTGCTGACAGAAGCATGTGCGGATGAGGTTTCAAAGCGCTGGGATGCTTTCTTTTCCATTGACACCAAAACATCGGCAAAACGTGCTTCAAAAGCCGCAAAAGAATAAAGCTGGGCTCGGGCCTGCGCATTGTCACGCAATTCGGTCAACTTATCCTCCGAATAGGACAGAAGCGCGCGCGTGATCTGCACAAGCTCTTCCCGGGAGCCATAATGGAACCCCGATATGCCGTCCTCGACAATCGTGGACGGCCCTCCATTGTTGACCACGACCGGGATGACCCTTGCTGACATCGCCTCTACGACACTGATGCCGAAATGCTCACAATGCTCAGGCCACTTTTTGACATCAACACCAAGACCCGCCCCATGCCAATAGATCGACGCGCGCTGCAAAAGCCCCGACAGGACAGAAACAGGGGCGTCGATATGGAATGAAACCGGCAGATCCCGAGCCATCTGTCGGCAATTGGCCAGATAGTCGCGATGGATCGGTTCGGGATGCAAAGAGCCAACAAGATCAAGGCTTGTATCTGCTCCCAGCTCGGACAGAGCCTTCATGGCCTTGACCATCTCATCCTGACGTTTGCAATGATCTCCGATAAAGAAACGGCCAATTCCGAGAATGCCGGATTTTGCCATCTGAGGATCGACCTCGGCAACGATCCCGACCGGTGGGGCCACCACATGAATGGCAGGCTCGGGTGCCTCGAAATGGCGCAACTGTTTGCGGATCTCTTGCTCGACAAATCCCGAATAACAGATCACCGCATCGTAGTCCTTGAGCAAGGATAAATGCTGCCGGGTATGATCTTCGTTGGTTTTGAAGGGAAATTGACAGCAAAACAGATTGATGTGCCCCATAGCGCGCGATGTCGGAACAAGCGAATTTCCCAGACAATAGAACAGATCAAATTGCGCACCCGCCTCTGCCTGGGTATGCGTGATGATGTCGATCCCATCCAGATCAAGGTCGAGTTGATCAAGAACCAGCGATATACGAAGCCGGGAGTAAAGCTCTGGCACAATGAGCGTCAGACCATAGCCCTGCGCGGCCAGCACTTTCATAATGCTGAACAGGTAGCGTTCTCCCCCTCCGGGGATAATATTATAGGGCGTATAGATTCCCGCTGTCTTACGCGCCGAAGCAACCCGGGCCGGCAGCAGTGGAGCAATATAGGATTTGCCGTCATGCACGCCGGTCGTCAGAAAGTTGTGCCAGCGATCAATGAACTTGGCCTGGTTGACCTCAACGATATTTTTAAGCTTGTCTTTAAGGCTCTTGTCAGCTGTCGTGGCATTTTCATGGTGGATGACCTCTGACCTAGGGACGTAATACGTCTTTTTCCCCAAAGTGCCTATCTTCAGGCACAGGTCACAGTCTTCGTAATAGGCAGGTTCATAACGGAAATCGAAACCCAGAACGGCGTAGAAATCCGCTTTGCGCATCAAAACAGTGGCCGCCGAGACGTAGTCGACAACCCGCATTCTATTAAAGCGCGGCTGATCAGGGGACTGGAACTTACCAATCTGAACGGAGAACCCTTCGGGATCGAGAAGCACTCCGGCTTCTTGCAATTCACCGCTTGGATAGATGAACTTGGGGCCTACGCATCCCGCATCGGGATGAGTGTCGAAAACATCGACCAGAGGCGGTAGCCAATCAGGCGTCACGATGACATCATTGTTCAAAAAGAGCAGGTATGTGCCTTTGGCAAATTCCGCTCCGATATTGTTCCCCTCACCAAAAAAGCGATTGATCGCAAGCGGAATAAATTTGTGCGGCCCTTCATAAGCCGCAAGGCGCTTTTGGTTTTCTGGAGAGCTGCCATTGTCAACAACAATAACTTCGTACGGGATGCCTGTCGTGTTTTTCCAAATACTTTTCAGACAGTCGATCGTCATGTCTGGCTTGTTGAGATTCAAAATAATGATCGAAACCAAAGGGGCGTCGCTGCTGTAATCAGAAGCGTTTTGCGGGGAGTCGTCTGACATTTCTGTCTCCGAAAAAATAAGCGCGCTATCTGCAGCACAAAGAGCATTCATTTTTTATTTGCTTGCATCTGAAGTTCGGGCACGAAATGTGGACGAGGAGAACCGTCCTTCTTGAAAACAATTCTTTTGGCATATCCGCGCGCCTTGCCATTGGACTTGAAAAAGGCAACTTTGAACAGCTTTTTGGGCTTTCCGGTTTTGCGGAAAACGATCCGCTTCCAGAGTGTGTCGCGGATAAATGTGTGACTTGGAATAGTTACAGGGCGCACAATCCCGGTTTGCCGCAGGATTTCTCTGATCTGCAGTTGTAGTTGCATTTCTGATTGATGAAAAGCAATTTCCATCTGGCGCATATCAAAGGCATGCTGTCTTTGAAGGGCTTCTACCTTTTCATTCAGCGCCGCGACCTGCCGTGCAAGCTCTTCCATTCTGCCCCCTTGTCCGGACTTGATTTGTGCACCGTGCAGCATGCCTTACACAACCATCCCTGCGAAGCACTCTGTCGCTGTCTTGGCATCCGAAATACTACGTGGGTTCTTATAAAGTTGCAAAATACAAGTGACAAGAGACCAAGCAGACCCCAAGCAAATCACACTATTCCAAGCCTTTACGCCGGCAGAACGTAGAACCCAAACCCGGACCATGACACGGGCCGTACAAACCGATCCAAAATCGCTTTGGCCACCTGTAGGGCTTTGAAACCAGCCCGGCACCGCTCGTTTTTGGAGCCGTGACTTGGGCGACCTTTATTGGCTGACTGATGAGCAGATGGCCAAGCTCACCCCTTTTTCCCAAAGTCGCACGGCAAGCCTCGGGATGATGATAGGCGGGTCTTGAGCAGGATTATCTTTACCAATCGCAATGGGTTGCGCTGGCGAGATGTGCCCAAGAAATACGGTCCACATAAGATGCTCTGTCTGAAGTCAGACAAAAACCGAACCAGAGCCTCCGTTACGAAACTGCTTGCGCTGTCCGGAAAACTCTGACGACGGACAACCCACCGGCTTAGGGTCGCATGATCAAACTGCACGTCCCTCTCCGCCATGATTTCTACAAGGTCGCGGTGCGAGACCCCAAAACGGACGTAGAAATAGACCGCGAACAGGATCACAGATCGTGGATAGTGCATACCCTTGAAACTGATCATCAGACATTCCCAAGCGTTGTCGCAAGCCAAGCTCCAGTTGGATCAAAACGCGCGAAGGTGCGGTTTCGTTGCAAAGTTTTAGGTCAGCCAAATAGATCTGCGATCGCTTCAGTTCAGATTGCTAACTCGGAAAATTGACGAAACGGGCAGAGTCCGGGCGTGAACTGGCCTTTACGGATCATGTGCGCAACCTCGATACCCGCCAGAGTCGCTGATGCCGAAGCAAAAGACTTGAAGCCGAGCATCGGGCGGGTTCGTCTCTTGATGAAACGATGGTCCTGTTCCACGATGTTGTTCAAGTATTTCCGCCTGACCATTTCAATTGGGACCGGGCAACCAAAACCTTTTAGCATCTTGTTGATGGCCTTGAGGCCAGCGGTGTTAGCTCCACATTTTTGTCAATGACAATCTTTCTCGGAAGGCCGTTGACCTCCAGCATTCGGGCGAAGAACATGGTGGCCGCGGGTTTGTTTCGTCGCGGGGAAAGCATGAAATCAAGCGTCTTGCCGTGCTTGTCGACGGCTCGATAGAGATAGACCCAGTTGCCTTTCACCTTGATGTAAGTCTCGTCCATTCTCCAGGAGCGGTCGCACGGTCCCTTTCGACGACGCGCCGCTTCAGCGATTGCGCCTGCATACCGCGTCACCCAGTGATTCAGCGTCGTGTGATCCACTGCAACGCCTTGCTCATGCATTATCTCTTCTAGATCGCGATATGACACACCGTATCGGACATAGAAGAACACAGCGAAGAGGATTACATCTTTCGGATACTGCGCGCCTTTGAAAGAGATCATAAAAAAGACTTTCGACTTCAATGTTTCGATTTCCATTCACTCGACGCACTTATGGGCGTCAACAGTCAAAAGTTTGCAACAGAGCCTTCGGATGTATCCCCGGCTGCCCCGAAACACACGTCATGGACGAAACCCCTTACTCTCCCTTGTCCGGGCATATGCGGGCACCATGTGCCCCTGCGACCGGAAAGGGTTTTACACAATAGATTACAGACTCCGCGCCTCTGATCTGATATTGTTCAAGGCTGAGCCATACTAAAACATGGCCATCATATGGCAGGTGCGCAGTACGTCAAAGGTATCCTCGACAAAGATACGTCGGGAGGGTGAGTGGATGTACGAAGCAATTGGCCAGCCTGCTGGCGAAGAAAATTTTGAAAGCACTGAAACAGCCGTAACCGACAAGGTTCTCATCGTCACGGGTGGGGCTACGGTTGGCGGCAGCATGGTGGAAAGCAACAGCACCATCGTCGATGCCCTTGGCCGACAATTGGGCATCATGCGCACGTCCTCGGCCATCTGGCAGGATGTGGCGCTGAAGGCGGTCAGCGCCGAAATGCTGTTGGCCCGCACACTTTTCAAGCGGCGGCCGAAATTCCGGCGGGCGCCTTACCGCGCCGCAGTCGAGCGGTATTTTTCATCTCAATCCTATGTCAGCGCGCCTGAACTGACCGAAGTCGTGCTTGCAGGCGATCTGCGCAAGGAAGGGATTGCTTTTGAAGCGACCACTTTCGCCGGGCTTGCTGATGCCGAAACACGCAACCGACTTCTGGGTGAATGCAAATGCGTCTTTGTTTCAAGCACATTGATGCGAGATATGAGCGAGCTCATACCGCTGGTTAAGATGCTGAAACAACCGCATAACAAGGTTGTTGTCGGGGGTGCCCTGGTTTCACTTTTGCATGATGACTGGACACATGTTCCGGGTGCCGATCTTGTCGCCATCGGCTATGGGGAAATGCTTGTTCCCGTATTGGCACGCTGGATCAAAAGCGGCTATCGCGACATTGAACCCCCTGAAAACGGTCGCGTCGTGGAACGTCTGGGAAATACGCTGGTCTACAGCGGCAGCCCATCCGGAAAAAGCCTCGACTGGCTGCCCACTCCGGACTGGAAACTGGCCGAGGCATATCACGGCCGCAGTTTCGAGATGATCAATTATGAATCCGTCCGCGGCTGCCCCTATCGGTGTTCTTTCTGCAATTTCCCCTTCCTGTTCGAAGACACCATGTTCCGGGTCAAATCCGCCCGCAAGATTTTCGACGACTGGATGATCTACGCCAAGGGAGGAGCAAAGATCATCAATTGCATGGACAGCCTGTTCACCATCCCGCCCAAGCGCCTCAAAGAACTGTGCGAGCTGTTGATCGAAGCAGGCAGTCCGGTCGGCTGGACCTGCTATGCGCGCGCGGGTGATCTTGCCAAACCGGGCACCGCAGCGCTGATGAAAGCGGCAGGCTGCCAGCTGGTGCATATCGGATACGAGACCGGCGATCAGGGCGTTTTGGACAACATGAACAAGAAATCCGATGTCGGGCACAATGTTCAGGCGCTGATCAATTGCCGCGAAGCGGGGCTGACAACGGCCATTACATTGATTGTCGGTTTCCCGGGCGAGACAAAAGCCAGCCTGCGCGAAACACTGAAACGTTTGAAAGAAGCGCCCCCGGACCTGTTCTTTGGCGGAGGCTTCAACACCCGCATGGTGTCCATGCCCGTACTGCAACCCGATCAACGGCGACGTTTCGGGCTTGTCACACAGCTCGATCATCTGTCCTCTGCGCCTTACTGGAAGCATGACACCATGTCATGCCGCGACGTGCCCAGCGGGTTGCGCTGGCTCAACCGCAGCTTGATAGAAGAGAAAGTCGCACTGGAAGGCAGCCTCTTTTATGAGGGGCTTTTGGGATATGATGCTTCCGACCGCGACGACCTGCTTGATTTTCAGGCCGATCTTGTGGCGACGCTGGGACCGTTGAAATACGGGTTCGATCTGGCCCAACAGGTTCTTCGCGGAATTCTGCATTTCGATGTCTGGCGCAAGCTCCGGCACATAACCCCGGAAACCGAGATGCGAACCCCTCAGATAGACCGTACTCCTGAGCAGGTCGAACAGGCGGGATAAGAGGCCGCCAAATCCGCTCAGACTGTTTCAGAACCGGGCTGTGCAACAATTGCGCCGGCATGATCGAAGGTTGCGGCCGAGTACGCTGTGGCGCAGAAGGAAGGGGGCAAAGTCACGATCCTTTTGCTTCAGCGGGCTCAACAAACTAGAAGCCCTGCCGATATTACGCTCATTATCCCCTTGTTTTGTTCACTTGTTGCCTGATCCGGATATCATTCATTCACATTTGATAAGTACCCCTTATCAAGTTTATTTGATTTTGCCGCGAAATGCGCGCAGAGTGGCTGCCATGAAGCCCCCTGCCCCCTATCTCCCCGCCACCGCCCCTGCCCTATCGCAGGCAGATCAGGACGCGCTGAGTGATCTTTATATCCGCGGCACCCCCGCCAACACCCTGCGCGCTTATGAACGCGATCTGATCTATGTGACGGCGTGGAAAATGGCGCGCTTCGGGGCGGCGCTGGACTGGCCCGAAAGTGAGGCCACGGCGCTGGCCTTCATCCTTGATCATGCGCGCGATCTGGGTGATGCGCCCGATGAGGATATTGCGCGTCAAACCGCGGAGGTGCTGATTGCGCAGGGGCTGCGCAAATCGCTGGCCTGCCCGGCGCCGTCGACGCTGGACCGGCGGATTGCCTCCTGGCTGGCCTTTCACCGGATGAAGAACCTGACCAGCCCGTTTGTTGCGCCTCGGGTCAAGCAGGCCCGGGCCAAGGCGCGCCGGGCGGCCGCCCGCCCCCCTGCCCCGAAATCCGCCCATCCCATCACCCGTGGCGTGCTGGAACAGTTGCTGGCCACCTGCCACGGGTCGCGGCGCGATTGCCGCGACCGGGCGATCCTGATGCTTGGCTGGGCCAGCGGCGGGCGCCGCCGGTCCGAGATCACCGGGTTGATGCGCGAGGACGTGTCGCTGAAGGAATTCGACACATCCGGCGTCGCCTGGCTGTCGCTGCTGGAAACCAAGACCACGGCCAAGGGAGAGACGCCGCGCCTGATCCTGAAAGGCCGCGCCGCCCAGGCGCTGGTGCATTGGATCGAGGTTGGTGAGATTACAGGTGGCCCGCTGTTCCGCCCCATCTCCAAGGCGGACAGGGTGCTGAAACGCCGCCTGACCCCGGATGCGATCTATCAGATCATAAAGCATCGACTCAGGCTGGCCGGATTGCCCGAGGATTTCGCCTCGCCGCATGGATTGCGGTCTGGCTTTCTGACCCAGGCCGCGCTGGACGGTGCGCCGATCCAGGCCGCCATGCGGCTGTCGCTGCACCGCTCCGTGGCGCAGGCGCAGAAATACTATGACGACGTCGATATCGCCGAAAACCCGGCGACGGATTTGCTGGGGTAGATCCAAACGCCCTTCTGGCGGCATGGGTCGAAGCACTGTTCGCGCCCCTCTCCTTCCGGCACCCTGATTGCGTATCCCGGGCGTTTGCTTGCTTTTGAGTGAAGTCACCGGAAAAGCACGGAAGAATTGGCGGCGCCGGTCAAAATTGCCGTGGGCGATACCGGCTGCATTCTGAAATCAAATCGAGATAGGCGGACCTTTGCACGTCTTGAGGAACCTCCATTGCCATAAATGGCTGTCCCTCATAAGTTACACATCAGAAAAGCAAGACATGTTCATGTCTCAACAAAAAAACACGCTGTGTCGCACGAGTAGTGGAGCAATGCTCCTTCCGGTAAAAATAACCAAATTTTAACCTCTGGTGGTTCAAAGTTTTGCCATGATTTCATCGCGGAATCATTTTGGGCATCTGCTCAATGGCATGACGGCGCCCACTTGGGTTTGACCAGACCAAGACCATAGCCGGAGGACTTGGAGAAGATGATTGGAATTATCGGGATAGCCATTCTAGTTGGCCTGTGCGCCGGCGGGTTTGCTTTGATTTCCGGTGCGTCCATCCTGATGGCTCTGGGCAGCTACATCCTCTTCGGCTGGCTGTTCATCATTGCAGCCCTCATTGTTATCGGCGCTGTCAAAATCGTGAAGACACGCGTGCAGAAACAAAACCCCGCCTATTCCAGCTAAGCGCCTAGTCCCGTTCGGCGACCCTTTTGGCCACATAGCCCAGAAACGCCCGCTGCGGGTTTCTGATCTGTGGGCGACCTGACGCGGCCCAATAGGCCAGCCAATCCGCCTCCAGCGCATAGACATCGCGGCCCGGCGCCATCGCCCTGGCCTCCTCCAGCGCTTGCGGCGGCAGGATCGGCTTGTCCGGCCCCTCGACCACCTGACCCCGGCGCGAGAACCGGATCAGGTCGCCCGGCTCTTCGGTCATCTCATAATCGGGCAGGTGGTCGGCTGCGATCATGTCACGGATCATCTTGCGGAACACCCGCCGGGGTGAGGCCGAGCCGGACTTTTTCAACAGCACCTCGACCGAGATCCGCCACTCGGGCTGACGCCCGCAATGTTTGCGCGCCAGCTCATAGATCCGCCGCTCGAGCGGTTTGCGCAGGCGGAAGTAATCGCGGCTGAGGGTCAGCACCGATTTCGCCAGCACCGCACGGAACAGCCAGTCCGACAGCTTCACGCTGACGCTGGCCATCCGCCCCGCCCTTGTGTGACGCACGATTTCCCAGCTCTCGATCAGGCCGAACCCGGTGGTGGTTTCCGTTTCACCCGTCACAATGTTGGTGGTGATCCTTGTGCCGGCCAGCCGCTCGAACGCTTCGCGCAGACGCTTGTAACCGTCACCGCTGGTTTCGCGGTTGGTGGCCACCAGCAGATCATGCGCCTTCAGATGCAACACCCGGCTGACCGTACGGCCCGCATTGATCGCCGCCATCAGCTGGCTGATGCAAAAGATCAGGATGTCCTTGTCGTGGATCGTCGCCAGACCGCGCACCGAAGGCGTCACCGTGATCTCGACCCCGTTATGTTCGTAATTGAGGATGCGCCGGTCCGGCCGGGTCGAGAGCGAAAACATAGGATGCTCCATCGAACCCATATCTGTCTTGGGCAGCGCATCGAAGATATCGCATACAAAAAAATCGCCCGTCGGGTGCCGGTCAGGCAACAACGCCCCTGACCCGCTCATACTGCCCTGCCCATATGTCCTGCCCGAATCTTTGTTCGTGGTTTTATTGACGCTCACCGTAGAGTTATCCACAGGATGCGTAAAGCCGCCGGAACGTGGGTTCAGAGTCACTGCAACGTGGGATCAGAGTCACCCTATCGTGGGATCAGATTCAGTATGATCCACAAGAAATACAAAAACCGCTTTTTTTTCTTATACTTAGTAGAATTCAAATTCAGCCGTAACTATTAAAATAACAGGATTCTAACTGAACATTTTTTTGCTATACGCCCAAAAGCAACGTCTCGAAGGCTTTCTACCCTTTAATTTTGCTTAGAAAATCCGGTTTTGTGCTCATAATGCTTTCACATGCTTCCTTTTGTGGTATATTGGCAAAAACATAGCACATGGGCAGTATTTCAATGCGAGCAGCAACGTCCGAGGGGCTTCCCCCGTATTTCAATATCGACCCGGATCTGGCCTATGCTGAACTGGGCGACCCAACCGGAACACATGAGTTCTCGCAAATCGCGGATGCCTGTGCGCGGGGGCGTAGCGACCTGGCGAACCGGGGGCTGGAAGAAAACGGTCAGAAAAAGCTGCGCCTGTTTTCGACCTGGGAAATCACCAAATATCTGATCCCTGTCGCGCCCGCTCATTTTCGCCGGGTCCTGAAAGGCAATCCGGATTTGCCCCAAGGGCAGTCCGAAACCGAAGGCGGTGCCAAGTGGTTTACGCTGGATGAGGTTCTGCGGCTGCGAGCGCATTTCGCCTCGGAAGGATCCAAGGCAAAAGAATACCGCCCCTACCGCCCCGAGGGTCTGCCCGCCAAGATCGTGTCCGTGGCCAATTTCAAGGGCGGTGTTGGCAAAACCTCGACCTGCGCGCATCTGGCCATGTCGGCGGCTCTGGACGGTTACAAGGTACTGGTCATCGACCTGGACAGCCAGGGTTCGATGACGTCGATCTTTGGCGGCAAAGTCAGCGATGAATGGCAGACGGTGTTCCCCTTGCTCGCCCGCCACTACGCCACCCATCTGCGCCGCGACAATCAGGGGCGTCTTGACCGGGGTGAGGCCCCGCATCCGATCGATGATACCCTGTCCGAGGCGCTGAAGACCCGCAGCCGCGATCTGATCCAAACCACTCACTGGCCGAATATCGATCTGATCGGAGCGCAGCTGAACCTCTATTGGGCGGAATTCCAGATCCCGGTCTGGCGGATGCAGGGCCGCAGCTGGAAGCTGTGGGATGCGCTGACGGATACGCTGGACGAAGATGGGGTGCTGGACGATTATGATATCATTTTCATCGATACCCCCCCTGCCCTTGGCTATCTGACGATCAACGGGCTGGCGGCTTCGGATATCCTTCTGGTGCCCATGGGGGCCTCGTTCCTGGAGTTCGACTCCACGGGGCGCTTCTTTGACATGCTGCATTCCACCTTCCAGTCCATCGAGGATGGCGAGAACATGGCCGCCCGCGCCCTGGGGCGGCCCGAGATGGCGTTTCAGTGGGATGCGGTGCGCACGATCATCACCCGCTATGATGGCAGCCAGCAGGCGGAGCTGGCCGGGCTGATGCAGGCCTATCTGGGCCGGACCCTGTCGCCGCACTGGCAGGGCTACACGGCGCTGATCGGTCAGGCGGGGGAACAGGTCAACGGTATCTACGAGGCCGATTACCGCGATTTCAACCGCGAGACCTATGCGCGCGGGCGGGAAACCTTTGATGCCACCTATGCTTCGTTCAAGAAGCTGCTGATCGGCGTCTGGCGGGGCGAAGAACGGGCCCGGCAGGCCGAAGAGGCGGGAACACCGGAATTGTCGCTCTGAGCGCGATGTTTCGCGCGCGAAACACGCCTGTCACGTCCCGAAACCGAGTCTGATCCGCGCAGGAAAAGGAGAAACCAATGGCAAAACGCAAACGACTGACCCCTGCCCGGCCGGATTATCTGGAAGACAACCGCCCTGCCCCCGGGGTGAACCCGATGTTCCCCACAGACGCCCCCCGGACCACGCCGCCGGTTGCGCAGGTGGCCGGGGCCACGGCGGCTCAGGCGGCGCTGGAAGAGCTGTCCGGAGAATTGCGTGCCGCGCGGGCCGAAGGGCGCTTGGTGCAGGATCTGCCGCTGGACGCCATCGAGGAAACCTATCTGGTGCGTGATCGCATGGCGGCCGATGACGCGGATATGGAGGCGCTGAAGGAAAGCCTGAAGGCCCGTGGCCAGCAAACCCCGATCGAGGTCGTGGAGCTGGAGGGCGGGCGTTACGGGTTGATCTCGGGCTGGCGGCGCCTGACAGCGCTGCGGGCTTTGGCGCAGGAGACAGGCGAGGCCCGCTTTGAGACCGTGCGTGCGTTCCTCAGGCAGCCGCAGAGCGCATCTGATGCCTATGTGGCCATGGTCGAGGAAAATGAAATCCGCGTCGGGCTGAGCTATTACGAGCGCGCCCGAATCGTGGCGCGCGCGGCAGAGCAGGGCGTTTACCCGGATGAGTCTGCGGCCCTGCGCGGGCTGTTCGCCTCGGCCAGCCGGGCGAAGCGATCCAAGATCGGCTCGTTCATCGCGATCTATCACGCCCTGGATGACCATCTGCGCTTTGCGTCAGCTATTCCTGAACGGTTGGGGCTGTCGATTGCCAAGGTTCTGAAAGAGGAGGCAAAAGCAGCTTCCTTGATCACCACCGCTCTGCGGAAGGCCGCGCCTCAGAGCGTGGAAGCCGAGATTTCAGCTCTGACCCGTGCAGTGAACGGCCTGGGGGCGAGTGGGGGAAACCCACCTGCTGCCAAGACCCCCCTGAAAGAGACATTCGGCGGCATTCAGTTGAAACAGAGTCGAAACGGTGCACAGGTCACCCTGTCCGGCGAGGGAATGTCCGAGACATTTCTTGCGGAGCTGAAAGCCTGGCTGCACGCGCGCGGCACATGATGTTTCGCGCGCGAAACAGAGGCCAAAGGATATGGTTGTCCTAATCCTCCGGTTCGTTTCGATGCCCGAGCACAACGTAACTGTCGTTGCTGAATATCGGCGTATAATTGTCAGCCAGGTAATTGCCGACCAAACGCCGCCACCGCGTTTGAATCTGCGCGACTTCGGTCGGTACAGCAAGAACATGGGCTGATGACAGAATTTCCCGCAGTCGGCCAAACTGTCCTGAACTGATCCAGTCCGGCTCGGGCGTTGCGGATGTATCTTCGGGTGTGGATCTCAGCCAGTCATAGGCTTCGCGTTCGATCACGACGAGCACATCCGGATTTTCTGAAAGTGCCTGACGAAGCAAATTGCCCCGATCATCCCCGTAGATGAAGTTGTCTGTCAGATAGCCGAACTTGGAAACACCCACTTTCATAGGCAAAGACCACAGGCGATCATAGGCGAAAACCCTGGCGCCCCTTTGTGGCGGCTCTGCAAGGAAGGTGGCAAGTTCGACGATATCCTCGGACGGGTTTCGACGTTCGTTCAGAATATTTGGTCTTTCGCTGTCGATATGCTGTGCGGTCTGGGGGGGCCGATCCGAAAGCATGGCCTTGTAATTCGCAAGCAAGCCTTCGCGGAAGACGTATCGGACGATTGTGAACTGTCCGAAAGAATAGGTCAGGGCCAGTATCAGTGTCAGCATGATGCCCAGCACGCGAACACGCCGAGTAATCGGCATGACAGACGTGCGCAGTGGCAGAATGAGGCTGAAGGCTATGGGCAGGGCGCAGGGAACAAGGTGCCATTGATCTGCCCGGCTGAGGCCGCTTTTGAGCAAAAGCGCGGCATAGGCCAACGCGCCGATGGCCAATAGATCGCCGGGGCCTGGCATTTCGGTCCACTTGCGGCTCAGGGCGGTTCCGACAAGCCAGATTGCGATAAGTATCAGGGCAAATACGGCAAGGCTTGAAGCTGTCCAGTAGAAGCGAAATGCGGCCTCGCCGGAATCAAACTGGGCCGTCAGGTAACGGATGACGGAAAAGTAATCCATCATGGCCGGTCCCAGCAGCAGCCACAGGCATCCCAGCCAGACGATACAGGACACAGCCCCTGTAACCAGCAACGCGAGGATGGCGCGCTTGTCCCGCAATTTGATGAACAGCGACGCATAGATCGCCAGAATGCCAATTGCAGTCGCGGCTCCGAATTCCTGCGAATAGCTGAGCAGAAGCCCGACCGCCACACCGTGGAGCACGTTTAGCCCGAAATGCAATGGGCGTTGGGCGACGCTGATCAGGATCAGAACGCCCATAAGTTTGCGCAGACCATTCTGGTTTGGTCCGAGCATCGTATTGAAATACAGGCTGGACAGCAGCAGGAACGCGCCAACCCGAGCCCAGAATGATGAAATATACGTTTGAATGGGAATGAGCAGAGCCAGCATCACCAGCAGTTCGAGCAGCATCACATAGGTGTAGAAGGACGTCAGTGAGAAGGATGTCAGCTGGGTCCACCAGTAGGCCGGATAAAGCATCAAAGGCCCGTAGAGGAACTCGAAATCCAGATATGGAACATCACCGCCCAGCATTCTGTGTATGGCTGTCAAATGGATGGACTCTTCGAAATACGATCCTTTGGGCGCCAGCGCAGGGGGGAAGTACAGGAACACAACGGCAAGAATTGTGATCAATGGAAGCAGGCAGGACACGGCCAAACCCGGCTTATCTACAGATCGAGGTGGGGCGATGGGGGACGGCTCTGTGTTGCGGGACACCACCCAGACACCCGTCAGGGTAACCAGAATCCACAGCAGGCTCGTGAGATGTGCAATCCGATTGTTGTACCCTTCAGCCTGTGCCGCACTGATCACGCCGGGTGCGTGCCCGAACTGTTCGGGCAGCCATAGCATCAGTGGCAGCAGCAGAAGAAATGAGAGGATCGCAAGAATTATGCCGGGCCAGTACTGGTGGGTGTTCATCTTTTCCTTGCCTTCGCCTTGTACCGGAAATCGGTGGTGTCGTTGAATTTCGCAATGCCGGTTTGAATGTCTAAACCTTGGGGTGATAGCGTCCTGTCACGGCCCCGATCAATTCGCCGAACAGGTCGAATTTTCCACGAAACCCATTGATTTTAGTTGGTATTTTCCCACTGTCTGGATAGGCCCGGGTCACACCGACTTCGGTGACGTCATACCCGAGCTGCGAGGCCCGTACGGACAGGTAAAACAGCAGATTGTAGTTCATGAAGACGTCCCGAAACGGGCGCACGCCCGGGTCTGTCAGAAAGGCGCGGGAATAACCGCGGAACCCGTTGGTGGTGTCAGTGAACCAGTGCCGCGCCGCAAGGCTGATCAAAGGCGCGTGGATCAGGCGACCTGCGATCCACCGTGACAGGGGGGTGTTGATCGCGCTGCCTCCGGGCGCATAGCGCGACCCCTGCACATAGCCATATCCGGCCTGAAGCTTTTCGAGGATGGATTGGATTCCATCGACGCCATCCTTGCCATTGCCGTCCATGGTAATGATCGCGTCATACCCTTGTTCAAGCGCCCAGGCATAGGCCATTCGCAATTGCGCGCTCAGCCTGCCGGGGCCGGTCTTGGTCAGGCAGGCCCGGACCCTTCTGTATTCCAGTTGCTGCGCATCCGTAGACCCGTCGTCGGATCCGCCATCGGCAATGATGATGTCCACCGGCGGTTGCAGGTCGGCGATGGCGTCCAATTGACCCAGCAGTCGTGTGCCTTCGTTGATGACCGGGATCACCAGAGCCGTGGAAGCTACGCGGGGTTTGAAAACGGCGCATTGATATGCGGGGACCTGGTGGTCTGGTTCATCCATGGACATGTGGCCCCCTCTCATCGCGGCCCGAAACACGAGGTCAGAGAATCCGAAAGCGCGGGAATCCCGCCACGCATTTCAACCGAAATCCACTTGCGCCAGCCCGCCGTGTCCAACGCGCCCGCGGCATGTCTGACAACCGGCACCTGCGTTGACAGAGGAGCCAGTTCTGGGGTGCTGAGATGAACGTGGTTTGAAACACTCAGAGCGGCAGGAAGCCAGGTCTCGAATGTTTCGATCTCATGCGTCATGATGGCGGCCCCCAGATCCAGGTTCATGCGAATTGCCGGGTGATCAAGTGATTTGACAACATCCAGCGTATCCGAAATGCGGGTCATGAAATTCGTGCCGTATTGCACCGGGTTGGGTTCCAGCGCGATGACAACACCTGCCGCTGCCGCTGCATCCCCCATCCTGAAGAAACTGTCGCGCCAGATTGCTTCGGCCTGCGCTTTGGTCATGTCATCCGGGATCACCCTGTTTTTCGGGGAGCCGAATACAAGGTTTTCGCACCCCAGACGGGCTGCAAGCCTGATGGCGCCCTTCATGGCGTCCTGCAAGGCTTCCTGTTCCAGAGGCGAGCCAAAAAGCCGGGCGTTATCGGCGCCAAACAAAAGTGATTGCATCGAAGAGGGGCGCAGCCCGAATTCCGCAAGCTGCAAGAGGACCTGTTCGCACTCCAGCGCCGTTGCCTCCAGCGGCGCGGCCAGATCGGGAAACAGCAACCCCGGTGCGAACTCAAGTCCGCTGACCGCATGGTCACGCAGCAGCGCATAAGCTTCCAGCCTCTGATCGGGGGACCAGGCGATATTTGAAACAGACAGCTTCATTGGTTGATCCCGGTAAATTCCCGGATACCGGACAGAATGTCATCCCGTCCAAGCAGATAGCCATCCTGACGCCCCCAGAGATGTGAGAACCGGCTGCGCATATCCTGAGTGATCTGCGGTGCTGCACGGTGGTTGAAGGGGGCTCCCGTCAGACTTTCATAAATATCGCCGGCGCGCAGAGGACGGGTTGCAAGGTTGAGGAAGGACAAACCGTTTTCACGGGCTGTCATGATGTCGCGCCACAATCTGGACAGGTCGTAGAACTGGAACATGCTGTCGGCGTGCGTGAAGGCAAGCGCCGTGATCCCGGCGGTTTCGCAGATTTCACGCAGATGTTTGCCGGTGCCCGAAGCTGCTATTTCAGCCCGGTTGCAGCGCCACATCCTGGCGGTCTCATCCCAGCTGAAACCCTGTTCGACAATGTGCCGTTCGGCAGCCTCTGTTGCCGCGTACAAGGCGTCGTATTTTTCAGGCTTCAAAAAAGAGGGTACAGGGTTCATGCAATCGAAAAGGAAGTTCTTTTTCAGATCGTGCCCGAATAAAGCCGGCAAACGCAGTATGGAATGGCGTGGAAAGCAATCCGCAATCAGGGCCTCGAACTCTCGGCGGTGGCGCCCATAAGCAAGTTCGGTTTCAAAATCGTCGCTGTCTTCGGTCACGCCGCCGGATGGGTCGCGGTAGACTGCGATTGTCGAGATCAGGGCGACATGATCTGCCCGTACATGACGCAGCCTTTCGAACAATCCCAGAATATTGGCCCGGTCCGCATCGGGATTCTGATTGGCCAACCACATCGTGGCGGGGACGGCCGAAACCACAAGCATGTCACAGTCATGTTCAGCCACCTGGTCAATGTTGGATGAATTGAAAAGGCCCGAGAATTTGTGCTGACGAACCAGGTTCCCGCCGACAAACCCTGTATATCCGACGAGACAATCCATTTTTTAATCCTTTGAAACTCTTTGACACACAGATCAGGCTTACAACTCTTCCGGTGGTAACCCTTGCGTATTCCGTTTGAAAACAATGCGGGAGTTTATAACAAAATTCACCGTAAGTGACACGCTGGCCCCCGCCAACAGGATCAGAGTGTCGCGTAGCCAGCTGGCTGTAAGAATAGCGTCAACAAAGGGCTCAATTGCCACGATTGTTGCGATTCTGGCACCGCCGGCACAGGCCGCGCTCAGCAGAACCCCGGCCAGACGCCGCATCGAAACGGCACTGTTGTCAGAGCGGAACAGCCAAAATTCGAAGAGCAGGTAGTTGCATGCACCAACAGCCAGAAAGCTCAGCGTCGCCGATAGCCACAGCGGGACCCCGGCAACCCGATGCAGGAAAAGGGCCATCACAATGTCGACGACCAGACCGATCCCGCTGATTGCTGTGAACCTCAGAAAGCGCATCAGGTCTCGGTCACCAGATGTGGCGACAGCGCGGCCCAGTCCGGGCGTCTGGCCTGGAGAAACTCGAACAGGTCGAAAATATTGTCGATTTTCCCTCCGAGTATTGAAAACAAGCCCGGCATCTGCTCGTGCTCATCCATCAGGATGGGTCGTCCATCGTCAAACTCGTTGCGCAACAGCACCGTCTTTACGTCAAACAGAGACTGCTGCCATTCGATGCCAGCCAGGCAGGGCATATAGCGCGCCGCATCATTGACCATATGACGCCAGCGGCTGTGATGCTGCAACTGTTCGAACTGTTCATATGCGGAAGGGCCCGCAGGTGTATCGACCCACGACGCCTGAGGCGTATAGCGGACATGCGACAGAGAATAGGCCCCTTCTGCCGGGAAGGGCATGACCGAAAAGAAAGGCCCGTCCATTACGGTGACGGCAAGGTGGTTCAACTCGGCAGGGGGGGTGACCAGCGCAATCTCGACCATTTCATGCTTGAGAGGGTACAGATCAAGACCGCTGTTTCTGAGCAATGTATTGAGCTGGGCATAGCCGACATTGAAAACAGTTTTCGCGCCAACCGTGGCGCCGTTCGAAAGGTCGACTTCGAGATGCCCGCTTTTGGTCTTCCGAACCCGATGTGCTTCGGTTTCGAACCAGACAGGTACGTCATGCTTGGTCATTCTTGCCCGCAGGTGTTGCCGCAGCCTGGTCCAATCAAACGCATATTCCTGACAGGTGAATACCGCCTCGATTTCAGTTGTGTCGAACAAGGCGCTTTGCGACGGGCTGGCGCGCCGAATGGGGGCCCCCATCAGCTTGTACATCGCCTCGAACCGGTTGGCCTGCACATGTGATTTGCGCCGGGCGATGGCGTAGAGCATTTCGAAATCGTCCTGAATGCAACTTCGGAAGGCGTCTGTGAATATCGGAAAGTTCTTCAGGGACCGCTGCGCTGTGACAAAGTTTCTGGGATAATGCAGGCCAGAGTGAACCCGCGCCTGATTGACCGCCGAGGCACGTGTCATCAGTTCGGCGTCGCGTTCGATCACCAATATCCGGTCGGTCATACTGCGAAACAGCAGGCTGAGCGCACAGCCAAAGAACCCGCCGCCTATGATGACGACGTCGAAATCCGCAGCACCTGCCGGTTCAGGGGGGGCTGAATGGGTCATCACGGTTGATCGGGGGCGTCAATCCGGAGCCATGGTCTCGACATTGACCCTCCGGAAATTCTTGAAGAAATCGGTGTTGTTCAATTCCCGGATGACCTCGTCGCCCGTATTGTCCTGCAATCTGTTGAGAATCTGATAGAGCGCTGTCGCAATGGCACCGAACAAAAGGCCCGCCAGCGCGGTGGAGCCGCTGATCGCGATGCTGGTCGTGAACCAGCCGGGTTGCAGCGTGGCGCCAAAGACGAACAGGCAGATCGCGTAGAAGAAAAACAGAACTGAACAGAATGAAACAAAAAAGCTCAGCATCGCCAGAAAACGCAGAATACTGGGGGGCGAGTTGGACAGGATTTCCATCGCCATCCCGAACTTGAGGTAGATTGAGCGTCTGTTGCGGAAATCCTGACCCGGATCGACGTCCAGCGTCGTGACATCTTCGGAATGCCCGCCGCTGCGTGGCATGAAACGCAAGGCAATTTCCCGATCGGATCTTGAGGCGATCCACCCGATATGAGAGCGATGAAACGCCGCTGACCGCAGAATCTGAGGATCAACGTCATAGCCGGAAATCAGGCTCAGCAAACCGGCCGCAGCGCGGGCCGGAAGACCAGCCCGGTTTGGGTTCCGCAACCTGACCGAGGCACCGGTGCTGGTCATGGTGTCGTAGATTTTCCGAAGATCGATAAGGGGGTGTTCATCCGGGGAAACAATGATTGCAAAGTCGCCGATTGTTTCCATTGCGGCAATAACAGCGGCGCGGTACTCGCCGGTTCCTTCACGCAGGATCAGGCTGCGCAAATTGCGCAGATGGAACAGACGGTCAAAAACGTCCCGGTTACGATCGTAATCCGTTGTTCCGACAAGCAGCAGGATTTCAAAGAACTCGGTTGTGTTTTCCAGAAACTGCAACGCTTCAAGCGTTGTCTTCTCGATATCCGCGATATCGCCCTTTGCCAGAATGGCAATACTGATCAGGTATTCACCGCGCAATTGTGCAGAGGCCGACTTCACATGAGATGAGGCAGCTGATGAAACCTGCAATTATCGCTCCTGAACCCGCATGGTGTTATCCTGGAAAGTGTCCTGATGCAGAGAATATCTGTCAACACATATCGATATTCGGGCAGGAGCCGACGGGGTGCGCCATCGCCGGCAAGACGGTTACATCTTGACCAGCCGTCCGTCTGCCACCCTGATCCCCTGCTTTTCAAAAACGTTGCGCGTGTCGAAGACCAGCGCGGCCTCGCGCGCGACCAGACCATAATCCGGGGCGCTGTGATCGGTGATGACGGCCACCGCCGCATAGCGTTTCAGGTTGTCCGCCGTCAGCGGCTGGGATGTCCGGCCCGCAAGCTGCGGGTATTCGCCACCTTCGGGCAGGCAGGGGAAATACGGGTCGTGATAGTCAACCTCGGCCCCCAGCTTTTCCAGCTCGTCCAGCAGCACCAGCGCCGGGCTGCGGCGGGTGTCCTCGACATCGCGTTTATAGGCGATGCCCATCAACAGAATGCGCTGCCCGGTCAGGGGTTGCCCGGTTTCCGCCAGTGCAGACCCGTTGCGCGCGGCCAGTTCCGCCGCCATCCGTGCCGCCAGCATCGAAGGGACCGCGTCATTGCTGGAGCGGGCCAGATTGATCAGCGGCGTATCAGATCCTGCATCCGCGGCGCGCCAGGCCAGATAGGCCGGAGACACCGGGATGCAGGCCCCACCAATTCCAGGACCGGGATAGAAGGGCATGAAGCCGAACGGCTTGGTCGCCGCAGCCTCGATCACTTCCCAGACATCCACGTCCATTGCTTCAAGCGCGGTCTTCAATTCGTTGACCAGCGCGATATTGACGGTGCGAAAGCTGTTTTCGACCAGCTTCACCGCTTCGGCCGTGGCGGCCGAGCTGACCGGTACGGCGCTGGTGACGATGGCGCGGTAGAAATCCTCGACCAGTTGCCGCGACAGCGGATCGTCGGCGCCAACCACCTTGGGGATACTGTGCGTGTCGAATTTGTCATTGCCAGGGTCTTCGCGCTCGGGCGAGAAGGCCAGGAAGAAATCGGAACCTGCCCGCAGACCGCCCGCTTCGAGGATCGGCTGAACCAGCGTGGTCGTGGCGCCGGGCCAGACGCTGCTTTCCAGCACCACCATCTGACCGGGGCGCAGATGCTGCGCGATGGTCTGCGCGGCGGCAGCGACAAAGCGCATGTCCGGATCTTGTGCGTCGGTCAGCGGGGTCGGCACGCAGATCAGGATGATATCGGCCTCGGCCAGTGCTGCGGCGTCCTGCGTTGCGCGAAAGCGCCCACTCTCCACCGCCTGTGCGATCCGGTCGGATGCCAGATAGGATATGACCTGATCGCCCTGATTGATCCGCGCCACCCGGTCGGGGTTCAGATCAACGCCGGTGGTATCAAACCCTTCATCATAGGCGGTCAGCGCCAGCGGCAGCCCGACATAGCCAAGCCCAACCACGGCAACCCGCGCATCGCGCGCCGCGATAAGCTGTTTGAGGGACTGATGGTGCGAGGTTTCGTAGTTCATAATCTATCCTGATCGTACAAAGTCACACTGAATTAAAATTAGCTTAGCAGATTGGAAACCTTCTCTCTTCATCGGATAGGACAGATCGGGAACGAAGCCAACTAATTTGTCGTTCCCGGCAAAGACCCGGAATGGGTGTTTCCAAAAACAAGGCAGTCTTGAATCAGCGTGCCGATTGTTTTCGCATATGCTCGATCCATTCGTCGAAGGAAACACGAGGCACATACCCGATCTGATCCTGTGCATATCGGGTTGAAACCTCTGGCTGACCGGCAAAAAGCCTGCGTCCCGCCATGTCAGGCATCACGGGCCGGGGTTTTGCCAGCCGGGCTTGAACGGACCGTGCCCAGTCTGCGGCGGCCTCGACCCGGCGGCGCCCGACAAGGCGGCGCAGATGCGCGCTGAGCTGCCCCGCCAGAGAGGGGCCTGAGGGCGCATTGCCATTGGGCGACGGCGGCGGGGTCGGGTTCGCAGCCGGATCAATCCGAACCTCCCCGCATCCGGCAAGGCGGGCATAGCCTTCGAAAAACGTCTTCCATCCCAACATGTCCGGCCCGCTGATCAGGTATCGCTCGACCCCGGTCCGGGGCGATGAGGCCGCGCGCAGAGCGGCCTGTACCACGTCATCGACATGCACGGCCGGGCATTGTCCGGGCGGGTCGGGCAGGATGATGCCGCCCCTGCGCATCATCGCCAATGGCCCGTTGGTCCAAAGCGCACTGCCGGGCCCGTAGACGATGGTCGGCTGCAAGATGGCGGCGTCGCATTTCCCCTGCAACAGTCTCTGTTCCATCGCAATTTTGGCGCCGCGATAGCTTTGCACATCTTCCGGCGTGATTGGGTTGCGTTCGGTGATCGGCCCGTTGGGCCAGCTGTCATAGACCACGGCGGAACTCAGATGCACGATACGGTTGCAAGACCCGTCTTCGGCGGCTTTGGCAAGCGCGTCGAAGGCTGCAAGGTTGTCCGCGCCGGAGGCCCGGAAATCGTAAGCCAGATGAAACAGAGCCGCCGCACCGTCCAGCGCCTGCGTCAGAGCCGGGCCGGGGTGCAGCGGGCAAACCAGTGCCTTTGCTCCGGCCTGTTCCAACGCGGCAGCCCCGTGGCGCGTGCGCAGCAAGGCGGTCACGTCACATCCCAGTTTCAGCAGCGCATCGATCAGGCGCCGGCCGATAAAGCCGGTGGCGCCGGTCACGACCACGCGCTGGCCAGCAAGGCCGTCGCCGGGGCGGGGGTCCACGTGTTTTTCGGTCATGTCCGCAGGTTCAACATTCTTAATGCGTTGTGCAACAATTCAGCCCTTTTTCCAAAACTGTGCAGGCCCGGCCTGTCAGCGCACCATAGCGGTATCTACCATTTGGTGGCCACCGATCCCTATGCTAAGCCTGTGGCATTAGAGTGGATTCTGTTGGTACGAGGGCTTTTCATGCAAATATTGATCACGGGCGGGGCCGGTTTTATCGGATCACATCTGGCCGAGCGTCTGATTGGCAATGGGCATGAGGTGACGGTGCTGGATGACCTGTCCACCGGATCGCTGCAAAACCTGTCTTCCGTTCAGGATCATTCCGCCTTGCGTTTTGTCGAAGGCAGCGTTCTGGATGCCACATTGGTCGAGGAACTGGTCGGGGCTGCTGACGCGGTGTTTCACATGGCCGCCGCGGTCGGGGTCAAGCTGATCATGGATCAGCCCAGCCAGTCGATTGCAACCAATGTGGACGGCACGCAAAACGTGTTGCGCGCGGCCCTGCGCAACAAGCCCCTGGTCTTCATCGCCTCCAGTTCCGAGGTCTACGGCAAGGCATCGAAATTCCCGTTCAACGAGGATGACGACCTGACGATCGGCGCAACCAGCGTGCTGCGCTGGTCTTATGCCTGCGCCAAAACGCTGGATGAGTTCATGGCACTGGCCTATGCGCGCGAGGTGGATCTGCCGGTGGTCGTGCTGCGCTTTTTCAACACGACTGGCCCGCGCCAGACCGGGCGCTATGGCATGGTGGTGCCGAACTTCATCGAAGCGGCGCTGACGGATCAGCCAATTCAGGTTCATGGCACCGGCGAACAATCGCGCTGCTTCAGCCATGTGGCCGATGTGATCGAGGCGCTGGTCCGGCTGCTGGATATTCCCGAAGCCAGGGGCCAGGTCTTCAACATCGGCGGTGAGCAAGAGGTGACGATCCGGGGGCTGGCCGAAAAGGTCATCGCGATGACGGGCTCAACCTCGGAAATCCGGCTGGTGCCTTACGAAGAAGTCTATCCCGAAGGGTTCGAAGACATGGCCCGCCGTCTGCCGGATGTGTCCAAGCTGCGGCGGTTCACCGGGTTCAGCCCGGCGCGCACGCTGGATGATATCATCGCCGATATCATGGCCGAGAAACGCGCCAAAGCCTACGCATGAAGGGCTGATCACGATGACACCGGGACAAAGAGTTGAAAAGCTGGTGCGCGACACCGCGACTGTGCTGCTGCCCGAAAGGCTGCGGAAATGGATCCGCAAACAGCAGCGGCTGCACAATCTGCAATCGACCCCCGTGGGGTCGGTGGATTTCGGCGGGCTGCGGCGGCTGTCGCCGATCAGTGCCGTGTTCGGCCAGGACCGCGATCTGCTGACCATCGAGCGCTATTACATGGAAGAGTTCCTGCAAAACCACAGCGACGACATCCGTGGCCGGGTTCTGGAATTCGGCGATCCGGCCTATACGAAGAAATTCGGCGGTGACCGGGTCACGCAGGCGGATGTACTGAGCTATGTCGAGGGCAATCCACAAGCGACCATCGTGGCGGATATCACCGATGCGCCGCATATTCCCGACAACAGTTTCGACTGCATCATCATCACCCAAACCCTTCAGATGATCTTTGAGGTCGACAAGGCGATTGCTACGCTGGAACGCATTCTGAAACCCGGTGGTGTGGTGCTGTGCACCTCGCATGGGATGACCCGTGTGGCGCGGCGCGAAGGCGTGGATGACTGGGGCGAATACTGGCATTTCACCAGCCAGTCCAAGCGCCGCCTGTTCCGGGCGGTCTTCCCGGCAGAGAATGTCGAGGTGTCGACCGTTGGCAATGTCTTTACCTGCATCTGCAACCTGCACGGCCTTGGGGCCAGTGAAATTGCGCCCGAAGAACTGTCCACCCATGATCCCAACTATGAAATGCTGGTTCTGGTCCGGGCAGTAAAGGCGCAGTGAGCGATCTTGTCATAGGGTCCGGGCCTGCCGGGGTTTCCGTCGCCCGGGCCTTACTGGCGCGGGGGCGAAACGTCACGATGCTGGATGCCGGGGTGGAACCAGGACCCGAGGTTACGGATCGGGTGCAGCAGATGTCCCGAACCCGCGCCGAAGACTGGAGCGCCGAGGCGCGTACAGCCTGGATGGAGCCTCAGTTTCAGGCTCCGGAGGGCGAGGTGTGGCGCTATGGGACAGGTTATGCGCTGGCCTCATCTGCGCGTACACTGGCGGAAGGGGCGGATTGGTTTGCTTTGCGCGCGTCGCGGGCGGCGGGCGGGCTGTCCAATGTCTGGGGCGCTGCGGTCTTGCCGTATCGGCAGGCGGATATCGACGACTGGCCCATAACAACCGACGATCTTGCCCCACATTACAGGGCGGTGGCGGAAATAATGCCTGTGTCCGGGCAAAAGGACGGGCTGCAAAACCTCTTTCCCGCCTGCGACATGACAGGCCGAACACCCGTTCCACCAACCGCGCAGGCCGAGATGCTGCTGGCCCGTTCCAGGCAGAAGGCGAAGGCATTGCAGGGGGCTGGGATGCATGTTGGTCTGGCGCGGCAGGCGGTTGGGCCGGGCTGTCAGACCTGCGGGCTGTGTCTGCACGGGTGCCCGTGGTCGCTGATCTGGTCGGCGCGGCAGGCGCGTACGACATTGCAGGCAGAGCCAGGCTTTGCCTACCGCGCGGATCACGTGGTGCGGCAGGTCCGCGAGGAAGGCGACGAGGTTGCCGTCACTTTGGCAGATGGCAGCGATGTCCGCGGAAACCGGGTGTTTCTGGCCGCCGGGGTGCTGGAAAGCGCGCGTATCCTGTTGGCGTCACCCGGCTTGCGGGGCAAGGAGCTGGTGTTGAAAGACAGCCAGCAGGCCTTTCTGCCGATGCTGCACCGCTGGCGGGCACCCAGGCGGCCCGATGTTTTGCCCTATCAGACGCTGCCGCAGCTTTTTGCCGAACTGGATGACCCGACCGTGTCGCGGCAACTGGTTCACGCGCAGATCTATACCTGGAATGAATACTATGCCCGCGATCTGAAACAGAACTATGGAAACCGGATACCCGGCAGCGGGCCGCTGCTTGAGGCGCTGGCCCGACGTCTGATCGTGGCGCAGGTTTTCCTGCATTCCGATCATTCGCATGAAATAGCCTTGCGTCTGGCAGAGGATGGGCGGCTACGCCCGGAACTGAACGAAAATCCCGCAACCGCCGAGACAATGCGGGCAGCGCTTGCGCGCTATGGCCGGGCCTTGCGGGGGCTTGGTCTGACCAGCTTGTCTTTTGCAGCGCGGTTCGGGGCGCCGGGGGCCAGTTTTCATGTCGGAGGTGATCTGCCGATGTCGGATGACCCGGGCCCGGGTGAAAGCGATGTGCTGGGGCGCCCGTATGGTGCGACGCGCATTCACGTCGTTGATGCCTCTGTCCTGCCGACCATCCCGGCGACGACAATTACATTCAGTGTGATGGCGAATGCCCACCGGATCGGAACGCTTGCACCCGAAGCCTGACATTCAGTTGATGGGCAGCACCCTGCTCAGCCCGCTTCGCACGCCGCGCATCAGTTTGCGGGCCGCCAAATAGGACCCGCCCCGCCCGGCAAGATGCGCCTGCCAGCGGGCGATGTCGGTGAAATAGAACATCTCGAGCCGGGGCAGGTCGTGGATGTCATCCCCTGGCCCGGCCACGCCCAGACGGGTGCCGACCGAGGTGTCGTAGTGCCGGGCGATCTGTGCGCGTACATTCGGGTTCGACGCGCCATAGGGCGGGGCGAAATGCCGGACGGGTTGACCAAGCCGGGCGGCAATATCTGGACCGGATCCGGTGACTTCTTCCTCCAAGGTCTCTGCATCCAGCGTCGACAGATCGGGATGGCTGACACTATGTGCGCCAAAGCTGACCCCTTCCGCTGCCAGCGCCTTGACCCTGTCCCAATCCATCAGCGGGCGGGGCGGGATATTGCCCCCGGCCCAGCTGTCGGTGCCACCCATCAGGCCCGAGGGCAGATAGACGATCGGGCAGAAGCCATGTTCGCGCAGGATCGGCCAGGCGGTATCGGCGAAATCTTCAAACCCGTCATCGAAGCTGATGATGACCACACGGGGGGCAGGCGGGTTGGCCAGCGCGTCCGGCGTCACCACCGGCAGGCCGGACGCCGCCAGCGCCCGCATCTGTGCCGCAAAGATGTTGGGCGCGATCGAGGTTGGTCCCGGCGCGTCCGAGATCGAATGATACATCAGGATATCGGCCTGCCAGGCGGGCATGGGTCAGTCTTCCACCACATGGGTGGCAAAGACCTCGCGATAGCTGTTCCATTTCGCGCGGTCGACATTGCCTTTGTCGTCGATGCAATCCGCCGCGCCATAGGCCATGGCAAAGGCGTGGTGCGTGTTGTCGTGGGCGAACAGGCCCTGCCGTCCAAATACGAGCAATCCGTCCAGATCTGAGAGCCACTGATCAACCGTATCGAACCGCTCTTCATAGCCCACATCGTAGACCGGATAGGCATGGCTCAGCCGCCGGGTTTCGCAGCGGCGCACCGGCACGGTGACGGGCAGGCCCAACTGACCCAGCCATTTGGTGAATTCCTGCCCCAGTTCCTCGTCGGACATGGACCACCATTTTTCATCCGGGTCGCAGGGCAACTCGGCGCACAGAACGGTGACGCCCTTTGGCGCGCCACTGGCGTTATAGTTCTTGGGCTCCGACATGCGGCTGATCGGGATCGACAGTTCCGGGAAATAATGGGCATCGAACTCGGTGAACTGGTCGGTCTCCAGCACCAGATACAGCAGGATCATGCCGCGGAAGCGGATGGCGCGGGCGGCCTCGACCACCTCTGCCGGAGGGTCGCCGATCAGGCGCGTCAGCCCGGTCAGCGGGATGGTCGACAGGATCAGATCGCCGGTCAGGTGCTGCTCGCCCGCTTCGTCGCGGATCGTCAACCCGGTGATGCGATTGCCGTCACGTTCGATGGCGGTGATTTCGGTGTTGAACAGGAAGGTGGCGCCATTGGCCTCGGCACTGTTGCGCATCGCGTCCGAGATCTGCCCGAACCCCTTGCGCGGATAAAAGAACCGCCCCGCGGTTTCGCTGCGCAGCCCCGGCAGCAGGCGCAGCATCTTCATCAGGATCTTGCCGACCGAGCCGCTGCCCACCCGACGTTCGGCCAGTTTCACCGCCAGCTTGTCCGGATCCAGACCCCACAGCTTGCGCACGTATGGGAAATAGAAATTGTCCGAAATCGTCGGCCCCAGCCCGTCATACAGCACGGTCGAGAACGTCTCGGGGCCTTCGCTTTTCTTGCGGAAGGGTTTCAGCACCATGTCGCCGATCAGCGACGCGGCAAAGGGTTTGGGCAGGCGCATCAGCGCGTCGGTCAGTTTCAGCGGAAAGTGAATCCATTTGCCGCCCAGCCGGATGCGCCCGTGGCGCGGGCGCAGCAGCAGATCGTCGCCCAGCAGCGCTTTCACATCGGCCAGAACCTCGGGCTCTGCCGCCGGATGAAACCTGTGCGAGCCGTAATCACAGATCACGCCCTCAATCGGGAATGAGGCCGAATTGCCCCCGGCACTGGGCGCGCGTTCGATCACGGTCACTTTCGCCTGCCCGGTCAGGGCATGGGCTGCGGCCAGACCGGCCGGCCCGGCGCCCAGAATGATGATTTCAGGCGTGTCGCCGCCATTGGGTCGGGAAACATCCGTCACTTGCACTCTTCCTTTTGGGAATTTGCCGGGGCGTTGAACCGCATTCCGGACATGGTCAGAACCAGCGCGCCAAACCCGCCCGCTGTAAACAACACAACCTGCCAGACCAGCCCGGCGGCCACGACAGCCGGGGCGCTGGCGCCGAAGGGGGCCAGGAAACCGGCCAATGTGGCCTCGCGCAGGCCCAGCCCGTTCAAAGACACGGGCAGCACGGCGATGATCTTGGCCAGCGGCCAGGCGAAGATCCATGGCCCGGCGGCCACATCAACACCCGCCGCCAGGGCCAGCCACCAGGCCAGCAGGACCAGCAGCAACTGGATCAGCACAGATGCGATGAAAGCGACTGCCAGCGTGCCGGGTTTGCGGCCCATCCCGGCCAGTGCATCGGCCAGACGATGGGCAAACCCCTTGCCGGGCAGGGACGGGACATAGCGCCAGGGCAGGGGCAGCAGGCGCGGCAAGGCCACCATACCCGCCAGCGCGGCCAGCAGGATCAGCGCCACTGGCCAGATCATATGCCCGCCCGCCGCGCTTTCCCATGTCAGGACCAGGCCCAGACAGGACAGGGTCAGCAGCGCCACCATGTCGATCAGCCGATCAACGGTTGCGCCCGCAACAACCTGCGCGCCGTCTTTCATCGCCGCCTGCGCCAGACCGGCCCGCACCGTATCGCCGCCAATAGCTCCGGGCAGGCACAGGTTGGCAGCCAGCCCGGCAAAATGCGCCCGGATGGCCAGCAGGGGCGAAAGCCCCCGGTTCAGCAGCAGCCACCATTTCAGGGCCGCGCCAACATGGGCCAACAGGAACAGAACGAACACGGACAGGAAAACCCAGACCGGGATCGCCCTCAGCGCTGTTACGATTGCATCGGCCGGCAGAATCCAGAACAGGATTGCCAGCACCAGAGCCGACCCGGCCACCCGGATCAGCCAGCGCCGTTGATTTGGGTCGGAAAGCATACCGCCGCTCATGTCACGGTCTGAGATGCAGCCGCGAGATCATGTCGGCGATCAGCCCCAGCGACCAGATCATGATCGCGGCCAGGAACGAGAACACCGCCGTTTCGCTGAGGTTCCAGTAGAACATATCGATAATGAACTTCACCGTGCCCAGCGTGAAAAACGCCAGCCCCAGTGGGATGAACACCCGCAGCGGGTTGAACAGCGTGCTGATACGCAGGATCAGGATGATGAAGTTCAGAAAGTCGATCGGCCGGATTTTCGATTTGCCCACCCGCTTGCCGTATTCAATCGGCGTATAGATCATCCGCTTGCCGTTCGAGGTCATGCACAGCGTGATCGTGGTGGTGAACGAGAAATTCTGCGGCAAGAGCGGCAGGAACGGGATCAGCTCGGATTTGCGAAACACCCGCAGGCCGGAATTCAGATCGTTGATCTTGCGCTCGGCCAGGAACGAGGCAAAGGCGAACAGGAATTTCTTGGCCGGACGGCGCAGCAGCGGCACGTTCTTCATCGCCGCGCCCCGGTCGCCCACGACCATGTCCTGATCGCGGCACATGGCCAGCATTCCGGGCAGGTAGCGCGCGGGATAGGTGCTGTCGGCGTCCAGAATGGCCACATATTCATGTTGCGCCATCCGCACCCCGCGCTTGAGGCTGGCGCCATAGCCGGAATTGACATCGTTGAAGGTGACGGTGGCACCGCTGGCCTCGGCCTCGGCGCGGGTGTTGTCCTGGCTGGCATCGTCCACCACGATGATTTCGTAGGGAATGCCCAGCGGTTCGAGATGGGTGCGTACATCCTCGACCGTGTGGCGGACGGCGTTTTCCTCGTTATAGGCGGGGATGACCACGCTCAGGCTCATGCCGGCGGTTTCCGATGTGATCAGCTCTTCGGGTGTGGTGCTGTTCGTCTCCATCGGCTCTGCGACTTTGTTCATGAAAATGAAAACCTTTTATTCACTCAATATTCCCTGCCCCAGCCCCCGCTGCAAGAATTGCGTGGCGCCTGGAACATGACGGGCATAATTCCCTGTATTGCGTATAGTATTCGAACACGTACAGACTGAACATAGACAATAAATTTGACCAAATTCGACCGTTAAGGCGTCAAGTTTGCAATTGCGCATACTGTGCGCAACAGGTGTGAGTGTTTGAGCCATGTGTCCATCGGCACTTGGCGGGGTTCGGGCAACAGGAAGGAAACGGGTGTCAGGGCGGCAGAGTTTCAGCAGCGGAGTTGCCTGGATGTCGGCCGGTATCTGGGTCGAGCAGGTGTTCAATTTCATCATTTTTGCCATTCTTGCCCGTATTTTAGGGGTCGAGGCCTTTGGTCTTCTGGCGATGGTTGCAGCCTTTGTGCTGTTTTCCGAATTCCTGGTCCGTGAAACGATTTCCGACATTCTGCTGACCCATGAGGCGCTGTCACCAGAGCGGTTGAACTCGGTTTTCTGGCTGTTGGCGCTGCTGGGGGGCGTGTTGACGGTTGTGCTGTATCTGGGGGCGGGGCCGGTCTCATATTTCTACAATGAGCCGGTTGCGCGCGAATTGTTGATCGGATTGTCCCCAACGGTGCTGATGATTTCACTGACGGCGGTGCCGGTTGCGATCCTGCGCCGGGAAATGCGGTTCCGTGTTCTGGCCATCCGTGCAGCGCTCGGCGCGGCGGTCGGAGGGGTCGTGGGCATTGGCATGGCGCTGGCGGGATACGGCGTCTGGAGCCTGGTCGGTCAGCGGCTGGCGATGACGGCCACCAATATCGTGATGGCCTGGGGGGCGGTCTCCTGGCGCCCGGCATTCCATGCGTCGCGGGATCACATGCGCAGGGTCTTGCATTTCAGTCACCGGATTCTGGGCCTGCGCGCGGCGGAACTGGCTGCGGTGCAATCGCCTGCGGTGATCATCGGCGCGATGCTGGGGCCGGTTCCGGCCGGGTATTACGCAATCGCCTGGCGCGTGATCGAGACCGCCTCGTTCCTGGTTATCACACCGCTGCGCACCGTGGCGCAGCCTGCCTTTGGTGCGGCGGCGCGCGATGGTGGTCCGGCGACGGATTTGCTGATCGACGTCATGCGCCTGACCGGGTTTCTGGCCTTTCCGGCCTTTGCCGGGCTGGCGGTTCTGTCGGAACCGGCGCTGGTGCTGCTGTTCGGTCAGAAATGGGCTCCGGCGGCTCCGGTCCTGAGCCTGATGTCGGTGTTTGGCATGTATCTGTGCGCCGAAAAGGTGCAGCAGACCTTTTGTCTGGCGGCCGGTCAGCCCGGTCGTCTGGCGATCCTGTCCTGGGTCGAGGTGGCGTTGGCGGCGGGGGTGATTGTGGTGCTGGCCCCGTATGGATTGCCGGTCGTCACAGCCGGTTTTGTGGCTGTCTTTCTGCTGGTCTGGCCGCTCAAATTTGCCAATCTGGGGCATATTGCCGGGCTGTCCGGCCCGGCTTTGATGCGGCAGCATCTTGCGCCGCTTCTGCTGTCAGGGGGGATGGCGGCGGCAGTGCAGGGGGTCGTGTGGCAACTGGGCGGCCTGTCCCCGGCTTTGCTTTTACTTGCCGGTACGGTGACGGGTGTTCTGGCCTATGGTTTGCTGGCTTTTCTGCTCCAGCGGGACAGGCTGCGCCTGCTGGTTTCGATGCTTGGGCCGCAAGGCGGACACCTGCCTGCGGCTGACACTCAAGGAATTGAGAGATAGATGAAATCGTTACGCATTTTGATGTTCACCACATTTTATCCCCCCTATTCCTTTGGCGGTGACGCCATCGGCATTCAGCGCATGGCGCGGGCGCTTGTGGCGCGCGGGCATGACGTGACGGTGGTGCATGACGAAGACAGCTATCTGATCCTGGGCGGCAAGCCCCAGCCCGAGGGCGACCCCGACGGGGTGCGGCGGATCGGCCTGCGCAGCCGCAACGGCATGATGTCGAACCTGCTGACCCAGCAACTGGGCCGCCCGGTTGTGCACACCGCCCGCATTCGCGAGATACTGGCCGAGCGGAAGCCGGATATCATCTGGCACAACAACACATCCCTGATCGGCGGGCCGGGCCTGTTGCCGATGGGCGAGGGGTTGAAAGTCTATGAAGCGCATGAGCACTGGCTGGTCTGCCCGACCCATGTGCTGTGGCGACATGGGCGCGAGCTGTGCGATGACCGCCAGTGCCTGCGCTGCGTGTTGCAGCACAAGCGTCCGCCGCAGCTCTGGCGCTATACCGGTGCGCTGGACCGGGCGCTGGATCACATGGATCTGATCATTGCCAAAAGCGAATTCAGCTGCGCCAAACATCGTGAATTCGGCCTGCGGCAGGACATGCAGGTGCTGCCCTATTTCCTGCCCGACCTGGATCAGAGCGCCTTGCCGGAACCGGCGGCGCATGACCGCCCCTATTTCCTGTTTGTCGGGCGGTTGGAAAAGATCAAGGGGTTGCAGGATGTGTTCCCGGCCTTTGACCGCTATCCCGACGCGGATCTGCTGATCCTGGGTGATGGCGATTATGCGGATGAGCTGAAGGCACAGGCCGCAGGCAATGACCGGATCAAATTCCTGGGCCGCAAGACGCCGGACGAGTTGAACGCTTACTATCGTGGCGCACTGGGGCTGATCGTGCCCTCGGTCTGTTATGAAACCTTCGGCATCATCCTGATCGAAAGCTTCCGGCTGGGCACGCCGGTGATCGCCCGGCGGCTGGGTCCGTTCCCCGAGATCGTCGAGCGGGCAGGGGGCGGGGAACTGTTCGAAACCGAAGATGATCTGATCGCAGCCATGCGCCGTTTTCAGAACGGAGGTGCCGCGCGGGATCAGATGGCCGCAGCGGCGCGGCACGGGTTTGAGACGCTCTGGCGTGAAGATCAGGTATTGGGCCGGTTCGGCGCGGCTTTTGCGCAGGCCGCGCATCGTGCAGGGCGGGCCGATCTAGCCCATGCCTTGGAAGCTGGTGCTTTCGAGAACGGCGCGGCGGACTGACCGGGGGTTATCCCCGCCCGGCCAGTTGCCGATACAGCTTTTCAAACCCGCTATGCACATGGGCTGGCGAGAACCTGTCTTCTGCACCGCGCGCCGTGGCATTGGCGCTTAGCCGGTCATATTCGGCGCGGTCGGTGCAAAGATCGCGCAGCGCCTGAGACAGGGCATCAAGATCATCGACCGCACACAGGCGCCCGACATCGCCATCCACCAATTCACGCACACCGCCGCAATCGGTGGCGATCACCGGCAGCCCGGCGCGGAACGCCTCGACAATTGAAATCGGCAGGGCCTCCCACCGGGAGGTCAGCATATAAAGATCAGAGGCCGCAAGATAGGTGGCGACATCCGAGATCACCCCGGGGAAACGGATGATGTCTGAAACCCCGGCCTGTTCGGCCCAGGCTTCGACCTGGCCGCGCAGCACGCCTTCGCCCCCGACGACGATCCGCAGACCGGGCAGGTCCTGCCGCACACGCCGGGCCACTTCGATCATCGCGTCGAGGCCCTTCTGGTGATCCAGACGGGACAAGGACAGAACCAGATGTGTGCCATCTTCGCCCAACAGTTCACGCCGCAGGGCATCCGCGGCGGCCGGATCGGCGGGCGGGTTGGGACGTACCCCCAAAAGCATCACCCGCGCCTTGTCGGGGTCGACCTGGCGTTCCAGCAGGGATTGCATGACGGTTTCGCTGGGGCAGATCGCCAGATCGGCTTGCTGCCGACAGGCGCGGGCCACCGCGTTGAGACGGTCGGGCGACGAGCCGTGATAGGTCATCACAATGGGAATTCCCATTCCCAGACTGGCCAGACGAGCCGTCAGAAGCGGGGCGGTCTCATGCGCATGGATGATATCGACCTTATGGTCTTTGAGCGCCCGCCGCAGGGTCAGGGCCGAACGTGCCAGCCAGTACATTCTGAGGGCCGGGTTGAGTTTGCCATTCGCACTGTGGTCGCTGACCCGGTCAAGTTGCAAAGGTACAAAGACACTGCCATCCGCGGTATCGCCAAGTTCGCCGGGGGCGCCAGCCTTGATCACCTTGTGCCCATGCGCCATCAGGGACCCGCCCAGATCGGTAATGTGGCGCTGAATGCCGCCTCCGAATGTGAAAAACGAGCACATTTGCAGGATGCTGAGCCGTTCCTGAAAAGCCTTCTCATTCGTCAGAGGAAGTGTTGTTTCGTTTACCATATCGGTTGCCCCAGTCGGAATGTGACGGTTTTTTCAGTGCCGTCGGGTTTTGTCAGGCGGGCTGTGATCCGGTTGGCCGTGTCATTGGGGGTGATGCGAAAAGATGCCTGCGCCTTTTCACCGTTCCGCACCAGTTCGACGGGCTGTTCTGCCCCCCCATCTGTTGCTATGGACGCCGCGGTGATGCCGGGTTCCCCAATCAGCATTTCGACATCAAGCGGGGTATCGCGGCGCAGAGGTGCGGGCAGGATCAGATAGGCCACCGCAGCAGGTGCGTCGGTCGGGAAGACCCCAGCTCTCGGGTAGCTGCCCGGCCCAAAGCGCTGATATGCGGTCAGCAGGATGCCCAGAACGATCAACAGATAGATCCAGCGGGACAACCCCAATCCTCGCCAGATGCGCCGGAGCGGGCCGTATTGTGTAGCCTCAGGAGCCAGCCGGCCCGCAAAGACCAAGGCGCCCGTCAGGGCAACGCCGGTGGCCACGAAGCCTGACAGAACCCAGAGACCCAGTGAGAGCGCGCCACCCCAGGTGCCGTAATGCAGCGTGTTCATCAGTGTTTTCCAACGGGCGAAGCCACCAGCGTCATTCGGTGTGAAGGCGCCCAGAATCTCGAATGTCACCGGATCAACCGAAACGCTGCCCCAACCGATCATTTCGGCAAAACCGGTCAGAGGGCCGGCAAATTCAATGGCGCCGGATGGGTCGCCCGGCAGCACCATGACAAGCGGCTCCAGGCCGGGCATGGCGGCAAGGGCGCTTGCCTCGGCTTGTTCTATGGTGCCCGAGCTGAAACCCGCAGGCAGGGCGGTGTCACGGGCGGCAGCGGGTTGAGGTTTCGGTGTCGTCCCTTCGATCCCCAGGCCGCCAAGCATGAAATAGAAGCTGGTGATTGCAATCAGGATCAGAAGCGGCGCTGCCCAGAGGGCCGTCAGGCGGTGCGTGGCCCCGGCCCAGGATCTGAATCCTCCCGAACGTTTCGGCCAGCGAAAAAACCCTTTCCAGAAACGCCGATAGGTAATCAGCCCGCTGACGATCTGATACAGAAGCAGAACGGATGTTGCCGAGATCAGGATGAAGATGGGGCGTTTGGTGGTCAGAAACGTATCATGCAGATCGCGCAGGATGTCGCGAAACCCGCCATCTCTCGTTTCGTAAACGACTGCTCCGGTCGCCGGGTCAGTCCAGAAGCTGATGTTTTCGCCCCAGCCGGTTCGTCCGAAAGTGCGATCTGCGAACCACGGGGCAGGGTATTTCTCGATGACGAACACAGCGCTTTCGGGATGGGCGGTTTTAATGCCGTCATGGATTTCCGCAAAACTGGCCGCCCGATCTTCTTTGGTAATGGTGGTCCAGATTTCCGGCCGGGCAATGGATTCAACTTCGATGCCGATGACAAGCACCGTCCCCGTCAGGAACATGAAGGTAAAGAAGATGGACAGGTGTAATCCCAGCCAGGTGTGCAGGGAAAATAGCCGGTTTCGAAAGGTTCGGTTCATCTGGAACGCTGACAACTGATAAATTTACCGGCACACTAAATGAAACTGATGTTCAAGAAACAAGGGGTCGGAGAAAACTGACTGTTGTGAATGCGTGAATCCGGCAAAAGATGTGGCGGTGCGCGCACGTTATTGCAAAATATTCCTGTACTTTGGGCGATGTGCGAATCCGATGCAGCACCGGGTGATACAATCGTTTCCAACTTGGAGGTTGGGTAATTGGTGTCTTTAGATTTAGAACAAAATCACAAAACAATTTCCATTGTTTCGCCTTGCTACAACGAAGAAGACAATGTGGCGA
Organism: Ruegeria sp. HKCCD6428; assembly: GCF_013110595.1. Taxonomy (NCBI): domain Bacteria; kingdom Pseudomonadati; phylum Pseudomonadota; class Alphaproteobacteria; order Rhodobacterales; family Roseobacteraceae; genus Ruegeria; species Ruegeria sp. HKCCD6428. The sequence continues at coordinate 44,365 of NZ_WVQX01000013.1, forward strand.
ATTGCTATGAAACCGTAAAAGCGATTTTTGAGGAAAAGCTGCCAGGCTACAGGTGCGAGCATATCTTTGTCGACAATGCATCCTCCGACCGGACTGTCGAGATCCTGCGAGAGATCGCTGAAAAAGATCAGAATGTGAAAGTTGTCGTAAACGCCCGCAACTTTGGAGTGTTCCGATCCGCCTTCAACGGGTTGCGTTATGCCGAAGGGGATGCCGTGGTCGTCATCCTGCCGGTGGATCTTCAGGACCCGCCGGACATGATCCCGGAATTCGTGCAGCTATGGGAAAGCGGTTACGATGTGGTGGCCGGTGCCCGCACCACCCGCGAAGAGGGGATCGTGATGCGCGCGGCGCGCGGCATCTTCTATACGATCGTCAACCGGCTGTCCGATGTCTGGCTGGAGCCATCAGTGGGTGAGTTCCAGCTTATTGACCGCAAAGTGCTCAATGCGGTGCTGTCGCATAACGACCACTACCCCTATATCCGCGGCATCATCGCCAGTTGCGGGTTTCGCCGCATCATCGTTCCATATGTGTGGCGGGCCCGCAAAAGAGGTGTTTCCAAGCACAATCTGATGGCGCTGACCGATCAGGCGCTGAATGCGATCTTCTCTTTCACACGTGCCCCCATGCGGTTTTGCACGCTGAGTGGTCTGGTGATTGCCATCAGCTGTATTCTGTTTTCCCTCATTTCAGTGGTGTTCTATTTCTTCAATCCGGATTTGGCTCCACGGGGAACCACGACAATCATCGTCGCGCTGTTCTTCCTGTCAGGCATCCAGATGCTGTTTATCGGCATGTTGGGGGAATACATAACCTCGATCCACAATCAGGTGCGGGGCGGTCCGATCGTCACTGAACAGGAACGCATCAATATCGAAGGTCCCGCACGGGACCCGGCGATTGTCAAAGACGAGCACTTGGCATGAAAATGCGCTCAGGTCGGGTGATGTGGCTCTTTGCCGGGGCAATGGCCTTATGTGGCAGCGCGGCCTGGGCTGCGGACCTCGCGGGCAGCAATGCCACATTGGCGGAACTGCGCCTTTGGTATGCGGCCGTGGTGATTGCTGCGTTGCTTGTGGGGGGTGTTTTCCGGCAGCGTGGCCAGTTTCTTTTTGGCTTGCTTGGCGCGGCGCTGCTTTTGGGCAGTGCGGCCCGGTTGTGGTTGACCCAGCCCCTTTGGTTTCCGCGGCTCGAGATTTCCGCGAACCCTCCTGAAAACCTGATCATGCTGGCGATACTTGCGGGGCAGGCGGTGTTGACGGGCTTTGTGCTTGTGCGGCCGCAGGGAAGGGCGGCCATAACGGGCCTGATGGCAGAAGCAGGACGGTGGCGGCTGATTCTTTTGCTGGGGCTGGCTGCGGCCTTTTGCGTTTCTGCGACGCCGTATGTGGCTTACGGGTACTATCTGGCCTTCGGTTTGCAGATCGGGATCGGCGGTGCGCTGAACCTTGTGCAGATGGCGACACTGGTCGCCGTTTTCACAGTTGCCGGGCCTGACCGGGCACCCCGCATTCCGGTGGCTACCCTGGCGGTCTTTGCAACGCTGGCCAGCGCGGCTCTGGCCTGGGCGGCGTTCGACCGCGTGCCTCATGTCGAGGATGAGGTGGCGTATCTGTTTCAGGCGCGTACCTTTGCTGCGGGCGTCCTCGGAAGCCCGGCCCCCCCCGCAGCGGCGCAGCCCGCATTGGAATACTATCTGTTCGACATTCGCGGCGATCAGTGGATCGGCGTGCCGGCGCAGGGTTGGGCCATCGTTCTGAGCCTGGGCGTGCTGGCCGGGGTGCCGTGGCTGGTCAACCCCGTGCTGACCGGGATCTCTGTCTGGCTGGCGCATGGCATCGTGTGCCGTGCCGTCAGTCGCGAACGGGCCGATCTGGTGGCGTTGCTGATGGCCACGTCGCCCTGGGTGCTCGCCGTCGGGGGCACGCTGATGGCACATTCCACGACATTGGTGATGGTGCTGCTGGGATGGTGGTGTCTGCTCAGAGCCGGAGAGGGGTCAACGCGCAGGGATGTCTTGCTTGCGCTTGTTGCAGGTCTGGCTTTGGGCTGGGCCTTTGTTACCCGACAGCTTGATGGGTTGATCATAAGCGTTTTGACCGGCCTGTGGTTGCTGCGACGCCTGCCGGGGGGGATCGGACAGGTGATCGCCTGCGCCTTGGGCGGTGTTCTGTCGGGTGGGGTCTTTTTGCTGCTCAACCTGATGATCACCGGAGACGCGCTGCTGACCCCGCAAGCGGATTACCTGAGCCGGTTATGGCCGGACACGCAGAATGCCTATGGGTTTGGTCCCAATGTAGGGCCACCGGCCGAGAGCTGGGGCGCGCTCGACATCTGGGTCGGGCACAGTCCGGCCGAGGGTCTGCTGAATCTGATCAATGGTTTTGCAGCGCTCAATTACGAACTTCTGGGCTGGACATTCGGGTCCCTGGTTCCGGTTTGGATTGCGTTCATATGGGGCAGAAAGCTGACCGGGTTCGACCGGGCCATGCTGGTGGTGTTCGCGATCCTTGTGGGGGCCCTGTTTTTTTACTGGTTTACGGGCACGTTCTATCTTGGGCCGCGCTACTGGCATACGGCTTTGTTGCCGGCGCTGGCTTTGGCGGCGGCCGGGATCGAGACCGTCCGGGACCGGCTGCCCGAACGGCATCGTGGCCGCCTGCACTGCGTCATCCTATTGCTGTGTGCGGTGTCTGTTGTCAGCTTCACCCCATGGCGGGGGGTGTCGAAATACAATGGGTATGGTGGCTATACCGGTGACATACGTCGGCAGGCTGCCGGGCTTGGAAACGCTCTGGTCTTTGTTTCGACACAGGGCGATATCGGGTCTGCACTCTATCTCAACGATCCGTTCCTGCCCGAGGGCAAACCGATTTTCCTACGTGATATGGGCCCCGAGCAGAACGCAGACATCATCGCGGCCTTCCCGGGCCGCGACGTTGTCTATCTGGGGGATGGCGAATAGGCCCAGCCCAAAGCCAGACCTATTCGGCTGCGTGTTGGCTTTCGCCTGACACGAAGTTGCGCCGGAAATCATTGGCGAACATCGTTCGGGTAAACCGGCCGAGCCCCGAGGCATGTTCGCCAAAGGTTTCGATCCGTGACAGCAAGGTGGTTTTCACCCTTTGATCGACCTGGGTCTGGAACTCGCGGGGGGCATCGAACTGGTAATCCTGCAGCACGCCCTGATATCCCGAATTCCTCCAGGCCTCGACATCGAAAGACGAGCTCCAGACGGGTTCGTGTTCCAGGGTTTCCGAGAAGGGCACATGCAGCATCACGGCGCTGTAGTAATTGATGATCGTGTCGAGCATCTCGTGCGCTTCGTGGTCGTCCTTGTCCAGCAGGTCGCTGATGGCCCGTTTCAGGAAATCAAGTGCTTCGTCCAGCACGATGAACCGGCCAATCATCGAATATTTGCTGAGCAGATTGCCCCCCAATTCGCCGCTGATCAGATCATCATAATTTTCCTGCGCCCAGGCGACACAATCGGCGCGGGTTTCAAACAGCTCCTGCTGGTTTTCCTCCAGATAACCGGCCACCGCATCCCGGAAGGGTTTGGGGGCCTGATCAAGAATGTCCTGCATATGCTTGACGATCAGGAAGGGCCGGATGCCACGGGACCGCGCCAGCCGGAAGGCTTCTTCGAAATTGTCTTCGTAATAGAAGATCGTCAGCAGCAGATGGAAAACACGGGTGTCCAGATAATCCTGGAACGAGAAATTCTCGGACTGGACCACCATTTCCTCGGTCTCGACCACGGTTGGGCCGGTATATTTGCCCAGGCATCGGGCAACCACGCGATGGAGCGTTTTGAAGCCGAATTTCTCGCGGCTGTCGGGGTTGGCCAGCGGTGCGCCGTGCAGCAGCATCAACTGGTGCGCCGCGACCCGGCTGACGCCGGTTTCGATCAGCTGATCGACGGCATCCATGAAGGATTCCCGGGTTTCACCGGGCATGCACAGGATCAGCTCGCCATAGGATTGCATGCCTTTTGAATGCAGCTCCTGCTGTACCTCGGCATAGGTGTCCAGGCTGATATTGTCGCGTTTGATGTTCTTCAGAACTTCCGGATTCAGAGACTGAACCGACGAGGTCATCGGCAACCGGCCCTTGGCCTTGCGCATCACCTTGATGATCCGGTCGCCGCGGTTCTTGCCCGTGGTTGTCCGGATGTATTTCGGCCAGTCGTACCGTTCCATCAGATGGCCCAGGTAATCGGCCACCTCTTCGTCCTGCACGTACATGCCGAAATTGTCATCCGCGAAACAGAGCGGGCTAGCATGGTTGATGCGGGCGACGATGTAATCCAGATCGGCCTTGGTGCGTTCAAAGGAATGGCGGAACACCTTCGAGTTCGATTTGACCGCTGAATTGCAGAACGCGCAGGTGAACGGGCAGCCCCGTGCCAGTTGCATCAGTGCAAACAGGCCGGTGTCGAAGAACTTGTCCATCAGCCCGGCCAGATAGGGCGAGGGGATTTCATCCAGATCGCGGATGCGGGGCGGCTCGGCCCCGCGCAGGATCTCTCCGGTTTCGGGGTGCACATAAAGCGCGCCATCGACGGCTTCCTCCCACATGCCTTCGCGGCGGGCACCGACATCGATGAACCGTTGCAGCGTGCTCAGGAACGCGCGCTCGCCCTCATACGTGGGGCCGCGCACATGCATGTCGATCTGCGGCATGGTCCGGATCCAGCTGTCCTGCTCTTCTTCGGTCAGCGGGAAGTTGGGGCCGCCCATCAGGGTCAGGCTGTTGGGATTGACCGCCTTGACGTAGTCGGCAAAGGACAGGGCCAGATGGTGGTTCCAGGAATAGCTGGAAAAACCGACCATATCTGGCGGAGCTGTGTCGACGGCCGCTTTGAATTCCTGCGGATCACGAAAGATCGCGACCTCGATCGGTGTCGGGCTTTTTGCATGAGCCTGGGCATAGGTCGCAAGATTTCCAACGCCCAATGGGTAGGTGTCCGACGTGGCAGTAACGAGGTTATGTCCAAGATCAGCAAGATAAAGACGCATTGACGATTATCCTTCCAGCACTGGTACCAAATACATTTAACAGTCCATATCCTATTATATATCAGATGGACCGGTTACGGATCGAAAGTGTTTATGTCTGTAGTTTTTAGGCATTATATCAGACCTCCTGCTGCCACGGGAAGCGATCGGTCAGCGCCCGGGAAACAAGGATGAATGCCAGAACGGCCGCGGGCAGAACCAGCAGGCCCTGCGCAAGGATCGGATGCAGTCCCGTGCTCAGAAGAGCTTCGAGCGAAAAGGCGTTGAAAACGTAAACCATGACATATGCCAGCAGGTAGAAGGGCAATTTCCTGAACCCTTTGGTGTCGAATACGATCCGGGCGTGGGTCATGAAATTCCACAACACGCCGATGACGAACGAGATCGCAAGAGCCGCCTGTGCGGGCAGCCCCGACAGGCTCAGAACCGAGAAAACCGCATACCCGAAGGCCGTATTCACGATGCCGACCAGGGCAAAAAGCATGAAGGATTGCTTGCGTAGAAAAGATGAAGATTTCATACGGCCTCCTCCCTTGACCGAAGACACCGGGCGACTCCGGAAGCAATGTCATATTGTGGCATAAAACCGGTCTCGTCCCGCAACCGGGTCACGTCCGCCGCCAGCCGGGGCGGATCGTCCGCTGCGCGGGCGATGGTGCCCAAGCGGATCAGATCGGGCCGGTGCATCTGGTTCGCCACCTCTGCAATCAGGTCTCGAACCGGGGTCGCCGTACCGCTGGCGACATTGACCGGGCCGGTCAGATCGCTTTCCAGCACGCGCAACAAGGCGCGGGCAAGATCATCGACATGCAGGAAATCCCGCTCCTGCCGCCCATCGGTGCAATCAACCGGCCGTCCCGCCCCGAGGTTTGACATCAGATCGCCGAACAGTCGCCCCAGCGGTTCATCCGGCCCGTAGACAAAAAAGATGCGGGCCCATGCCAGGGACAGGCCAAGCGTCTGCTGGCCCGCGCACAGCGCCAGGCCGGCCCCGGCCTTGGCCGCCCCATAAAGGGTGCGGGGGCGCAGGGGGCTGGTTTCGATCAGCTCCGGTACCGACCAGTCATATTCGGCACAGCTTCCGGCGCAGATCGCGCGCTGGCCTCCTGTGCGTGCAAACTCCCGCACCAGATGCAGGGTGGCGGCCATCCAGTCCAGATTGGCCCCAGAAGTCCAGCGGTCGCGCGCGCCGCCATGCCAGGCCAGATGCACCAGATGGCTGGCGCGGGCGGCGTCGAGGGCTGTCGTGGTGGCGCCGGGGTCCAGCAGATCGCAGGGGATGTCGCTTGCCGGGTTGCGGCCCAGCGTCACCACCTCATGGCCCGCCTCTGTCAGAGCCGTGGCTGTCGCGCGCCCGACCAATCCGGTTGCGCCCGTCAGCAGAACCCGTGCCATCAGCTGATCCTGATCTCTGGCACGGCTGTCACGAAGCGGGTGCCGTGCGCCTTCAGGTCGGACAGTTGATCCGTGACCTCGTCCCGGATGTTCCAGGGCAGGATCAGCACGTAATCCGGCGGCGTCTCGCGCAGGGCTTCGACCCCATGTACGGGGATATGACTGCCGGGCAGCAGCGTGTTCTGCTTGGCCGGGTTGCGATCAACGCAGTAAGAGATCAGGTCGGGGCCGATCCCGGCATAGTTCAGCAGCGTGTTGCCCTTGGCGGCGGCACCATAGGCGGCAATGGTGTCCCCCCTGGCATTTGCTTCGCGCAGAAAGGCGAGCAATCCGTCGCGCAGCGCTTCGACCTGAATGGTGAAATTCATATAGCCCTCAGGCCGGTCGAACTGCGCCGCAGCCTCATCCGCGCGGACCTTGGCCAGACCGGGCCCTTCGGGATGGCTGGCACCCTCAAGGCAGGCGAACACCCGCAGCGAACCGCCATGGGTGGGTAGTTCCTCGACGTCGAAGACACGCAGGCCCGCCTTGGCAAAGATCTTCTCGACCGCCAGCAGCGACAGATAGGAGTAATGTTCGTGATAGATCGTGTCGAACTGCACTTCGTTGATCAGGTTCAGAAGGTGCGGAAACTCGACCGTATAAACCGCATCACCCGTCAGAAGCGTGGCGATGCCCGCAACGAAATCGTTGATGTCAGGCACATGCGCCAGCACATTGGCCGATGCGATCAGCGCCGGAGGTTTCTCGGTCGCGGCCACCTTGCGGGCCAGCGCCTCGCCGAAGTAATCGACCAGCGTGCGCACACCTTTTTCTTCGGCTGCCGCCGCCACGCTGCCCGAAGGTTCGATCCCCAGAACCGGGATGCCTTTCTCGACGAAATACTGCAACAGATACCCGTCATTCGAGGCGATCTCGATCACCAGATCATCCGGTCCCAGATCAAGCCGGTCGACCATCTGTTCGACATAGGCCCTGGCATGGGCCAGCCAGCTGTCCGAATAGCTCGAGAAATAGGCGTAATCGGCATTGAAGATCTCATCCGCCGGTACGGCGTCTTCGACCTGTACCAGATAGCAGTCGTTGCAGACCCAGGCATGCAGCGGATAGCGCGGACAGGCCGTGCCCGCGCGCTCGGGCGGGACATAGGAATTGGCCAGCGGCGAAAGCCCCAGATCGACCAGCGTCTGGGTCAGGGCTGCGCCACAGCTCCGGCAAGCGGGGTGTGTCATTGCGGCATCCTCCAGCGCAGATCCTCGCTCAGCGTGCCTGTGCGGATATGCTCTTCAAGCGCTTTCAGCCGCATCAACGGAGATGACCTGAAATCGGCATCGCCAAAGTTGATATCGTTCAGCAATTGCAACAAATCCCGGATGGTGCCTTCAAGCGTCTGAACCGGCTGATGTTCGGGTGCCAGCTGTTTGTAGAGCGAAAAGTCGACCTTGTAAGACCGGTTGTCGGGTGAGGCGTCGGGATTGATCGAGTAGCTGGCCCCGGGGACCGCTTCGGCTACGGCCTGCGCCAGATCGCGGATCTGATAGTTCCACACATCCGATCCAGCGTTGACCGCAAGCCACTGCCCCCCGGCATCTTGGGTCCGGGTGATGGCCCAGTCGATGGCCCGCGCCATGTCGCGCACATCGATCAGCGGCCGCCACGGGCTGCCGTCGCTCAGCACCGTGATCTTGCCAGCGGTGACCGCACAGGCGGCAAAATCGTTCAGCACCAGATCCAGCCGCAGCCGGGGTGACGGCCCGCAGGCGGTGGCGAAACGCAGCGCTGTACGCAGCATCCCCGGCGTGTCCATGGCCGCCAGCGCGCGCTCTGTCCCGATCTTGCTGCGGGCATAGGCGGTCAGCGGGTTCAGGGGCGCGTCCTCGGATCTGGCATCGCCTTCGGCGAAACCATAGACCGAACAGCTGGAGGCAAACACGAAGCGCGACACCCCGGCTTCGGCGGCCAGATGAGCGGCCTGCACGATGGCATCCTGATTGATTTCCGTGGTGACTGTTTCGAACCGGGCACCCATCGGGTCGTTCGAGATGGCCGCCAGTGCAACAACCGCATCCGCCCCCTGGAACAGTGACACATCGATATCGCGAATATCCGCGATGATCTGCTGGTTCAGAACCCGCTCGGGCCACGCATCATGCGTGGTCAGCCGGTCCGAGAAAAACCCGGGATCAAGGCCGATCAGATTGGCGTTGGGGTAGGATTTCCGCAAGGCCGCTGCCACGACCGGACCAATATAGCCCAGATTGCCAAGCAGGATGATTTTCGGAGCGGAACCCAGCATCATTCCCAGACCTTCCATGGAGCATTGCCTTCCTGCCAGCGGGCTTCGAGCTGACGGCGGTCGCGCAGCGTATCCATCGGTTGCCAGAATCCCTTGTGGCGAAACGCCATCAGATCGCCGTCTGCGGCCAGCGTTTCAAGCGGAGCGCGTTCCCAGATTGCGCTGTCCCCGTCCAGCAGATCACCTACCGAAGGATGCAGCACGAAGAACCCGCCATTGATGAAACCACCGTCACCGCCCGGTTTTTCGGCAAAACGTTCGATCTGATCGCTGGCCAGCTCCAACGCGCCGAAACGCCCCGGTGGCACGACTGCGGTGAGCGTGGCGCGTTTGCCGTGGCTTTTGTGGAACGCGACCAGCGAACTGATATCGACATTCCCGACCCCGTCGCCATAGGTCATGCAAAAGGCCTCTTCATCCTTGAGCAGATGCATGACACGGCGCAGCCGCCCCCCGGTCTGGCTGTCCTCTCCGGTATCGACCAGCGTCACGCGCCACGGTTCCGATTTACTGTTTGCAATCTCAAGCCCGCCATTGGCCAGATCGATCGTGACGTCTGAACTGTGCAGAAAGAAATTCGCGAAGTATTCCTTGATCACGTAACCCTTGTAGCCGAGGCAGACGATGAAATCCGTGATGCCGTGTGCCGCGTAGATTTTCATGATATGCCAGATGATCGGTTTGCCGCCGATCTCGACCATGGGCTTTGGAATCTTGACGGTTTCTTCGCTGAGCCGGGTTCCCAAACCACCGGCCAGAATAACACACTTCATAAAATTGCTCCCTCGTTAACAACGAGACTGGCTACCAATTCACTCGTTCGAACCCGGACCTGATGTATCCGAGCCTTTCCAAACATTCACACGCAGTAGGATGGCAGCGCCGCCATCCTGTCAAGATTCACAAGGCCACGAGTCGTGAGGCGCTGAATTCCCTGTTGCTCTGGCGCTCAACCATACACAATGCGGGAAAAGTCACAGCATTGTTGATGCGCGCTTTCGGTCCGTCGACACAGTGAAGGACATCACAGACGCAGCCTGAAAAAAGCGGTCATGGTTCAGGTCAGGCGCCGTGCAAGAGGTGTATGGATCCAATCTATGTTTCGCTTCCGGGCGGGGAGTTTCGGCTGGCTGTGCCAGTCAGCAATCATCGTTATGTTTCAGGGCATTGTGGAAAACGCGTGCTGTTTCGGGCGGTGTGAAAGACCGTCGGTTTCGCAAAACCCAAGCCGGCTTTCGGCACAGGCGACCCGGTTCGGGCCTGTCATCGATTTGCACAGAGTGGCGCAAGTGCGGTTCGTCAAACGGAATGGTTGATTTTTCTGCACGGAAGGGGTGGAACTCAAAGCGCAGGAGCCCCGTTTCGGGGGCTGACAGGATTTTGTTGTGAATCTCGGATAACCTCTTGTAGCTTTAGGTCAGTGTTTTGGTATGGGTGTTAGTCATTTGAAAAAAGATATTGTTCCCGTTGTCGTCATTGGTGGTGGTCCAGCAGGGCTGACAGCAGCCTATGAACTTCAGAAACTGAGCGACACACATGTTCCCCGGGTGTTCGAAGCCTCGGACATGGTTGGTGGCATCTCGCGAACCGAAACGCACAAAGGGTATCGCTTCGACATTGGCGGGCACCGGTTTTTCACCAAGGTGCGTGAAGTCGAGGATATGTGGCACGAGGTGATGGGGGATGATTTCATCACCGTGCAACGCCTGAGCCGCATCTTCTACCGCAACAAATTCTACGACTACCCGCTGCGTATCTTCAACGCCCTTGGCAATATCGGCCCCTACGAGACCTACAAGATCATCGGCAGCTTCATCAAATGGAAGATCCGCCCCCGCCAGCAGGAAGACACGTTCGAAGACTGGGTCGTCAACCGCTTTGGCGGGCGGCTTTATATGCATTTCTTCCACAGCTACACCAAGAAGGTCTGGGGTATTCCGCCGTCGGAAATCCGGGCCGACTGGGCCGCGCAGCGGATCAAGAACCTGTCTTTGCCCAAGGCGGTCTGGAACGCGATTTCCGGGGCCAATGACACCGCCAGCCTGATCGAGGAATTCCAGTATCCCCGCCTGGGCCCCGGCATGATGTGGGAAAAGACCCGTGACTTGATCCGGGAAAAAGGCGGATCGGTCGAAACCCATTCCGAAGTGATCCAGGTGAACCGTGATGGCAATCGCGTCACTTCGATCGATGTGCGCCACTGGACTGAAGATGGCGAAAAACACACCGAGCGGGTGGAGGGCGAAGAGTTCGTCAATTCGATGGCCGTTCGTGATCTGATCCATGCTTTTGATCCGCCGCCGCCACCCGAGGTTGTCGAGGCGGCAGACCGTCTGCGGTATCGTGATTTCCTGATCGTGACCCTGATCCTGGACCACGCGGACCCGTTCCCGGACAACTGGATCTACATCCACAGCCCGCAGGTGAAGGTGGGGCGCATCCAGAATTTCCGCGCCTGGTCCGCGGAAATGCTGCCAGATCAGAACACCGCATCGATCGGGATGGAGTATTTCTGCCAGAAAGGTGACGGGTTGTGGTCGTCAAGTGACGAGGATCTCAGGCATCTCGCCAGTGAAGAGCTTGAAAAGCTGGGTCTGGCCAAGGCCAGCGATGTCATTGACCACGCGGTTATCCGGCAGCCCAAGGCCTATCCGGTCTATGACAGTGAATACAAGGACGCCCTAGACACAGTCAGCGGCTGGCTGAAGACGCTGGAAAACTTCCAGACCGTGGGTCGCAATGGTCTGCACCGCTACAACAACCAGGATCATTCCATGCTGTCGGCGATGTACGCCGCGCGCAATATTCTGGGCGAGGATCATGACGTCTGGGATGTCAATGTTGAGCGCTCTTATCACGAAGAGTTTGAAGCCAAACCCAAGAAAAAGGCGGCCCCGCAATCCGCCGTCCGCAAAAGCACGGCTCTCTGAGGAAGGGGCAGCCCTTCAACTGTGGACCGCAGCGCCCACAGGTTTGTTGGCAGAGGACGGTCGGGGCCGGAATCTGTCCGGCCGGATGCTGACGTGATCGCGTAATCTGTTGATTTCGCGATCTTCGTCCTGATGATCCAGCCGACATCGCAGCCAAACCTCGGTCAGCAGCAACCGCAGCCGCAGATCCGGACCGGCCTCTTCGATGGTGTTCGCCATCTGTGTCCGGGTCAGGCTGAAAAGATCCCCCAAATGGGCGTTCCTGAAGTATTCCGGCCGGATCTCAAGCCGCTGAAACACCGTCGTCCAGAACCCGATCTTGATGCGCTGGCTCAGGGTGTTGGGGATGTAGCGGTTGGCAACCTCGCGGACCACCCATTTGTCGCGGATGAAGGGGTGTGCCTTTTCGAAAACGAACGGAGAGCCCCTGAGTTTGTAGCGTGCCGGCAGATTGATCCCGAACCGGGCAACCTGTGTGTCCAGAAACGGGAACCGCGCCTCGATCCCGGCAGCCATGCCCATTGTATCGTTGCGATGCAAAAGCGTTCGCAGATGGTGGTGCATGTAATCCAAGCTCCATTGCCGGCCTCTTTCCTGAAACTTGCGAGGCAGCTGTGCCAGGCTGTCGGCTACGGCCCGCTTGTCCTGCGCCATCTCGCGACCATTCAGGATGTCGCGGACGTTTTCCATGTTTCCCATCCGGTCAGGTGCCAGGATCGGGCCAACCCCCGGTATTGCGCGTATGGCCGAGCCCAACCCGCTGATCATCCTTTCATACCCGTCTGTCAGGCGTTTGCGGCCAAGCCAGGGGTAGCCCAGAAACAGCTCATCCGATCCTTCGCCTGACAACAGCCCCTTTATCCCTGAATCCGCCGCGAGCTGGGCGATCATCATCAGTGGTGCGCAATTGGGATGATAGGAAAACGGGTATTCGTAGTGACACATTACGCGCGGGATCATGTCGACGAAATCCTGCTCTTCAGCCTCGATGACATGCAGATCAAGTTTCAGGCTTTTGGCCAGTTCCGAGGCGGCGTCCACCTCGCTCCAGGCGCCTTTCACATTGGCGTGGAACAGGGCGATATTCTGGTGCTGGGCCGCTGCGATGGCAACGATCAGGGATGAATCCACCCCGCCTGAGCAAAACGCGCCAACCGGTGCATCCGCGAATAAATGCGAGGCCACGGATTTATGCATGAGATCCGCATATTCATCGACGATATCGGCAGCCGACAGGCCATCGAGGCGGGTCATCTCATCAAGGTCGAGAAAGTCGGTCAGGTGGAAGAAAGAGGCGATGTCGATATTGCCCGATCCGTCATGCCACAGGTAAGTGCCGGGCGTCAGGCTGCGGATCCCCTGATAGAAGGTCGGGCCGCTGGTCGGGCCTCCGAATTTCATCAGGTAAGCCGCGATCGAGTTGACATCGGGTTTCAGGGTTATCCAGGGTTCGAAGGCCTTGATCTCTGAACCGAACAGAAAGGCGGGGCCTTGTTCGGTCATGCCTTGCATCCAGTAAAGAGGTTTCATGCCAAACCGGTCCCGGGCCAGCAGAACCCGGTGTGTCTGCCGGTCGATAAAGGCAAGTCCGAACATGCCATCGAACCGGGCAAGCGCATCTTCGCCCCATTGGATCAGGCTGTGCAGTACCACTTCGGTATCCGAGGTGGTGCGGAACGGGATGCCCAGTGCCTCAAGTTCAGCGCGCAGGGTTCTGAAGTTATAGACTTCGCCATTGTAGACAAGGATGTAGCGGCCGCTTGGGTCCGTAAATGGCTGATCCGACCGGGTGTCGGTATCAACCAGAGACAGGCGTTGATGGGCCAGGCCAAGACCGGGCTCGCTCAGAATATTGCCGGCATCGGGGCCGCGGTGCCGAATGGCGAAACCGCTTTGACGAAGCCGTGTGACATCAGGGGATGAGGTTGTATCCTCTGGGAAAATTCCAAACAGACCGCACATCCGGCACCTCAAATCGCTAAAACTAAATTTTGGGTTCTGAAACGGATCGCTTTCGACAACCGATCAGGTCAAATATATAAAAGGTGGGGTGAACGCCGCATGTCGGGTCTTGTCATGCTATGTTCACGTTTGGGCCGTTTGTCCCGTATGAGGGGTTATGAAGGTACTGGTTGCGGAAGATGACGATACGCTGCGCGGTGATCTTGAATGTTTGCTGCGCGCCCGGGGTGATATCGTAAGACTGTCAGGAAACGGCAATGATGCGCTGTTTCTGGGAGAGACCGAGGATTGGGACGCGATCGTGCTGGACCTGGGGCTGCCGGGGCTGGACGGGTTGTCGATCCTGCGGGAATGGCGCAGCCGCAAGGTTGCAGCACCGGTTCTGATCCTGTCGGCGCGTGACAGCTGGAACGATATCGTTTCCGGGCTGCGCAGCGGGGCTGATGATTATCTGTCAAAGCCGTTTCATTCCGAAGAGCTTCTGGCGCGGCTCGAGGCCTTGGTGCGCCGTGCAAGCGGGCGTGGTACGCCCTCGATCGATGTCGGAGATCTTTCGGTTCTGCCGGATGAAAAAGCCGCCTTTTTCAAAGGGCGCAGCGTATCGCTGACCGCTTTCGAGTTCCGGGCGCTGGAGCATCTCGCCCGGCATGCGGGATCTGTCGTCAGCCGGGCAGATCTGATCGAACATATCTATGCCGAGGATATGGATCTGCAATCGAACGTCATCGATGTTCTTGTCTCACGTTTGCGTCGGAAAACTTCGGCGGGAATGGTGGAAACCGTGCGGGGGCATGGGTATCGGATTCCGGTAGATGACGCATAATTGGGCCACGATCCCCCGTCGCGTTTCGATTGCCACGATAGCGATCTGCTGCGCCATACTGGGTATCGGGGCCATGATCTGCATTCAGGTCTACCGGGCTCATGAAATCAGCGAAATGGATTTGCTGCTTGGGCAGGATTTGTTGATCGAAGCCCGGCGGGTCGCCTATGACGGGGCACAGGCTGAACTGCTCGAGAGCGTTGGCCCGAGCTTTTATGACCTGACCAATGAGCAATGGTTCTGGCAATTGACGCGCGACGGGTCTGACGAAATCCTGCTGCAATCCCCGTCACTTGGCCCTGTTACTGCGGAAAGCTGGGTTCTGGACGTCCCGGAAGCCGGGGGGAATTTCGTAATCCCGGGCGGAGATGTTCTGCGTGGAAGACGGGCCGTGTTTCCCGGGATGGAACCGGATGAGACATTGACCTTCCGGATTGCGGCCCCGCTGATGCATGTCACGGAAGAGACCAACCGGGCTGCAAAGCTGATTGCATTGATTTTCATTGGTCTTGCCATAATGGTTTCGGTTTCGGTCTACATCACCGTGAACAGGGGGCTGATGCCGCTCAAGCGGCTCAGCAATTCCGTGAAGGTCATGCGTAAAAACGACACCATCATAGACGATCAGAAATGGCCCCCCGATCTGGTTCCCGTGGTTGAGGAACTGCGCGAGCTGCACTGGCGCAACGGCACGATCATCGAAAAACACCGTCGAAAAAACGCAGAGCTGGCGCATGGCCTGAAAACACCGCTGGCGGCATTGGCGCGCGTTGCCGAAGAGCTTGAGGGAGATAAAGGAGATCAGATAACGGATTTTGTGGGGCGTATGACCGGTGTCATCAAACG
Source organism: Ruegeria sp. HKCCD6428 (assembly GCF_013110595.1). Lineage (NCBI taxonomy): Bacteria > Pseudomonadati > Pseudomonadota > Alphaproteobacteria > Rhodobacterales > Roseobacteraceae > Ruegeria > Ruegeria sp. HKCCD6428. The sequence continues at coordinate 59,641 of NZ_WVQX01000013.1, forward strand.
CAACCTCAGCCGCGCGCGTACCGAACGCCCCTATGGAAAATCCTCTCCGGTGCATGCCTGCGCCGAAGATGTATCGTTTGCACTTGGCATCACACTCCGAAACAGGATGCCGCATATCGAAAACGCCATAGACGCCGGAACCACCTTTTGGGGCGAGGAGGCCGACATTCAGGAGATCCTGGGCAATCTGCTTGAAAACGCCTGTCTCTGGGCCAAGAGCCATGTGCGCATATCAGTGACGGCACCCGAACCGGGCATGATCACGTTGAGTATCGAGGATGATGGCCCCGGGATGGGGGCGGGTAGATCAGAGGGGTCGGCTCAGAAAGACAATACAGATGAGACCGAGGGGCATGGGCTGGGGCTTTTGATCGTGCAGGATATCGCTGAACTTTACGGCGGATCCGTCAGTATCGGAACATCCTCTCTGGGTGGTGCGCGCGTTTCGGTAACGCTGCCGGGCCAAATTGAAGCTGCCAGAAAGCCCAGAACGCGGTCCCTCAAAGGAAACTTGCGCAGAGCAAACTGATCGGTTTGCCCGGTTTCCGATGGGTGAAACCGGACAGGTTAACTTCGCCTGACCGACAAGTTATGCCGTCTGCCCAGCATGTGATATTCGAACAGGCACCAGACATAGATGGTGGCCGAATAGACGTAATAGACCTGGTGGTAGAGCAGACATTTGAACGCAAACCACGGCCCGCCATGCCCGGACATGGCGCGCACCAGATCCAGATTGGCGACAAAGGCCGCGGCCAGTAACACAAAAGGCAAAGGCCAGCTTCCCGGCCAGAACGGCAGGGCCAGAAGCGACAGCAGCAACAGCCCGGCGATTGCGGCCCGTGCCCGCTCGGCCATCGAGGTGTTCAAGTCATCGGTCAACCCCTCGCGCGAGATCATCAGCCGGGCCCAGGGCAAGGCGCGGCAGAAGATATCCGTGCTCAGGCTGTTGCGGATGGTCCAGACCTTCAGATGTTTGCCCTGCAAAAGCGGCTCGACCAGGATACGTCTGCCGGTGGCCGCGATCCGGTAACCCAGTTCGATATCCTCGATCGAAGGCACCTCATAGGTTTTGACATCAAAGCCACCGACTTCAAGAAACACGTCGCGCCGGATGGCGCCACACCCGGCCCAGAAGGTGCGCGCCTCGCGGCGGGCGCGTTGATGGTGATAGCGGTGCAGAAGGTTCTTGTAGCGTGAAAACCAGGCCTGCCCGTCCGGGGCGTCATCATAGGATCCGAACACGGCGCCCACATTGTCTTCGGACATCGCCCGGCGAATGTGATCCGGGCCGTCCGGCCAGGCGATGACATCGGAATCCACGAACCACAGGATATCGCCCGTGGCCTGCTGGGCGGCCAGGTTGCGGGCCGCTCCGGGGCCGCCATTGACGGGCGTGGTCAACACGGTTGCGCCCATTTCCCGTGCCAGCGCCGCGGTGCCGTCGGGGGATTGGTCATCCACCACCAGAACCTGCTGCACCTGACCGGTATTCAGCATTTCAATCAATGGCGGCAAAACGCGCGGCAGCAGATGTTCGGCATTGTAGGCCGGCATGACCACGCTGATGGAAAGGGGGTGATCTGAACTCACGAAGGATCTCCGGCAATGATACGCGAAGCGCCTGAGCGCTGAACAAGGAAAAGAAAGGCGGCTGTAAAGGGCAACAACCACATCACGCGCGCGCCGTAACGATCCGCGGGTTGTGATACTCCTCCGCAGACCAGAGCGTTGACCGCTATTCCGATCAGGATGAACAGCGCAAACAGCTTCATGTCACGCGACACACTACCCGGCCGCAGCAGAATGAAAACGATAAAGGCAAAAGAGACGGCATAGATCACGCCGTGCACGATATCGGCCGTTTCTATCCAGCCCCTGTCCTGAGACAATGAACCGCCTTGGAACATATCGGGCCGGATATCTTCCATTCTGGCCAACCAGCGGGCGTTTTCCAGCTCCACATCCGTTGGGATCGTCATGGCAATGCTATAGCGCAATACCTGCTGATAGCCGTTCCGGGCCAGTGCCAACGAGGTGGAAAGAGGCCGGGACAGGAAAACCGCCTTGGCGAATTCCCGTTGGGACAGGGCAACCCGTTTCTGATCTTCGGGTGACATGAGCCGGAATGAACCCAGGTTGGGGGAGCGTTCGAAAATGATATGGGAGGGTGTCAGCCTGTAGGGATCATCTGACCACGACAGCGCTTCGTGTAGTGCGCAGGTGGGCACTTCGGCATTCGGACAGACCTCGTCCAGATAATCCATGCCCGGCCCGTCAACGATGAGCCGCGCAGTGATATGCGGCGTATAGACGACCTCTTTGTTGGTGGCGATTTCCACGGTGACCTGAAAGGCCTTGCGCTCGGCCAGTGCCAGCGCCAGAACCATCATCATCAAGATTGTCGCGCGCCAGCGCCGTGGTCTTTTCCCCCAGAGCGCGGCCAAAGCGACAAAGGGTATCATTAACGCCGCAACCGCCAGATGAGACGGGTGCAGAAGGGCGCTGAACAGGGCCAGAGCGGATATCAACAAAAGTTCCCAGGTCTGCATTATCCGCCCAAAAGCCGTCAGCAAGGCAATCACGATCAGCAACATCGGGGCAAAAATATCCGGCATCATGTAGGCAATATAAAACGGCAAAGAGGTACTGGCCGCCAACAACAAAGGCACCGCAGTCATCGTGATTGTGTTCTGCATACCGCCCAGAGACCGGCCAGCCGTTCGCGCCAGCATCCAGACAGCCAGCAGCGTAGCAGCCAGATGCAATACCGGAAGGGTGGACAGGGCATCGACCCGAACAAGCGCAGCCATGATGAGGCCATAGATCAGTGACCGTGATCCGGTTGCGGTGTTATCCTCATCGGCGTTGTGGGTTACACCTGCCGCAACGCTATCAGCTGTCGGCGGAAGGAAACTGCTCAAGGCCACATTTCCCTGCCGGATATAACTGCCGGTATCGAAGTAATAAAGCGGCCCGCCATTGATTATGAGAACGGACAGGCAGACCAACAGCGCCGCGATCAACAGGAGGAAAGCCCCGACCGTCCAAGATGGCTTATCCGAAAGAGCCGACACGGTCATATCCGTTCGGCGACCAGCTTCGCCGCAAGTACGGTGTGCTGAAAGCAAGCAACTATTGCATTCAGTCCGTCTTCCAGTGCCATTTCACAGGGATCAAAATCAGGCGCGTTCATCAGCGTCCTCGGCAGCCTCCATCAATCGGGCCATAAGCGGTGTTATCCCACTCCGGTCTCTGCCGGCATGGCGTTAAGCAATCATTTGATAGCAAGAAAACCTTCAAAACAAATATACTTCTGAATACTCATCACATCCTTGAAACCGGCCCGGCCCAGCAGATCCAGATTGCCCTGGGTGGAAAACGGCTCCAGCACGCTTTTCAGGCTGCGCGCCTTTTCGACGATTTCCTCGCTTGAGAATCCGTTACTAATTTTGAATTCGTTGTAGAGCTGAGTCACAAGATCCTGGAACCGCGCATCCGGCCCCCGGACTTTTTCGAACATGACAAACGCACCGCCCCAGTTCAGGGTGTTGTAGATCTTGGTGAACAGTTCCTGCCGGTACCGGGGCGGGATGAACTGCATTGTATAATAGCTGACGATCATGTCCGCCTTTTCCATCTCCATATGACGGGCATCGTCATGAAGAATGGAAATGTTCGGGACATCCGCGCAATGAGCTTCGGCGACCTTCACCATTTCAGGTTCGACATCGATCCCGATCCAGCGTGCGTCAGGCTTTCCCGCATTATGTTCTGCCAGTTTGCGGATCAACTCCCCGGTCGATGTGCCGATTTCATAGCAGAGACTGTCATTGCGGACGAAGAAATCGGAAACCTGACAGATCAGGCCGTGACCCATTTCATAAAGAGGAACAGACAATTTGATGTGGTCGACAAACGTATCGGGAACACTGCCCCCAAAGGTCCAATTCGCATTCTCAGCGGCTATGTTCTGGCCAACACCCATGCGCAATGTCTCCTCGCTAAATAGGCAGGCACAATAGACAAACGGCTAAACAACGACTTCCGATTGAAAATGCGTGCCTGAACTTGGTACAATAACAACCCAAAGCTACACGAAACTTTCGGACCGTCGAAGAATAAATATGGCGGAACCCGGGTTTGTGGCCTTTTTCCCTTCTGTCGCGATCCGCAGGGCCCTTGTGCCGGGCAGAAAGTAGACAGTGCGCTGAAATGGTTTGTATTGTTTCTTGCCTTGCGCAGAACGGGGGCGCCCGTCATGTGAAAAGGCGTGCCGGTTGCATTTTATGACAGAGTGATCGGGGTTGGTTCTGCATCGCCCGAACCGGTTCGGATTATGCTTGGTGCAGTGTGAAAACGCTCGGAATCGCCGGAAAGTCGGTATGTTCTCCAGACGCAGATTCGCCTTATTCGGGTGATTCTGGTTCACGATGGGGAAACAAACGGTAACTCAGACATCCATTGTGCCGGCCAATGGGCGTTTGTGCCCATAAAAAGCCACAATTCTGAGAAAAATCCTTCGCAATCAAATAGAAATGAATTATTAATGATTGCAGTAGGTGCCCTGCCGAGATTTCGAGCGGGTTGTGTGTATAAAAATCAAAGGTGGGACTTTGTATGTTTAGAACTTTTAAAATGATGGCGGCGGGGCTTGCTACTGCTGTGATGATGGCCGGATCGGCCAGCGCTCTGACCTCGGTGTCAGCGGGTGGTGGTCCTCTGCCGGGGGGTGGATATGACATCACCTCCGACACGCTCTTCTCCGGTACGGTTTCCACGATGGGTGGGCCCGGGGTTTACATGATCAACTTCCAGTCGCCCATTGATCCTCTTTTTGGTGTTGCGAACGCTTCGATCACCATCAATCTGCTGAGCACGTTCACAGGTCTGACAGTGAGCTGGGTCGACGCCTTGAATCCGGCCAACGTGCTGGCACAGACGTCGGTTCTGGGTGGTGTTCAGACGACACTCAGCACGCTGTTCAGCAGCGTCAGCCCGAACACCTTGAGCCAGAATTTGGTGTTTAGCTGGGCCAACTCTCAAGGGGCGACCGATGCCAATGGCAATCCGGTGCCGGTTACGTTTGATTTCGACGTCGCACCAGTTCCGCTGCCCGCCGGTGGTCTGCTGCTTCTGACCGCGCTTGGTGGTCTGGCTCTGACGCGTCGCCGCAAGGCCGCCTAAGCGACACACAAACCTGACAAACAGGACAAGGGGCCGTTTCGCGGTCCCTTTTCTTTTGATCAGATGTTGCCACCTGCCGCCTGGCGCAACATCCAGATCATCCGCTGACATCTGAGCCGGAACAATGTGATGACCGCCCGACTGGTTTCGCCCGCCGAGGACAGCTTGTCGCTTCTGAGGATTTTCGGGGTGTGCACAATTGCACTGGCTGGCATGGCCAACCCACGGATCGCCCACCGCATGCGCGCGGCGGCGTTGGTGCCATGCAGCAGATATGCCTCTTGTGTCGTGCGCCGCCACTTGGCCTTGAGCGCGGGCCAGTTCTGCCGGGACGGATGGCTGACACGAAAGTTGTCCCGGTAGATCAGGCTATACCCGCGGGCGACCGCGCGCATGGTCCATTCCCGATCTTCCGAGACACCGTTGATGAACCCGCCGATCGCATCGAACACATCGCGTCGGGTCAGCAGGTTGCCGGCGCCGGAAAACCCCTGAACCTCGATATACCTGCGGAAGTTGAATGCAAAAACAGCCTCGAACGCTTCTGCGCCGCTGCGCGGGGGTGGGGTTTCGTCAAAGACATCTACCCGGCCACCAATCAGATCGGCCTGATCCGCGACCTGACGCCCGACGCTCAACCAGTCCGGCGCAGGTACGCAATCGGCGTCAATGAAAAACAGTCGGGGCGCTCTGGTTTCTGCAACTCCGCGATTGCGGGCATGGGCCGCGCCCTTTTGGGTTTCCACTACGAAATGCACCTCGGGAAAGGCCTGGCGCATCGTATCCAGCGACACCGGAGAGTTGTTGTCAACGACAACGATTTCAGTTGCCGTCAGATCATTCTCTCTCAGGGCAAGAAGACATCGTTCCAGCCGGGGCAAATCGTTGTAATGGGGAATGATCACTGCATCGGCCGGGGCCGTATCAGTAGGATCCGTACTCATTGCCAAACGTTCCGCTGATGTATCGGCATTTGTTCAACACGATCCCCATGACGCTGGTCAGTTCCGCCAGTTGCTGTTCGGAAACGTCGATATGGTCGATGCTGGTTTCTTCGGCGGCTGCCAGAAGCAGGGCACAATCGACGTTCCTGAGAAAGCCGTGGCTGTCATCGCTCATCATCAGGGGGGGCGTGTCGAACAGAATGACGTCGGGTTTGTAATCCGCCTCGAGCTGTTCGAGAAATTCGATTGCCCGTCGGCTTTGCAAGATCTCCGCCGGATTGCGCGTGGGCGTGTAATTCAGCCCGAAGATCACGTTCTTGCCATACCGCAGCGCATGTTCATGAAACGGCACCGACCCCTGAATGACGTCGGCCATGCTGTGGTTGCCGGTTTGCTTCAGAATCTCGGCCAGCCCCCTGCGCCGCATGTCGAAATCGATCACGATCGTCCGCAGATCTTCCTGCCGCCCCAGGCTGAACGCCAGGTTGGCCGTCGTCGTGCTTTTGCCGCACCCGCTGTACGGGGAGGTCAATGCCACCCTGCGCCATTTGTTGGACAAGATCTGTTGCAGCATCTTGGTCCGCAACATGTCATAGGGGGTGGCGTCTCCGCCGCCAGCAAGCGATGCAAGCCGGTTGCGCACTGCGAGCTTTGGGTCGATCTGTATCTCGGGCACGCTTTGCCACCGGGCGTCACAAGCGTCTTCTGACGGGGCGTGACGGGGCGGTTGTTCCATGACCGGCGGCGGGCTTTCGCGGCTCTGCCGTTCCTCGCGCGCCTTTTGAATCGCTTTCTGAAGACGGTCCATCACACATTCACCAAATCAATCGAAACAATACTCACCAGTATGTCTCCAGTTTATCCATCACTCTCTCGGTAATAAGATCGAGGGGTAGGTAATAGGTATGCACCGCCCAGACCCCGGCTGGCACTCCGATTAGAATAGCCAGTATGATCCCACCCCATACCGCGCGCTGCATCAACACTTCACCGCGTGATGGAGCATAGGGAATAGTGGCGATCGGCCAGACCTCAAGCTTGTTGATCAGGTCTTCGGGCCGACGCACGGACCGATTCAGGACCTCCAGCAAAACCACCAGCCCCAGCCCCAGCAGGATACCAAAGGCCGATCCCCCTCCGGCAATCATCAGGCGGTTGGGTTTCGAAGGCTCGCTTGGCGTAGAGGGATGCTCAATGACGGAAATACGTTGCCCTTGGGACGTGACCTCAATCCGTTCCCCGGTCGAGGCTGCGGCCAGACGGCTGACTGCGGCATTGTACTGGGTTTGGATGTTGTCATGTTCGCGCTGCAGTTCAGACAGTGTGATGGCATTGGCCGGCGTCTGATCGATGGTCAACGTCAGAGCGTTAAGACGGTCTTCCATAACCCGTTTCTGATCCTCTAACGCCGAAATCTGCGAGTCGACCTGGGCCAGTTGCAGATCAAGGGCCGAGTTGCCTGTTTGTACATCAACCGGGGCTGGGTTTGTTGCCTGTTCGGCGGCAACCACTTCCTCGAGCTTTTCGATCCGGGCTTGCAACAGCTTAATCTGAGGGTTGTTTTCGGAATAAATCACACGCTGATTATCCAGTTGATTCCGCAACTGGCTCAGCTGTTGTTGCGCAGGGGACAGGTTCTGCTGGGAGACCCCGACAACCTGACCGGTTGAACTGAAGATATTCACCAGCTTTTCGCGCTGCGCTTTGAGCGAAAAGATCTGTTGGTCTGTTTGTTCAAGATTGGTCTGCAATGCTCCCTGCTGCGCCAGCCGAAATTGTAGGCTGTCGGGCAAGGCGCTGGAGTTTTCATTCTTGAACTCAAGGATACGGGCACTGCGCCGGCTCAACTCGTCGCTCAGCCGTTCTACTTCGAGCTCGAAGAAAGCCAGGGTATCTGTGGCCCGTTCCTTGCGATAGGTGACATCCAGCTTCTGGATTTCCGTCAGGTATCTGTTCAACACACCTGCCGCAATCTGGCCACTGCGCGCCTCGAAGGTGATTGTCATCAGATTGGCCTGATTGAGACCCCCGGTGATCCAGATCGAGGTGCTCTTGCGCATGGCGTTGACGATCTGATCGGGGGTTGCCTCGTCCTGATCAGGCAGAACCTCAAATTCATGGGCGATATCAAGAAGGACCGGCCGGGTCAGCAGGCGCTGTTCGATGATCTGCAGTTGCTCTGCTGCAGGTGTGGTCACAGTACTCGCGGCCAGGCTGCCTGGAATCTGGGGCGATTCCACGATCAGGCGCATCTGAGACAGGTAGGTCGGGGGCAGCGCCCGTGCTATGATGATCGATGCCACAGAGACAATGAGCGCGACGATCAGAAAATACGGAAACCGCCTCAGGAAAATGGAAAAGTAATAGCGAACCGGGCCCATATCAGACTGTCAGCTCCTTCTCGAGTGAGTTTCCGCCAAAGAACACGCCATCTTTGACCACTTGCTCCACAACCTCTTCATCCACTTTCTCGGCCTCATTCGTCCAGGCATAAAGCAGAGCAAAGTCGCAGAACTGATTTACAAGTCGCGGAACACCGCGCGTTTGTGCGAAAATCTGCTTGCAGGCCTCTTCGGTGAATTCATCGCCTGAACCGCCAGCCGTTTTCATCCTATGTCTGATATAGGCTTTGACCGAAGACTCATCCATCCGTTCAAGATGAAAACTTGCGGCAACGCGCTGTGTCAGCTGGCGCATCTTGGGATCAAGAACCATGTCGCGCAATTCAGGCTGACCAACCAGAACAAGCTGAATCAGCTCATCCGTATTCGAGTTGATATTGGTCAGCATCCGGATTTCTTCCAACCCTTCGACGGTCAGGTTCTGCGCTTCGTCAAAGATCAGAACCACCCGCCGGCCCTCGGCATATTCCGCGACCAGGAAATCCTGCAGCGCCCGGAATATCTGTACATAGCTTGCATCCGCCTCGATCGGCAGACCCAGCGCGTGCAGGACCCATTGCAGCAGCTCTCCGCGACCGCCCTGCGCATTCGAAATCAGCCCAACCGTGATCGACTGCTCCATCTCGCTGAGGAGGTGCTGTATCAGGGTGGTTTTCCCGGCCCCGATTTCCCCGGTTAGCACGGTGATGGGCGCACAGCTCATGATGCCGAATTGCAGGACCGAGTAACCGCGCTTGTGCAGCGGCGACCAGTACATGAATCCGGGATCCGGAAGCAGCGTGAAGGGCCGTCGGTCAAGCCCGAAATAATCTAGATAAAACCCGTCGCTGGACGCCATTGCACCTCGGTTGCCTTCTGCCTTGTCAAACCTCGTACTGGCCCCCCGGAGATTATCCAAACTCATACTCTGAACCACCAGAAATCCCTTACACAACGAACACATCACATAAACAAAAAGTACTTGGGTACTAGTTTGTCACAAAATCAAGATAGCAGGCACCACTAAACTGCACACGCGGTGAATTGACCTTCCCGCTTTCTCAATCTGAAGTGATCGGTGCGATTGTTTCCGTTGCGTCCTTATTAGGTTGACCAAAAAAGAGGCGGCCAGAACCTGATGTGATCACACATTAAAAAAGATTCTAAGGGCGGAAATCAAACCTAAAGGGTGAAATTTTCGCTCATTGTGTCCCATGGGGAAACGAAAGTTCATGAATTTGCGGCCAATCAGCTGATCGCATCTTCACGATACTGTAAAAAAGCACCTGTATTCAGCGACCAGAGAACACGTTCGCCAGCATTAATGTTTTGCAAGGCAGGTGGAATTTGTTAACAGTTGGATACGGGAAAGCGGCCTCGCAAGTGAGTAAGTGCAGGGTCGAAGTGGTATAAAAATATAAGATTTTAAATATATGTGGTTGAGGTCGAGCGTGTTCGGTTCGTAAGTTTGGTGAGTGGTTCGTGAGTAATTGTGTGTGTTGGGGGTTTAAATAGTGACAAGTCATTCGAAAGAAGTGGCCAACGCTGGCGCGGGCTACTCCGGTATTTCTGTTGTACCCGCTCCGTTGCCGTGTCGAGGGGTGTACAGAAGTGTGGGCAAGCGTCTTTTTGACATTGCGTTCGCTTTGCTCGCAGCACCTTTCGTTGTGCCTTTTGTTCTTATGCTGGCCGCATTTTTGGCATTCCAGGGCGTGACTCCGTTTTATCGGCAGGAACGGCTGGGCAAGAACGGCAAGGCGTTCAAGATGATCAAGCTACGCACAATGGTGCATGACGCCGAAAATGTGCTGCAAGAACATCTGAAAGAAAACCCTGAAGCCCGTGAGGAATGGAATCGCGACCAGAAACTGCGGAATGATCCGCGCATCATCAAGTTCGGGACATTCCTGCGCAAATCCTCGATGGATGAGTTGCCGCAATTCTGGAATGTTTTCGTTGGCGAAATGTCCGTGGTTGGCCCCCGCCCCATGATGGTTTGCCAGAAAGAGCTTTATCCAAACAACATGTACTACAGAATGCGCCCTGGGATTACCGGCTCATGGCAGGTCTCCAACCGGAATAACTCGACATTCGCCGAGCGCGCGCAGCATGATGTGGAATACTGGAAGGATATGTCGCTCAAGACGGACATGCATATCCTGTTTCGGACAATTTTTGCGGTTCTGCGCGGGACCGGTTGCTGAAACGGTCATTTTGTAGCCTTTTGGGATGGCTGTATCCTTGTTGCGCCCAGATCGTGTGGAAACCTACCCATGAACCAGTCCGTCTTTTCCCATCTCCCACGTCTTGCATCGCTTCTGTGTGCTGCGTTCCTGTTCCTGAGTGCCTGTGACACCGCTGAAGAGCGGGCCGAGAAACATTATCAGGCCGGGCTGGCCTTGCTGGAAGAGGGCGACGTCGAGCGCGCTCTGGTCGAATTCCGCAACGTCTTCAAACTGAACGGCCAGCACAAGGAGGCGCGCCTGACCTATGCCCGGCTTGAGCGTGATCGAGAGAACATCCCAGTCGCATTCGGCCAGTACCTGTTGTTGGTCGAACAATACCCGGACAATTTCGAAAGCCACTTCGCACTGGCCGAGATGGCGTTTGACTTGGGCAACTGGGACGCTGTCGGACGCCATGGTGCGATAGCCGCCGAACTGGAACCCGACAATATAGAGGTCGAGTCCATCAATAACAGCCTGGCCTATACCGACTCGATCCGTAACGGGGATGTGGCCAGAACGGATTCCATCATTCGGACCGCACGCGAAATGATCGACCAAAAACCCGATCTGATGAGCGCGCGGAAAATCGTGATCGACTGGCTTGTCCGCAACGAACTCTGGGATGATGCGGTCAACGAGATTGATGCCGCACTGGCCGTAGTGCCGAAGCAGGACAATTTGTACGCGATCCGACTGCGTGCCCTACAGGCTCAGAACAAACACGAAGAGATAGCGTTGCAGCTCAAAGGCATGCTTCAGCTTTACCCCGAGGATGAGGGCGTCGAGGCGATGCTGGTTCAGCATTACATCGACTGGAACGAGCTGGATGCGGCTGAGGATATTCTGCGCGGGAAGATCGACCCTCAGGCCGAAGATCACATGCCAACTCAACGCCTTATTGCATTCCTGAACGACCATCGCGGCCCCCAAGCCGCCATCAACGAAATTGATGCAATCATCGCGCAGGATAGTACAAACGCCGCAAAGCTCCGCGCATGGCGGGCCACTTTGAAATTTCACAGCGGGGACACGCAAACCGCGCTTTCTGAAATGCGCAATCTTCTGGCAGATGCAGAGCGAACCGCACAAACCCGGGAAAATGAAGTAGAATTTGCCCGGATGCTGTTCAGCGAGGGGGAATCTGAAGAAGCTCGCGCTTTGGTCGAAAAGATTCTTGAAGAAGATCCGAAACAGGTGGGGGCGCTCAAGTTCAAGGCTGCCTGGTTGATTGAGGATAATCAGACCGGTGATGCGATTATCCTGCTGCGCGAAGCCCTGAGCCAGACCCCCCGCGATCCGCAATTGATGACCCTTATGGCCAATGCTCACGAGCGCAACGGCGATCGCGAACTGATGGGCGAAATGCTTGCCCTGGCTGCGGAGATGTCCCAGAACGCAGGAACCGAGGCTGCGCGCTATGGTCAATATCTGCTGTCAAAAAATGACTTGGAAATTGCCCAGAGCGTGTTGCTGGATGCCTTGCGCAAAAGCCCGCAAAATCCGGACCTGCTGTCTCTGCTTGCCCAAACCTATATGCGTCAGCAGGATTGGGACCGCCTTGAAGCTGTTCTGAAGTCGCTCGAAGCGCTGACAGACCCCAACGCGCAACGCCTTTCGAACGAGCTCAGGGCATACATGCTGGCCTCCCAGAACCGCTCTGACGACCTGATGGAATTTCTCAACGAATTGGCCGCAGATCCCCAATTCGGCTTGCCCGCTGATATCGCGGTTATCCGACTGATGCTGGCTCAGGACAAACACGAAGAAGCCTTTGCCCGGATCGATCAGAAACTTACGGAAACCCCGGATTCCCTGCCATTGCGCTTTGTAAAGGCACGTGCGCTGGCGGAAGAAGGGGAACTTGACAAGGCCGAACAGATTTATCGCGCGATCATCGATGAGCACCCCGACATAACACGGGCATGGGTCGCGCTTCACATGCTGGAAACCGAGCGTGGCAATATCGAAAAAGCCCAGGATGTCCTGGCCGAGGCACTGATTGCCCTGCCCGAAAATCCCGATCTGCTATTTGTGCAGGCAGCGTTTCACGAACAGGCCGGTGATATGGAGCAGGCCATTGCCGTTTACGAAAAGCTCTACCCCCTCAGTGGCCAGTCGATTTTGGTTGCCAACAACCTTGCCAGCCTGCTGACAACCCAGCGCAGCGATGCCGAAAGCCTGCAACGAGCGCATGTTCTGGCGCAGCGCTTGCGGGGCACGCAAGAACCCGCCTTTCAAGATACCTATGGATGGGTGGCGTATCAGGTCGGCAATTATGAAGAGGCCGTCCAGTACCTGGAATCTGCGGCACAGGTTTTCTCTGGGCATCCTCTGGTCTTGTACCATCTGGGCAAAACATACGCCGCTCTGGACCGGAACGAAGAAGCTTTGCGCAGTTTTCGTGCAGCGGAAGCGACCGGGGCAGCCTCGGCTGAGATTGCCTCATCCATAGAGGCCGAGATCGAACGGCTGGTCGCGATGAATAACGCAGGTCAGTAAGCGCACAGAGTGCACGCGCGCCGCCGCTGCATTTCTGCCGCATCTTGTATGTATCAGACTCCCTGCTGATTGTTTTGCAGCTTGTGGGAAGGCATAAGTAGGAAAAAGTGAGAGATTTGAATATGCGTACAGTCATCGGGTCCTTGACCGCACTTGTCATTACCATGATCGTGGCCACCGCATCATGGGCGCAATCCTATCAAATCCAACCGGGTGATGCGCTGCAGGTTGAAGTTCTCGAAGACCCCACCCTGAATCGGACCATTCTGGTTCTGCCGGACGGGTCCATCAACTTTCCGCTTGCCGGCTCGATCCGTGCGGCCGGTCAGTCGACCAGCGGATTAAGCGCGTCGCTCTCATCGGCGTTGGCCTCGAATTTCAATACGCCGCCGACAGTCTTTATTTCAGTGGCGTCGCTGGCTCCGCCGCCGCTTCTGGGCGGACAGGCCGCATCCGGACCAACCATCGATGTTTTCATCATGGGTGAGGTCAATGTGCCCGGCAAGCATCTGGCAACCGAAGGCACAACAATTCTCCAGGTTTTGGCTCAGGCCGGTGGCCTGACCAATTTCGCGGCTCGCAAGCGCATCGAATTGCGCCGGGCTGACAGTAAAACAGGCGTGATGAGAAAATACACCTATAACTACAAAGGCTCGGGCGGTGGCATCCAAGGCAATACAGTGCTTAGACCCGGAGACGTTGTTGTCGTACCAGCACGCCGCTTGTTCGAATAGGGGCTGATACAGGTGGGGAAATCCAGGAGCAGGCTGTCCACCATTCTGGGGGGCGGGATCGCTGTCATAAGTTCGTTTACACCAGCTGTCGGGCAGCAGGCCTCGACACAGCAAACGACTGCGCAGCAAACACAAACCTCGACACAGCAAACATCCGTGCAGCAGACAACCGTCGCACCGACGGTTGTGCAGCAAACACCCAGCCAGCAACTGATCGCACAACGGGCACAGCGAAACCCGGCCCGAAGGGTCGGCCTGCCGACCGGTCAGCAGATTGGGACCGGGACCGGCCTGAGTGTGACCCTGGATTATCTCTCGTCGCTCAGACATGACAGCAATCTTCGCCTGACCGATCCTTCGCTTGGGTCCACGACCTGGTGGGAGAATACGCTGGCATTGGGTATTCTGAAGCAGACCTCGGATTCGAGATTGGCTCTTGACCTTTCCGGACTGTACCGGATCGCCAATGAGCCGATTATCGGGACGGATTCCAGCTTTGCGGACCCGTCTGCCCGCCTGTCGTATCAGCGGTCGCGCCAGAACAGCCAGCTTGACCTGCTATTGGATTACCGCGAACAGGATCTGGCTTTTAATCGTTCACTGACCGACACCAATCTGGATGGCAGAATTGATGCCGCCGATGTGACCGGAACCATCGGGGATCAGGTCAACTCCTTGGGCAACCTGAATTGGCAAACCGGCCTGAATGATCCAATCGGGTTCCAATTCATCTACAGCTATAGCGAACGCACTTATACAAACACAATCGATCCGAACCTGTTCGACAACAAGTCAAGCAATTACACCGCGATCACGACATTGCGGGTGTCACCGGTTTTTCAGGCCAACTTGCGTCTCGGCTACACTGATTTCTCTGCAGAAGACAACGTGCGAACCGATGAGCAAACAACGGTTGTGACAGTTGGCGGAACCTATGACGTATCCCCTGTCACCACCGTCAGTGCGAATATCGGTTACAGTCAGGTGGATGACACGCAGCGCACAACCAATACCAACACCGTAACCGAGGATTTCGTCTGGGATTTCGCATGGAGCAAAACCCTGCCAGACGGCTCGGCGGATTTTCAGATTGACCAGACATTCGGGGTTAATGGGTCACGGATAAACGCAACGGCCGGCCGCAGTTTTCAGCGCGCCAACGGCGTGTTGAGCTTCAACGTGGGCCTGACCAGAGGACCATTCGACGAAGTCACACCGATCGGGCAGCTCGACTACAGCTATCAGCTGGCCAGTTCCCGGATCGGGGCAACGGTGCAGCGCCGGGTCGGCACCAGTACGCAGAGCATAGAAACACGCGAAACACTGGTGTTTCTGACATATGACTATTTCATCAACCCGGTATCGGGGCTGTCTTTCAGTATCGATTACATCGACCAGGAAGACGAGGGAACCGGTCAACCCAACCCGCGCCAGCGCGGTACGTTCAGTGCGTCCTATACACGGGCGGTCACGAAAGACTGGGCCGTAAACGTGGGGTACCAATATGAAATGGACGATCAGAACGGCTTTAAGGCAACTTCAAACTCGGTCTTTCTGACTTTGGGCCGGCGCTTTTCTCTCAAACCCTGACGTTCATTCACGCGGTTCACGATATCGACAATCAGGACATCCCGCGCCCAATGTCCCGAAAACGGATCAAAATAGCGGGAGCTTGAGCCGTCATAATTTCAGGCCGCACCTTATTGTGCATGATGGACCGTGATGCATCACCTCGATTCGAAAAACAGCCGCAGTAATATCCTTGAAGCGGCCAGAAGAGGCTTGCCGGTCATGAACACCGTCGGGCTGTTCTGGTTTGTCCTGCTGCTGCTTGGATCGATACCCGTCTTCTGGATCGGGATCGTGTCTCTGGGCGCCGCCTGGAGCACCCCCGAATACAGCCATGGTCCGCTGATCCCGATCATTTCGCTGTATCTGTTCCTGCGTGAACTTAGGGACATGCCGCCGCCCAATCCGGTTGTGCACGATCGATGGCCGGGTGTTGCCGTGATCGCCGTGGCCCTGATCATCGCCATTCTGGGAAATCTGGCCCGCATCCCCGATATCGTCACCTATGCCATGATCATCTGGACCGGTGGCGTCATGCTGACCGTGTTCGGCTGGCAGCGGGGCAAATACCACCAGCTGCCTGTACTGCACCTGGTGTTCATGCTGCCCCTGCCGCAATTCGTCTATTGGAAGCTCACGATCTTCCTGCAATGGATTTCATCCGAGCTGGGCGTCTGGTTCGTGCAGATGGCCGGTGTTTCGGTTTTCATCGAAGGCAACATCATCGATCTGGGGGTCTACAAACTTCAGGTGGCCGAGGCCTGTTCCGGGCTGCGCTATCTGTTCCCGATCCTGAGCTTCTCGTATCTCTTTGCCCTGCTTTACCGTGGCCCGATCTGGCACAAGGTGGTTTTGCTGGTTTCGGCCGCCCCTCTGACCGTGCTGATGAACTCGATCCGCATTGGCGTGATCGGCGTGCTGGTCAATCAGCACGGCATAGAGCAGGCTGAAGGCTTCATGCATTTCTTTGAAGGCTGGATCATCTTCCTGCTCTGCGTCGCCATTCTGTTCCTGATGGCCATCGGCTTGCAGCGCCTGGCGCCGAATCCGCAACCCTTTGCCGAGACCATTGATCTGGATACCCAGGGGCTGGGTTCTGTTGCCTTGCGTATCTTTGGCATTCGCGCATCGGTGGCGCTGGCGGTTGCGGCCCTTCTGACGCTTGCGGTTTCAACCGCCTGGACCCTGCGGCCCGCTTCCGAAGTGCGGCCTGTGGAACGTGACCCGTTTGTTCTCTATCCACGGCAGCTTGGCCCCTGGTCCGGGTCGCCCACCACGTTGGATCCACAGGTTGAACAGGTTCTGGGGGCCAGCGATTACCTCAATGCCACCTATATCAATACCGGATCGGGCGACTTCGTGAACATGTTCGTGGCCTTTTACGACAAGCAGACCGACGGCGACGGCATCCATTCGCCCGAAGTGTGCCTGCCGGTGGGCGGCTGGGAAATCTTCAGCCTTGAACCTTATGAGATCAACCCGGGCAACACGCCTTATGGCAGCTTTACGGTCAACCGCGCCGTGATCCAGAAAGAGCTGTCAAAACAGCTGGTCTATTACTGGTTCGAGCAGCGCGGCAAGCGTATGGTCAATGATTTCCGCGCCAAGATGAGCGTCATTCAGGACGGCTTCACCATGGGGCGCACCGATGGCGCTCTGGTCCGGTTTGTGACCCCCATCCTGCCCGGTGAAACCGAAGCGGATGCGGATGCAAGGTTGCAGAGGTTCATGGAACCAAGCCTGAACCGTCTGCCGCGTTTTGTACCGTTTTGAGGAGGGACCGGACAACACGCAATCAGAGCATTCCCCGCAACACCGTGTGTCGTAAAACATGGCACGCCGATTCAAATGATTGCGGCACGACAAAAAATGCATGATGACGTGCTTCTGACAGTAAGGGATCAGGTTTTTAGTTTTTAAGTGTATGGTTAGAAATGTGCCCGCGGCAGAAATGAATATTGCTCCTCAAAGCCGTTCTTTGCGTCCAGTTCTGGCGCTGACCCTCTTGGTCAGCCTTGTTCCGCTCTGCGTGACGCCAATTCTTCCGCTGACGGATTTCTATGCCCATATCGCACGCTACTACATTCTGGCCAAACTGCCGGATTTTGACGTATTGCAGGAAAACTACGAAGCCGCCTGGCAACTGCTGCCCAATCTCGGGCTGGATGTTCTGGGCACGGGTGTCATGAAAGTGCTGCCCCCGCTTTTGGGTGCCAAGCTAATCGCCGGTCTGATCATTGCGGCCCCGTTCGTGGGTATTCTGTATCTGTCACGTGTTCTGCACGGTCACCTCCCGGTGCTCAGCGTGCTGCTGGCCGGTCTGGTCGCGTATAACCACATCCTGATCTGGGGGTTTTCGAATTTTCTGCTTGGATTGGGGGTTCTGCTGGGCGCAACCGGCTATTGGATTGCGGCACAGAACCACCCCGTCCGGCAACTGGCTGTCACGGCCTGTCTGGGGCTGATCCTGTTTTTCATTCACGGGCTGGCCTTTGCGTTGTGGGGCCTGCTACTGAGTATGGTCGAGCTGTCCCTCGCCCTATCATCGGGCAACATGGGCCCCCGTGTACTGATCCGCAGGGCCGCCCGACTGGCCCTGATCGCCGTTGCGCCGGCTTTATTGTTCATCCAGACAAAAACTGCAGGAGGCGGAGTCATCACGCCAGTGACCAACCTTCTGGCTCATGCCGAGCAAGGCACCTTATGGCGTCGGCTGGGCACCGAAGCCTATCTGAGAATGGATGGCATTCTGCGTGTTGCCGACTCGACATGGCGCAATTTCGACTGGGGCTTTGGCCTGGTTTTATGGGGCCTTCTGATCGGTGGCCTTTTGGCCGGGATATTGCAGATCGACAGGCGTATGAAACTTGCCGCAGCGTTGTGCGGGGTGCTGATCCTGATCATACCCCCGAACCTGTTCGGTGTCGGACATCTGAGCGAACGTATTCCGCTTTTGATGTTGGCGCTTTTGGCGGCAAGCCTGTCCCTGAACCCCGACGCTAAACCTATTTCACGCCGGGCTGCCGTTGCGTCGATCGCCGGGCTGCTTCTGGTGCGGAACCTGATGCTGACCGTTGGATGGTATCAGGATGGCAAGATCTACAGCGCATATCTTGATGCGCTGAGCCGCCACGATACGCGTACCTTGGGGGCCGGGGTTTATATTGAAGACGCCCGGGACGCATGGGTCTTCAAGCCCAGTTGCAGGCCCCTGTCCTTTCTCATGATTTTCAACGGCACCGCCGTTCCAACCTTTGCCAACCCCACCCAACAACCGCTGCGCATCACCGGAGCGCTCACCCATGTGCAAAGCACAGTTCAGAAAATTGTGTTGGAGGCCAATCACACGCTGCCATCGGCCTTGAATGCATTGTCGAACGCCAAAGCCGATACAATCGTGACATGTTCCACGGAATCGTTTCCGCCACAGGTTCAGGGTTTCGAGATACTTGCAGCAACTGAACCGTGGATATTGTATCAAAGGATAACTTCCAAATAATTGCGGACCCATATGTTTATGCCACCAACCCAGAGGACTCGCGGATGAAAGACCAGGATGCGCATGCTGCCTCGGGCGATCCTGCGCGCTGCTATATCGCGGACCGGGCAGACGGGCGGGACAACAATTTCAACCTGATCCGGATTCTTGCCGCCAGCGGCGTGCTTGTATCGCACGCCTATCCGCTCAGTTGGGGTGGCGCGGTTGGTCAACCGTTTGAAACTGCTCTTCACGGGCTGTCCCTGGGCATGGTGTGCGTATGGATCTTCTTCGCCATTTCAGGATTCTTCATCACACGCAGCTTCGATAGAAAACGGTCTGCCAGTTCATTTCTGATCGCCCGCGCGCTGCGTCTGTTTCCGGCACTTGCGGTCGTGACAGGGATTACCCTTCTGGTTGCCGGGTTCATACTGACACAGGCCCCTGCATCCGTTTTCTGGGCGCAGGCCGGGGAATTTTTTGTGCGCAACATGTTGCTGTTCAAGATTCAATACGTGTTGCCCGGCGTGTTCGAATCCAACCCGTACGGCCCGGCAGTCAACGGCTCACTCTGGTCGCTGTCTTACGAGGTCACCTGCTATATCGGTGTATTGATCTGCGGCATCCTCGGCATTCTGGGTCGGAAAAAAATCTTTGCGGTTGTTACCCTGCTGTTCCTGGTCGTCTATGCGGTGGCCATGGTGACCGATCTGAACCCGCGCATCGAGCAGCTCACCCGGCTTGGACTCCCCTTTCTCACGGGGATGGTCTTTTATATCTGGCGCCAGCACATCCCGCTGTCCCCGATCCTCTTCATCACGGCAACGGCGCTGTCCATTGTGGCCTGGTTCACGCCGCTGTTTCTGCCGGTCTTTGCCGTCTGCCTGTCTTATGTGGTGTTTTTCTTGGGTTACGCGAAAACGCCTCTGCTGCTGCATTACAACAAGCTGGGCGACTATTCCTACGGGGTCTACATTTATGCCTTTCCCATCCAGCAGTTGGTGGCGCAGGCCGGGGTCACCACCCCCATCGTCAACATGGCCATATCATTTCCACTAACGATGATCTGCGCGATGCTGTCATGGCATTATGTTGAGGCCCCAGCCATGCAATTGCGGCACCGGAAGGCTCAAAAGCCCCTGAAGACCAAACAG
The DNA here is from genome assembly GCF_013110595.1 of Ruegeria sp. HKCCD6428. Lineage (NCBI taxonomy): Bacteria > Pseudomonadati > Pseudomonadota > Alphaproteobacteria > Rhodobacterales > Roseobacteraceae > Ruegeria > Ruegeria sp. HKCCD6428. The sequence continues at coordinate 79,815 of NZ_WVQX01000013.1, forward strand.
GCTGCTGAATAGCAGATCTTACCCCTTCCAGATCCGCTGATACGCCGCGATCAGTGCAGGCACCTGATGGGGCCAGGCCATTTCCGCCTCGACCCGGGCGCGGCCATAGCGGCCCATGGCGGCACGACGTTCGTCATCGGCCAGCAAGTCGGTGATCTTGTCGGCCATATCCACCGGATCGTTGGCCTTGGCGTAAAGCGAGGCCTCCTGCGCCGAGAACCGCCCTTCGGTCACGTCGAACTGAACGATGGGTTTTTCGAAGGCCATGTATTCGAGGATCTTGTTCATGGTGGATTTGTCGTTCATCTCGTTCACCCGATCCGGGTTCACGCAGACATCGGCGGTTGACAGGATCTCGAACAGATCCCGATCCGGGGCACGGCCGGTGAAGGTGACATAGTCCGACAGGCCCATTTCAGCAGATTGTTCGCGCAGCTTGTCCAGGCTGGGACCCCCGCCCACAAGGCAGAACTGGATATCGTCGCGGCCCTGAACCTTGACCAGATGCGCCACGGATTCCAGCAGCAGGTCGATCCCTTCCTGATCACCCATGACGCCGACATAACCCACCATGTATTTCCGCCCGTTGCGCCAGGCCGGGTTCGGCGGCAGGTGCTGCAGCCGACTCAGATCAGGGCCGGACCGGACGATAAACACATCCTCGGGCGCCATGCCGCCGCGTTCGATGGCGATCTTGCGATAGCTTTCATTGGTGGCAATCGACACCCGGGCCGAGGCGAAGGTCAGCCGCTCGAACGTCTTCATCAGCTTCCAGAAAAAGCCGCGCTTGTCGAACTTGGCCTCGTAAAGCTCGGGGTTGATGTCGTGGTGATCGAACAGATAGCGCACGCCAAACAGCTTGAAGGGCAGCGCCACCAGAAAGATCAGATCGGGCGGGTTGCAGCCATGGATGACGTGAAAGCCGCGGGTGAATTTGATCTTCAGCGACAGCCAGCTTTCCCAGAACAGCGCCGCGCCATATTCCAGCAGATACCCCAGCGCCCCGCTGGCATCCAGCGGCAGCGGGTGGCGATAGACCTTGATGCCTTCATCTTCCCACACGCGTTCCTCATGGCCCTTGCCGGTGGGGCAGATGACCGAGACCAACGCGCCGGCCGCGGCCAGCGTGCGCGCCTCCATCCAGACGCGGCGGTCAAAGGGGACGGGCAGGTTTTCCACCACGATCAGAACCTTGAGGCCCTTCAGGGGCTGGCTCTGGCGCAGCTCTTCGAACGAAATCGGCTGAACGGCGGGCACAGGGCTAGTCATATTCATAGGTTCTTACCACCTCTGCATCACCCAGGTTCAGATCATTCACGATCCGGTTTGAACCGACCACCAGATCCCAGGGCCCGGCCTCGGCCGTGGCGCGGTCCACCAGCAGGCTGCCCACGTTGGGCAGGTGGGTAAAGGCATAACCAAGGTTCTGCCCCCGCAGATCGGCCGGTTTGATCGCAGGATCATAGACCGACAGCTGATAGCCCGCCTGCAACAGCCGCCGGGCGATATCGACATTGGGGCTTTCCCGCAGATCATCGGTTCCGGCCTTGAAGGCCAGCCCGGCCATCAGCACCCGGCCCCCTTCGGGCAGCCGCGCCATGATATCCTGCGCCTGATAGGTTTTATGCGCCTGATTGGTCTGCAACAGGCTGTCGATCAGATGGGTATGCGCCCCCACCTCACCGGCAATATGCTGCAACGCACGCACATCCTTGGGCAGGCACGAGCCCCCGAACGCGCCCCCCGGACGGGTGTAATAGGCCGAGATGTTCAGCTTGGTGTCCGAGACGAAAATCTCGTGCATGGTTTTGGCCGACACGCCCATGCTGTGACAGATGCGGCCTACCTCATTGGCAAAGGCCACCTTGGTCGCGTGCCAGGTGTTGTCGACGAATTTGGTGATCTCGGCCTCTTCAAAGGCGGTGTAGAACACCGGCGCATCCAGCCCTTCGTGCATTTCGTCCATCACCGCCGAGCGATCTCCGTCTGCCGTGCCGACAACGATCTTGGGCGGGTTGAAGAAATCATCCACCGCCGAAGCCTCGCGCAGGAATTCGGGGTTATAGACGATCTCGACCGCCTGACCCGTCCGATCGCCCAGATAGCTTTGAAAGATCGGCTCGATCAGCTGCCGCACCGTGCCCGGCCGGAAGGTGGATCGGTACGCCACGGTCAGCGGTCGCGCGCGGTCGGGCGAAATGGCCTTGGCAATCTGCCGCGTCACCTCGGCCACAAAATTCATGTTGTGCGAGCCGTCAGTGGAACTGGGCGTGCCGACGCAAACGATGGCCAGATCCACATCCGACAGGTCGGGGATTTCAACCGTTGCGCGGATCAGGTTCTTTGCAAGTGCCTCGGTCAGCAGCTCGGCCACCTTGGGTTCCTTGATCGGAGGCTGCCCGGCATTGATTTCCGAGACCTTGTCGGCATTCACATCGACGCCGATCACCTCATGCCCCTCACGGGTCAGACAGCATGCTGCCGTGAACCCAACATAACCCAGACCAAAAATCGCAATCTTCATACCATTACACCGTTTTGAACCCCGGCTTCTGGGCACTGGCCGCCACCGGACACATATCAGGCATCACATACTTGACGTGCTTGCCCATGAGGAGCCTGATCTGAGACACTGGGCCAGAAATTCTCCTTGAAACAGCAGATAACTTTCGGACACTAGACCCGCAGGTATCACCGAGTATGAAACAACCTTCTGACATTGAAAGAAAATCATGTGATTTCGACATAAAAAAGTGCGGTTTTCCTTGAGTAACAGCGACCCCGCCCAATTGCCAGAACGGCACTTCTCTATCCGGTTGGAATACTTGGGAGAGGAGATAAAAAGGAAACACTAACCCGTTATTCTGTTGTTTGTTTTGAATGTGGAAAGACAAAGCTGTTGAAGCCTTCGCCTAAATCCGAACCGACCGGTGCCGCAGTCCCGCGCGGCTCACCCCTTGTCGTCGGGGCCGCAGCACTGTTTGCGTCGGGTGTTTTCAGCCAGATTCTTGGCCTGCTGACACTTATCGTCACTGCCCGCCTGCTGACCCCGACGGATTTCGGTGTAATCGCCTATTTCGTCATCGCAGTGGCCTTGCTTGAAATCGCGCAGCGGGCGATTTCCATGACCCTGATCCGGCAACCCGAGGTAACCGAAGCGCACCTCAATACAGTTTTCACGATGCAGCTGCTGCTGGGTACTTCCGCCGCTGGTCTGATCTGGATCAGTGCACCCCTGATGGGGTTTCTGGGCTTGCCTGCCCTGACCGAGCTGATACCCGCCTTATGTCTGATCGCCATCGTCAGTTCACTCAAAAGCACACGGTTTCCCTTGCTGGAAAGGGATCTCAGGTTTGGATTCGTGGCTGGTGAAGAAGCCATCAGCCGCATCACATATACGTTGTTCGCAGTATGCCTTGCCTGGTTCTGGCGCGATTTCTGGGCCATTGTGGCAGCCAATTTCCTGACCCAGGTCGCACGCGTCATCTGGTCCTTTTCCGTCGCGCCGATGCGGCCCCGGCTGACGCTCAGATGCTGGCATGACTGTATCGACGTATCATCATGGTCACTGGGCGCACAGATCACGCAATTCCTGACGACCAACATGCCGCAAATCATTATCGGAGCCACGTTGGGGCTGGCGGATGCGGGTATTTTCAGAATCGGCTTTCGCCTTGTGTCACTGTTCACCAGCCAGGTCATCGGGCCACTTGAGCGGGTGATCTATCCCGGGCTCGCCAGCATCTCCAGAACTCAGGGCAACGACCGCGAAGCCTTTGAACAGGCCAATGCCATTCTGCTGGGCATCATCATTCCCGTCAGTGTCGGAATGGCGCTGGTTGCAAATCACCTGATCGTCGTGGTGGCCGGATATGAATGGCTGGCAGCCTCTCAGGTCATCTGGGTGCTCGCCCCGCTCAAGGCCATTGAAACGCTACAGGCCAATGTCCGTTCGGCAAGCTATGTGCAGGGCGACACGAAACGGCTGTTCCTGCGCAACAGTATCCTGCTGGTCGTAACAACCATACTGGTGCTGCTGGGATCCAACTATGGATTTGTGGGCGCGATCCTCGGATCCGGCGCAGCCAGCCTGTTCGCGATTGGGCTGGCGCTGGTCATGGCCAAGGATTTTGGAACCGGGGGGCTTCTTACACCCATTCTCATGGCCTGGCGCACATTCGCCGCGGCCATCGCAATGGTCACCGCGGTTCTCATCGTCAGCAGCGCCTATGGCAGTGGCGACGCAATCGGCTGGGCTTACGATTCAGCCGAAGACCTGCCCCTGCTGCGCATCCGCTTTGCCGTCAAGGTCATCGTCGGCGTGTTCACCTATATCGCGACCCACCTGTTGCTTTGGCAGCTGTCAGGGCGCCCAAAGGGATTTGAAAGCCTGACGCTCGAACTCGCATCGAAACTGCGCAACAGGATTGTCGCCAGGGTGTCCTGAGTCACACTCACCCCTGCAATGCCCGCTTCAGTTCCGAGACGATGTAATCGACATGCGCCTCGGAAAGATACTGGTGCAGCGGCAGTGACACGGCGTCATTCTTAAGCGCCATCGCTTCGGCCTGTCCGGTCCAGTCGAGATTACGGTTGAATCCCGCCCACCAAGGTGTTGCCCCGATCCCGCCGTGTTGCAAAGCCTGCACGACACGGTCGCGCTCCTCCACCAACACCGGCATGTTCAGCGGGCAGGTGTCGACCGTCAGCTCGGGCACAAGCATGCGCACACCCGCGGCATCAGTCAGAAGTTCACGGTACCTTTCCCAGTTTTCCCGGCGCGTTGCGATGGCCTCGGATACGGAAAACGCCCGCAAGGGGCGGGCCGCAAACGCGCTCATACGGGTGCTGCGCAGAGCCGGATCAAAGTAGTAATGGCTTGGAATATCTTCCAGTTCTCTCTCAGGGCACATGTCCACGGGGATTTGTTCGCCGCCCCGCAACGCCTGCACCAGCCCTTTCAGGCGCGCTGTACCAAGCACATTGCCCAGCCCGGCCCGCAGCAGCATCTTGGTGACCATCTTGCGGGGGGGCGGGCGTGTAAACGGATGCTCAGCATGCAGATCCGGCGCGTTGATCACCAAGGCGCCGCCGCCCAAAACCGGAACAAACTTGTAAAAACAGAAGACCGAAACGTCACCCACCCGGCCTTCGGCGGGGGTCTGACCACTCAGCAGGCTCAGCGCACAATCTTCGATCAACCGCAACCCGTGCCGGTCACACAGCGCCCGCAGCCCGGTCAGTGAGGGTTGGATCACGCCGAAGTAATGCGTCACGTAAATCGCCCGCGTGCGCTCCGTGATAAGCGGTGCAATGCGATCCGGATCAGCCAGTAAATTGTCCGAGACAGGATACAGCCGGACCGAAAGACCCGCGTCAATCAGCGGGTCAACCTCTGAGCCGCAATTATAGGCTGGCACCAAAACCTCGTCCCCTGGCTGCAAGGCCAAAAGATCACAGGCCGCCCGGATCGCCACGCGGGTATTGAAACTCCAGAAAACCGGGCGTTTCCGAAACAGGGCCGTATATCCGCCTGCCGGGTCCCGGCGAAACAGATTGGCAAACTGCATGGGCGGGTCGCCGCAATAAAGCGCGGTCTCATGTGTGTCGCTGCTCATGCCACCCCCGCATTTCAGTACTGCCGCCAAGTCCGATGATGTGTCAGGCGGTATTCATTGCAGTGCCCAACCGGTGAAAACCCCGTTTTCAGGATATTGAGCCTAGAAGGTAAATTGTAATCCCGGCAATTGGTATAAAACCCGTCGATTCCCGCGGATATTTTGTTGGCAACAATCGTGTCCCAAAGCCGGCCCTGCAAATTTCTGCCGCGGTATTCTGGCAGGACATAAACATGCCAGAACAGCTCTTCTGTGTCGGTGAGGGGCACAAAGAAATCGCGGCTATGCGCGGCATCCCTAACCCAGGCCACCGCCTGGATGCGCCCCTCTTCCGTCAGCACCCAAAGCTGCCACCCGGCGTCCAGCCATTCCAGCATTCCCCAGTCATGCGCCGCCTCAGGGTCCATCAGGCTGGCCAGTTCGACACTGGTAAGGTCTTCGCGTGATCGGATTTCCCGCACCTGTTGCGCGTCCTGCCCGGCTTGTGATTGGGCAGCACAACTGGTCGCGCCCAGCCGGAATACCAGATGGCGTTTGCGCACAAAGCTGTCCATCAGGGCCAGCCAAAGCTGCCGGACAAGAACAACCGGCCCACGTCGCGCGGCCCCCCGGATCAGTTGCAATTTGCCTTTCTTGGCCAGATTCATACTTCGCCTTACCAATCGTTCAGGGACCTAACCCGCCGCTGCCCTCTTGAGCTTTTTCAACTGCCCCCGGATCAGATCACGCGCATTTCCCGTCAGGTACACAGACCGGTTCAACACCTTTTCACGTGCTGAAATCCGCTGCACGACGCGCGGATTGAATTCTGACTTGTACTTGTGAATGTTGAACTTCTTCTCGCCCGAAACCGGTACGTGATAGCCCTCGACATCCAAGGTGCTACAGCCCTTGCCCTTGGCCCATCTCATGGCCTCCAACCACAAGGCCGGGGCGATACGCAGATTGCCCGCCGCCCGCAGATGATCCGGCTCGGTGGTGAAATGCCGGCCGTGCACAATGTCCCTGCTGCGATACACCAAAAGCCCGGCAAGAAAGGCCTCTTGCTGCCAGGCCATGATCACGGTGCCAATCTCATCGGGCCGCAATACATCTTCAAACATCGCTTCATAGGCGGGAAGGCTCAGCTCGGGCAGCCTGCGCGAAACGCGCAACCGGTTCATGCTCTCGAGAAAAATGCGAAACTCTTCCGGGGTTCGCGCGCTTCGGAACGTCACGCCCTGCCGTTCGGCGCGCCTGACCTCGCGACGGGCGCTTTTGGAAAACGCCGCCATGATCTCTTCGCTCGTGACCGATATGTCGACCCATCCGGTTTCACGAAACTGATCTTCCTCGGCCACGCGCCAACCCGCATGAGCCAGCGCGGCATCCAGTGTGTCGGCCTCTTCTTCGGTCCAGAACGGGGTGACAGTCAGGCTGCCAACCCTTGAAAGCTCAGGCTGCCTGTACAGCCCGTTCAGAAACGCCACCATGTCGGTGGCATCGTCGCAAACCGGGCCGCTCAGGCAATGGGCCCGGGACCAGGCACCGGGCAGATATGGGTGCGGTTCAAGCGAGATCAGGCCGACACCCACAAGCGCACCCTCCCGGCGCGCCGAGGCATAAATCACCTTGCGATTCAACCTTTGTTCCGAATTCGTAAACAACGAAGATTGCCGCGGATGCTGATGCCGGGCCGCATTCAGAAACGTCATCCATTCGGCATTCCGGTCTGCGGTCAGGGTTTCAGTGCATTCAATCGCAACACTATCTTGCCCTTCAAGTTCCTGCACAGCCAAACTAATACCTCAATATACCGGTTTATTCGCTCTGAATTTCACAGCTACTATTTAACAATAGCCGTCGCTTAATGACGTTGAGTGTATTCATAGATCAGAACAATGGCTAAACAATTTGAAAATGTAAGCGAGTAACGAGAACAGGGTTTCATGACTTCACCGTCACACGGCACGCAGAGCGAGTGCGCTGTTTCCATTGTCATCGTGAACTGGAATACCCGGGACATTCTTCGGGACTGCCTGATATCCATTTCCCGACAGACCCGGAAGCCGCATGAGGTCATCGTCGTCGACAATGCATCAAGCGACGGATCCGTCGATCTTGTCCGTGACGAGTTCCCTGATGTTCGGTTGATCGCCAATGGCACGAACCGGGGATTTGCCGCCGCCAACAATCAGGGGTTGGAAATCGCACGGGGTGACAATCTGCTGTTGCTCAATCCCGATACCATCATTCTGGATGGTGCGATCGATACCATGCTGGACTGGCTGGATCAGCACCCGGATGTCGGCTGCGCTGGATGTCAGGTCCTGGAAGATGAAACCACCATTCAGCGCACCTGTTTTGCCGACCCGGGTCCGGGAAACCTGGCGCTGATCGAGTTTGGGCTGCACCGCCTGTCTCGGCGCAATCCGCTTCTGGCCCGCGCCGAGTACGGAGACTGGGATCGGCGTTCGCAACGCGAGGTCGACGTCGTCTCGGGCATGTTCATGCTTGTGCCCCGTCGTGTCTTCGAGGCCGTGGGTCTTCTGGACGAGGCATTCTTCGTCTACTCGGAAGAGGCCGACTGGTGCCGTCGCATCCGCGATGCAGGCTGGAAATGCGTGTTCACCCCCACAGCGCGCATCCTGCACCTTGAGGGAGGCGGCAAAAGCACCGCCCAGATCCGCTCGCGCATGTACGTACAGATGCAGAAAAGCAAGATGATCTATCTGCGCAAACATTATGGCCTTTGGGGCCTGTTCCGCGGCCGGATGGTATTTGTGGGGTCATCCGTATTGCGCTTTGTCATGTCGGTCGCAAATCAGCGGGAAGAAGCTGCCGCGCGGCGGCGTCTGGCCCGGGCCTCGCTGCGCTATCACCTGACTAGCCAGGAGCCGACAGAGTGACCGACACAGACGTCCGGCTGACATTCAAATGGGTTGATGGGGTCAAGGGCCTTGAACGCATGACCGATGCGTGGGCCGCACTGGCCCGACAGACCGGCGCGGACATCTATGCCGCTCCGGTCTGGGTGCTGACCTGGTGGGCTCATTTCGGGCGCGGTAAAACGCTCCGGACCCTTGTGGCATATGACGCCCAGGGGCAGCTGGTCGCTTTGCTGCCGTTCATGATCTATCCGGTTTGGCTGGGGCCTGTGAGGGTCCGTATCGCCAAATTGGCCGCAACCGATCCCAACACGGTGATTTTCCAGCTGGCCGCCACGGAAACCGCGCTAAAGAACAGCTGCGCCGAGGCCCTGAACGGCCTTCTCGGCGATGGCCGGGCGCATCTGGTCAGCTTCACCCCCGCCTCGGAACACGGCACCATGCTGGCAGCCATCCGCAATGGAGTGGCACCGGGGCTGGCGCTGACCGACACGCCGGCTGGCACCCATACGGTTTTTGAACTGCCCGATACGTTTGAGGGCTATCTTGCCAACCTGTCCAAGAAACGGCGGGGGCAGTATCGGCGGGATCTGAAACACCTACAGAATGACCACGGCCTGACAACACGGATGCTCCATCCTGATGCGCATCAATTCGGGGATTTCGTCGACTTCCACAACCGGCAATGGCAGGAGGTTGGAAAAGGAGGCCATTTCGTGGACTGGCCTGGCAGCGCCGCCTTCTACTGCGATCTGGCAGACGCCACCCAGCAGGGGCAGGAAACCTGGTTTGTCGAACAGCAGGGCCAGGACGGCCCCCTTGCCACCCAATTCTGCCTGGTCAAGGGGCAGACCTGCCATTGGCGGTTGCCCGCCAGATCGACCGACCCGGAACTGGAACGCCTCAGCCTTGGGAAAATCGGCCTGGTTCAGATGATCGAACAGCTGATCGCCGCAGGCGTGACGCGGATCGAAGCCGGGGTTGGCGCATATGGTTACAAGCTGGTCTATGGCGGTGAATCGGTGCCCACTCATCGCCTGATCGTCTCAAGGCGATCAGGAATATCCCCTGTCTTGCTGAAGCTCTGCCTTGGTTGGGCGCGTGTGTTGCACCTGGTCTATTACAGGCTCTGGTTCGGGCGGGTTGCACCCCGGCTGAGGGCCGTGATCCCGCTGAAAAACAAATCGCTGTGGTCCAGCTGGATCAAAACAAGAATATGAGGCGGATATGATCGCATATCAGCTCTCCGCACGGGTTCTGCCTGAAGAAAAGTGGCCCGCCCTCAGCGCGTCGTTCCGCGACCTGACCCTTGAACACAGCCTGACCTATGCCCGCGCGGCGGCCCGCCGGATCGGGGCAGACGTACAGTTCCTGATGCTCACCACCCCGGACGGGCAGCCTGTTGCCGCCGCATGTCTGCGCATCAAACATGTTCCCGGCCTGCGGCGTGGCATTGCATGGCTTGCCGCCGGACCGCTGGTGCAGCATGTCGATCGGCCTGATCCCGACGCTGCAACACTGCGTGCCGTGCTGGCCGCACTGCGTACGTATGCTCAGGAGAGCGGGCATATCCTGCGCCTGCGGTTTCCGGCCACACCCTGGCATGATGTTGCATTGCTGGATCAGCTGGCCCGTAGCGAAGCGTTTTTGCCCACCGATCGATCCCCGACCTATCGAACCGTGGTCGTGGATTGTACCCAGGACGAAGACACGCTGATGCGTGCTCTGCACGGAAAATGGCGCAACCCCCTGCGTAATGCGCTGAAAGCCGGTCTTGATCTGGATATCGTGCCGATTGCACAGGCAGCCGACCGGTTTCATCCAATGTACACCGAGGTTCAGGCAGCCAAAGGCTTTCGGCCGGATATCCCGCCAGAATTCTACTATGCCCTTGAGGGGGCTGATTTTGCCCATGAGGTTCTGTTTGCCCGCAAGGACGGGACCGACATTGCCGCGATGACGCTGGGACGGGCTGGGTCCAATGCCGTCTATCTGTTCGGGGCCACTCTGGACACCGGGCGGCGCCTGAATGCCGGGCATTATCTGATGTGGCATTCCATGCTGCGCTGTCGCGACCTGGGCCTGAAGTATTTCGACCTGGGCGGGATAGATCCTGAAGCCAACCCTTCCGTCACACGTTACAAGCTGCGCACGGGCGGCACAGAGCTGCGCGCAGCGGGCCCGTACGAGTTCCGCCCTGCCGGCGCAAGCTCTGCCCTGATCAGCATCGCCGAAACCATTCACGCCCGCCTGAAGAAACTGCGCTCATGACAAAGCCCATCGGTATCAACTTTCACGGCATCGGAACACCAAAACGCCCTCTGGAACCGGGCGAGGCCCCCTATTGGCTTTCGGTTGAGCAATTCGAACGGGTTCTGGACCGGATCGCCGCAGACCCTGATCCGAACCGGTTCACCATCACCTTCGATGACAGCAATCTTTCGGATCATGACATCGCCCTGCCAGCGCTGTCGGCCCGGGGGCTTCGGGCACGGTTCTTTGTCCTGACCGGGCGGATCGGACAGGCCGGATCACTGGATGCAGACCATCTGCATCGCTTGCAGGATGCGGATATGACAATCGGCAGCCATGGGATTGACCATCTTGCCTGGCCGACACTGGATGACGCCGCACTGGTCCGGGAACTCAGCGAATCCCGCGCGCAGTTGGAAATGATATGCGCACTCCCGGTAACCGAGGCAGGCATACCCTTTGGACGGTATGATGCTCGTGTACTGCGCGCCCTGCGCATGGCCGGATACACGGCCGCCTGGTCAAGCGATGGCGGAACCTGGCAAAAGAACGCTTTCCTGCGCCCCCGAACATCCTTGCGCGAGGATATGACTGATCACCAGATACAAGCGGTCCTGTCTGGCAGGGTCGCGCCCTTACGCCGCCTTCGGCGTGCATTGGGAATGGCCAGACGGCGCTGGACGACGACCGGCTAGCGGGTGCGTGCAACGCGCCCGATAGACAGTTCTCCGGGCAGGGCCCTGGGAAACCGGGTATACCGCATCTTTCGCCCTCCTTCCTCGGCCTGGGCCTGGTCCCCATCCTGACCGGACCCGTCATCTGCATCCAGAAACCAAACCCCTGCCCCCAGCAGAAACATCAAAAAACAGAACGTGGCATCCCAAAGGTGGACGGTGACGGCCGACACGCAAAGGCCCAGCAGCGAAATCAGGTATCCAAGGCGCGCATCTGCCGTTGCCCCGGTCAAATTTCTGCTGCCCAGTTGAAAGAACGTGACGATGACGGCCCCCACCAGCAGAAACAAGGCTGGAAAGCCGTGCCGCAACGTGACCACGAGCCAGAAATTGTCGACGCTGCTCAGCAGCACCATCCAGTGGGGGCGGGTCCAGTCATGCAGGCCGATCCCGAATATCGGGTTCCGTAAAATATCGTCAGACGCAAAGTTGAATGTGTGGATTCGCGCCCATGCCGTGCCGGGGGTCAGCGTGAAATGGGTTGCAAAGATCTGGAACATACTCCGGTTCGAACCGATCTCGGCAATGAAATACAGGATGCCAAATATGCTCAGCAGAACTTTCCATTTGCTTTTGAGGAACTGAAAAACCCAATTCCATCCCATGAGCGCCAACTGAATGACGACATTCAGAAACGCACCCGATGAAAGGGAAAAGAACACCGCTCCCCCTACTACCGAGGTCAGGCCAACCTTCTTGAAGAACGATTTATGCCATCCCAGCACATACCAGGTCAGCGCGAAGGCCGGCGCACAGAACACGCCGAACAGGATGGGATGCGGCATCGTTGTCTGCGCCCGCAGCAATCCAAGCCGAGGTTCGAAAATCCATTTCTGATAGACGCTTAGAACCTTGCTGAACAGGTTCAACAGCGGGGTCTTGCCCGTAAAGGATTCGAACAGGGCAAAGGGCAGCAGAATAAGGATGAGCAGGAACAGGCATTTCACGAAATACCGAAACGATTCCAGGTTGCGGATATAGGTGCGGGCAATGAAATAGGGCGCCAGGGTTTCGATCATGAACATCCCGATGAACTGCCACATCGACGCCAAACCGTGATTGACGGAAAAAGACAGGGCCGACCAGAAGCTGAATGATATCACCAAAATATCAATCGGCCTGATCTTTCCAGCCTTGCCGCTCAGCCATCCGATAATCGCAGGAAACATGAACAGCAGCAGGATCACCCGATACCCGCTGAGCTTGAGCCCCCCCAGGTGGAAATAGAACGGCATCGCAAAGGAGAAAATGAGCAAGGCAAGAACGATCGGCTTTGTCGCCGGGGCGCTGGCTTTCGCTGACAAAACGGCTGTCATCTAAAATTCCTGCCTTCAAACGGATAACACATTACAGATTGCACTAACATATTGTCAGTATTCTGGCCGTGCGCCCGAAGCCAATCACTTTTCCACAACATTGCCTGCAATGTCCTCATCGCGAGGGGTAGGATTGCGACAGGCTGGACCCCGCATTCAGGCGATCAAGCTGGCTGCCGGGGCGTACGCCGTATTCGTTGTATCCGTCTTTCCTGCCTTGCGCGTAATAGATGAACTGGCTGTCATAATACCCACCCTGAGAGGGGGTCTGATCCTGAATCAACGCATTGTTGAGCACAACCCAATCGCGCTGGTTCTCGTGCCCGATGATATTGGCCACCGCATTCTGCTCAATGACCACCGAGGTCGAATCCGGAGAAATGTTGATGACCGGAACCGAATGACCGCCGGGCACATGGATCACCGAGTTCTTTCTGATCGAGATATTGTCCGAGCCATGGATCGAAATGCCGTGAATATGACCATTGTAGATCATGTTGTTTTCAACCAGCACATTGCGGTGTCGCATGACTGGGTTGCCGAGGTCCTTGCCGTCTCCGCCAGCCCAGATGGTCTGGGTGAAATCACCACCGGCCATGTCGAATATATTGTCACGGATGACGATGTCCGAAGATCCCCGGGGCGATACCCGCATAATCTGGATCATGTCGCGGTGATCCTGGGATCCAGCCGCACCGCCGAAATCGTGAAATCGGTTCCGCTCGATTCTCAGGCCATCCGCAGCATCCACATCAACCCCATCGGACCGGATCGTGTGAATGTTGTTGCCCGTAAAGACAAACTGCCGCGATTGCACGGACAGAACTGCTGTCCACCATCTGCGAAACTCGTTGCCTGAAAGGGTCAGGTTCCCGCCCCGCTCGATTTTCAGGCCGATCCCGATACTGTACCCGTCCGCCTCGGACCCTGTTCCCCTTGCAGTCCCACCGTCGAACACGGAATTCGATATCACAATGTCCGTACTGTTCAGGATGACGAAATAGGCAATGAAATGCGGGTCGCCCGCATTGTAGGTGTAATCGAAATAGACACCATCCAGATGCACATTCCTGGCTCCTTCCAGAACCAGACGGGTAAAACAGGCCGGCGCAGCAGGATCGGCGGACCGGATCACCACGGGTGACCGGTATGCTGTGTTCATCCTAAGGGTTCCATAATTCCCCGGCGCCAGAAGAAAGATTTCCCCGCCCTGGGCATTTTGCAGGGCTGCGCCAAGATCGGCGGCATTTGCGACCGGCTGCCCCTTGGTCTGAGTTGCGGGAAGGTGCGTTCGCACGTCTCGCCCCTGACAGGGGGTCTGGGCCGCCACATCAAAACCCAACATGAGCAGTAGCGCCCCTGCCAAGACGAGAATCCGGGACCCGGCCATAACGCACCTTTCTGATAACCACACTTGCAGGAAAGTGTAGGCAAGGCGGGTTCCACTGTCTATCGCGCCTGCTTGCCCGTCTGGCGCCATGGCACGTCCGAATGGCCCTTGCAACGCCCAGGTTTCCCTTACGGCACCGGGCAATTCATTGCCGATGCCTATCGCCCATACGCAAGGACACGCCTGAATGATGGCTATTTTGTGGCTATTGTTGCCCTGGAGGAATCAATTCGCCAAACCCTAGGCAACCGCTAAGGGAAGTGGAACAATTCCCGGTATCGAGTATCGAGTTCACTCGGAAATGACTGCAAAAGGGCAAAATTGTCCTCATACAGGCAACAGTTTCCAAACATAGCCATATTCCGGCCAATCTGTCGCCCTTGTGCGACTGTTCCATACCCCTTGGGTGAGCGGGATCTTCAGCGCTTTGGGATAAGCGCATTTGGAAACACAGGTGAAAGATGTCGACGACTATCATTGTAACTTCCGCCGCAGAGCTGAACCAGGCTCTGTCACAGGCCAGCGGTGGTGAGACGATCCTCCTTACTGCAGGTGACTACGGGTCACTGAACCTCCACAATACCAATTTCGCATCGAACGTGACGATCCAGTCCGCGGATCCGAATGCGAAAGCCAGCTTCTCGGATGTGCACCTCAAGCAATCGTCGAACATCACGTTCGACAACATCAAGTTTGACTACAGCTTCAGTGGTGGCGACCACCACTTTCAAAGCAAGTTCGGCGTCTACGACAGCCAGAACATTACGTTCAACAACTCGATCTTCGACGGCGATGTTGCCAGCGGCACCGGAACATCGGCGGACGGTACCGGCTATGGCACAGGTCTGAACATCGCAGGCTCGACCAATATCAACATCAACAACACCGAATTCTCACAATGGTGGAAAGCTGTCATTGCGGTGAATTCCGACGGGATCAATGTCACCGGCAACGACATCCACACGATCCGCTCCGATGGTCTGGTTTTTGACAATGTCGACAACATCCTGGTTGAGAACAACCACCTGCACGATTTCGGCGGCGCGGCTGGTTCGGGCGATCACCGTGACATGATCCAGATTCAGCGCGCCTATGGCAGCGGCAGCGACAACATCACCATCCGCAACAACCTCTTTGACATGGCCAACGGGGATTTCACTCAGACCATCTGGGCTGGCGGTGACGGCAAGAACATCGACGATCCCAGCGTGATCCACCACAACGTGTTGATCGAAGGGAACACGATCTACAACGGTCACTTCCACGGGATCTCTCTTTATGGTGTGGATGGGCTGACGATCACCAAAAATTCGGTCCTGCACGTAGACGAAAAGACGCTGACAGGCGGGATCGAGATCCCGGCGATCAACGTTTCCGCCGGTTCCAAAAACGTCACCATCGATCAGAACATTACGTCTCAGATCGTGGGGTATAACGGGCAGGCTGACTGGAACGTAGCCAACAACGCCCTGATTCAGCCCAGTGAGTACGATCAGAACTTCACCTATCAGGCAACGGCACAGGGGAATGGCTACAACCAATATGTCGTCGTCCCGGGCAGCCTGGCTGACACACTGAACGCCGGCTCTGCCGTCTCGCACGGTGCCACGGGATCCACCCCCCCGCAGCAGGTTACCCCCGGGGGATCACAACCCAACACCAACCCCACACCACCGGACAGCGGGTCCGGGCAACCCGATACCGGGTCCGGGCAACCCGATACCGGGTCCGAGCAGCCCGATACCGGGTCCGAGCAGCCCGATACCGGGTCCGAGCAGCCCGACACTGGGTCCGAGCAGACCGATACCGGGTCCGAGCAGCCCGACGCCGAGTCCGAGCCTGTTCTTGGTGCCGACCCGCAGGGCGAACTGATGATCGACATAACCCATCAGGACAGCCCGGAGACTATCGGACGCCTGGACGAGGTTTCTTACGTTGGTAAAACCCATGTTCCGGCCGATGAGACGCAGGCCGAAGGCGATACAAGCGCCGAGCAGCCTGACACCGGCTCTGAACCTGCCCATGGTGGCGGCTGGCAAAGCGAGTTGTCGATGATCGACATATCCAATCAGAATAGCCGGGGGAACATCGGAACCCTGGACGGAATTTCTGACGCGTCGCAGGTTAGCTTCTCGGTCGACATAACCCGTGACGAAGGTGAAACGGGTGCTGAACGGCTTGTATGGAACCACTCGAATTTCGGCCTGAAGCTGAATAAGAAAGGGCATCTGGTCGCAAAAGTCGACAACAATGATGACGGGTTCCGTAAAGGCTTCAAGATCAAGGATGTCGACCTGAACGACGGTGAAACACATCAGGTCACCCTGATGGTTGATCAGGACACCGACCGCCTTCAGATTATGGTCGATGGTGCCGTTGTCCTGGACGAAACCAATACGGATTTCGATTTCGCCGGCGGACAGGAAAGAGACTGGTACGTTGGTGACAGCGTTGACACCTTTGCGATCGGCGAAGAAGCCCCGTTTGTCGAGCCGTATTCTGATTTGTTCGCGTAACGGCAAAGATCGCTGAAAATACAGCCTATTGATTACCACTGCATGGGCGGGTACCGAAAATTCGGACCCGCCCATATCTATTCCGCCCCCTGGCATTGCCAGTCATGTAAACTTGGGTGCATACGTTCTTTGAATGCTGCCAGCATTCATCTAAAGATTGGTCAAACAGCCATGTCACTGCCTTAATAGGCGTATTGCAAAAAGTCTTTTTATCGCGATTGGCCCCGTTTCAAATGCCGCGCAAGGTTACGGGTTTTTTGGGAGAGTAAATGGTACAGTCAGAAATACGCTGGCACACGGATTGCAGACAGGATTATCTGGATACGGTCTGGAACATCATAACAGATGAAAAACCGGCCCGGATCATGGAAATCGGTGGCACGACCAGCCGATCGACCGGCGACAAGACACTGCCCGATCATGTCACATCCTTCACGATCAGTGACATAAGTGCCGAAGAACTTTCCCATGTTTCCGATGAGTTCGACACCCTTCAGATCAACGCCTGCGGCGATGTCAGCCATGTGGATCAGAGGTTCGATCTGATCATGTCCAAGTTTTGTGGCGAGCATATGCCCGACGGCAAGCAGTTCCACAAAAACATGCATCACCTTCTGGCGGATGGTGGCGTTGCTGTTCACTTGGTGCCGACCATTTTCGCCTCGCCGTTCCTGATCAACTGGCTGTTTCCCGAACAACTGACACGCAAGGCGGTTCAACTGTTGCAGCCCCGGCGCTTTGATGGCCAGAATACCGGCAAATTCCCCGCCTATTACTCACTGTGTCGCGGCTCGACCCCGTACATGCGAAAGGCGCTGGCGGATGTCGGGTTTTCGAGCATCGAAGTACACGAATATTACGGGCACCATTACTATGATAAGATTTTCGGCCTGCGGCAGCTGGATAACGGGCTGGCGCGCCTGTGCGCCCGGCACGAATGGGCGGTTTATTCTTCCTATGCCATCATCATAACGCGCAAGTAAGTGCCCCAGACCGGGCCCACGGCGTTTGACAGGAAACCAGCAAGACCGGAGGCTGTGGAAAGAGCGGAGCCACAAAACAGCCAAAGTAATGGAATTGACGCCCCAGTTTATGAATACCCGCTTCGACAGGTGGAGCGCATGACAAGTTGAGATCCGAGGACGTAGAGATGTTAGAGTCGAAAAGTTATCAGGCCTATATGAACAGCCCATACAAAAGCAGTAAGCATTCCACTTACTTCGATGTGTATGACAAACTTTTTTCTCCTTACATCGGAAAGGATATCACGTTTGTTGAGATCGGCGTTCTGGGTGGTGGATCTCTTTTCATGTGGCGGGAGTTCTTTGGCCCTCAGGCCCGCATCATCGGCGTTGAACTGAACCCCGATGCAAAGCGCTGGGAACAGGAAGGGTTCGAGATTTTCATCGGCAGCCAGAGCGACCCGGATTTCCTTGAAAAAATCGTAAGGGAAGTCGGTGACATCGACATCGTTCTGGATGATGGCGGCCACACCTATGAACAACAGATCATTACGACGGAATGCCTGTTGCCACACATCAAGGATGGCGGGATGCTTGTGGTCGAAGACACGCATACCTCTTACATGGAAGGGTTCGGCCTCAGGCACCGTTCCTTCATCAAATATGCCATGAACATGGTGGACCGTATCAACCATCGGTTCTCGCGGCTGACGCCTGACACCTCGGAAAAGCGTGCCTGGGGGATTAGCTTCTTTGAGTCTTTTGTCGTCTTTGACGTGAACCGCAAGGCGACCTCGGTCGCATCGGCGCCCACAGAAAACGCTGGCGAGGACCTGCATGCCAAAGACTTCAGGCATGCGGACAATCAGACCTACGAAGCTCTTCTGAAAACATCCAAAGGGCTCTCGGCGCTCAAGGCCATTCCGGGGATGCGTGCCGCAGCCAGGCTGGTACGAAACATCGTGTCGCTGCCATCCAACATGAAGCGCGCCCGCAGGTTGAAAGAGTATTTTTGACCGGGTCAGAGACAGCTGTGTGCACGTTTCTTGTGGGACATGTATAGCATGAGCATTGCACGACCCGCACATATCCTCTCGACCAGGTTCCGCTGGCCGCATGCGATTTCCGCCAGCCTGCTCATTTATGCACTCACAACCGCACCGGGCCTGATCAGGGATGGCAGAAACCCGGATGACTGGCGTCAGGTCCACGGCGCGCCCGAAGGCGGGCTCCCTCTCAACTGGACGACCGAGGAAGGTCGCTGGGCGATGGAGGTGCTGTATGTCCATGTTCTCCAGGAACGTTTTCTGCCCGTTTTGCAGACTGGTCTGGCGGCAGGCGCCTTTCTTCTGCTGTCATGGGTTCTGGCGCGGCAGTCCAGCGATCGTGACACCCAGCCCTTCGCGACCTTTTTGATTTTCACGCTTGGCGTTCATCACATCTACATGATCAACGCCCTTACCTTTTCGAGCCACGTTTTCGCGTTCCCGCTGGCGTTGCTGCTTTCCGTTGCCGGTTTCAAGTGTTTTGAACGCGGCATCCTTCATGCGTTTGGCTCTCGGGTGATCTGGCTTTTGATCGGCGCGCAATGCATCGCGCTTTGTGCAGCACTCTATCAGCCTTTTGTCCCGTTTGGTGCCGTGATCCTGTTTGTCTCGATGATCCGAACCGACCGATACAAGACCACAGATGTGGGCACATTCATCCTGCTGTCGGCAATTGGATCATGTCTTGGCCTTCTGGCCTATGTTGCGCAGGCCCATCTGGCTGCCCAGCTGCATGACCATGTCCCCACAACCAACCGTGTCGCCATGGCCTCGGCGCACGAGTTGCAGGACAAGCTTGAAAACAGCGTGAGATTGCTTGGCCAGATCTGGCGGGGATCGCTTCAGAGAATACCCTTTGCGGTCAAGACTCTGAACTCAGCCTATATCGGAATAGGGGTTTTGCTGAGCGTCGGGTTGAGTATTTATGTCCTTGCGCGCCCTCCGCGCAACTGGATGAACGTCCTGCGTATCCTGGTGGGCATGATCGGGATTCTCCTGTTACCTCTTCTGATCTGGTTCGCCTATGACGGACCATGGCTGCCGTCTCGGGCCGTCGCATATGTCGGCTTGCTGGCTGCGGTGTTCTATCTGGCTGTTGATGCCGAAATACGGGCAAGAGGGTTCACGGCACCGGTCATTCTGGGCCTGCCCCTGATCGTTGCGCTCACATACGCCTTCATGGCGCCTTTCGTCTGGAGCGATCAGTCCGAAATGGGAGACCGTGATGAGGCGCTTGCCGAGAAAATCATGATACGGCTCGCGGAACTGGAAGGGTATGACGGCGCGCCATTCCGCATCGTCGGCCATACAGATTACCCCGATCTGGCTTGGGGGGACATGATTGGCTGGACCGTATTTCACGCTGGCAACTCCCGCCCGGGCATCTTCAAGGACATGTTCGATCTAGATTGGTACGCCGAGGGCGGGCTGTATGAAGGACCGCTGGCCTGCGAGGCCTTCCCGGCCGAGAATTCCGTCTATTTGTATCAAGGTGCCGCCTATGTCTGTCTGTCGCAAAGCCCCGGCTTTTCCGGCAGCCTCATGTGCGCCGACAGTGACAGGCCCGAAATCGGCCGTGTCTGCGTCACACAAACAGCGGTTCTGCGGTTCTCGGAAATCTGTGCGCCCCCCGTTCGGGGGGACAGAATTGACGTAATACACACCGCGACGCCAACCATCCGCAGCGCTTTTTACGACGTTCAGAGCCGTGGCCACACCATACATGGCGGGTGCTTCTATACCGCAGGCTGGAATGGTGAGGTGCCCGATGTGATCGACGTGTCGATGGTTGGCGGGGATGGTGCAGTCACCTGGTCCGAAAAGCTGACGCTCGGCGCGGCACGATATCCATTCGACAGCGCAGAATAAGGCGTGCCTGCGCCAGGCCACACGGCGCGCCAGAGTGACCTGAGCCACATCCTGTAGTATCATTCCCGGATTACCGTTCCGAGTAATTGTGTTTCAGAGTGGCTATTTTGCAATGGCATCATCAGATGAGAAAAGCGTTTTTTCAATCAGGCGTGAATATCGCACATATGCTGTCCTGTGCGCCCTTGGTGTTGCTCTTGCATGTGTTGTCCTGCTGCGGCTCTGGGGGATTGAGCAACGCAGCATGTCTCATCCGGAAATCTATGTCCCTGGTATCGAGCTGGTCCCGGGTATTTCCGAGCCACCGCCCCGCCATGATCTTACCGAAACTCTCTGGTGGCATTTTCACGACGAACCGCACCCCGTGGGGTGGTATACGGCCATGCTGGGCTGGACCAAGACATTCGGGACTTCGCATTTCGCGTTGCGGTTTCCGGGCATCCTGTTTGCCATGGGGTCGATCCCGCTGATTTTTCTGATTGCACGCAGCATATTCGGATCGTCCATCGGCTGTCTGTCCGCATTGCTGCTGTCGCTTCATGGCTTCCACATCTTCTGGAGCCAAACGGCACGTATGTATGTCGCCGGTGCCTTCCTCTCTCTGCTGGCGACCTGGCTTTTGCTCTGCCTGATGAGAACACCCAGACCACGGCCCTGGCTTGAGTTTGCTTATGTCGCCTCAGTTGTGGCCGGAGTGCTGACAGTCGAGTTTTTCTGGCCCCTGATCATGATCCATCTGCTGTGGACAGCATTGGTTCTGCCTCGGCCCGAACCGGTATCGAACCGCTCTTCACATAGGATCGGCCTGTGGCAGGGGGCCCGGCTGTTTCAGATACAATCCCTTGCCTTCATCCTAGCCGCCCCTGCGCTGGTGCATGCAGTCTATCGCGCGCGCAAGGGCGCAGCGCTTGATCCATCCCCGGACTTTCTGATCGAATACTTCTCTTTCGGATTTCTGTTCGCCAAAGACGAATTCACAATTCCGCAGCTACAGATCGGGCAGGTCTGGGTCTGGTTGCTGCTGGCCTTTGCCCTGCTGCTGCTGACGGCCAGCCTGAAAGCCCCGAAGCGTGAAGCACCGATTTTCGCCACGACCCCTCGGATTTCCGTCTGGATTCCGCGCCTGCTGGCTGTCTGCTCAGCCGGTTTCATATTCTGGCTCGCCTCAATCGCACATCGCCGGAACGAAGCCTTGATGGCAATGTCCATCTTGCCGTTTCTGGCATTGCTCATCTCTGCACTGGGCGCGGTCTGGGGCAGGTTTGTCCCCCGTCTGCCATCGCACACCCTGCATCACCCTCAGGAACGGGCGCTGCTTTTGTGGCTTCTGGCGGTTGCCGCACCGTTGATCCTTTTTGCGGCATCTCATTTCGTATCCGTCCTTGCCCCGCAGGCTTTTCTGGTTTTTGTACCTTACCTGCTGATCCTCTGCGCAGCAGGGGCAGTCTGGCTGTTTCAGAACATTCGCCTCAGGCTGGCAACGACAGGGCTGTGCCTGCTCGTCTTTGCTGCCAGCATACTCTACGCCAGCCGAAAGCCCGGCGCGCCGAACGATTATCAGGGCATTGCGCAAGCCGTGTTATCTGAAATGCAATCCGGCGATCTTGTTTTTCTGAGGAACCGGGATTGGGTCGATACACCGCTGTTCTATTACATCAATGACGCGAATTTCGTCGTCTCGGAATATGATGCATCTTTGCAAGCCAACCCCACATCCCGCGTCTGGCTGATCACCTGGCCCCATGAAGAAGCTTTTGTCATCACCGATGCACGGCGTGAGGCATTGAGTGACTATGATAAGACACTGGAAATTGAAAAGTTGCGCGCCCGGGCGGAACTTTTTGAGCCTGAGGGAAAACCATGATCACCTGTGCCCAAATGAACGGAAAAAGGCCCGCGTCATGGTGACGTTGAACATGAGTACCCCCACAACTCCATCCCGGGAAAAAGCCTTGGACCAAAGCGCTCCGACGCTCAGCATCATCGTGCCCATGTTCAATGAAGAAGAGGTTCTGCCGGCCCTGTTCGAACGTTTGGGGCAATTCCTCGATCAGCTTGGGGAAAGCTACGAGATCATCTGCGTGAACGACGGCAGCACAGACGCAACCGCCAGGATTCTGGCTGCGGCGCATGAGCGCGATGATCGTATCAAGGTGCTGAACTTTTCACGTAATTTCGGCAAGGAAATCGCATTGACGGCGGGGCTGGATGCAGCTACGGGTGAAGCCGTTGTTCCGATAGACGCGGATTTGCAGGATCCGCCCGAACTGATCAAGACATTTCTGGAAAAATGGCGCGAAGGGTTCGATGTCGTCTATGCCGTCCGGCGCCACCGCGACAGCGATACCGCGATGAAACGCTGGACAGCGCGGAAGTTCTATCAGGTCATCAACCGGCTTTCGGGGGTACCGATACCCGCCAATACCGGCGATTTCCGCCTTATGGACCGGCGCGTGGTTCAGGCTGTAGGGCAGCTGCGCGAGCACAACCGCTTTATGAAGGGCCTTTTTGCCTGGGTCGGGTTTCGGCACACCGAGGTGGCGTATGACCGCCCCGAGCGTGCGGCGGGGCAGACCAAATTCAACTACTGGCGCCTTTGGAACTTTGCGCTGGACGGTATTACCGGGTTCAGCACCGTGCCTCTCAGGATTGCGGGCTATGTCGGCATGCTGACTGCGTTGGCCGCGATCATCTATGGTGTTTTCCTGATCTCACGCACCCTTGTCTACGGGGTGGATGTACCCGGCTATGCCTCATTGATGGTTGCAGTGCTGTTGATCGGTGGCCTGCAACTTGTCGTGCTGGGCGTCATCGGGGAATATCTGGGGCGACTTTATGCAGAGGCTCAGAAACGCCCGCTTTACATTGTCGAAAGCAGCCTGGGGTTTGAGCCACTGGACGGTCATTCATCCTGATCGCTCGGCCTCATCTGCGCCGGTAGACAAGAACCTGCCCGTCCCCCAGTGTCCCGGCAAACTCATGCACGCGTTCCAGCCGCCCTTCCGCATCACGTTGCAGATCAGGAATGGCACGGAACATCCGGTCTGGGAACAGAACAACCAGCGCCACAGGGCCAGGTTGGGCCATGGCCTCGGAATAGTCCTGCGCATCCCCGATGGTTCCCCAGTCGGCGTCGAAGTGGTCTTCGAAAAGGGGGCCGCCCGGGTTGATCGCATATACCCGTTCTGACGGGCTGCGGGTTTCTTCAACAAGCGCAAAAGCCCCCGCCAGATCCTGTTTCGGAGCAGAATAGTTCCGCTGCACCAAGAACACGGACACCACGATCATCGCCAGAACGCCCAACGCAAAGAGCGGCGATCCAAACCGGGGCTGTTGAGCCCACCGTGCCACCGCATCAGCACCGTATCGACACCCCACAACGGCCAGAATAATGATCAGCCCGATATCGACGAAAAAGAACCTCGGCCAGATCCGCATCTCAAGCGACAGCAGAAGCAGCAGCGTCACGGCGATATGCATGGCGATGGACGGGAAAAACAACGGCTGCGTCGCATGCGCCCCCACGGCACCGAAGACGATGACGGCCAGCCCACCGATCGCGATGAACAACATCAGCGGGCCGGTATCCCCAACCGCGGTCCGCAAACCTTCGACAATTGTCCAGAGCGGGTTCTGGTATTCCTGCATGGGGTCCACGGCGGATGTCGCCGAAACCTCGCTCACCGTGCCCGCTATGCTTGGCAAGATCGGCAGATACGCGAACAGGACCAGAACCAGCGCAACCGCAACACCCGCCAGCGGATGCAGCACCCATTCGCGGGTCAAAGTGCCCCGGCCGAACCCGGTCACAAGGGAAAGCAGCCAGATGAGACCCAGTGCAACAAAGAAAAATGCACCGGTCAGATGGGTGAAAACAGCGGCCGCGGCGGTAAAGCCGAATGCAACCCAGGTGCCGGTCGCTGGCTGGCGCATCCCCCGCAGAAAGAAAATGAAGCCAAGCGTGCTCCAGAATGCAAGCTCGGTATATCCGCGCGCGTTCTGAGAGAACCAGACCTGATGATAGGACAAGGCCACCAGCAAGGCAGAAACATGCGCAATCGTACTGTCTGCAACCTCTTTTGCCAGCCACCAGATTACCCCGACTAGACCGACGCCAAACAGGACGGCCGGAAACCGGTATGCCCAGGCCTGATCTCCGAAGATCTGGGAAACCAGCTTTGCCTTCATGCTGAAAAAGTAATGATGGTTCATCGAATATTCGCGCATCATCTCATTCCACGGAAGGCTGACATGCGTATCGACGGTCCGGATTTCGTCATACCACAAGGGCGCGTTCAGCCCGGCGCTTCTGAGGACTGCGGCAAGAAGAAGAATGAACAGGAGTATTGCCAGATCGTTGCGGTCAAGCGCGGGGGAAGGCTGTTTCATGGGCTTCTCCAGTCCACTCGGTTCAGGTCAGGCACCCGGCAAAATCGTCGGCCTGGACACGGCGCATGCAGGTGCCGGTCCTTCTTTCGCATCCCACCGTATCCGGGGCGCATACTGATACAAGGCTCGGATGCAGGCGGTTTCACCTCAAAGCAACCCAAATACTCGATAATATACAAAACATCCCCTTATTGTTTCCACTTCCTGCGCTCTGTCAGGCCACCCCATCCAGCATCTGCCGATAAATCTGTTCGATCCGTTCATGCACATGGGTTGGGTCGAAACGGTCCTCACGTGCCAATGCGCGGGCGTTGGCCCCCAAGGTTTTACGCAGCCCCTCGTCCCCTGCCAGTTCCAGAACGGCAGCGGTCAGCCCTTCGACATCACCGACAGGGCAAAGCCGCCCAACCCGGTCCGACACAAGCTCACTCACACCGCCGCAATCGGTCGCTATCACGGGCAAACCGGCGTGAAAGGCCTCGACGATTGAAATCGGCAGAGCCTCCCACCGGGACGTGAGCAGCATGAAATCCGCGGCGGCCATATGCAGGGGGACGGTATCGATCGGCCCCAGAACCCGGATGTTGTCACCAACCCCGGCCGAAGCAATCCAGTCCGAAAGCACGTCCGCCAGAGGACCGTGGCCAGCCAATGCGATCACGATATCGCGCCGGACCTTCACCAGCCGGGCCAAAACATCGATCATCACGTCGATACCTTTTTGCGGATCCAACCGGGCCGGACTGAAAATCAGCACGCCTTCCCCATCGCGCAAAAGCTCCTGTCTCAGCGCCAGAACTGCGGCGGGATCCTGATCCGGTGGCGGCGGCACACCAAGCCCAAGCTGGGCGGTGCGCGCCCGTGGCAGACCACGCGCAATCAGTTCATCAAGGGTTTTACGGCTGGGACAGGCGGTGACATGCGCCGCGAACTGAGCACTGCGCGCCACCCCGCCATACCGTTCGGGCGTCGAACCATGGAAGGTGAAAAGGCGACGGGTCGGCTGACCGGCAAGCGCCAGCCGGGCGACAAGTGCAGGGGCGGTTTCGTGGGAATGAACAAGGTCGAAACGGCCGCGGGCTACGATCTTTCGCAGTTTTTGCGCGCACCCCATGGCGGCTCCAAGCCGTCTCGTCATGCTGAGACGCTCATCTTCCGATACACGTTTCAGGTCCAACGCATGAAACCCGACATCACGCCCTTCCCGGCCCCATGGGCCCGGCGATCCGCCCAGTTCGACATGATGCCCCCGATCCCGCAGATGATCTGTCAGGTCGAGAATATGGCGCTGAATTCCACCTCGTTCGAATGCTGGCCCCAATTGCAGAACGCGTAGCGGCCGGGTGGAACGTCCGGTTGCAATATCCAGATCCTGCTCTGGTTGCCCTGAAACATAGGCCATGGACGAAACCCCTTACCCCCTTGTCCGGGGCACATGCGGACGTCATACAAACCCGCCACCCGGAAAGGTTTTACCAAATCGATTGCAGGTTCAGCACCGTTGATCTGATATGGTACGAGGCCGAGCCATGTTGAAACACAGCCATCATATGGCAGGTGCGCAATACGTCAAAGGTATCGTCGGCATTGGGGACGTCGATAAAGGGGAATGAATGCAGCAGCGCCCGGATTTCCCGCCTTTCAGGGGGTTTAGGTGCCGTCATATAAGCCAGACCACTTCAAGTGCCCTGCCCTGCGAGACGAGCCACTCAATGAACTCGTATTCGCTGGACTGAAAACAGCAGCAAGATCAATCAGGAGCTTGAGTGGATTGGCATGAGCAGAAGGTCAGTATGTGGAGATCCGGATTTGGATTCACTTTGCCGCAAATCGTCATACATCTGATCAAGCGCTTCAAGAGAACGATGAGCCAAGCGTCCCGGGCCGGAGGCACCAAGGTCGATGATCTGCACGTCGTCGCGTAACGCGAGCGTCCCGCAGCATTTTGTAGCCACCTGAACGCTCAAGACCATAGGGCCAAAACTCCAGCACAACCGGACAACGCATTCTGGTCAGGCTCTGTGCACAGCTCAGCACGTGACCTTCATGCCCCTGCGTGTCGACCCAGATCAGGTCTGGCCCGTTTTCGGGCAGCAGGCCGTCTTGTACCAGGCTGTCAAAGGTACGAACCGGCACATCCTGAAGGTTCCAGTCACCTTCGTCATGCAGGTTTGCGGCTGTGTCGTCGGAAACGCGCAGACGGTGATCTCCGAAATTGGACGGAGAAAGTTCCATCTGCATCGTTCCGTTCCGGTTCGACACAGCCATCTGATGGCAGGTTACTTTATGCTCTACGTCATGCAGCAGCGCGTTCGCGCGCAAAAGGCGAAAATTTTGCGGATCAGGTTCGAAGGCAATAACCCGGTCAAAGCCGCGTCGCGCCGCATGCATCGAATGGGATCCGATATTCGCGCCGATATCCACGAAACATGATGTTGCAACATCATGTCCGTTTTCCCTGAGCATTTGAATCACATCGTCGATGGCCTGTTCCTGGAAACGGCCTTCCTGACGCATAGACCAGCCAATTACGGCATCACTGCGGTGCGTGATCCAATACCCTCCCGCCGCGCCACGGGATATGACAAGATCCGAGCTCTGCACGAAGGGCTCGAATGGTGCAGAGATGTCTGTGCCTTCCGAAAGAGAGGATGTCTCGTTGCTGGCCACTGTTGCCGGTTCAGGCGACGCGCCGGGATGTTGGCTCGCAGGCCAGGGCAACATCAGATAATCCGGGCTGTTCATCCACTGCCGGAACGGGTGCTTCGGGGATCCGTCGCTCTCAAGAATCCAGTTTCGAAACACCCCACGCGGTTTCCCATTGGTGTGAAACAGTACCCTCCGCAAAGCACGTATTGGACGTCCGTTTGAGGGTCGGAACAGCAGGCGTTCCAGAATGTTGCGCTCAGATTGCATTCACAGTGCCTTCAGTTCTTTTTTGCAGTTCATCGGTTTTGCCGCGCACCGCTGATACTTTCGCACTCAGCGGCACATCTTCATCCAGCCCTTTTGCCCACTGCAACGACAGCCTTGTCTTGGATGGCCAACGCCCGGTGAATATCCGCGCCCGGCCTCATTTGACTCAGGGTGGTATCACGGATCACGTATTCAGCATCCATTGCAGCGTCTCTTCCAGCTTGTGGCGAACGCCCACCGGGATCAGACTTTCCAGATGTGTTGGATCGCCCATCAGAATTTTTATTTCCTGAGCACGCGCAAAAGCAGGGTTGGACACCACTTCGATCTCATGGCCGGTGATGGTCCGGCACATATCCAAGATCTCTCCCAGCGCCGTCGCCTTGCCCGAGCAGACATTCACGGTTTCACCCCGAGGCGCGGTTTCAAGCAGCAACCTGTATATCCGCGCCACGTCGCGCACATCCGAAAAATCCCGCGCGACGTCCAGATTACCCAGCTCCAGCTGCGGCTTCTTTTGACGAAAATGTGAAACGATCTTCGGTACGAGGAATTTGGGGTCCTGCCCGTTGCCCGTATAATTGAATGGCCGCGCGATCACGATAGGAAGGCGGTCGTCAAACAGCCGGGCCATGTGCTCCATGGCAAGTTTTGAAACCGCGTAATCATTAACCGGCGCCGGACGAGTGATTTCCCGGATGGACGCCTCTGTGGCGTTGCCATAGATATTTGCGCTGCTGGCCAGAACAACGGCCTTGCTTCCGTGCCCGGTGTTGGCCAGCGTTTCAAGCAAGCACCGCGTCCCCATCAGGTTGACCTGATAGAAGCTCTCTGCTGTCCCATGCGCCACAAAAGCGACCCCCGCCAAATGCAGCACTGCGTCCGGCGCAACATTGGTGATAACCCGCTCAAGGCTGCGAGCATCGGTTAAATCCGCTTCCAGGTAATTGGGATCGGGTTCAGGGGCCGGATGAGCCCCAGTCCCCCAAACATCCCATCCCGCCCTTGCAAGCTCTTTCGCGGCGTAGCGTCCGGTAAACCCGTGGCGTCCGGTAATCAAAACTCGGAGCGCAGACATCAGAAGGACACGCCCTTCTCGTTACGCGCCAAATCTGCCTCAACCATCATCTGGCAAAGGTCCTCCAGGGACGTCGAGGCTTCCCAGCCAAGCTCTTGTTTTGCCTTGCTTGCGTCACCAATCAACAAATCCACTTCGGCAGGCCGGTAGAATTTGGGGCTGATCTGCACGAGAACACGGTTGCTTTCGGCGTCGACGGCCACTTCCTTCTCGCCCTCGCCTTCGAAACGCAGCTCGATTCCCGCACTCTTGAATGCCATGGAGACAAAATCCCGTACGGTCTCGGTACGACCGGTTGCCAGCACAAACGTGTCGGGTTCATCGGCTTGCAGCATACGCCACATGCCGTCCACGTAATCCCGGGCAAAACCCCAGTCGCGTTTCGCGTCGAGATTGCCCAGCTCAAGGCAGTCAAGCTGGCCCAATTTGATTTTGGCGACTGCGTCGGTGATCTTGCGGGTCACAAATTCCAACCCCCGCAGAGGGCTCTCGTGGTTGAAGAGAATGCCCGAGCTGCCAAAGATACCATAGCTTTCGCGGTAGTTTATCGTCATCCAGTGCGCATAAAGCTTGGCAACACCATACGGGCTGCGCGGCCAGAACGGGGTCGTCTCGCGCTGTGGCACTTCCTGAACCTTGCCGAACATTTCGGAAGTGGACGCCTGATAGAACCGGATCTTGGGGTTCACAATCCTGATGGCTTCGAGCAGATGCAGGGCACCGATGCCGGTAATCTGCGCCGTCGTGTGCGGTTGTTCGAACGAAACGCCCACAAAACTTTGAGCGGCCAAGTTATAGATTTCGTCCGGCTCTACCTGCTGAATAAGCCGGATCATCGTCCCCATGTCCGTCAGATCAAGCTCGGACAGAACCAAATTGGGGTGATTGCGAATTCCCAGATCTTCAATGCGCCAAAAATTCGTGGAAACAACCCGGCGAAAGGTGCCAACGACCTTGTATCCTTTGTCCAGCAACAGCTGTGCGAGATAGGCACCATCCTGCCCGGTGATACCTGTAACGATCGCAGTTTTTGTCACTCCTAATCCCTTTCTGTTTTGTCGATTGCCCATCGGATGAGACACCTCGACATGAGCAATACTCTTTTTTGTCAACTTCGCCATGTCTACATGGCCGCTGCGGTGTGATTTCGCTTAACTCCCGTTGCGGAACAAGCGACCTTCAAAATTTTGCATCGGAGGGAAACCGTTCTGAGCCGGACTTTGAACCGGGGGGCGAACTTTTCGATCAAGGGCTGACCGGCTCAAACGCCTGAAACTCTCCAATATGCGTTGAATTATCTGGGTGCGTACATAGCCTGCCCCATATCCTGAGCCACATCAGACCAGCTGCGCAGATCCGCGACTTTGATTTTGTCTTCCAGGGTTGCCCGGTGAGAGGGATCATTGAGTCTCAGGACAGCTTCGGCAATGCTTTTGACACTCATTGCATCACAATATTCAACCAGATCCATTCCAACTTCGACAAGCGAGCTGTTCTCGGCGACAACTGCGGACTTTCCGTAAGCCAACGCCTCGCCCACAGGCAGGCCCCAACCTTCGTAGACACTGGGCATCAATACAAACTGGCAATTCTTGTAGAGAACGTGAAGCTCTTCGTCCGTTGGGCCCTTAACTTCGCTGACATAACCGTACACATCGCCCGTCCCCTTCATCAGAAGATCAAACTCTGTCGTCACCCAGCCCCTGCGACCGGCAAATATCAGCTTTGGCAGGTCCGTATGACCCTGATCAACCAGATATTTCCATGCCATCGCCGTGCGCCAGATATTCTTGCGCAGTTCCACCGTGCCAACACAAAGGGCGTAGGGTTCACCAACAATTTTCCGCAAATGGGCATTGAGGTGGCGAGCATCTTCAAGCTGAGGGTATGCGTCAAACGAAATCCGGGAAGACACGGGGCCTTGCTGTTGCACCTCGATCTCTGCGGGTTCGGTTTTGGACAGTCCCGCCTGCGCCAAAGGAATAGCTGTTGCGTTGTGCCGGATGTCATGCGCCTGAAAAAAGCGTAAAAGATCGCGCCGGGTGGCTTCGGAAATAGTCATATAGCGGCTCGTATATTCCCGAGAGGTCAAAAGCCAGTCATAGAATATGTAAGGCATGCTTCCAGCTGTAAGCTGCGTGACCTGAGCCCCAAGTTTCCTCCACCTGGCGGAGAGCCCTTGGGTTTGGTTGCTCTGCTCCCCAACCTTGGACCGCCGGGAGCTGGAATTTTCCGGCTGTCTCATGATGACGGGCTGGTAACGCCATCGGGATAATGCAGGCAATCGGGACGTTGTATCCAATAGCGCTGTGGGGTCTGTCCTCGTTGTAGTGCCTACGCCAATCCTCCAACTTTTCCCGAGCATCCGCAAGGCTCATGAACCAGTGGGCGTTCAGGCACTCCGCCCCGGGCGGTTCCAGTAACCCAGTTTTTGCAACACCCCGCGCAAGTCCACGGCAACGTCCGTCCAGGTGCGAAGCTGCGGTTTATGTGCGGTAATGCGCGTGCGCAGTTGTTCGGTGAAATCCGGATCCGTCAGCAACCTTGTGATGTGATCTGCAAGCTGATCGGCCCGATCCGGGTCGAAATAAACGCCAAGGTCTCCGCACACTTCTTTCAGAGCGGCCGCGGTAGAGCAGAGCGCTGGCGTGCCGAACCACAAAGCTTCGCCTGCGGGCAAACCCCAACCTTCCATTCGGCTGGGCATGATAAGCGCCAGTGCATTTTTATATAGATTTACCAAATCCGTCTGGTTGGGGTTTTCGCGAAAAACCACATGATCGCGGATTGTGCTGCATTCATCCGATTGCAGATAGGCCGTGGTCTTGTGGCGCAACGCCCCGGCCACAACCAGCGTGGGAACGTCTTTTCCATCCCGTTTCAGAAAGCGCATCGCCTCGAAGACCACATCCAGGTTCTTGCGGCCCAGCATTGATCCAACGGTCAGAATATAGGGCTGCTCAGGGGCGTCCTGCTCAGCCTGTTCGGTTCCTTCCGGACATTCATGCACAAGAGGCACAGCAAAGGTTTCTGGCGCTTCAGGCAGGATATCTTTTTGGGAAAAATCCAGAATCTCCTGCCGCGTGAACTCGGAATTGGCCAACAAGGCTTTGGACCGCGAAACCAGCAGTTGGTTGTCCCCGATGAAGTTGCGCGGAAAGCTTGCCAGCCGGTGTTCAAAATCGTGCAAGGGGATCATGTCATGCAGCATGGGAATGATGTCGCAAGACACGCCCTTGCGATCCAGTGCGCACAGAATCTCGACGATCAGCTTGGGTCGCCCGCAGCTCACCAGGGTTTTGCCGGACATGTCTATGGGCGTCATGCCCGGTGCGATCGCTTCCCAGGCCTTGCGGTTTCTGCGCATGACCAGCGGCCGGACAGCTGCAAGCGCCAGATCCCGCAACACGGATTTGGTATAGTGGTGACTGCGCACACGCACTTGCCGGATTCCGCTGGGAACGTTCAAGTCCACCCCGCCATCTGCCCGCAGACTTGGGAAGATTTCAAACAGCTCATCATGGCCTTGTGAAAAAACGGCGAACCTGACGGCCGTGCCCTGCTTTTTCAGTTCAGCGCCGATCTCGGCAACGACCCTGGCAATCCCGTAGTAGCGCAGCTTACCGGTTGAGGCCAAAAGAACCTCAGTCAGGTCATAGACAACCTGCTGCTTTTCGGCTGCATTAAGCTCTTTCACCATTCCCGTTTCCGTTTGATCATCCGTTCAGTTGAGGCAGTCTTCCCGGAGCGCCCTAGACCCGGGAATAAACATCCTCATAGCGGATGATGTCATCTTCGCCCAGATAACTTCCAGTTTGTACCTCGATCAGAACCATTGGCACTTTGCCGGGGTTTTCCATGCGGTGCACAGCGCCAAGCGGGATGTATACAGACTGATTTTCGGTGACCAGTTTGACGTCGCCGTCGACCGTGACCTTCGCAGTGCCCTCGACCACGATCCAGTGTTCGGAACGGTGGTGATGGCTTTGCAGGGACAGGGCCGCGCCGGGGTGGACATGGATGCGTTTGACCTGGAAGCGTCCACCAATAACCAGACTTTCATACCAGCCCCACGGACGGAAATCCTTGGGAAATATAGTGGCCTGGTTTGCGCCCTTGGCCTTAAGCGCTTCGACGGCTTTCTTCACGTCCTGCGCGCGGGATTTATCCGCCACCAGAACCGCGTCAGGCATTGCCACGGTGATGACGTCCTTCAGGCCGATACCCACCACTTCCAGATTGCCCGCCTCTGAACGCAAAAGCGTGTCGCTGCAGTCAATAGCCGTAACGCTGCCCGCCGCCACAACCCCGTTTTCATCGGGGCCCGCTTCACGCCAGACCGAGTCCCAATCACCCAAATCAGACCAGCCAGCGGAAAACGGCACGACGCTCAGGTTGTCGGCTTTCTCCATCACGGCATAGTCGATCGAGATATCCTCGACCTGCCCCCAGGCCTCAGGGTCCAGCCGCAGGAAACCAAGATCCGTCGTGGCTGCCTCGCAAGCTGCCTTGACCGGGGCCATCAGCGCCGGCGCGTGGGTTTCAAAGGCGGCGATGACATCATTGGCCCGGAACAGAAAGATACCGCCATTCCACAGATGTTTGCCATCGGCCAACATCGCCGTTGCCGTATCCACATCCGGTTTCTCGACAAAACTGTCGAGCTTGACGGGCGCGGTGCCGTCAGGCGCCCCCGCCAGCTTGAGATACCCATATCCGGTCTCAGGGCGGTCCGGCATGATTCCAAAGGTCACCAATTGCCCGGCCTGGGCCGCGGGCACGCCTGCGGCCACAGCGGCGCGGAACGCATCTGCATCAGGCACGACATGATCGGATGGTGCGACCAGCAACAGGGCCTCGGGGTCGGATGCCGCCACATGCAGGGCCGCAGCCAGAACCGCAGGCGCGGTATTGCGCCCTTCCGGCTCGATCAGAATGGCACCTGGATCAATACCCGCTGCCAGCAACTGTTCAGTCACGATGAACCGGAAATCAGACGCGGTCACCACCAAGGGCACGCCATACCCCTCTCCGGACAGGCGCCGGGCCGAGGCCTGAAACAGGGTCTCTTCCCCGGTAATGGCGGCAAACTGCTTTGGGTAGGATTTCCGGGACAGCGGCCAAAGGCGGGTGCCGGAACCGCCGCAGAGAAGAACAGGAGTGATGGACACGATCAAACAACCTTTGCCAGTAAATAGAGGTTTCTACTCTCAACTTAACACC
>NZ_WVQX01000014.1:0-65942 GCF_013110595.1 Ruegeria sp. HKCCD6428
GCTACATTCTGGTCGATGACGAAGTCCTCGAAGTTACGAATGACCTGTCTACCGTAGTCGATGCGGTCGGCATCGTCGGTGATCTTCTCAACTAGACGAAAGTACGATGTTTCAGGGCAAGAACTACCTCGTTTGTCCTGACGCTGGCCGGGGCGATCATTCTGTGAACCCCGGCCCAAGTTCAAAACCCGTATCTGAGGCGCTACGATGATAAAGGCCCTTCTTGTACTTTTTGCGCTTGCTACCCTTTCGACAGCAGGCGTCACACTCGCGCAGGACTCCGGAGCAAAAGACGCCCCGCAAACAATACGCTTTGAGGGTTATGTACAGCCAAGTCGCGAAGCAGAGCTGTCGCCACTGGTCGACAATGTGGTCACCCGAATTGCGTTTCACGCCGGCCAATATGTTCAGCAGGGCGACCTTCTATTCGAGTTTGGCAAAAAGGGTCCTTTCATCGAAATGCGGCTGAGCGAAACTGCTCTGAAGGATGCGACAGCCCAACTCAGGCTCGTCGATGCGGAATTGGCCCGAAAAAAGGAACTCTACCTGAAAGAGCTGATACCGGAAGCGGAGTTGCAGCTTGCCCAGGTAAACCGCGACCTTGCTGAAATCGCAGCGGAAAGGGCGAGCCTCGCTTATGAAGGGGCGCAGCTTGCCTACAGTTTCACCGAGTTACATGCCCCATTCTCGGGAATTATCAGCCAACCACATGTCAAGCAGTACCAGTATCTGAGCACGGAAAGACGAGGGGACGAAACGCTGGCGATCCTGTCAGACATCGACCCGGTCTACGTTGTCGTCAAAGTGCCCTACGAGGAATTCATCAAACGGCGTCAGATATTTGAATCAGATGCCGAGGCGTTTGAGGGGCTCAGCCTGTCTTTGCAGATGCCGGACGGACAGTTGTACCCCTACGAGGGCCGTTATTTCGGTGGGGCATTCAAGGTTAATCCCAAAACGCAGCTGATGGATGTGTGGGCCGAGTTCCCGAATCCAGAGTTGCTGCTTCGCCCAGGAGCAAAAGTCACAGTTATTTCGAGTCTGAGGAACTGAATGATGACCCGTCGAAGCCAGTGGCAACAGGCGCTGTTTTGCCGACAAGTGAGGAGCATATGACAATGCGTCTTTCCTTTGCAGTAATCGCCGCGTGCTTATTGGCATTGCCGGCTCATTCGGAAGTTGCACGTATCGAATGGGCAGACTTGGTCGATGAAACCGCTCAGGATTATGAAGATCCTTTCGTCGAATTGACGGGCAAACAGCTTAACGCGCTTCGCAGATTGGTCCGGTTACGCGCGCAGCTAGAGAAAGGCGGATCGACGCCAGAGCTGTTGGATCAGATTAAACTGGATATCGAGGCGACTGAAGCAACCCTTGCTGAGGAAGGCGTTGATGCGGACTGGCTGATTTCCCAACGCTGGGTTGTGATGGAAAGACGTGAGAAGGCGGGCACGGCCGCCAACGTCGACATCGATGGTGCAACCGTTTCGTTGGGCGGATTTGTGATCCCGGCACCCCGCGACGAAGATGGTTCCCAAATGGCATATATCGTGCCGGAACGTGGAATGTGCAGCCACGTACCGCCTCCGCCACCAAACCAGATGGTGCGTTTGCGCCTGAGTGAATCCTGGGCGCCATCGACAGTCTACGAACCCATCGTTGTAACCGGTCAAATCAGGATTGACCCGACGCAGAAGGAGATGCTGGTTGTTGATGGTCCCGTCCTCATGAAGGCTGCGTTCACTTTGGTGGTCGATAACGTGCAGACTTTTGGTCCTATCCAGACGTCCGAAGATGCTTCGACCAATGGGAAACGTGTGTTGATGGGAAGGATCAAGGCGACTGGCGGGGCTCCCAGAGACGATTAGGACACAGCCCAATTGACCTGAATATGGTTCAGAACGAGCGTTCAGGCTGGTGAGCTAAATTTCTGCTCGTGAAAGAATGAACGGCGAAAGCGGCGATAGGGGAGCGCATGAAGGTTTGGCTAATTAGAATAATTGGGCTTGTCGCAATTCTCGCTTTCACAGCTGTCGCATTTGTTTGGTTGTTGCTTGCTGCTCCGATGTTCTCGGACGTGCGGCGCGACCTTGTGGAAAGAGTTCTTTCGGAACAAATCGGCCGACCACTTTTGGTCAAGGATGATGTAAGCGTCGCGCTTGGACGCATTAGTCGCATTTACGCCGGTGGGGTAGTCATCCCGAGCCAGACAATGCCGGAGTCACCTCTTGTAGAATTGAACCTGCTGGAACTGGAGCTGGACATTGCCGCTTTGACCAACGGACGTCTGCATTTTGACAATCTTGTAGTGGAAGGCCTACAGGCGAATATTCTTACGGCCGCAGACGGCACCATAAGCTGGCGAAAAGACAGGCCAACACCCAAGCCCGCGTCGGAGGAACCTGTATCAGCGGATGACCAAAAAGACGTCGCTAGCGCTGATAGTACCAAGGAGAGCGACACGGAAGGCAGCGGAATCCTGAACTTTCTGAGCGACAAGAATGTCAGCTTCACGTCAATCGGGTTAAACATCGACGACAAGGTCTCAGGCTTCTCGTTTGGGTTTGACCTTCAGTCACTCACGCTCGAACAAGTAGATAGTGGCCAAAGAACAAAGGTCTCTGGATCCGGCTCCGTCAACGGTCAGGGTTTCGAAATCGAAGGCGACTACCCACACGCCGCACCGTTTACGACACGTGCCAGTTTTGGCGAAATGACCGTAAGCTACGATGGCGAGGCGTTCTCGGAAGACGAAGGGGGTGGCTATCGGGCTGTCTTGGAAATGGACACCGGAGAATTCGGTGATTTTCTAGATGTCATTGGATTGGAACGCGTACTGGAAGGTAATGGCCAGTTTCTGGCTGAACTCGTGTCCCAGGACGTCCTGAAAATCGAAGCGTTTACAGCAGCCGTAAACTTGGAGGGAGGACAGAAACTCGAAGCTGAGGGAGCGATAGATGACCTCTACACCGCTCAGGGCGTCGATTTGCTCTTCAACGCGCGGCTTTATCCTGAAGGACAGCCGCCGCCAGCAGCAAAAAGTATCCAAGAGCTGAAATTCACCGGCTTTGAAATGCATATGGTCGGATCCCTGGCTTCCTTCGAATTCGAGAAGTTGCTGTTCCAAACCAATGCGTTTGACCAGGGGTTAGACGTAATCGGTCCAGCCTCTATCGAAAGCATTCGCCGCATGCCAGACGGCCGGCTCGCCATGCTGGGCATCGCGCTGCAAGCCGGTCCAATTGAAGAGCCTGTCCTGAAAGCCGAAGGTGAAATCCTCGATCTGCTTCAGCTTCAGGACGTAACCCTCGATGGTGAGCTAAACGGGCCCGCCAAATTGATTTTGCCCAACCTCGATGAAGGCTACGTTGACCAGTTCGGCGGCATCAAAGCCGATTTCAACATATCCAATGCAGGCGGGCCGGTTTCACTCAATAGGTTTAACGCGACTGCTTACGACACCGATCTCTGGGCACTCGATCTCGCACTATCTGTCAACGAGCTAAAAGGGCTGGCCGGTCTCGATTTCGACGTTGAACTGGATGTCGACGACGGTGCCCAGTTTCTGACCGCGCTTAACTTGCAACCTGTCGAAATCGGAGCACTAGCTATCGATGCTGAAA
Organism: Ruegeria sp. HKCCD6428; assembly: GCF_013110595.1. Taxonomy (NCBI): domain Bacteria; kingdom Pseudomonadati; phylum Pseudomonadota; class Alphaproteobacteria; order Rhodobacterales; family Roseobacteraceae; genus Ruegeria; species Ruegeria sp. HKCCD6428. The sequence goes on from NZ_WVQX01000014.1 coordinate 3,624, forward strand.
CCTCTAGGCAGGGCGAAGACTTTGATGCCGCAATCGAGTTCGAAGCCGGATCTTCGCATCTTCTTGCTGCTTTGGATGCAAAGTTTCCCGAAGGTGCATCCGTCGTCCGTGGCAACATTACAAGCGAGAGACTAGATCTCAACGACCTTAAGAACCTGACCGCCGGGCTGGACCAACTGAAAAGTCTGGTAGGCGAGACCTCGCAAGAACCTGAAGCCGAAGTTCAGCCTTTGGTTTTGCCGAAGGAGACAGACGTCCAGCCCTTGGTGTTGCCAAAGGAGAAAGGGAAACCTGCTGATCTTCTGGATGTGCAGCGTGTACTGAAAGAAGCTGACGTCGAGGTACAGATCGATTTCAAAGAGATTGTAGGCCAACAAGGTGTAACCTCTGTTTCAAGCCAACTGTCTGCAAAAGACGGAACCGTGGATTTCGGCCCTCTTCAGATGGCCTATGGCGGCGGAAACTTCAGCCTGAGGGCGGTCATGGACCTGATTGATTCACCCGATTGGCTTTCATTGTCGGGATCAACTTCGGGATGGGAATTCGGTGAGATCCTTGATGAACTGGGGATTGGAATTGATGCCTATGGACGTTTGAGCGGTAAGTTCAACGTTTCTGGCAGCACCGCCTCGGGCAAAGCCTTCATCAACTCCATGCGCGGCAACGCGTCTTTGTCGATGTCGCAGGGCTATATCAGTACCAGCCTATTGGAACTGGCGGGGTTGGGTATTTTCCCTTGGCTGTTTTCAGAGGAGTTCCGACAAGGTTACACCGACATCACTTGTGTGGTCGCCCCGGTTGATATCCAGGCAGGACGGGTCAGTTCAAACTCCATTGTCATTGAAACGGGATCGGTTCAGTTGGTGGCCAAGGGGCATGTGGACTGGCTGAACGATAACATAGCGATCAGAGCAGAGCCCCGTCGCGTTGGCAAACCCCTATCCCGAAGCGCCTGGCCCTTTGATGTGACGGGCCAGCTGTCGTCGCCAAAGTTCAAGCTGGATGTGGGCGGGTCCAGAAACAAGGCTCCAGAAGGCGCTGATGCAATGCCTGTCGACAGGCAACCGTGCCTGCCGGACATCAATCAATTGCAATAATACTTAATTCTTCAGTGGTTCTGGCTGTTCGGCCTGGCACTCCAGAACGGCCTCAATGGCTTTTGCAGACCCGCTGAGATCAAGCTCCACCTCGGCCCCGCTTTCGCCAATAATCGTAACGCTTTGGCGTTTTCCAAACTCGGTTACAAACGCCGGGTTGTCGAAAAAGGCGTAGCCACCGGGAACTCCATTCTTGAAGACTCCAACAGCTTCGCCTTCAAACTTCGCATCACCAAAGTCGAACTTTACGATGCCCGTCGCCCCGTCCTCGATTTGAACCCAGGCCGGATTAAATGCTGCAAAAAAGCCACCGGCTTGATTAGGTGCCGCGCCGATTTCAACGGTCATGTCATTTTCAAAAGGCTTCCACGCGAGACAGCCATTGCCCTTTTCGGGATCAATCAGGATTGTCCAGTCCCCGGATTCACCCCACCGTTCCATACCGGCGGCCCACACCGCGCCAGTGGAGATCAATGCCATTCCTGCCAGCGCCAACTTGTTCATTCGTTGCTCCACACTTGTTCCGAAGGTTTTGAGCTGCGTTCAGAGTATCGCGCGGGGTTAATCAAATACAACCATTCGATTTCTGGAATGTTGTGCCGACGTCAACGCTCCCTTGCCCTGAAAAAGCAATCACCTTCGGCCTCTGCCAGAGAAAATATGACGCTCATCTTCCCTAGAATTTGCCAGAGTTGTTCCAGGTCTCTTGCGGGCCGATCTGTTCCTGAACATCCCAATGCTCGACGATCTTTCCGCCCTTAAGCCGGAACAAGTTAAATACGGCCCAGTCGTCCTCGTCTTGTTTCACATGGCTAAAGGCAACCACAAAATTTCCTTGGCCGAGTAGTCGGTGAACTTTGACGTAATGCGCGGTTTTTCCGCCACTAGTCATCGCTCCAAGATGCTTGGAGAAAGCTCCCAACCCGTCGTCTATTTCTGGGTTGTGCTGATCGTAATGCTCGGTCGATATGTAGTCATCCACAAGATCGCTGCGCCCTGCCATCAGGACATTGTCGATGAACCCTCGCACCACGGCCTTGTTGGCCTCGGTTAAATCGAAATCTTCGATTTCGGTTGGGCCATCCACCATGCTGCGGCCCGAGACGGTTGGCCATTTATACGCGGCAATCACATCCCAATGCTCGACGATTTTCCCGTCGTCGTTGGTATCAAAGATATCGGCCGTCACCCACTGGGCTTCACCGTTGTTGAGGCTTTGATACACATGCACGAAGACGAAATTCCCATCCTCGATGGTACGCAGAACCTGGATATCGCGCACCGGATTCCGCTCAAGAAAAGGCGTGAAGAACTCGATGAAACCTTCCTTACCATCACGTACACCCGTTGAATGTTGCGTGTAGCGATCCCCGGTAAATTTATCGAGCGCCTCGGCCATTTTGCCGTCACGAATGCCTTCCAGATAAAGGCCCTTGGCATTTGCCACGCGGATACTGTCAGTCACAACATGCACTCCTGTGTCATAGAAATGGTTTTAGCTAATACCAACAATGCTCAGCACCGTTTCACGGCCAGACCAAACTACGAAAGCGGACAAGGTGCCTGTGACCATGGCGGGAACGCCTTCTTTCCAGGTATCCCAGATCAGATGACAACCAATTGCACCGATAGACGTTCCAAGAATAGCCAACGCGCCTAAAGTTCCGACCCAGGATCCCTGAAACCAGATCGCGACTGCGCCCAACAATTCAACCACGCCGACCAAGGCCATGATCTGCCGGTTCAACCCATACTTGATGAACATCGCCAGTTGGGTTTCGAAAATGAACTTCTGCCAGCCAAAGATCTTGATCGAGCTTGCGAAGAGGAAGAAGACGGACAGCAGTCCGACGAAAACGGTGATCACATTCATTCCGCAGCCTCCTGAACCGGGAAGGAAAAATCGGCGCCGAGAGCGTTCTGAAACCTCTCCTGCTTGGTGGCTACGGCAGCATTCATTGCGCTGGCCAGAGCGCCAATGTCCGACGGGTCAACAATAGTTCTCAACGGTCTTTTGCCGTAGGGCAGGTTCAACAAATCGGCGATGGCATCGGCAACCATTGCAGGGGGTGCCTCAACAAAGCTTTTTTGCGCCAACCCCATGAAGCGTCCGGCCATCGCTTGTGCTTGTTCCAACGTTGGCCCGTATCCAGCCATGCGTTCCGGTTCATCCGTTGGCGGCGATTTTTGCATGATGCCAGTGTCAAATGCGCCGGGTTGAACGATAAGGGATTCCAGTCCCAGAGGAGCGAGTTCAAGGGCATAGGTCTCGGCGACCAGTTCCAGCGCCGCTTTACTGGCTGAGTAAAAACCGCTCATCGGCAACGCAAACCGCGACATGTCACTGGTGATGCTGATCACCGTGCCAAAGCCCTGGACGCGCATATTGGGAAGGATGGCGCGTAGAACACGAACCGGTCCCAGCACGTTCACATTCAGCATGTTCTGAAACCGAACCGCAGAAATGGTCTCGTTGAGCCCTCCAACATAGATCCCTGCGTTGTTAATGACGACATCAAGTGGGCCATTCAGCTTTAACATCAGATCGGCGATTGCGCTGTCTACGCTGCCATCACTGCCGACATCCAGTTCAATGGATGAAATTCGCGCAGATGTCGCCTCTAGGCTGGTCGCCACTTCGGCGTTTCGCCCCTTCAAAGCACGCATTCCGGCGAATACAGAATGACCTTCGTCTGCAAGTCTGATGGCCATTTCTTTTCCGAAGCCGCTGCTGGCCCCAGTGATCAGAATATTCATCTTTCTGTTCCTCTTGTGGTCGAGAGGAAAATGGCAATCAATAGACATAATTGGAAATAATCATTATTTCTTCTTAGTATGCATGAAATTGATGGAATTGACCTCAATCTACTGAAATCTCTGCAAGCGCTCATTTCGGAACGGCATGTTGGACGTGCTGCGCAGCGAATGAACGTAACGCAGCCTGCCATGAGTCACACTCTGGCAAGGTTGCGCCGCGTGTTTGACGACCCTCTGTTCGTCAAGCAAGGGCGCGAAATGGTGCCAACGGCGCGCACTCTGGACCTTGCAACTCGGTTGAACACGATCCTTTCAGAGATCAGCGTGTTGACTGCGCCAGTGACGTTCTCACCTGAAAACGCGAGCGCAACTATTCGAATTCATGCCCATGATTTCATTGCAACCAGTTTCCTCGCAAACGCAATTCGGCGTATTCGAGAGCAAGCACCAGGGATCGTTTTCGAAATTCACAGTTATTCGGATCACAGCTACCAGATGCTCGATTCCGGTGATGCCGATTTGATCGTTGGCGCAGGACTTCAGGCAAATCCGAAGTTCCTTCAAAGACTGCTACTGCGCGAGCGCCTTGTGTGCCTCTTAGACCGAACCCACCCAGCGTTGAACAGCTGGAATGCTGAGACGGTCTTTCTATATCCACATGTCAGGCTGAGTCTCATGACCAAACAAGATGACCCAGTTCACCTTTATGGAAAGGATCAGGGTTTGCCCCCACGCCAGGTTGGGCTGGTGACTGATAGTCTGCATCTGCAACCTGCCTTCCTGGACGGAACAAATCTAATCGCTTTTGTGCCGGAGACGCTCGCCCAAGCTGCTACCAACAACAAAAACCTAGTCACGCGCGATTGCCCTTTTCCCCTGCCGGAATTGGGAATCCGTGCAATTTGGCATGAGCGAGACGTACGATCCCCCCTTCTCAGCTGGATCCGCAGCCAGCTGGATGTTTAGCGGCCAGAGAACTGGAGAAATTTTTCGCGTCGGCTCACAGCGCATCGCACATGCTGGTGTGATACTTGGCTGGCGGTTTTTGAGGTTCACTAGCTACTGAAGTCGACACTTTGCGTTGGACTGAGTGCATCCCCTGCACTCGAAGTTAGGAACGGCAGTTTTGTTTAGCTAAGCGACCACTCGTAAAATTAGATGGAATGTGCGCATTTCTAGGTTTCAAATTTGAACATTTTGGTTGGAGAAGCGTTTTGCAGCAAACAAGACCTAGTACAGGCTTTGGTGCCCCACCGGTATAGAAAATCGGCCCATTGTGGTAATCTCTTTCTTTAAACTGGGGGATACCATTATGGAATATTATGACCTCGGAACTTATAGCCGAAAGGTTGCGACCACGTCGGAAGAAGCTCAGCTTTGGTTTGACCGGGGCTTAGCATGGACCTACGCGTACAACCACGAAGAGGCGATTGTGTGCTTTCAAAAAGCAGTGGCTGCCGATCCAGATTGCGCGATGGCGCACTGGGGCATCGCGTATTGTATTGGACCGAACTACAACAAGCCTTGGGAAACTTTCGAAGAAGACGAAAAGCCTGACTGTATCGCCTTGGCCAAAGCGTCAATCGTTGCAGCTACGTCATTAAAAGAACAGTTGGCACCAGTTGAGCGTGCGCTCATCGAAGCAATTCCAGCGCGCTATCCAGACACGTCTGACGTCGAAGATTTCAGCCCTTGGAACGACGCCTTTGCAGATGCGATGCGCAAGGTTCATGCCGAATTCGACAAGGATCTGGACGTATCCGCGATTCTGGCCGAGTCGATCATGAACCGGACACCCTGGCAGCTTTGGGATCTGCCGACCGGAAAGCCCGCTGAGGGGGCCGATACGCTTGAGGCAATTTCCGTGCTCGAAAACGCGTTCGATACACTTCCCGGAGCGTGGGCACATGCAGGGCTTTTGCACATGTACATTCACCTGATGGAAATGTCGCCCCACCCCGAGCGGGCGCTTCGCCACGGCGATGTACTCAGCACGTTGGTGCCCGAGGCCGGGCATTTGCTGCACATGCCGACCCACATCGACGTTTTGTGCGGAGACTACATGAATGTCGTGCTGCGCAATCACAAAGCCATATTGGCAGATCGCAAGTTTCTGAAGCGCGAAGGGCCTGACAACTTCTATTCCGTATATCGGTGCCACAACTACCACTTCAAAATCTACGGAGCGATGTTTTTGGGGCAACCTTCAGCGGCAATCGAGGCAGCCGAAGAGTTGATCGACACCCTACCGTCAGACACTCTTCGGCCGATGGCTGACTGGTTTGAAGGTTTCATTCCTATGAAGCAACATGTGCTGATCAGGTTTGGACGTTGGCAGGATATTCTCAATCAGGATCTGCCAGAGGATGAAGAGCTTTACAGCGTGACCATCGCCATGATGCGATATGCAAGGACGGTTGCCTTGGCCAACCTGCATAGGGTTGCCGACGCCGAGAGTGAAAAAGCCAATTTCTATGATGCTCTGGCCAAAGTTCCCGAAACGCGAATGCTGTTTAACAACACATGCCAGGACATTCTGAAGGTCGCCGAGCAAATGATGCTGGGTGAGTTGGCCTATCACACAGCAGAGCACGAAACAGCCTTTGACCATCTGCGAAAGTCGGTCGAGATCGACGACAACTTACCCTACGACGAGCCCTGGGGATGGATGCAACCCACCCGTCATGCGCTGGGCGCACTTCTTCTTGAACAGGACCAGATGGAAGAAGCCGAAGCTGTTTACCGTGCAGACCTTGGCCTGGATGCTACGCTTAGCCGGGCCTGTCAGCATCCGGGCAACGTCTGGAGCCTGCATGGCCTGCACGAATGTCTCACCCGACGCGGCGAAACGGTCGAGGCCGCCCACATCAAGCTGCAACTGGACAAGGCCGCCGCGCGGGCTGACGTGCCGATCAAGGCATCCTGTTATTGCAGGCAGAAGGCGCTGGCGGCTGAGTAGCGCCTGGTCAGGCACCTGTACAGTCTTCTTGTCAGGCCGTGCAAATGAAGCGGTAAGTCAATAGACGACGTTCATCCAGAGCCAGAAGTTGGTTCTGAACCATATCGTTGGCGATTTCCCCAAATAGAATCTGTGTCGTAACCGGCATGGTGCTCTTAGACTTGGGCTTCGAAATTCTCGCCTTAAGCCAATCGTAACTTTCAGCCGTCGAATCTTCTTCTTCCAAAATCCTAAAACCCGCATTTCGCAGAAAATCGACCATTTCTTTCGGGGTCGCGAGATAACTGATCGAGGCGTCCATAGCCCAAGGTGTCGGATATTCGACGTCACCGCCTTCGCCCTGTACAATGTCATAAATACCAAATCGTGCTCCGGGCTTCAGGACACGACGGGCCTCTTTGTACACCGAAAGCTTGTCCGGGATGTTCATCGCAACATGGACAGTTACCGCGCCATCAAAACTGCTGTCCGAAAATGGGAGCTTTGTCGCATCTCCCTGAATAAACGTGGTTTGTTCACTAAGACCGACCCAATCAGAAATGGTTTTGGCTGCGTCGCAAAACTCTTGCGTCAGATCTATGCCTGTAACCTTAGCGCTTGCTTCTTCCGCAATTGTTCTGGTGACCCCACCCAGTCCACTACCAATATCGAGCACATTCGCACCTGGCGTTAGCTCCAGCTTCTCCAATAACTGTAAAGTCGCCTGTCTGCCTCGGAAATGGAATTCATCGATTGGTTCGAAATCTGCGGCGCACAGATTCTTCGGGTCAATGCCTGCGGCCTTCAGGCTATCAGCTATCTGGTCGATCAGTCTGCGGCTGCGACCATAGTGATTGGACACTTGTTCTTTCATTTTCTCACCCTTTCATCAGACAAGTCGGGTGCTACTGAATTCATATCGGACCAAAATAGCCGAAGGGTTTGCGGGGCAATCGAGTGCTCATGGAAGAGCTTCGAACCAGTCGAGTACCGCGTCCCGCCAGCCCTCAGGCACACCGTGCCCGCCTTTGGTGACTTTCAACCGGATCGAGCCTGCCTCACAATCCATCCAATCCTTCTGCATCGAGTCATCGTCGCCAAAGCTGTTCTCCGCACTACTCAAGCAGGCATTCTCGCGGCGCCAGACATCCACGCCCTTCATGACGTTACCTTGGTGAAAATCGACACCCTCCCATGTGAGCTGTCGGCCTTCGAACGGCACCATTCGGTCTTTAAAGCCATGTACGTGAAACAGGTGAACTGGCGCATCGCACTCAGTGGTCATGGGCTCCCAAAACGCACCGGCCGCAGCGGCAAAACCTTTCGCCAGCTCAGGCGCTTGGCACGCAGTGTCCCAGACCATCGAGCCGCCGCGAGAGAAGCCTGCGATCAGTATCCGCGACGGGTCAATACCGAAGCGCTCCACCGCATCGGCGCGCACGGCGCTGAGAAAGGCGACATCATCGCGCGCCAGGTCATATCCGTCAGCGACACCCCAATCGAGGTCTTTGTCATTAATACTGGGCTGCCCGCTCGGCATAATCACAGCGTAGCCGCGCCGGATGAAAGGGTCGACATATGCGGAGTTCTGGATCATCGCCTTGCCAGACCGTCCATAGGCAGCTAGCAAAGCTAAGAGATGAAATCGGTCTTGATGGAATTCGTTTTGCGACATTACCGGAAGCTGGAGCCAAGCGTTTCGAAGATTTGGTGGTTCAGGAGTAAGGAACGGCTAGGGATAGTCGATCCAGTTTTGTAGTCGCTGAGCTGCTTATCTAACAACCGTATCTTTGCCAGTTGCAAAGTCATACGCCTCCGGACTTGGCCCCTCTGTTCTCAACCGAAGAAGTCTTTCCTTTCCTTCTGTCAGGCTCGGTATATGGCCAACCTGGATCGGCCAGATGACGTAGCCAGGATCGTCAACATGCTCAAACCACTCCGCCCGGCGATCAAGAAATTGACCATGGATAGTCCTGTGAACAAAATGCTCCAAGTCTGCAAAGCTTTGCCAGGTCGATAGTGTCGCCAGTGCGACGTGTGACCGACCAAACAATGCACCCGTATCGTTCTCTGGGAGATCGCAGTCCTCGTCTTTTAGGCGCCAGATAAAACCTCTAGATCGATCTGCAACAGCGTTCAGACGATCCGAGTTGTCCTCGAACAGTCAGTAGATCAATCGCTCCATCGACACTACTGACAGCCGAGGCTGGAAGTGGAACGGGTGTGTTCTCAAGGATTTTCTTTATATGTCGTGAATAGCCAAGAGCCACTCGCGCTACTTGTTCAGCTAATAGCTGCTTATCCTCTATCGCCCAAGTTGCACCACTGTACAAGCTGCCGCTGGAAAACGGTGTTATCGAAATACTCATTTTATATATTTTTCAATTGCTTGACTGCGTGAATTGGTAGAATTTCAAGCCAGGTTACACAACCCTAAAAAGCAGTCATTTATTGGGTGTGCAATCCGTTGAGCTGCTGAATTACAGCCGCTTTGAGATAGATTCCACCATTCTAGGCTGAAGAACTACTGTGCCCTGCGTGAATGGTCGAAATGCGAGCTGCAATCGTAGAATCTAAACAAAACGGCCGCATAGAACCAAAGTTCTTTTGGGCGGCCCGTTGCGAATTGAGTGCCGAAAAAGTCCATAACCGCAACGACCGCGCCAAAACTCATGTTGTTCATCAGTACGGCATACAATCTGGTAGCGCAAAACTATGGGCAAACTACGCAAGCTTATGGGGTGTGCGAAGTATTTTGCGCAAACCTACACATTTGTAGGGACGCTCATAACGCTACATTCCCAACATTGATTTCATTGAAGAAAATCTTGGAAGCTTTCCCATAACTCTGCGCGGTATTTGCGCATAACTTTGCACGATTTGCCCATAAGTTTGCGTGCCACAGAGTACCCATCGAACAGACCAGCTCCTTTGGCTTATCTGCAATTCTCAAATGCAACTTATTCCCAATCGCCAGCAGACGAGCGCCACGTCTTAGCGTCCGCATCCCAAACACTGGCGGTGACGCAAGGCGTTGGGTTTATTCCGTCGCAATTGGATCCATGAATATCCGCAACAACAACGCGTTGACGCCCAAATTCAACAACCGTCCAGCTCTGGTTGAGCAAGGATTGAACCTCATTTTCAATCAAGAAGTGCGACATGCATCCGCCAGTTCCGCAGTAAAGAGATGCGGCGCTCGAACACGCAAAACCAGACTCATTCAAAACCCAGTCGCGTTGTAGATCTCCGTCGAGATCGACCCTTTCAACCGCGCCCCAGGCTATGTCAAACTGACCGTCGTTGAACTCCGCGCAGGCTTGTGCCGCCAGATCAACCTTTTCCCGCAAACCGATGGGAAGTTGCGAAACATCAGCCGCAACAGCTGGTGAGGTCCAAACAAGGCCCGAAGCAAGCACAATCCCGGCGACCAAACATTGCATCTGACGCGCTATTTGGAACGCTGGTTGGCAGGAGGTATCAATTGCACTGATCATACCTGTAATCCCCGTATTCCAGCCAGTTTGCCGAGCCTTCGTTAAAAATCAGAAACTCGGACCTGTCTTCCCCAAGCAGGGCGACGACAAACCCGGCCGGTGGCTCAGAGTTTCCGAAGTAACTGTAGGCCGTCATGGCTCTGATCGACTCGCCATTGACCGTTACTCGCGCGTCCCACTCCCCCTCTGGATTGTCCAGAATTACATATTCGATCTGGCGTTTTTTCGCTCCGCCACCACAATAGACGATGCCTTCGGGTGCTTCGTAGGAGGTCCCCTGGCTAGCATCTGAATCGCAGGCGGAACGAAGGGACCGAATTGCCGCGCTGGAACCTTTCAAGTCAAAGATTCCGTAGCTGACATCTTGATCAATCATGGACAGATTAACCGATGCATTGGCCGCAAGCTGGTCCAGTACAAAACCATAGTCCTCTTGACTATTGAAACTGACTTCGACGGGATAGTTGTCGACGATCTGCACGGCAGCGTTTTCTGCGCCAACCTGAAATGCCCCAACTTCGGTGGTGCCGTTCTTCAAAAATCGAATGGAAAGCCCCTGCTTCTCCACAATGTCCTGGCTGTCCTCATATCCAGCCGGAGCAAAGCGGATACGGTTACACTGAAGTTCCAGCGTCATGTTTCCGGTCTGAATAAATGAATTGGGACTAGGCCCGGAACTGAACGACCACTCCGCCGATGCTGTGGTTGCCATTGCCATCATCAGCGCTCCAACGGAAATCGGCTTGAAATTCATTCTTTCTCTCTCCACGGCGTTGCATTTGGCTCTTTCTTTCAGCAGAGCGTCGGGCCCACCGCCCGGGTAACCAGATCAGGAAACAGGTGCGCCGTATTCGTTTGCGCCTTCTTGAGAAGGGCGCGTTAGCCACCAGATCATCAGGATGGACAGAACCAATTGAAGAATTGAGAAAACAACAATGCCGGTTGCGCCCAAAACTGCCGCGGGTCCACGTAATGTATCGGGGTTTTCCGTTCCTTGCTCCAATACCGAAAAGAACGCCACCCCGCCCAGCATAACAAAAAGCGTTGTAATGCTAAGCGCCATCGGCAGCAGCAAGTACCAGCCAGGTCGCCCTGTATCATGCAGCCTCCGCCAACCGGCGGCCAGCATGGGTATAAGAACGGCCAGTTGGAAAACAGAGGACAGAACCCGAGATCCCTGCCCCGTTTCGGGATTGGTTCCGAATATGATCGTATCCAGCACAGCTAATACGGCACTCACGAGAACCACGAACAAGAAGAACCACCAGTATTCTGATCGTAAAGCCCGACCCGAGAACTGGAAGTATTTCGAAAAACACGCTTTTACTGCTTCAACGAATCCCATGTTTTTGTCCCTTCGTCGTTTCTTGGCGGCGTCAAAAACGCTTGGCCGCGTAGGGAACACTCGCTCTTGCGAAAATCCCCACATTCTTTTTGTTTGAAAGCAAAAGCCTTTCGCACGAAAGATTAGGGAAATTTACGCGCGGAAAAAATATTGATTTATGAAAAATTAGATTCAAATATGAGAATTCGACGCAACTTTATTTTACCTCCGTTGTTGTCGCTGTCGCCCGATTTACCGGGCCCTTCCGACTGCCGGAGTGAGTGCTGGCAGTCGGAAGGCGTTTTCAATGATCGAGCGTTGGGAGAACGCGATGCCAAGACTCAAAGCACTAGCTCTTCTTCCAACGTTCGCTCCAGCTTTTCCAGTGCGGTCACGCGTTGTTGGCAGTGCATGCGATCAACGCAATATTGTTCTGCCGGCCAAACCTTGAATGGCGAGTCTTTTGCAAACGGCAGTCACCATATCGAGGTATGTTCTATTGGGCGCATAGACGCTGGAGCTTAAAAAAAGTCGCTTCCAACTCAATTGAGATCAACGAACCAGAGGGAGAAGAAAATGACCAACAAGATGGTGATGGTTGCAGGCACGACATGTTTCGCACTGCTTGCGGCCTGCGACGATACGGGTACATCAAGCGCGTCTGCCGAGCTCACGCCCGCTCAGCAAGCGTGTTTGCGAGACGTGGCCAACACAACGAACAATTCGCAAGTCGTTGTGCTGTCGTCTGCGTTTAGCGAGGCGGGAACCCAGGTCACCGTCGGCGTTGGCGAGGATCGTGCCCCATGGAACTGTATTGCTTACAGTGATGGCGCCACAGCCGGTATCGAGTTCCTGGGCGACGAAGGCGCATTGTGACCTGTTTGGTGCGTGGCTGAACACGGCCGCGCAGCACTGGCTCGCTCATCGGAATGCTCGACTTGGTTTGTAGAATAGCCACTATCATATTCGCGATCCTTTACCTGTTGGCGTTGGTTGCGTTCATGACGGGTACATTTGGCTGGTTGGGGCAAGAAAAAGACCCTTTGTCCGGGGTGTTCCTTTTGCCGTTGGGGTTGCCCTGGATACTTCTAGCGGACTTGCTCTCGGAGGCGACCAAACCTTGGTTCGCGGCGCTCGCACCGGTTTTCAACCTTTTAGCGCTGGTCTTGATTTGCAAATGGGTGCGCAGTTTGCGGCAGTAGTGAACGCCGAACGCATTCTCACCAAAAGGGAGGAAAACATGGGAAAAGTGATCTTGGGTATCGTGATCGGGCTCGTCCTCGGCGTGGTTGGGGCGATGACCTTGGGTGGAGGTGCCGCGATGGGTGTCGGCGTTGCGACAGGCTTGTCCGCCGGTGTCTGCTCTACATTGAAAGGCGCACAAGCCGAGAATCTGATCACCGCCGAGCAAGCGGATCAGATCCTCAATCGCGTGAATTCCGAGATGGCATCCCTGCAAGGAATTGAAACGACGGACGAGATCGTCGGCAGCGCACAGGCATGCGATGAGTTTCTGTCCAAGTTGCGGGAAGCGAAATGAAGTTCCGCTTTGTACAGAAGAACACTGTAAGGATTAGCCAACAGGGGACAATCTGATGAAACTCCGTTTACTGAATCTCCTCACACCCATGTTTGCAATTTCGGGCACAGCTGCTCTTGCAATGTCGGAAGCCGATGACGCGTGTATCGATCATTTACGGCAAGTTGGTGGGCCAGACGGTCAATCCGGTACGATTGAAAGCTCAGAGTTTTCCGAAGCTGGCACGCTGGTCATGCTACGTGACGCAGGTGGGACACTTTGGCGATGCATCGCGTACAAGGATGGAAGCATCGGAGAGATGTCGGTTGTCGAGGCGATGGATGATGGTGGTGGAGCTATGGCCGGTGCCGAAGGATCTACTAAAAGCCGACGCGTCAAATTTGATGCTGGTTCAACTGGCGCCGAACTCGTTGGCCAACTCGCGCCCGGAGCGTCCCAGCAATACGTCCTTGGCGCCAAAAACGAACAGTTCCTTTACGTTCGCGTTGCTCCGCGAAATGGCACCTTGGACTACGTTATTCGAAACCCCGATGGTTCTGAACTGTTGGGATTGATGTCGGCGGACAAGGAGTATCGAGGGCAGCTGTGGCAATCCGGTGATCATGTTGTCGAGGTCATCAACCGCGGCAACTCTTCCGTCGGCTACAACGTAATTTTCGGAATTGAATAGGTGATCGACGGAAAACCCTGGAACGGCAACTCAAATCAGCTAGGAAAAAACAGATGAAATCCAAAGTCTTTTTGGTGATCGGTACAGTGTGTATTTCTGTACTCTCAGCATGCGACGAGAGTGGCGGGTCAGTGGATGCGAGTGCACCAACTGTGGGCAGCTCTAGCGATCTTTCGTCATTTGAAGGGGCCAGAGCGGGTCAGGCTGAAATGGGCATCCAAAGTCTTGGGTTTGAACTTATCCGAAGCGAAGGGCTGACCTCTTACTGGTTTAACAAAGATACCGGCGCATGTGCGCGGATCACGACATCTGAAGGAAGGTATTCAGATGTAACTATGCTGCCATCAGGCGACTGCTGACAATTTTCAACAATCCCAAATCTGAAAAAAGGAGCTCTAGTTTGCATTTCGATCTGGCACATGCGGCGGTCATCGTTGTCGCTTTGATTATCACAAACCTGGCATTGAAATCGGCCGGCGTGATCAACGAAGAAAACAAACACCAGTGGAATTGGAAAGTTGTTCTGGCCTACTTCGTGGTCGTCGTTATCATCAATCTGGTGTGGCCAATTTGAAGCTTCGCGGCGGGACGCTAACCGCCACCAAAGATGTTTACGGTGAATGTGTCTCTGCGAGAGATTACCGGCTGGAAAAGTGTGAGCATCACGGGCTGAACACAGAAAGGAACACGCATGCGGTTTTTGACGTCACTTATATTCATTGGTGTTCTGGCAACCGCTGCGACTTCTGACGTCACCAGCCGAAACGGTGGCCCTAGCAACAGCCAAATGCTTTCAAAAAGTGGCGACGGAGGGGTCGATGGCGTCGCTTTCTTCCGCCCAGTTTTAAGCGGTGTGTTGTATCGATCCGGTTTCAAGGGCGGCGACAAGGATCGAACGGGTCTGAGTGGCGTTCAACGCGAAACCTTGTGCGAAAAAGGGTTTTCAACCGGGTTTTATGCCGACTTCGGCAAAAACACTCAGTACGGCCGCACCAGTTGTGGGAACGGATCCTTTGACTATCAGAGCGCCAGATCCTCCCGTCCCGGTGCCGTCATGGCATCCATACACGAAGTAATTGAAAACCCTGGAAAGGGCCCTGTCCTGGTACACTGCATGTGGGGCGTTCATTCCTCTGGCGCACTGTCGGCAATGGCGCTTGTTCAGTTTTGCGGTTGGACGGAAGAAAGGGCCAAAGGTTATTGGAATGATGCCCGAAACGGGGCCCCTTGTTCAGGCGGGTGTGACCAGTGGATTGACTCAAAATTCTCCAAGTTCAGTGTCGACCCCAATCTGAAGATTTCCGCCGAAAAACGGGCTGCGATTTGCCCTAGATGATATCCGGAGGACTATTCAAATGAAGTTCCATCTTCTGGGGTCTCTTGCTTTCATTGCACCCACCATCTTGTGGGCGAGCGACGATGTTCTGGGTGAAGCCACGACTTTTGATAGCCCTAACGGATTTACTGAGCGCTGTATTCGGATCGAGAAAATACCAACGGGCGCGTATAAGAAAAGCGATCTTGAGGAAGAAACAACCTATTGCGAGATTGATTTCTATGCCTCCGAAATTGCTGTTTGCCCAAAAACCTGGAGCACCAGCCCAGGAATGGCGATCTACGACATTTCCGAAGGACCCTACGCCGGGAACCGTTCCGAATTCGAGAGAAACGCTTGCAAAGAGGGGAAGGCGGCAAAAGATCTGGCAAAGGACAGGGTGGCTAAATTCAAATCCACCATGAACCAAAAGGGCACAAGTGGAACGTTTTCCACCTCGTCGCTGCTTTACTATCATTTCTCCAGGTACTTCGATACGACTGTCAAAGTTCCGGTGGCGGTCTGGCGCAGTATGGACGCTCAGGCGCATCATACCGAGGTTGCAGAGCCTGGCCTTGCGATTTCAGGTGGTTCTCATGGCGGGCGTATGAACCACGAAGGTTGGCGGGTCTTCGTGGCTGCGGATGCCGACCCGAACTCGTACCAACCGACCGATGATCTGTTCACCGCGGATCGAACGCAGATATACGGCGTACTGCTCGACAGCCCTGGTCATCGCTATGGCTCAGAAATCAACGGCACTCGTAGGTCTGGCTGGGGGAAAGGTCAAAACCGCGATTTTCAGGAAACACCCGCCTTCTTGGCCTTGCGGTCTTCAAAACCCTTGCCCGAGGCCATTGCAGAGGGCGTCAGGGAAGGTCGAAAGGATCGGCAGATCAACAAAGACCTCGGGCCCGATGTCAGCGACCAACAGATGGCATTCTGGATGCAGGAGCTTACCGAGATTGTTCTGCTCGACTTCATCTTCAGCCAGCAGGACCGTGTGGGAAACATAGACTTCACGCCCTATTGGTATTGGGTCGAAGACAGAGAACTGAAGCACAAGAAAGCCAAGCACCATCAGCCAAACGATGGAGATGTTCCAGCCGATGCATTATTGATCCGTCGCAGCAATCTAAACGACAACGATGCTGGTGGGCGTGTCGAATATGCCAACTTTGCGAAATCCACTCAGATGTTGGAGAAAATGCGACATTTTTCTCCAAGCACTTACCAGCACTTGTTTGCTTTGAATAACGACCTTCAAACGCAAGGCCCGATTTATGACTGGTTGTCGCAAAGCTTTGGCCTGTCAGATAGGCAGATTGCGCAAGCCGTTAAAAATACAGCGCTGGCAACGTCCATTCTCCAGAGCAATTGTTCAAAAGGTGTTTTGATGTTCGACTTGGACCCCGTCGCATTCTTTTTGAAAAACGACACCGAGGTAAAGGCTGTGGACTGTAATGACCCGTAAGCGCTCCGTCACCGCGGCGGTGTTGATTTGGTCCGCTCTGCTTGCCTGCAAAGCGGCGGCTTTGGATGTAATCGTCATATCGGATCTGAACGGAAGCTATGGCTCGATAAAATACGATGCCCGTGTCGACAAAGCAATTGAACGGATAATCGAGATTGATCCCGATCTGGTGGTTTCGACCGGAGATATGGTTGCGGGTCAACGCATTCCCAACTTGTCAGACAAACAGGTCAGAGAGATGTGGAAGGCGTTTCACAAGGCAGTGTCAGACCCGCTGGAGGCTGCCGGAATTCCATTTGCGGTCACGCCAGGAAACCATGATGCCTCTGCTTACCGTGGGTTCGAGCGTGAAAGAAAAATATACGCAGAGGAATGGACTCCGAGAAAACCAGACGTCGATTTCCTGGTTTCGGATGACTATCCGTTCTTCTACGCGTTTGAGATGAAAGGCGTCACGTTTGCGTCTTTGGATGCCACGACCCTTGGGCCGCTATCCGGCGATCAGAAGGACCAAATTGAGGAACTGGCGGCGAATGGAAACCCGATTGTCACTTTCAGCCACCTGCCGCTGTGGCCCTTTGCGATCCAGCGCGAACGCGAAATCATCGGTGACCCGGCACTTGAGAAAATCTACCTGCAAAGCGGGGTCGTTCTGCATCTGTCCGGCCACCATCATGCCTTCTACCCAGGCTGGAAAGACGGTGTGGCTTATGTTTCCCAAGCTTGTTTGGGCGGTGGTCCACGACGGCTGATTGGTGATAATGCCAGATCACCTCACAGCTTCACTCATGTTACGTTCCAGCCGAACGGAGAGTTTGGGATAGCAGTATATCGAGAGCCCGATTTCGAAAGGTCGGTAAACTTCAAGTCGCTCCCGAAAGAGATCAGATCCCCGAATGCGGTGTTGAAACGATTGGACCTTGTGAAATAACTAGAGGTTGAGTTTCAACTCAACTTTTTCGGGGACCAGATCGTTTATCATCTCTTCGATCCGGGCTTCTGAAAGTCCACCCGAAGTAATGAAAAGCAATGAAACGCGAGACTTGCCGGGGACGTGGTGTTTTCTGACCAGCTTCCAGCCGGCGTCTGCGGCCATGGCTTCAATGGCGCCGCTGACGTTCAATGAGTGTTCTTCGTCTGAAGCTTTGAGCGAAATTTCCACACCCTTGTTACGTCCACCGAGCCAAATGAAACACCAACATACAACCGCCACCAGTGTGGCCATCAGCGGCAAGCCCAAACCGACCGCAAGACCAAGAACAGTTACGACTATCATCTCGACGGTGTCTACCGGATCATCCAGATTGGAGCGAAACCTGAGCAAAGCTCCGATGCCAAATATGACAAAACCAATCATTGATCCGTGCTGAACCACCAGGAATCCAACAGCCATGCCAATAAGAGCATAAAGGAAGAATAGCCTCGGCATGACCAAGTCGCCGATGCTTCTACGGGCTTTGCGTCTCACCGGATGATAGACGATCAAGCCAGCCAGAATGATCGTGACCACCACATCGAGAGCAAAGAAATACAGTTCCTGTTTGCCGCGAAACTGAGTCCATTGGCGTTCGATCAGAATTTCTGATTCCGAAGCTCCGGCCAGCATCGTTGCAGGATCGATTTGCGACACCGCAGCGCCTGGCAACAGCAGCATCAACAACACGATTTTAAACGGGAATGTCGTATTCAGCTTTTCTTCCTTCCTGCTCAGGCCAAGGGCTTGGGCTTCACCACAGGCACATCGTGCCCCATTCAATTCAATCGCAACAAACGGGATCAGGTAAAGAGTTCAATGAGCATTCTTCCGACATCGCATCTGAGTTGTGATAAGAACGCGATAAAGGGATGTGTTCCACGGGCGAGAAAACTGAATGGCAGAATACAAACTGTTTCCGTCAAAACCTGAAATTTCACGGAGCTTCTTTATACTTAGACGGCTCGCTTTTGCGCCCGGGTTATTGGCGGCGGCCTTCCTGTTATGGGCTGGTCTTGCCCGCGCCGAAAGTGCTGGTTTGGTTCTGGTCGATAGGTTCAAGGTCGCAGACAAATCAGAAGGATTTTCAGAGCCTTCAGGTCTGTCGCTTTCCAGCGCTGAAGGCTTCTTGTGGTCTGTCAGCGATGCCGAACCTAAACTGCATCTCCTTGGAATCGACGGGGCATTGGGAAACTCTTTCAAGTTGCCATCACTGAAGGGATCAGACCTCGAGGGTGTCGCTTGGCGAAAAGATGGATCTGTTTTGGTGCTTCAGGAAACTGACCGGTCAATTCTAGTCGTTCACCCAACCGACCCTATTAAACTGACAACGGTTCCACTTGCTACTCTAAAGGGTTATTCGGATGCAGCTGAAATGCTCGTCGGTAATCCATTGAACAAAGGGCCTGAGGGCATCACAGTCGATCCGGACACTGGGCGAGTATTCGTGGTCATCGAAGGGAAACCGCGGTTGTTGCTGGTATTGTCACCAGAGCTGACGGAGATTGAGGAAATCACCCCATTGGATCGCGAATCTGGTTTTATGTCCGATCGCGTAAATGACGATGAGCTGGATGTAAGCGGATTGGCTTGGTCTGCGTCCTCAGGTGTACTGTGGATTCTGAGCGACAAAGGGCGCCAGATCTTTTTGTACAATCCCGAGACGAGAACGGCAGAGACAATAGAACTAACTTATATGAAAGACGGCGACCGTAAGGTTGTAAAGCATCCAGAAGGGATCGCCCTGGATGAGCCCAATGGACTTCTCTACATCCTGACAGATGATGCCGAGAAATCGCGACTGTATGTTTTTGATATTCCCGAATTTTGATAGCTAGAAAACGAAGCTCACACCGCCATAATGGCTTCCGCAAGTTGTTGCAGCTTGCTTTGTAAGCATCTACCTTGGTCCGCCTCAATCAGAACCTCCGTTGTAGTGTGGCTGGGACTAGGCGACCTTAATCCAGCGCAGGACATTGCGCGGGTAAATTTCATGTTCACGTCATACGTCGCAAAAAGGCTTCAGCCGTCGTGACATGCTTGTTTTTGACCTCTGGCGACATGCGCCCAGCCGTACGGCACATCATCGCCCAACGGGGATTGCCAGCAAGTCTATCGGTGTGTTTCAGGATAAAGCGCCAATAAAGCCCGTCCCAGATATCTGCCCAGGGCCCTTTGCCCCAATGGCTCATTTTTCGAATGTAGTTTGAGCCGGAAAAATACGGTTTGGTGGTGATCAACCCGCCATCGGCATGCTGGCTCATCGCGTAGGCATTGGGAACCATCACCCAATCATAGCTGTCGACGAACATTTCCATGAACCAGCGATAGACATGGTCTGGATCAATCTCACACAGAAACATAAATCCTCCCAGTACCATAAGGCGTTCAATGTGGTGGCAATACCCGGTTTCGAGCACCCTTTTGATCGTGTCGTCCAGCGGATCAACACCAGTGGTTCCGTTGTAGAAAGAGCGAGGCATAGGGCGGTGATGGCCCCAATGGTTTGTAGTGCGCATCTGCACACCAAGGTTCTCATAGGTAGCACGCATAAACTCGCGCCAACCAATGATCTGGCGGATGAATCCTTCTACCGAGTTAAGGGGAATGCCCTTGCGATCAGCATGCGCCAGGGCAGCGTCCAAAACTTGCTTCGGCGTCAACAAGCCAATGTTCAAAGCAGGCGTAAGAACGGCATGCCACAGCCAGTTTTCCCCCTCGACAATAGCATCTTCATAGTCGCCAAAGTGTTCGAACCGCCGTTCCAGAAACTGCGCCAGCCAGTCGGATGCAGCTTTGTGTGACGTCGGATAAAACAACTTTTCCAGGCTGCCCAATGCATCTGGAAAGTCAGCGATAACGCTCGCTTTTGCCGCTTCATCAACTGCGTCATGGGCAGGCCAGTCGATCCAAGGCAGGCTGCCCAACAGCGCCTTGGGCAATTTTTTGCGGTTTTCCTCGTCAAAACTCCATTGTCCCCCGGCCGGTTGGCCGCTGTCCATCAACACGTTCAAACGGCGGCGTTGGCCCTTGTAGAACTCCGCCATGAACCAGCGTTTTCGACCGGCAGACCAATCCAGATTGTCGGCCCGCGTATTCAGAAAGCCGGGGGATGTCTGGATATCGAGCGTGATGTCGGTATTGCCAGCCGCTGCCCGAAAACGTCTTTCTGCAATGAAGTCTACTGGATCAGCCATGATCACTCGGCTGACACCACGATCACGCAAGTTTTGAAAAAGTCGCAGACATGCACCCGCCTGCCGCTCAAAGGGCCAGATCGCAGCATCAAAGCCCTTGGCGACCAAGCCATCGCGATAGCGCGCCATTGAGGCGCGGTGCAGCCAAAGCTTTTGCTTGTGCATCGTGGCGGGATAATACGCGTCGCCAAAGAACAGCGGGTCTTCGAAAAGCACAACAGTATCGGGCCGGGCGGCCAGGCCCGGGTGTTGGGCAAACAATTGGTTGGGAAGTAAAAGGGCGGCAGTGGACATGGGCTATGGTCTTTGTTGGGTGGCCAAGTTCAGTTGGCGTAGAAGCGACGGGATCTTCTTTCGAAGGCCGAAGAACCCGGCCTTCGCATGAGGCCATGTTATAGCGTCGTACGGCCGAATTATCCTGTTCAAAGAAAGGCCTGCGTCTCTCAATACAGGTTCCGCACGATCCAGCCGTGACCGAGTAGGACCGACAGGCGCATAGGCTGTTGCAATGGTCGTAACACCTGCATTCCGTGCTGCCTCGATCAACGTACCACACCAGTCCTCGGTCGATTGCCCGAGTTTTCCGTGGGGTTCCAAAGCGTTGCTCATCGCGCCCTTGGCAAAATCCTGTACAACATCTCCCATCTGGTTTGGGGATCGACCATGCGTCGCCAAAAGTCCGATCTTGGCAACAGGCGATGTCGGCATCAATTGATGAGCTGACAGATCATCCTCTGTCAACAGCAACAGATAAGGGCTGTCTGAGGGCATGTGCGGACTTGAAAGAGGAACGAGCGGGTGATCTACCGGCTCGGTCAGCGGTTCTGCAAATTTGGCCAGGCCTTTAGGTTGAAACCGTCCTTCAGTGTATTTGGCAATATTGTCAGGGCGCGCGAGGTAAGTTTTGCCTTTCGTGTGCAATCCACCAACCCAGCGCCAGCTCAGCGTGTTCGATGCGGGATCGCCATCCAGCAAATGTCGCAAAAAGAAATCCGCGCCAAGCTGCCAGGGTAAGCGAAGTGAAAAAATCCAGATTGATGCAAACCACATGCGCGCATGGTTATGAAGGTAGCCTGTCGCCACCAGTTCCCGCGCCCAATGGTCGAAACAGTCGATGCCGGTATTGCCGTTCACTGCATCATTGAAACGGGCCTTAAGGCCCTCATCATCCCTTAATCGCTCACAAGCGCTCAGCAAATCCCGCTGATACAGTGACCAGACGCTGGGCCTTTGTTCCAGCCAACCCTTGAAGTACGTGCGCCAAAAAACTTCTTGCACGAATTTCTCCGCCGCGTTGAAATTATGCGACGCTAAAACCGTTGCCAGTACTTCTTTCTCTGTTATCAAACGGTGGCTCAGCCAAGGTGACAAACCCGATACATTGCTGCGACGCTCAGTCCCAAAATCGTAGTTTCGCGTACTTGCGTAATGGCGCCCGGTGCGTCCCGCGAACTGCTTCAGCCTTATAAGACCGTTGGTCCGTGTGGGTTTGAAATCGAACGTCTCTTTCGCTTCATCAAGTTCTGAAAACATCTCGGTCATGCAGCCGATCTGCATTTTTTCGAGCAGTATTTCACCTCATCCCAAACGTTTCCCCATTTCTTGCGCCACGTGAACGGGCGCTGGCAGACCGGGCAAACCTTCTGGGGTAAGTCGGCTTTCTTGCGCATCTTCATCACTGATCCTCCAGAGGCAGGCTGAGTTGCTTTTGATTTTGAGACGCCCGCGCGACTTTGCGAGGATTCCGCCGATTCTTTCGGCTGGCGTGTTTTGTCACGATGGCGTGTGCTTCGGAACGAAACTCCGCACTTCGGCGCACGCCCCAAACCCGCTCGCGCGCGGCCTTGGCTGCCGCTAGATGGTCAAAAACACGCTCTGGATAAAGCGTTCCAATGATGTCTTTCGCGTTGTGAGCTTTCCAGGGTTCATGGATATGCTGATCCGCAATTTGGGACAATTCCGGCAACCATGTCCGAATGAACAACCCTTCTGGATCCTGATCATAGCCCTGCTTAACCGGATTATAGATGCGCACGGTATTGATGCCAGTGGTGCCTGATTGCATCTGCACCTGACTCCAGTGAATGCCCGGCTCATAGTCGGTAAACATGCGCGCCAAATGCTCACCCGGGGCCCGCCAATCCAGCCAAAGATGATAACTTGCAGTGGCCATCACCATTGCGCGCATCCGAAAGTTAAGCCAGCCCGTTGCCTGCAATGACCGCATGCATGCGTCCAGAAATGGATATCCCGTTTCTCCGTTGGACCATGCGGTCAAGAGCTGGGCATCTGGCGCTTTCGGTCGAAGACCATCGTAGAGCCGATGCAGATTTTCAAATTCAATCCGGGGTTCATCCTCAAGTTTCTGAATAAAATGGCAATGCCAATGCAAACGGCCCGAAAACGAGCGAAGCGACTTACGCCAATCTTTTGCCTGCGGCGGCAACCGGCGTCTCTGATTTTCAGTAGCTTGGGACACCTCGCGCATCGAAAGCGCACCCCAAGCCAGATAGGGCGACAGCCGCGAACACGCAACGGCCCCCTCCAAGGGGCTGGACATTTCGCGTTGGTACCTTTTGCCACGGTGGGTCAGAAAACTGCTCAGACGTTCCAAACCCGCAGCTCGTCCACCGGCTTGACGACCAACACATGTATCATCCCGCAAGCCAAGGTCGCGCCCCGTGGGAATATAGCCTGGTTCTACGTCGATATGCTTAAGCGCAACTGGTGAAGCAACGGGCAAAGCCATAAACCGATCCCAACGTTCCGCCCAGCCATCGCGAGACCTGAGCCTGCGAAGAACGCCATGGTTTTGTACTTCGTGCCACCGCACGCCGTGGTCCCTGCACCATGCAGCAACCTGACGGTCCCGCTGATAAGTCCAATTGTTTCCTGTTTCTTCATGTGACCAAAGTACGTCTATCAGACCACGATCTTTTAACTTGGAAAGGACCGCCAAAATTTGTCCCGTGCGCACAATGAGTGGTTGTCCCAGTTTCCCAAGGTCATCACGCAACTCAGCGATTGTCTCAGCAACAAAGTTCCACTGCCGTGTTGACGCGTCAGGTTGCTGCCAAAGCTCAGGTTCAACCACATAGAGTGGCAGAACTGGCCCGACCTCAGACGCTTGCGCCAGTGCCTGATGATCATTTACCCGTAAATCCCGTTTGAACCAGACGACCTGCACGATACCTCCGTTTTCAAGGTTTGTACGCATGGCCACTAGAAATGGATCTATGTTCCAGTCTTCCTCGCATTCCGCTAGGACGTGGTTTTTTGCAGAGAAGCCATTGGCCTTCGGTACATGAATGTCGGAAGCGTTCGCGAACCCACCGAAAGCACGTGGCCAAAAGAAAAAGACCCCGACAAAGGTGACATTGGTAAGTGATCGCTCTGGGCCCTAAACCACCAAAAAAGGAGCGGGTTAGCCCATCTCTGTCTTATTTGAATGTCTGATTTCTGAGTAAAGGATAAAGAGACCAGCCCGTCGATTTGAACGCTACCAGGCACGGTTTGCAACGGACCTCAGAGCATCCACCCCGAAAGCTCTGTAAACGCAAGAGGGAGGTATTCAAACGGGACCATCCTGTTTGCGCATCGAAAGCAGAAGCTTGACTTATGCGGTATCAAGCCCCGTGGATCATGAGCTGCGCCAACCGCTGAGCTTGTGAGGCTGAGCTTGTGAGATTGCAGTAGTCATCTTCTGGTAGGGCAACTTTTCAGTGCCTTTCGAAAAACAGCGAGGTACCTACAAACCCCTCACCTTATTCAACAAAATTGCCCGCACGCCTGCTATTCAGGCGACGCAATCGCTAAAATTTGGCTAGCATCATCACAAGTTGCGGCCTCATAACGCATCTGTATGTCACTGCTGAACCCTCGTTTCTTCGGTATCTGCGCTAAGTCTTGCAACGGGACGGATGAAGCCCACAAGACGAGGTCAAACAAAATGGACAAAACGGACAAAGCTGAGGTTGCTCTCACATCTGATGACGCCGCAACCCATCATTCGTTTGCTACGGTTTATTACGACGGATCTTGCCCGCTTTGCTCCGTTGAGATCGAACACTATGCCTCCTGCGAGGGCGCTGAACGCCTGAGGTTTGTCGACGTTTCCAAATCCAATGTTCGAATTGATGAAGATCTAACGCGGCAAGAAGCTATGGATCGTTTCACTGTACGTCGACCAGATGGAGTGCTTGTATCCGGTGCACGCGCGTTTACGGAACTCTGGGGCACTTTACCCAAATGGCGTTGGCTGGCACGGGTGGCAAGCTTGCCGGGGGTAACGCCTTTGCTAGAGCTTGCATACCGGGGCTTCCTGCCCCTAAGACCGATGCTTTCGAGGATCGCGTCTTGGGTCGGAGCGAAGTCGGCTAACGGGACAGGTTCGTCGACATGATCAATCTGGACAATGGTCGTTTCAATGGCTGGTTTGGCTCGTCAAACGGGGGCTCGAACCCGCACTTTGCAGCACTCGCATCATACTCGCGCTTTGTTTTGGGTTGGTCACGCATATCGGTGCCGCGGGTTTTGCTATTGCTCGGTTTGCTGGGTTAGGGAGGATGGAGGTCGTTCAGATGACATACTTTGCAAGAAGCGTCTTTACAGGCAGCGAGGCACTCAATCGCGTGACCAACAAGAATATCCCCCCAATCTTTCGCTGAAGGTAAAGAATATCCATTCGCATTGGGGGCGGGATATACCCGGCCCGGGCCAAGGCCATGCCTTCCTTGTTCAGGTGGTTAGAGAGCGTTCGGTCAGAAAAATCAAATTCATTCGCGGATAGGATTGCGTCGAAAACAATGCGGATCATTCCGAGGATCCGGTCGTCGAACGGGCCATCACCTTCAACAAGCTTCAATTGGATGGCAGCGTTGCGAAGCTCTTCGTCATCTTCCCGCAGGCCTGCACGCAGCAGATGCATATACCCATCAATTGCCGATGGTTGCAGGGCTCGGGCCGCGCCAAAATCCAAGAGGCTGATCTTCCCATTTGCCGGGTTGTATCGGTAATTGGCAAAATTTGGATCGCTTTGCATTATACCGAACTCGAAAACCTCGCGCAGCGTGAGATCGACCAAGGCTTCTGAGACTCGATTGCGCTCCTCTCTGGTCGCATCACTCACGGTCTCGATAGGGCGACCTTCCAGAAAGGACATCGTTAGAACTTCGGGAGTGCTCCAATCCGGAAAGAACTCCGGAATTTCGAAGGCTTCATCACCCTGCAAGAGGTCAGCAAAGTGGCGCATGTGCCGCCCCTCGCGTTCATAATCCGTTTCTTCACGTAATTGACTGCGCGCCTCTTGGATATACGGCCCCAGATCAAAGCTTTTGGGAAGTAGACCGGACATTCGAACCAACGCGGCCACATTGGCAATATCGCTGTCAATACTGCGAGCGATACCGGGATATTGCACTTTGATCGCCACATCGCGCCCGTCTTTCAAAGTTGCACGATGTACTTGCCTGATACTCGCCGCCGCAATGGGCCTTACATTGAAAGTTTTGAAGGATTTGCGCCAATCTGTACCCCAGGTTCGGTTCAGGACGTCACGCAATTGCTTCGGTGGCATGAAATGCGCCTGATCCCGCAAACGTGCCATGATGTCAGCCAGCTCAGGTGGCAAGACCTCGCCTGCATCCATCGAAATCAGCTGCCCCACCTTCATCGCTGCCCCTCGCATGCGCGAAAGCTGATCCGCGATCCGTGTCACGTTACCTGGGGTCATCAACAAACCACGCATATCGGGTCGCGCACCGCGACCGATCTCTCGAAGGGCGCGTACTGCCACGTTTCCTGCAATGCCTGCCGTCATGCTGCTTAAACGGGCAACACGGACCAAACGGCTTGTAGGAACTGCCAAAGAGGTTGGTGAGGATTTAGGGTCAGTCATACATCCTCACCAAAATTCCGTGCCCGGAGAGCCTTTGATGCGACCTTTCAAATTCTCGGTGACCCAACCTCCATAAAAGTCCCCGGGTTGCGGGATCACGCGATGCTTGCCAACGAAACAACCGTCCATAAGCCCGGCGTAAAAGGCGACATAGCCCTTTATCTGTTCAAACCTGGTGGTTGGTTCCTCGTAACTCCATGCGGCTTTTGTGGCCTTGGCCGCCCCGCTCTGAACGTCCCAGTAACTCGCAACGCCCTTCCATTCGCAGTATGACCTGACCGAGGTTTTTGTCAGAACGGCATCAATGTTATGCGGTGGGATGTAGTAAGTTGGGGCGTGGTGGGTTTCGAGAACCTGAAACGCCTGATCGGTTTCTGCGATTGTTCGACCGCCAAACTCTATCCGTACGTTATGGGGCACCTCCCGCAGCGCAGGTGGCCGTGGATAGTCTTGCACGTCTTCAATTGTCAAAGCTGTCATTGTCGGACCGGATTGTGTATTCGGCTGTTCCTTCTGCGAGATAGCGCGCCGACAGCGTTATTCTAGCGAAAGAACTTTCAACACAAGGTAGGCGAACTTGAACCACAATTGGGCTTAGTATCAGCTTTGATCGGGCTGTTCTGTTAGACCGACTTTGCAGCCAGAACCGTTAAAATGAGTGTCTTAAGTCTGCCAGTTCGCCAACAGTTCGCCCATGCGCTCTAGGCCAAGGTCGAGATTGGCAGCAGCACCTCCTCCGACGCCTAGTCGGACGTGGTTCTGCATCCCGTATGACGAGCCCGGTAAAAGAAATGTCCGATACGGATCGGCGAGCAAGCGTTTGGCGAAAACATCGCCATCAATCCCGTCAAGCCGTGCCAAACCAATCAACCCAGCCTGAGGTTTGACCCAATCGAGGCGGGGTTGTTCGGCAACAAACCGATCAAGGCGTTCCAGTGTTTTCATCCCATCTGCGCGCGCAGTTTTCATTGACTGATTGTATCGGTCAGGCCTTAAAGCGATTTCGGCAATGACTTCGCCGAGTATATTCATTATCTCGCTGGAGTTTTCCCGCAGAATTATGGCATCCCAAATCAGATCGGGATCACGGCAAATCATCCAGCCGGTGCGCAGCCCCTGGAGCCCCAATGCTTTGGAAACGCTGCCCGTCGTGATACCCCTAGGATACAAACCGGCAATCGAAGGGGCACGAGACCCGTTCCATTCCAATCCTGCGTAAACTTCATCAACAACCAGCCATGCACCGACACGGTCTGCAATTTGCGCAAGCCTTTCCAGCTCTGCCCGGGTCATCAGGCGGCCGGTTGGGTTATTGGGGTTGGTGACAAAGATGAGCTGCGTGCGTTCCGTTACTGCGGCTTCAACTTCGTCCAGCGGCAATACCCAACCAGCGCTCTCTTCTCGGTCTACAACTTTGAGAGTCGCGCCAACAGCCTCTGCCAATACGCCCGCTTGCGGCCAGCCCGGGCGTTCAGTTACGACTTCGTCACCCGGTTGGACCAATTGCATGAATGCAAGATAATTGGCTTCCGCAGCGCCTGCGGTGATCAGAACATCGTCTGGTTTGCAAACATCAGACAAGCCTGCGCGGTCCATCACATGTCGTCGTAAAGCAGGCAGGCCTCGAAAGCTCTTTTGGTTCCAATCCAGCGGCAGTGCTGGGTCCAACGCATCCATGAACTCACCCAAACGCGGAGACTCTGACAAGGAAAACCCAACGAAAGCTTCTGGATCCGCTTCGGTGGTATCCAGCAGGTACTGAAAAAGTGTGTGTATCTTGACTTTCATGCTGTACTCAAAATCCTTGTAGTCAATCAGGGAGAGAGTCTGTGCAAGCAGAAGGATTTGTCAAAGGGCGACCGAGTGACTTGGCAGTTCTGGACTACGGGCTGTTCAAGGTCCATTCCACCGGCCGCATTATTGGGATCTGCGGGTTTCTGATCCGGACGGACTTAGGAGAAGCGATACTCATCGACACTGGGTTTCCTGAAAAATACGCGACCGATACCGACGCCGCAGTCAAAGAAGATCGATTGGACGAGTTCGGCGAGGTCCTGAAGTGTGA
Source organism: Ruegeria sp. HKCCD6428 (assembly GCF_013110595.1). NCBI lineage: Bacteria > Pseudomonadati > Pseudomonadota > Alphaproteobacteria > Rhodobacterales > Roseobacteraceae > Ruegeria > Ruegeria sp. HKCCD6428. The sequence goes on from NZ_WVQX01000014.1 coordinate 32,367, forward strand.
ACCAGACAATCTGCCACGCGCACAACTGGCAAAACTCGGCCTGACTCCGTCAGACATCACATTGCAGATTTGTACGCACACTCATATCGACCATATCGGCGCATTGGGCGACTTTCCAAGCAGTCCAATTCTTATCTCTTCCGCGGAGCGAGCCTTGCCTCGCCCATTGTATTGGGGCGATATACGGCCTTTGGAATGGCCCGACCAGGATTATCTCTTGGTTGATGGCGACGCAGAAATTGGACCGGGCATCTTCGTTTTGGCTTCACCCGGTCATGCGCCAGGTCAGATCGCCGTGATGGTAGATCTTCCTTCGGGTGCAATTTTATTAACGAGTGATGCAATATCCCGGCCGGCAGAAATCGACGAGAAGTTTGCAGGTTCGTGGGACGAAGATGCCGCAATTGCCAGCGCAGACAGGTTGATGCGTCTAGCATCCGAGCGAGATGCCTTTGTAATCTATGGGCATTGCCCAAAGCAGTGGCCCGTTCTGAAGAAAGCACCAGAAGTGTACCGTTGATCCCAACCTGTGGCTCACTTTTCCCGAAAAGTGATGTCGCGCCTGCCAGTTATCTGACGTCGCGCCCTTGATTCAGAATAATCACGTTCCCGCTGGAAACATCGCCGGCCGGCGAAATGAGAAAACTGACCCAAGAGGCGATTTGCTCGGGTAGCATCGCGCGACCATGCGGCATGGCACTAACGGCTTTCTCCAAGACTTCCTCGGTCAAGACATTGAACAAGGGTGTCTCGGTCATGGCAGGTGCCAGCGAATTCACACAGATTTTTTCGTTTGCGTATCGACGGGCAAGGTCCTTCGTAAGGGTATCCATAGCAGCCTTTGACGCCCGGTAGTGCGGAGGGTCGAAAACATCGAAATTGTAAGCTCCGTTCGAAGAGATATTTACAATCTTTTTGATGCCTTCGCGTTCCAACATCAACTGAACCGCCTGCTGGCAACAATGGAACGCAGAGTTAAAGTTGATTGCCATCTGTTTTTCGAGTTCCTCGGGCGGAATGTGCGGGAAGTCGGACATGAAGCAGGTGCCCGCGTTGTTTACCAAAGCATCCAGACCGCCGTGCGCTGACTTAATGCCATCAAACGTCTGAGCGATAGCCATGGAATCCGTTAGGTCAACGGAGATCGACTTGAAATCTGGGCCTAATTCAGTTGCCAGTTCGCCCAGACCCTCTTCATTAAGGTCCAGTCCAACGACGTGGAACCCATCTGCCCGCAATTGGCGGCAGATGGCCTTCCCCATCCCTCCCGCGGCGCCAGTCACAACCGCTGTTTTCATAGCAACTCCTCCCACCTTGGCATGAATTGGGGTACTTCGAATTAAAGAAGGAAACTCACAACCCTTTTATCTGAAAGCTGGGAAAGTCAATTCTGCTTGAATTCAGTGCCCGCCCGTTTTGGGCTTTATGTGGTCATTCCCTGCTATCTGCTTTTTAGCTGCTTGGCAGTCAAAACTGCCGTCTGCCTTCATCACCTGCATGCCGTCTTTTTTTAACTTGAAGGCAAGCCCGGCACTCAAGTACGTCTCGATATCACTGCGGATGGCCCAAGCACTTCTCCCCGGCAGAACGGGACTACGCGCGTAAGGGAAGTTTAACTAAGCCCTCGCATTGCAGTTTCGATTTGACCACAAAACTTATCAATATCGCGCTCCAGCATATCGCTTTCTCGGGTCTCATCTCTGACTGCGGTTAGTTCATCTACAATAGCCCGCGCTTCCTTTTCTGGAGCCGCTTCAGCAATGCGAACCAAAGCTCGAATAAGGGCGGCCGTCACAAGGCCATTGCCCCGAGCGGCGCGTCTTAGAGCTGGCATCGAGTCGTGAAACAATGACTCTGCCGTGATGGATGGGTAAACCACCCGCACGGCTCCGTCGTCATCTCGATACACACCCGTGCAGAGCTTGGACGACCACGCACGGGCCAGAGAGGCCGATAGACGGTCGATGCAGACAATTGCGGTGAACGTGTCGTTGACACCCGGCGATAATGCCCGAAGTGCGATTTCAACGAGAAGATGGACAGAAAAACGGATATCTCCGTTAGGGTCTCGCGCGGGGATCAACGGAGCTGCCGCTTGCACCAGATCATTGAGGCTCTCATCAATATCACCATGAACATTGGCCAAAATGTCCGATGGAACCATAAAGTCACCAGGCTGCACATCAAAAACGACGACTGCTCCTGCTTGTTTGGCCGCACGCACCAGTTCTTCGGTGTTGATCGAGTTCACATAACCAGTTCCCGAAGCCGGGACCGGGCGCTTGTCTCCCTCCTCGGGGATTGCCTCTGAAGATGGAATATCTGCACTGTTTTCGATGGCGGTGCTCACTTGGCGATCCAAAGCTTCAGAAATCCGCGCCGCCTCCTGATCAATGGTTACGCGCGTCGATACGGTATGGACGAAGAGCAGCAGCAATAGAACTGAGACGATTGAATAGATTATGCCAACCACCACGGCTAAGTTCACTGATGTGTCATCGCGTACCAACCACAAGATCATCAAGCTGTATAAAAACGTTGCTCCAAGTGAACCAACTGCAACCTGGTTTACCCTGTCTTCGCCAAAGCGTTGCAAGAGCCTAGGGCCAATAGATCCAGCTGCCAAGGTGTAGACCAGAAGAACAATGGAATAGACCATGACCAATGCGGACATGGATGCTGCCGAGATTGCGCTCAGTACATCGCTCGCAGTGCGATTCGAAACGCTGAGCCAATCGGACGCGGACCAACCCCACTTCACAAGCGCTTGCTCGGTCTTGAAGACAATCCCAGCCACCACAAGACCTGAAAGACTTATGGCGGCAGGGATGGTTAGGAACCCGCGAAAATATCTCACTAATTCTCTGGGTGTTTGCATTCCAGTCCCCATTCACAACACGCGCTTTCTTAACGAACTCTGCTTTACGCGAACCGGTCGGCCGCTTTTTTCAAAGCACTCTGCATGTCATTCCATGCAGCCTCGTAGCCCTCTTTGACGTCTTCCCAGGCCTCGTCGCTGGTCGACTTCAACTCTTTCAGCTGAGCTTCTGCGTCAGACCTTACCTTGTAGAGCTTGCTGAGTTGTTCCTCGAGCTCGATCTTGGCATCCGCTTCCGCCACTTTCAGCTTGGCTTCAAGAACATCAATCTGGGCATTCCAACTATCCAGTTGCAGCTGTGCCTTTTTCTCGTACCCAACACGTGTCATGAGTTTTCCTTTCTTCTCAAACGGTGGTTCAGATCGACGGGAGCCGCCCACTAGACCGCAACAATCGCCTTGAGCATCCAGACTGCTTCTTCATGCTTGGCCATCCTGGCGTTCATCAGATCCTCTGTAGCCCCATCGCCATAACGGGCGGCGGTCGCGGCAGTCTCACGCAGGTTTCGGGCGATCGCTTCATGGTCTGCAACCAACTGCTTGATCATACCTTCTGCGTCTTTGACCGTTTCTTCTTCGGTCAACTTTGCCTGGCTAACCATGTCAGTGAACGAAATCGGTGCCACCTGACCCAACGCGCGCACGCGCTCGGCCAATTCATCAGCGGCCTCAAACAGGTCACGATACTGACGCTCTGTAAGCTCATGGATCGGCAGGAATAGCGGGCCGACGACGTTCCAATGTGTGCCTTGCGTTTTCACCATCAGGATCATTGTATCGGCCAGTATTTCCGTCACCGCGTTGGCGATCCACGCATTTTTGTCGATGCCTGTATCGTTCGTTTCTTCCTGAACTTCAGACTTCAAAACTTGCTGTATCATTTTCACTCCATTTCGTTTCTTACAGAGTAGAAACTAGGGAGAAAATGGTAAATTTCAAATAAAATCATATACTTATTATAGGTATGCCACGCATAATGGGGCGCTTCATGATCATGGGTATCCAGCCCAACATGCCAACATTGATGTAGACACACAGGCCCATTGCCATACATGCTTGGAGTAACTGACGTAAGCTACTGAGGTCATGCCAGTGTCTGATCAAAATCGACCACCAAAGCGCACTGAAAAACTGCAACTGATGCTCGACCTCGAAGAGCTTAAGGCCATCGATGATTGGCGGTTCGAGAACAGACTGCCATCCAGAGCGGCCGCCATTCGTGAACTTATCCGTCGCGGTCTGATTTCCAATGAGTTCGAAGAACCACCTACTGACGCGCCATCCGGTGAGTTTCGTGTTGTGGACGAGTGATAGAAGCATCCACAGCGCATTTCGTCTTTGGAAGGACGTGACACTGACCCGACCGAACCATCCCGCGCGCGAGAAATCGTATGCTGATCTTGTTGCATACTGCACACGTGACAGTAGGGCGATAGCCGCAATCCACCGGAGTATTTTGGCGATTTTCTGTACTGTGCAACACAGTGCTTTGTACCCAACTGATCCGCGAGGGCACCATTCGACTTGTCGGGTTAAGTTAAAGTCAACGCTCAGTTATTCCACTGGAGCCGATATAGAACGTGGTGTCCACGGAGACCTTTGAGCAGTCTGGGTTCTAGGCCGGAAAACGAAAAACCGGTCTGTCCGGCAACCATGGCGCGGGTCACATCTGAAACGAGTATTTCACCTGCCACACCAGCCGTTGTAATGCGTGACGCCTTGTTGACCACGGTACCGAAAAAATCTCCAAGTGATTGCAAGACATCGCCAGTGTGAATTCCAATACGAATTCCGAAAAACGGCTCTTCGGATACCGACGCAATGGCCTTCTGAATTTTGATGGCAGCCGCTAATGCTTCTTTCGCAGACGGAAAGACAGACAACGTTCCATCTCCAAGGGATTTTACGAACTGGCCATGATGCTTTTCAATGATCGCCGACAAGACCCGGAAATGGTTTTCGATCAGCACCGACCAACGCTGATCACCCAACGCCTCTGCCAATGCCGTACTGCCCTCCACATCAGTGAAAAGTACCGAAGCTAAACCTTCGGTTTGGGTCAGCTCGGGCCCTTCATCGCGTGCGGCATCAATCAGTTTTTGGATGGCCAGCTGTTCCTTACCCACAAGTTCAATATTCGGAGTGGGTACTGAAGCGTGGCGATTGACGATCTTCCAGGCCGCTCCCTCCAGGACAAAAATCAGGACGGTGCGATAGAAGACGGCTTCATCAAAGCCGACAAACTGAATCTTATGGACAAAGGATGACCATCCCGTTTCTCCGTTTTCGAAGGCTTCCGCTTCAATTTCCTCGAAAACGACCGGTGCCGGGATTTCCGCAAAAAAGCCGCTAACCCCATCACGGACGGCTTGCCCGCTCCAATACTCGCCTTCGCCGGTTCCAACGAACCGAAGCTCTTCTGCCTTCGACAGAAAGTTCCGCAATTCCTCAGTATTCTTCTTGGTTCTGAGAATCTCATACCAACGCCTGGAAACTGCCAGCAGTTCAGGTGAGGAATGTATCATCGCAAGCAACCCGAGACGCTACATGGGAAGAGACTAAGAAGGCCTTGCAAACGGTATCCCCATTTTTCGAACGACGCAGGTCAATGCTGCCGCCGGGATTTGGTCAGATCAAGACTTTTGTGTTTCTTCAGGACATGACCTGAGCCCGTAATCCTCCTCCTGTGTTGCGTAGAGTCTTGCCAACTAAAGGACGGACAAGTGAAAGTGAGATTCACCGGCGAACAGATCATTCAGATGATCAACGAACAAGAAGCCTGCGAGAAGACGGGGATGTTTACAAGCACTTTGGGATCAGCCAGAGCACCTTCCACAAATACAAATCGAAGTATGGCGGCATGGAACCGTCTGACGAGAAGCTGCGTGCATTGGATTCCGAGAACCAGTGGCTGAAGAAGCAGCTAGGCCGCAAGTTCCGCCCACAGTTCATCAAAAACACCCCTGTATTTGAACCGCACGCTCCGCCGAAATCTAATTTTTGTCATCTAAACTGAAGTCCCGGTCACCCGTGAGAAATGAGACATTGAGAGCATAAGCGTTAGTCGGAGTCCGGTGCAGTATTTGCATTCGGCCAGCAAAGAACGCCCGCAATTGATAAGCCACACCGGGCTTAGGTGCCTCAAAACGCGGCTTTCTTGCTATAGATTCCGTTCATTAAACTCAAGTTTAACGCCCATAGCCCTGCACGATTCGCCCAAAAGTCTGCACAGTCAGTATCTGGCGTCGGATTAAATCCCTCCGAATGTCTCTTTGAGTTCTGCGACTTGTTCTGCATCCAACGTTCGGGTTGGCATCCCCCGCAGTGCCACGAGCAACTTGGCCGTTTCTTCCAACTCTTCTGCTGCACAGACCGCTGAGAAAAGATCCTTTCCCGAGACGACGGGTCCGTGGTTGGCCAACAGTACAGCACTGTATTTACCGCTCAGTTCGCGGATCAGGTCACCAGATTTCGGATCACCCGGCTTGACGTATGGAACCAGTTTGACCGTGCCGACGCGCATCACCACGTACGGCGTCAGCGGAGGAATACAATCATCTGGGTTGATGTCTTCCAGACACGACAGGGCGGTGGCCCAGGTCGAATGCAGATGAACCACGGCGCCCGTTTCTGGTCGAGTCTCATAAAAGGCCTGATGCAGAAAAACCTCTTTGGTCGGCTTGTCGCCAGAGAGGTGGTTTCCATCCAAATCAATCTTGGCGATGCGCTCGGGTTTGATATCTCCTAAAGTTGAGTTGGTTGGCGTCATCAGGATACCGTCGTGTAGACGAGCGGAGACATTGCCCGCAGTGCCGACGGAAAATCCACGCTCAAACAGCGAGGCACATAAATCCGACATCTGATGCCGCAATATCAATTCTTCAGATTTCATGTGCCTGCCTCCATCATTCTGAGAGCCTTCGAAAAGAAGTTCGGAGCGCCAAAGTTTCCAGACTTCAACGCCAGCGCGATGGGTTCAGTTTTTCCAACGCTCAGGACCGGCACGCCCGGGTCAATCTCTGGCCCAACCGACATGGCAGGAGAACCCAGTGCCGCAGACACAGCCTTGGCGACAGCGCCCGACGTCTCCCCTCCTGCCACCACCAATCGCTTGTACCCCGTCAGGACAAGTTCTCGCGCGGTATCTGCAAAGAGATTGTCCAGCTTTTCTGCTACTTCTTCCTGACCAAATTGGTTTTGGATCGCGCGCACATCTTCCGGGTTTCCCGACGAATATGCGAGCGGCGCCTGACCCAAGTGCGTTTCAAAGAATTCCAAAAGCGTTTGCGTGGTCACATCCCCGGACATGACGCCCGGAACATCAATTGCGAAGGTCGGATGGGAACTCGCATGAACATCGATCTGCTCACGAGTAGCGCCTGAGCAAGACCCCGCAAGGATCGCCTCGGGCCCCGTGAAACCAGGGAACACACTGCCAGCACTATTGGGTGAAGCCCCTCTCAAGAAGTTTCTTGGTAACCCCAGTGCTATACCCGATCCCCCAGTAATGAGCTTGGCATCCTTTAGAGTTTCGCCCCAGGCCAACAAATCTTCATCCGAAATCGCATCGCCAATCACAAATCGTTCGTCGGCGCTCTTCAAAGCAGCAGCAATCGCCTCGGATCCTTGCTTCACGGCGTCAATGGGCACCAACCCGACCGCTTCTTCGGTCTGACGCTGCAACCATCGCCGGATGTTTGCATCCGTCATCGGAGTAAGAGGGTGATTTTCCATCCCAGACTCGTGCAACAGCTTGCCGTGCACAAAAAGATGTCCCTGAAAAACGGTACGCCCCGTGGTGGGAAAGGCCGGACAGAAAACCACCTTTTGCTCATCCAACTCGTTGGCGAGTGCTTCCGCAACGGGGCCGATATTTCCCTCCATCGTGGAATCAAAGGTCGAGCAATACTTGAAAATGAACTGACCGCATCCTTGATCCGCGAGCCAGCGTAGGGCGCGCAAGCTATTTGCAACAGCTTCATCGACAGGTGCAGTGCGGCTTTTGAGAGAGATCACACCCGCTTCGATCGCCTCGTCCGCCGGGGTAGTTGGAATGCCTGTAAACTGAGCCGTGCGTAACCCACCTTCCGGCTCAACGCCCTTTGCCAAGGTGTTCGCAATATCACTCGCACCAGTGAAGTCGTCCGCTATGACGCCGATCTTCATAATTTGATGTCCTTCGTCGGCCCTGGATCCAACCTATGGATATGCGGCGCTGCTCCGACGGGATAAATCTCGCGCACAAGTGGATCGTGGCCGGGCACTATGAGTCGAGGATGCGAAGCCAACCTCTCGAGCGTCTCGAAACCGTCCATCATGTCCTGCAGGTCGACAACGATGGGAAAGGCTTTGCGCGCCATGAAATTCTCGTAGTAATGCGAGGCATCTGAGGCGAGTACCATCCATCCGCCTGACGTCCTTACCCGAACGCATTGCAACCCGCGCGAATGCCCCCCGATGCAGTGCACGGTCACCCCATCTGCTATCTCGGCTTCTCCGTCGTAGAATATGACGTGGCCTGAATAGAGACGCTTTACGACCTCGCAAATATGGCCCGCCGAGAAAGGCGCACGCAGATGGTCGTGGCACATACAGGGGCCCGTGGCGAAGGCCATTTCCGCCGATTGCATATGCAACTTCGCGTTAGGGAACATATGCAGCCCCCCCGCGTGGTCATAATGAAGATGGGTCACGATGACATCGGTCACCGCTTCGGGCGAAATACCCAAGGGCCGCAAAGCCTCGCGAGGGTCCATCGCGATGGGACGACCCCGGGCAGTGGCCTCGCCGCTATCGTAACCAGTATCTACCAGAATGACTTTGTCGCCGCGTTTGAGCACCCAAACGAAGTAGTCCATCGCATGAGGCGCGTCGTGATTGTCATCGATGATGAAGCTATCAGCTCGCGTCCGGGCATTGCGATCTGCATATTTGACGGCGTGGATTTCCCAATCGTTCATCGGATGACCTCGGAATACTGGTGAACAACTTTGGCTTCTATCATATCAGCCACCGCAGCATCGAAGGACTTGAAATGCGGGCTTTCGAGGTGAACACCGAACGCGGCAGCGTCCTCATAAACTTCGTAGAGGAACACCGTCTCGGGATCGTCACCGAGGCAAACGTCAAACTGATGGCATCCGGGTTCTTCACGCAAAGAGGTTGAAGCGTTTTCGACCATCAGCGGTAAAAAGGTGTCTGTCGTACCGGGCTTGAGAGTGAAGGTGACAGTAACCGCAAACATCAGACAGAAATTCCTTTTAGGCGTGAGAAAGCGCGCTTTGCGACAGGCAGTTGGCTGAGGATCAGACCAATGTTGAGCAGCAGCAGAATGGTCGCACCGGGTCGTGAAAAGAAGACCGAAAGATCCCCGTCCGACAAGAACAGCGACCGGCGGAAGGTTTCGTCAAACAGGCTTCCCAGAATAACACCAATCACCAACGGGGCGATTGGGTATTTCATCAGGTTCATGAAATAGGCAACGGCACCCACACCAAGCATCAGATAGAGATCATTGATGCCCCCACCAACGCTGAAAGATCCAATTGTTGTCAGAACCATAACGACGGGCAAGAAGATGGTCTGCGGGATGGCGAGTATCTTGATAAATACCCGAGCCGTGAAAAGCCCCATCAGGAACATTGTCAGGGATGCCAGCACAAGTATTGCAACCACGCGCAGAATGATCTCGGGGTCTATCGTCGGGCCTGGGATCACGTTGTTGATTTTGAAAGCGCCCATCAAAGCGGCGGCCGGTGGCGAACCGGGAATGCCCAACACCAAAAGCGGGATCAGAGCACCACCAATACAGGCATTGTTTGCAGTCTCAGAGCACAACAGACCTTCCAAAGAGCCTTTTCCGTATTTGTCGCCCTCGGCAGATACAGTCTTACCGACACCGTAGCTAACCCACCCGGCGACATCTTCGCCGACGCCGGGAAGTGCTCCTACCCCAGTTCCAATCACTCCTGACCGGCCAATGGTGGGCAGGTAGCGTCGGATGGAGCGTAGGTTCGGAAGAATGCGACCTTTCAGGGCCAGAACTTTCCCGGCCTCAACGTGCCTCAATCCATCAATGATTTGGGGGATCGCAAAGGCCCCCATCAAAACTGGCACAACCTGAAATCCGCTCATCAGGTAAGACCAGCCGAAAGTATAGCGTGGTTCAGACAACAGCGGGTCGAGCCCCACCATGGACATCGCAAGCCCGATCAGACCAGCGATCCATCCCTTGATCACCAGGTCTTCGCTCATCAAGGTGCCAGAAAGCAGAATGCCGAACAGGGCCAACAATGCTTTCTCCGGGCTTGCGATGTTCTTTGAAACCAAAAGCAGCGCCCAGACGAAAATCAAAAGCGTGATGGTCCCGATTACTGTGCCAATGAAACTGGCCGTCGTGGTGAGCCCTAATGCTTCGCCCCCTCGACCCGCTTTGGCCAGAGGATAGCCATCCATGGCCGTTGCCGCGCTGGCTGCTGTGCCCGGTATATTCAATAGAATTGAGGGGTAAGAGCCGCCGTAAATCGCGCCCACATAGGCGCCGAGCAATGCGATGAGTGAATAGTCCAATGGGATCTTGTTGCCGAAGAATCCCGTCAGGATCGTCACTGCCAGCGTTGCCGTCAGGCCCGGCAATGCTCCAAATGCGATGCCCAGGAATACGGATGCGACCAAGTACAGATAGGTCAGCGGGTCCACTGCCAGGCCCACGAAAGCGGCCCCAAATCCAGCCAGTTGCGAAAGGATAAAGTCCATCCGGTCAGTCTTTCCAAAGCGGACGAAGCGTCACGTAATAGTGGTATTCGATTTGCTTGAAGATCAGTCCGCCGCGCGCGGGCACGTTCTGCCGGAATACAAAGGCCATCGCGCTTACAAGGATGAGCGGGGCAAGTATCGCCACCACTGGAACGAACCGCAAAACGCGTTCAGTAACCGCTTTGGTCAACACCACAAGTGTAAGCGTGACCCAAACGGCCAATGTAAACCAATCATCACCGTGTTCATTCCAATCCGCCTGAGCAGGAAACACGGCGAACGCAAACAAACCGGCAGCGACAACTGCGACACAGGCCACCAAAGCACGCCGCGCATGACCCCCGTAGTAGCCGTAAGTCAAAGCCGTGATCAGCAACCCAGAGCACAGAATGAAGTCCACTCTGGGAACCAGTCCGACGACATATGCAAGAAGGATCAGGCCTATTGTTGAAGCACGGTAGGCTTCGCACTTATCCCATCCAATCCCCAAGGCACTGAACGCGTTTTGAGCTCCGCCCGAACGGACCGAAATAGCCAGCAAAACGAAGGAAAGGACAAGTAACCCGCCGAAGATGAATAACGGTACAATTGCAGCCGAGTTGTACCAATCAGATCCACTTACACCGGCGCGGTTTTCACCCCAAAGTGGAATGTCCAATGTCTTCCAAAGGAAAAAGAGGGACACTGTGATAAGAGCAATCGATGCCCAAAAATCGCGCGTCCGCAGGATCAGTGTTTCGTCAGGTTTGTCCATGGCCTGCCTCCTTCAGGAAAGGGCGCGATCGAACGCGCCCTTTCAAAATTGATCGGATTAGGGCTTCTCGATACCCAGCGAGGCCGGATCGACAGTGGCAGCACCAAGGTCCTGCAAGGTATAGGCAAAGGTAGCCTCAAGGTTCGCAAACAATTCTTGAGCTTCTTCGCCGTGCTGACCGCCGACATCGTAGTTGTTTGCCGCAGCCCATTCAGCGACGGTGTCGGACGCAATCGCCTGCTCGAACGCATCGCCAAGCGCAGCCTTTACGTCATCTCCGGCTGAACTGTGAACTGCAAACCCGATGGCCTGTTTGAGCGGCAGATACTGGTCGAGCCCGTCATAGATGCCAAAGGCAGATGGCACTGTTGTGCCAGCAATCTGCGCATCTTCGGGCGTCAACATCGCAAGCGGTTTCAATTGGCCACCCTCGATCAACGGGGCCTGTTCAGCCAGTGAAGTCACAACCAACGCAACTTCACCCGCTATCGCCGCTTCCTGCCCGGGTGCTGAGCCTTTGTATGGAACAAATTTGAATTCCGCACCGGACCCTTTTTCGATGGCCAGAAGGTTCAAGTGGTGGATCGAACCTGCACCGGACGCCGCTGCTGGAATAGTACCCGGAGCAGCTTTGGCTGCGTCGACCAGTTCTTCCAGCGTATTGTAAGGGCTGTCCGCTGGAACCGAGATCAGATCAGGCGATCCGCCGACAATAAACGGATACCAAAAATCAAATTTCTTGTCCCACCCCCCCTGCACAGCGGCCGTGACATTCGATTCTGACAGCCCGACCAATGTATAACCATCGTCTGGTTGGTTCATGACATAGACCATGCCGTTGGAGCCTGCGACCCCACCTGTTTGATTGATCACATTGATCGAGACCGGAAGGTGTTTTTCCATTTCGGCCATGATCATTCGGTTAATCGTGTCCGTGCCGCCACCGGCCCCCCAGACCACAGCTGTGGTGATATCACGATAGGGATAATCCTGCGCGGCAGTTGCCCCTGCGATCCCGGTCGCCATCACGGCTGCAGCCGCTAACCGCCCTAGCTTTAGTTTCATTTCCAAGTCCTCCCAAAACAACTTCGCGTTTATTGTTGCATTTATTTGCGTATACATTAAAGAATGCATTGTCAACGGACTGTAGTGGAAGCTGCTATCGCGCTATGAATGCAAAACGGGAAGGAAGCGGGCCAAAATGAAAAAGACTTACGATATCGCGGTTTTCCACGGGGACGGGATCGGCCCGGAAATTATGGCGCCTACGCTTGAAATTTTGCGCCATCTCTCGCGCGGCAATCCGACCTACGAGCTGGCGTTTACAGACGCACCAGCAGGCGCAGGCCACTACGCCAAAACTGGAGAATCTTTCCCAACAGGATCACTCGAAACTGCACGCAAGGCCGACGCGATTCTGCTGTCAGCAATGGGTTTACCGGATGTTCGATATCCTGACGGAACCGAGATTTCTCCTCAGATAGACCTGCGAAAGCAGCTTGGCCTTTTTGCTGGCGTGCGTCCGGTAAAGGTAAGCAGCGGACAAATGACCCCCTTGGCGCTGCCTCCCGGAAAAGAGATCGACTTTGTCTTGATCCGTGAAAGCACCGAAGGGTTGTTCTTCACCCAAGGAACGGGCGAAGTCACGGAAGATGAGGCGCGTGAAACCCTGCTGATCACCCGCGAGGTATCCGAAAAGCTATTCCGCTTTGCGTTTGATCTCGCCAACAACCGCAAGGCGTCCGGTCGCGGCCCGGGACGAGTAACCTGTGTCGACAAAGCCAATGTATTCCGCGCCTTTGCATTCTTCAGATCAATCTTTGACGCCGAGGCCGCACGCCATCCCGATTTACAAGCAGACCATGCTTATGTTGATGCGACCGCCCTCTGGATGGTCCAGAAGCCTTGGGAATTCGATGTTTTGGTAACTGAGAATATGTTCGGAGATATCCTCTCTGACCTTGGTGCAGGTCTTATGGGCGGTCTTGGACTGGCTCCTTCAGCAGATATCGGATTGAACCACGCCGTGTTCCAACCCTGCCACGGCTCCGCTCCGGACATTGCGGGACAGGGTGTTGCCAACCCTTTTGCAATGTTCCTGTCCGCGGCAATGATGCTTGAATGGTTGGGTTTGACCCATGATCACCCGGAACTGTCCAGCGACGGCGCTCGATTGCGCGAGGCCGTAGAAAAGGTGGTGGCGAACGGTCAAAACCTGACGCGAGACTTGGGCGGCAAAGCTGGAACTCAGGAAGCGGCCTCAGCGGTATTGGAAGCATTGCCGGCATGAGTACTAAAGAAGCCATTCGGGTCGCGTGTGTAGGTGCGGGATACTTCAGCAAGTTCCACTACGAAAGCTGGTCAAGAATGCCTGGCGCTGCTCCAGTTGCATCCTGCAACCGTGATATCAAAAAAGCGAGGGAAACAGGGCTGGCGGCTTATGATGATCTGTCGAAAATGTTGGAGGCAGAAGAACCAGATCTCGTGGACATCATCCTTCCTCCTGTGGCGCAGGCCGAGGCCATCCGCACGGCACTGCGGTTTGGTATCAAGTGGCTGATCTGCCAAAAGCCATTTTGCTTGTCTCTGGGTGAAGCGGAGGAGGTTGTTTCCGAAGCAGATGAGGTTGGCGCAACGATTGTCGTACACGAGAACTTTCGCTTCCAGCCTTGGTACCGCGCAATCAAGGAAGCGATGGCTGAAGGTCGAATTGGAACGCCTCTACAAGCGACTTTCCGGCTTCGGCCCGGCGACGGACAGGGACCACGCGCCTATCTTGACCGGCAGCCCTACTTTCAGGACATGCCGCGTTTCCTCGTTCATGAAACAGCGGTTCACTGGGTAGACACGTTCCGGTTTCTGTTTAATGCGCCCAGCGCGGTTTATGCCGACCTGCGTCGAGTGAACCCCGTTATCGCAGGCGAGGATGCAGGTTACATCTTGTTTGATCACCCCAACGGCTTGAAAGCTCTGTTCGACGGGAACAGGTGCCTTGATCACAGTGCCGAAAACCTGCGCCAAACCATGGGCGAAGCGCTTATTGAAGGAACGAAAGGATCGCTGGTTCTTAACGGCGACGGTTCAGTTGAACTGCGCGCTTTTGGAAAACAGGAGCGACAGCAGATTCTACCTCCGAGCGATCACGAAGGATTTGGAGGAGACTGTGTCCACGCCTTGCAAAGTCACGTCATTTCGGGCCTTCTACGGGGCACGCTGTTGGAAAACACGGCCCGAGAATATTTGGATGTGATCCGCATAGAAGAGAAAATCTATCTCTCGGCTGCGGAGGGACGAAAGATCAACCTGGAGACGCCGTGAAGGATCAGGACGCAAAAACTCTTTCCAATACACAACGCGCTGTAAGGGATTTGCGGCGGATGATCCTATCCGGCGAACTTGCAGCCGGGACTGACCATCTGGAGTCGGAACTCGCCGAAACCCTTGGCATGTCCCGCACCCCGATACGAGAAGCTGCGCTGATGTTGGAAAGTAAGGGGTTGCTGGAAATGCGGCCCCGCAAGGGTGTGCGGATACTGCCTGTTTCATCAGATGATATGCGTGAAATTTACGACATATTGACGGAACTCGAGAGCCTCGCAGCACAGCGCGCAGCCGAAGCAGGTTATTCAGATGATGAACTGTCGGTACTTGCTGGATCGATTGCAAAGATGGACCAAGCTATCGACGCCGAAGACCTTGAAGCCTGGGCAGAGGCCGATGAGCTGTTTCATCAGGAACTCGTGCGTTTAGGTGGCAACAAACGGGTCGAAGCGATTGTGGCCATGATGAGCGACCAGGTTCGTCGCGCACGCGCAACGACACTGTTTATCAGGCCGCTACCAGTCAAATCCAATGAGGATCATCGTGTTGTTTTCCAAGCGATAAGTGAAGGTCGGCCGGATGTGGCGCGTGAACGCCATCGAGAACACAGGCTCCAAGCCAAGACTATGCTTTGTGGGATACTCGAGAAGCATCGGCTCAACAGCCTTTGAACCACTTGGACGGCTCTTCGAAAGTTCATTAAACCGCTAGGACCACGGGATAATTTGCTGCGCCCGGCTCGTTGCAGCCATTTGGTGAAGTTCACCGAGGGTCTACTCCTCAAGTGCAGAAGACATTTATTCTCGGCCGGAAATACTCCGTACCGGAGTTGTGTTATGATGCCTCCAATTATGGAGGAAAAGTTGTTTCGCTATGTTTTACCCCTCGCTCTCATTTTGGGGAACCCAATCCTTGCTCAGGATGCAATAAACCCGTCTGGGCTTTCTGGACCTTCTGGTCGCCCTTATTCACCTTACGCTGAGCGTGCGTATCCAACTCAAGTCTATTTTGGAGACACCCACGTTCATACCGGTCTTTCCGGGGACGCTGGCGGCGGCGGGACACGCCTGATGCCGCGAGATGCTTATCGGTTTGCGCGTGGCGAAGAGGTAATCTCTAATACGGGTCAACCAGTAAAACTTTCGATACCTCTCGATTTCTTCATGATTACAGACCATTCGGATGCGATGGGAGCAATCACCGACATAATTGGGGGTGCACCCAACATCCTGGCGGATGAGCAAGGCAGATATTTCCACGAGGAATTCAACAAAGGTGGGGAAGCCGCCTTGGCAGCTGCGCTTGAGCTTACCGCGGCATTTGCTCAAGGACAGGTTTCCCCTGCGCTGAACTATCAACCCGGCAATCCCGCTTACGCCCGTGTTTGGGACGACATTATTGATGCCGCGGAGGAGTACAATGACCCCGGCGTGTTCAGCACCTTCATAGCCTATGAATGGACATCTCTGGTTGCAGGGAACAATTTGCACCGCAACGTGATATTTCGCGACGGCCCTGAGCTCACAAGGCAGATACTGCCTTATACAACGACGCCCCCGGTAGGCTCACCAAACCCTCGTGATCTTTGGAAGTGGTTGGAAAACTATGAGCAAACAACCGGCGGGCGTGTGCTTGCTATTCCGCACAATGGAAACTTATCGAACGGCTGGATGTTCCCGCTCGTTGACGATTTCGCAGACGGGGTGCCGTTAGATCCCGCATACGCAGAAGCGCGAAACAAATGGGAAAGGCTATATGAACCAACCCAGATAAAGGGGGACGGTGAGGCCCACCCGTTCCTTTCACCTGATGATGAATTTGCTGACTTCGAAACGTGGGACTTCGGTAACCTTGATGCTTCGGTTCGAAAAGAGGCGGATATGCTGCCCGGCGAATATGCCCGATCCGGGTTGCTTCGCGGCCTGTCGCTTCAAAAAGTTTTTGGGGTGAACCCTTTCAAGTTTGGTTTGGGTGGAGCCAGTGACACGCACACAGGTTTGACCGCCCCTGACAACGACAATTTCTTCGGAAAATTTACCGGCTACGAGCCCAGCGAAGAACGGAGCCAACATGTCAGCAAGACGTATGCTGACGGGACGGTTGCGCTGCGGTCGTCGCAATATATTACCGGCGGTCTGACAGCAGTATGGGCCGAGGAGAATTCCCGCACAGCCATCTGGGATGCGATGCATCGGCGTGAAACTTACGCAACAACAGGTCCCCGAATGCGCGTCCGTATGTTCGGTGGATATACTTTTACCGAAGAGGATGCCTTGCGGCGGGACTTGGCGCTTGTGGGATACACCAAAGGTGTGCCGATGGGTGGCGATCTTGGCCCCGGGGAAGGCTCTCCTACTTTTCTGGTATACGCGCTTCGTGATCCGATGGGAGCAAACTTGGATCGAATCCAGATCATAAAGGGTTGGTTAGATGCAGATGGAGAGCAACGGGAAAAAGTCTATGATGTGGCCTGGTCCGGTTCCCGCGAACCAGATGCCGCTGGTAAGCTGCCATCCGTAGGCACCACAGTTAACCTTTCAATCCCCTCGTGGACCAACACGATAGGTGCTTCTGAGTTAGGAACCGTGTGGCAGGATCCCGACTTTGATCCGTTAGAAAGCGCGTTTTACTACGCCCGAGTGATTGAAATTCCGACACCCCGCTGGACGGCGTATGATGCCGTTAAGTTTGGAATACAAATGCCAGACAATGTCCCATTGACAGCGCAGGAACGCGCATACACTTCGCCAATTTGGTACGCACCTGACCAATAGTCCGAACTTGCTGACTGTTCTGCTTTACGCTCTAAGTCCTCATAAACTGCGTCGAATACTTCAAGTATTTCAGCCATTCTTTGAGGTCGCTCGATTGGTCATAGCGCATGGATGCCGAATGGATCGGAGAAACCCTTGATCATGGCTCCACCAAATGTGTCCAACACATATGCCGCCACCGACAGATCGAAGATTTCTTGATCAATCAATTAAAGGCTTCCGGTTTTGTGCGTCTCTGTCCCAAGGTTAGCAGCAAGGTTTACGGTCGATCCGATACAAGTATACGTCGCCCAATTATCCGTACCGGCATAGCCCGCGACGACTTCGCCAGTCGCTATTCCGATGCTGATTTTCAGGTCACTTTTCCCTTCTGAGCGCCGTGCGTGAACTTACATCTCAATCGTGTTATGCATTTCATACCCTTCCTACACTGAGCTTTGCGCAGAGTTCGGCGGCGGCTGCGGAACTCCAAAAAGAGCCATCAAACCGTCGCCCGGCATCAGACTGACAATTCCGCCATTGCTGGTATGCGAAATCAACACTTACAAACGAAACAACCTCAGGCGTCATAGAACAAACTTGCAATCGCATGGTCCGGCGTAGTCACCTAGGGCATACGGTTGGAGGAAGCCTATGGCGCAATGGAAGTTCGTGATTGTGGTTTCTTGCGCGCTGTTTCTTGTCGCTTGCGCTCCAAAATCCCGTACATATGAAAAGACAGCATCGGCTGCGCTGCCGGCGAATTCGGGCACGGCTCTTGGCCAGGCGGCCAATCGCCTTGGGGACCCCAAAGACGGTCGGTCAGGCATCAAGCTGATCAGTGATGGAGAAGAAGCGCTTGTTTCACGGCTGCTTTTGGCGGCTGCTGCCGAGCGAACGATAGACGCGCAATACTACCTTCTGCACAACGACCCAACAGGTCACCTTTTTGCAGCCAGTCTTTTGCAGGCAGCAGATCGGGGTGTTCGTGTCCGATTGTTGCTGGATGACATGGACACGTCCAGCTATGACGCGATGACGGCCGCGTTGGACAATCACAAAAATATTGAGATCAGGCTATTCAATCCATTTTGGCGGGATCAGAGCCTTTTGATTGCGGGTATCACAGATTTCAAACGCATCAATCGAAGAATGCACAACAAGTCCATGACGGCAGACAATGTGTTCACGATTGTGGGTGGAAGAAACATCGGTGCCGAGTACTTTCTGGCACGGCAAGAAATGAACTACGCTGATCTGGATGTGCTGGCCGCAGGCCCCGTTGTGCGCGAGGTGTCGCGTAGCTTTGACTCTTACTGGAACAGCGAGTTCGCAGTTCCGGCGCGTGCGGTCGTTGGGGAATCCGAAGAATTTGACCTTAGCGATGCGCGAGGCAGGTTGAAGGAACTGGTCGAAGAAGCGAAGCAAACGCAGTACGGCGCCGCCCTCAGAAAGTCAGCACAAGAGAACTTCGCAGATGGAGCCCTGTCACTGGATTGGCTGCCTGCGAAACTATATGCCGATCCGCCTTCAAAAGCTGCGGGTCTGGATAGTTCAGACCCCGTTCTGGCGTCTCAATTGCTTCCGTATTTTGAAAATGCCCGCAGTGAGGTGAATATCGTGTCCGCCTATTTTGTGCCGCGCAACAACGGTGTGAAATGGTTGACCGAACTCGAGAGGCGCGGGGTCGACGTAAAGGTCGTAACCAATTCACTTGCATCTAACGACGTCGCACCCGTTTACGCACACTACGCTAAAAAACGCCGAGCACTTTTACGCGGTGGAGTAGAACTCTACGAACTGCGACCCGACGCCTATCAAGTTCAACGCCGCGGGATTAACTGGGCTCAATCGCGATCAGGCCTACACTCCAAGGCATTTGCGGTTGATGACCGATACTTGTTCGTAGGGTCGTTCAACTGGGACCCCCGGTCTGTCAACATCAACACCGAGATGGGAATTCTGATTGACTCGCCAGCATTGACTGCACAGACGATGGGTGCCTTAGACGACGCGCTGCCCGCATACACATATCACGTCACACTCGAGCAAGCTGGCCAGCTTAGATGGACGACAAGAGATGATGATGGCAACGTCCTTGAATATGAATCCGAGCCGACAGGATCAGCCTGGGATCACATAGTTTCCGGTTTCCTGAGTATTTTGCCAATTGGGTCGCAGCTTTAGGTCTTTTTGACAAATAATCTGATGGCATGTCGCCCTTTTTGGGGGCGCGGCTACACCGAAAGGGGGACGCCCAGACGTATTTCTGGCCATCGCCCGGGCGACCTTCAGTAAAACCCAATCTCGCTGACATCCACACGGGCCTCGTGATCGCGCCCATAGGCTACAACTCCAACCGAGGTGATTTCGTCAGCGACGGGAATAGCGCGCAACATGGCACCTGAAGCCTTGAAGGCTGACAAAGGCAAAGAGACTTCGGTCCAGTCTTCTGAAGTTGGAAACTCGGCCTGGTAGTATTGCCAAGGAAGCACGGTGCCACGTGTCCTGAGGTGAACAAAGTATTGCTCGCCGTTACCCCGGACCAACAGCCTTACGCCCGATACGCCCGCATCGGGCCGATCAGGCAACTTGTGTCGAAACTGGATGAAGCCGCCGTTGTTTTTTGTACTAACGGTTCCGGTCAGATGCGCGAATGCGACATCACCTTCCTTACGAAACTGCACTTTCCCTGAAGAGACGCCTCCCATGACTGTGTCCGCAACATAGTCCCAACGCGTCTCCGGAGACTTGGAAAAGTCCTCAGCAAGGTTTTCATCAGCCTGTGCCATTGTAGATCCGAGCATAACAAGCCCCGAAAAAAGCCCAAAGAAGTTGGCACGCATGTTGTTCCTTCTCAGTTCAGTATCGCAATAGAAAGATTAAGCGCCGTGGCAAATGCGACCCATGCACAATACGGCAGGAAGGCCAGCGCGGAGACTGGATCCGAGTTCCTCACCCGAGCGATGAACACGAAGATGACAGCCAGCAACGCAACAATGACCACAAAGGCAACCCACGGCATTTGCAGTACGAAAAAGGTTGGTGACCACAAAAAGTTCAGCCCCATCTGCGCCCACCACAACTTCATGGCGGCCGAGCTCCGGTCTGCTTCGAACTGGCGCCAGCCCGCCATCGCGATCAAAACATAAAGCGCCGTCCAAACCGGGCCAAAAATCCAATTTGGTGGATTGAAAGCAGGTTTAGAAAGTTGCGCATACCAATCACCGGGTGCGGTTAGTATCCCGATCAGGATGCCGCCTCCGAGCATGAGAGCAAGAAATGCTATGCGGATCAACCAGTTCGACATTGCCGGGCAGCTCTCAGCAATCCTTGGTCATCACGTTGACGAACGCTTCGGAAGAGAAGGTCGCAGTATTGGTCTCATCCGAGGCAGTATATGACACCATGGCGCCCTCGATCTCCGACCCAGAAACAGTGATTTCGCGTTGCCCAATGGTGTCATCTACATCGATGGTAAAAGCGAGTTGTTCCCCTGCCGCGAGGGAGGTGATCTCAAGTTCAATTGTATTTTACCCGTCGACGACCGAAGGAAACTGACGCAGTGCATCAGCACCTTCAACGAATTCGAGAGGTTGAAAAACCTCTACGCCCGCGCCTTTTTCGGTAACGTCGAAAATCAAGCGTCCTGCAGATTGCGACAAGTCAATTTTGACGGTCGAGGCTACGACGTCGCAAGTTCCGACATTTGTCAGAACAAAACGATCCTTTGGTGCGCCCTCTACGAAGCGAATTTGAACACCAGCTTGAAGCGAAGTGGCTGCGAAAAACCCAAGGGTCGCAGCGATAATGCTGGGTGGAAGCATTCTTTTCTCCTTGTTAAGAGGTACTTGATAAATACGCCTCGGCGGGTGTCTTGGATCAGATTAATGCCTTTTGCCTATCGTGGTTCAGCCAATAATTGCTTTCGAAGTTACGGCTACAATCGCGCCTCGGAGATCAAGTGCGGCCTCGATGAAATGCAGGTGGCCAATAACTTCGACTGCCACGGGTGGATCGTCGGAATCGCTCCCAAAGTCCCTGATGAGAAGCGCCGCACGCAATTCACCGGGAACATTGGCGTGCAACACTGACGCGCAGTGCTTTGTTCCGACCTCGCCTGACTTTGTTAAAACACTGACGTCACCCGCTGCATGGCTTCCAGATTTTCCTCGGTTGAAAAATATAGGCATCCTGTCTTTGCCCCTAGAACCCCAGAAAAGGAGATTTGCGACCCGAGGTAACGCCTCGGGCCCGTGGAAAGCAGAAAACAACTCGGCATCTTGTCCTCCGGCTGTACTCGGCAATCCGGGTTCCGGGGCTGCATCGTCAAGTTCTGGACCTGAGACGTCCTGCGCGCATGCAACCGTGCCCGATAATACAAACGCAGTGGCAGGTGTGGGCCATGTGATCGCTTGAACGAATTCCCTAATCTGTATCTGCAATCAGGTGTTTCTTCTTATTTGGTCCTCGGCGCTGCATTTGATCCTCGGCGCTGCGGGCTTACGAGCAGTTACGAGTTGGACTTTGAGAAGCACACGCAAGCAAGTTTGGTTGAACTTGCCGCTATACGGTCGCCAACAACGCATCGGAAAGCTCGTATTCCGAAAGGGCTCCCGGTGCACCTATTGCAACAAGCCTTGTTTCGCGTTTTCGGTGGCCCCATGCCGCATCCCTTGCGATGTCCATACGTTTTCCAACGACCTGAACGAGAATGCGATGATCCGGGTCTTCCTCGCTAAAAACAAAACCCTTGAGGCGATAGACATCGCCCGGAAGCTTCCGAATTGCGTTCCGGAGAGAAGATAGGCTTATCGGGCGTTCAGCTTTCATCATGGTTGTTGAGAAACTGTCCGAGTGATCAGAGTGGCGGCAACCACAATCTGGTCCGTGTTCGTGATGATCGGGTATCGCTGTTTCGAGCTGTTCGGCGGCAAAGCGACCAACGGAAAGAAGTATATCCAGTGGGACGTCGGCATTGACAGCTTCGACCAGGCGATATCGACGGAAGCGAGACCCAAGCCAATCGTGCACCCTTTGAACAGCCGCCCTGTCGACGAGGTCGACCTTGTTCAAAATAACCATGTCCGAGAACGCGATTTGACGGAGCTTCAGTTCCATTTGCTCCGGCGCAGAAAATAGCTGTTCCGCATCGACCAGGCACATGAGGCTGTCCAAGCGGATCATGTCCCGAAACTTCTGATCGGTGAATGTCATCGCAATTGATGACGGGTCCGACACTCCGCTTGCTTCAAGGACGATGTATTCCGGTTTCTCAGGCCGGGCGAGAACGGCTTCCACCGTTTCGATCAGATCATCTCGGATCGAGCAGCAAACGCAGCCATTTGCCAGACTCATCACATCATCTTCGAGACCGACTACTAAGTCAGCGTCAACGTTTATTGATCCAAAGTCATTCACCAGAACCGCAACCCGCAACCCGTGATTGCCTGTCAGGATGCGGTTCAAAAGTGTTGTCTTACCGGCTCCTAGAAAGCCGGTAAGGATCGTGACGGGGATCGCAGAAGTCGAACCAAATTCAATCATCGTTCGATCTCCTTTCAGTCTTCATCACGCGTGCCGATTACATCCGAAACTTTGATGGTAAAGTCCTGCGGCCAGTCCCCGCCGGGTGCTCGGAAAACGTCAGTTGGGTAGTACTCGCGTGGATCAATCTCCATATCTCTGTACTTCTGATCTTGCTGATCTGCTCGGGTGAGCCTCGGGTTCGGTAGTGTGATTTCATCCGGAAGCTCAATACGTCCGGCCTCAGCTGCCGCAGCCAGTTCGCGGAATGGCGGAACGGTACCGGATTTTCCGGGCAGTGCAGCTTTCCTGTACCAGATTGCATCCTTGGTCACGTTTACAACGGCTACATCGAGACCCCATTGGAACAGACCGTCATAGTGGGCGCGAATTCCAGCCAGCATTTCAGCGTCGATGTCTTCGTCCTGAGTATAGTGCGTCACCATTCCCAAACGCGGCCTTGCGTCAGCAAAGAGCTTACCCACGGCATAGTGAGAGGTATGGTGCGTATCGATGGTGTAGTTAAAGAGATCCTGTGGGATACCATATTTGTAGGTCATCAGCTGACCAATATCCTGTCCCGACATTTCGGTTACAAAGACATCAACACCTTCGCCGTATTTTCGTGAAAGCTCATCCGGGCGACCATCGCCGGTCCATACAAAGCTCAGCCCGTTCCAATCGAGCCGATAGCCAACCGCACCGTCCTTGGCGTGGCTTCGTGGCCAGGACCGAACAGTCACGCCATCTTCGTCATAAACGATGCCGCCTTCCTGACGGAAATCGAATTCGTTGACCTCGATCTCGTAGCCGTCCCCAATCGGGAACACATCAAAGGCCTCCAGATGCCATTTGAGCATCTGTTGCATGCCTTTGACCATTCCGGCTGTGCCAAGCTCGGGTGTCCGACCAGAGGGACCGTGAATGCGCAGCGGTGTGTAACCACCCGACCAGGCACGGAATGGGTAAATATAGGGAATATCGGCGTAGTGGTCGACATGCAGGTGAGAGATGAAGATGTCGTTGATCAGTTGCCCAGGTACTTGCATGGCAATGATGTTGCGGACACAACCGGATCCAAAATCGAAAAAGAACCGCTTTCCATTCCCCAACTCCACCATGATACAAGTACCCGCCTGATCTTCGCGCGGTGGATACGGTGTTGAACCACAGAATGAGATGCGCATCTCATCTGGCCCCAACTCCTCACTCAGTGGAAAATAGTTCGCGTTTGAACCGGTCATGTACTTCGTCGGGCGGAAGTACTCTGGCAATGATATGCCGCCTGCGGGTCGACCGCCATATGGGTTCTTGAGTGTTTCTCCCAGGGGGCCGTCTCCTTCGTGGGCCTCGGCACTTCCTGCCGCAAACCCAGCTGCCCCTGTCGCGGCCGCTCCAGTGGCCAAGCCCTTTAGAACACTCCGCCGCGACGGGTCTTCGATTTGCTCTGTTGGTTGCCCCTGTTTGTTGTCCAGGTCTTTCCCAGTGTCTTCCTTAGTCATGGACCAGTCCTCAGTTAGAAGTGTTGCGAAGGCTTCGCTTCACCATCCGGCGAAGCTCGTTGATCAGCTCAGATTTGATGTGGGTCCATTCCGCGCGCTCTGGGGCTGGTATCGATGTGTCATCCAACAGTGCCGATACTTTCTTCAGGTCTTCGATTGCCTCGCTGAGCAACGCATCCGTTTCGTTAAACCCTGAGAGCGCATCGGAAAGCTCTGGAAGCTCGTCACTCAGTTCCCAAGTCACTGGATTATCCATGGTTCCCACTATCTATTCTCAGATCAAGATGAGTGCGGTTGACGATGCAGGCCAAGTGAGTCACCGTGAGTTGGGGGTGAGTTTGCTTTGAACCAAGCTAATGAATTGCCGATAGATCAAGATATTGCACCGCCATCGCCGGAGCTTGTCCGACAGGCACTTCAGAGCGTTGTTTCAAGCGTCGCGTTCCAGGCTTCGCCGCGACTCCAGCAATTTATTACTTACGTGGTCGAAGAAACTCTCGCTGGTCGCGGCGCCCAAATCCGTGGCAAAGCAATCGCAGTCGAAGTTTACGGTCGAAGTATTGATGGCACCGGTGGCCGAAATCTCGTTCGCGTTGAAGCCAGACGGCTGCGTCGACTGCTTCATGAGTTTTACGAAGATCAATGGAACGGCAAAGGGGTTCGCATTTTTGTTGATCCGGGTGGATACAAGCCACGGTTTTCGCAAAAAAATACGACAGCATACGACGCCTCAGAGGTACCGAGTAGCGATGTGCTAGCAGAACATCCGCGTTTGAAAAAAATGCTGCCGCTTGGACTGGGTTGTCTTGTATTGATTGCTGGACTTGGCTTTTGGCTGGCTCAAGATAGCAATGTGGTTTTGCCCCCAACCCAATCCCTAGGACAGGCTGAAAGAGCAGCCCTTGGTGAGCAGTCCTTGACGAGACTTCAGGCGGCCAACCTTGCGGATCAGGCCAGAGGCATGTTTTTTCCTGTTTTCGATGTCAAACGACAGCAAATAGCATTGGGAATGTTCCAACATGCCACAGAGTTGGACCCGGCACTTTCCGATGGCTACGCCGGATCGGCACAAGTTCTGGCGACTTTGGCTATTTTGGCCCCGGACACAGCGCTAAGAGATGACCTCATCAGCAAGGCTTCGGAGATGTCGGGAAGGGCGCTTGACCTGTCTCCGACAGATGCCTGGGCAAACGGCGCAAATGGTTGGGTATTGGCTGCCCAAAATAATCCAGTCGAGGCTAAGAAATATGCAAGAATGTCCGTCGAACTTGCTCCGAATGATGGTCATATCCTGGATCTTGTCGGCATCACTGCCATCCTGGCTAGCGCACCGGAACTTGCTGCCGAGGTTAGCAATCCCGAAAGACTAAGGTCAGGATCGGGCCGCTTTGGCGCACGTAATATTTGGGGTGTATCGCAGCTTATGCTCGGGAATTACGAAAAGGTTGTCGAAGCATTTCAAGGCGCGCCCGCTGCCGGTGCGCCCGTAAGTGCTCCGTCGCTCCTATTCCAGGCCG
The DNA here is from genome assembly GCF_013110595.1 of Ruegeria sp. HKCCD6428. NCBI lineage: Bacteria > Pseudomonadati > Pseudomonadota > Alphaproteobacteria > Rhodobacterales > Roseobacteraceae > Ruegeria > Ruegeria sp. HKCCD6428. The sequence continues at coordinate 58,372 of NZ_WVQX01000014.1, forward strand.
TTGCGCAGGATCAGCTGGGACATTCGCAAGAAGCACAACGACTGGTCACTGAAATGCGCAAAACGTGGCCTGAGTTTCCATCGGAGTTTCTCGCCGGCAGGATCTTCCACAATGATGACGCAACGCGGCAAGCGATACTTGATACTCTGACTAGATACTGATCAAACACGTCGTATCGCAGCCGATGCAAAGTGTTCTAGGGTCAATCCTTGATGTCACATTCAGAGGTACAATGCGACGTTGAACTCGAATGATTGGTCTTGGTCCGAAGGCTTTACAGCGTTGAAAGCCATTGAAGATTGCAAGATTTGACGGATCCGGACGGCTTTGCACAGCCCGCTTTCTGCGCATCGGAGACATTTGCGAAAGTCCAAGCAAGAAAGGCTGCATAGAACCCAAGGTTCCTAAGGAGGACCTTTGCGGGATTCAGCAACGCAAGGGGCCGTAACCGCAAAGACTACGCCAAAAGACTGAACTATTTTGCACGATTTACTTGCGACAATGCGCGGCTCGAGAAATGCGCTCAATTGATTGTAGTCACCGCACTTCTTCCTCAACTAAAACCGGGCGCCCCTCAATCAAGGATGCATCCTGATTGGATACATTCAACCCTGATCATATGGCAGCAGTTCATTTGCAGGCTGGTGATAGGCCCTCGCCTTAAGAATAGAGATCTCCATAGTTGCTGGGTGAGCGCGCCCAAGCCGGCGCGCTCACTTTGCTTGGTATAGCCCGTCGCTAAGGGGTTAAGAGCGATGTATCACTCTGCGGCGACTGCTTCCTCTTCCAGTGCCGGATAATCGGTATACCCTTTTTCATTGCCGCCGTAGAGAGTGGTTGGATCGAGCTCATTCAGTACGGCGTCTTTCTCCAGCCGGTTGACAAGATCCGGGTTGGAAATAAACGGCCGACCAAAGGCCACCAGATCGACGGCGCCGGTCTCGACCGCTTCAATCGCCATGTCTCGGTCATAAGCGTTGTTGCCCATTTTAACTCCGTCAAACAGTTCATAGAGCGCCTTTAGGTCACCACCTTCAGGAATATCGCGCGGGCCGCCGGTCTGCCCTTCTACGAGATGGAGATAGGCCAACCCGTAGCTATTCAACAATTTGATCGCATGCGAGAACGTCGCCTGTGGGTCGCTGTCGGAAATGTTGTTTGCGTCCGAGAACGGGCTGAGGCGAACACCAACGCGGTCGGCGCCCCACACGTCGACAACAGCGTCCATCACCTTTTTCAAGAATCGCGCTCTATTCTCAACAGGACCACCGTATTCGTCTTCACGCTTGTTCGACCCGTCGCGCAGGAACTGATCGATAAGGTATCCGTTGGCTGCATGGACCTCTACACCATCGAAACCAGCCTCTTTGGCGTTTTCCGCGGCCCTCCGGTAGTCCACAACGATGTCAGCAATTTCTTCGATGGCCAGAGCCCGCGGGTCAGAAGTTTCAACAAACTGCTCACCATCAAACGTCTTGGCCTTAGCGCCAATTGCGGATGGCCCAACAGGGGCTTCACCACCCTCCTGCAAGCTGTAATGCGAAATCCGACCCACATGCCAAAGCTGGATTACGATCTTCCCGTCTTTGGCATGGACTGCCTCAGTCACTTTTTTCCAGCCGTCGATTTGCGATTTGGAATAAATGCCGGGCGTCCAGGCATAGCCTTTGCCTTGGGGCGAGATTTGCGATGCTTCCGTGATGATCAGACCAGCAGATGCCCTCTGCGCGTAGTACTCGGCCTGCAATTCATGGACACTGTCATCCTCAGCTCTTGCCCGGTTACGGGTCAGTGGCGCCATGACAATGCGGTTCTTCAGCTCGATTGCACCAGCTTTGATGCCCGAGAACAGTTTTTCATCAGCCATTGCTGCTTCCTTCTTTCGTAAACTTCGTTCAGATATTATTGGACCAACTAGTCCAATATTGCGCTCACTGTCTCTTGTTTGAGTTTGTGTTAGGTTTCATTTCGTTATGGTGGCGGGAGACCTTATGGCGAAATCACCAACCGGGCTTGTTTCAGGGTTTGCGATATCTGCTCAGCGGGAACGCCCGCCTTACGCAAGGCTAGCGTGCCAATGGCAAGGGAGGCATAGGCGCGCGCCCTGTCGAGCGCCAGACCCGGATCTGAAGGCTCAAGCGCTTCCGCAATAATTTTGTCAATGCTCTCCAAATGTTGGCGCCCGAGATCGGCCACTTCATCATCATGCGGGGCAAGCTCGGTAAGGCAGTTGATCAGCATGCAGCCGTCACGACCTCCTTGCGGATTCGCCAAGGCTTCCATTATCGCGCCGACGGGGTCATCTCCGCCCGCGTCCGCGACGTCGCGCAAAGCTTTCAAACCACGTCTTGAATAGTGGCTGAGGGCTTTGCGAAACAATGCCTGCTTGTTTCCGAAGGTTCCATAGAAGCTGGAACGGCTCAAACCCATGGCCTTGGTCAGATCGTCCACCGACGCGGCCTCGTAGCCCTTGTGCCAAAATACGCACAAGGCTTTTTCCAAAGCATCGGCTTCGTCAAAAGCACGAGGCCTACCCGGGCCTGCGGGCGACTTGACGTCGGCAATTGGAAGGGTTTCTTTGTTCATGGCACATGATGTGGAATGATCAGTCCAGAATTTCAAGGGACCAGTCAGATAAAGCTGTTCATCCGACTTCATTCGCAGGTCTGTTCGGCATAGGAACTTGCTACAACATTATGTAGGGACGCGCATAACGCTGCATTCTTATCATTGATTTTATTCAGAAAATCTGGGCGTCGTCACCTATAATTTTGCGCGGTATTTGCGCATAAGTTTGCACGATTTGCCCATAACTTTGCACTGTAGAAAGAGCTCTCTCATTTTTTGGTAGTTGCCCTGCTAACCAGTCAACTAAAAGGGTTATTTCTCAATCAAAAGTGCACTTCGATAAACGAAATTCAACCCCAATAAGAACGTTGCAAGGTTACTGGCAACTACTTGGGAATAGTTCAGCGATCTTCTTGCCGAGCATCAAGACCACTATTTGGTACAGTCTTGTTATGAGCACAGAAACCTCGATCAGCACTGGCGCCGAGTTGGTCAGGCCCGCCCTTTCACCAAATTCCTATAAGCCGACGGCGACATTCCAGACCATTTTCGGAAGGCCCTAGAAAACGCAGTGGGGTCTGCGTAGCCAAGTCGCAGTGCGGTCTCACCAACGGACTTCTCTGCCGGACCCAGCAGCTTCTTTGCTTCTTCCAGTTTGACGCCAGATATGACCTGAGAGGCTGATTGCCCGTAAGAGGCCAGCCGATTGTTCAATGTCTCCCGGTGGAAACCACATAGGCGTGCCAGTTCGTCTACACCAAATCCCGGCTCGCCGAGGTGAGTTCGGATCAGGCTCTGAAGCCCGGCCAGGAAATCTTGCGGTGCCGCAAAGTCAGGGTCAGTGACAGGAAGGTCTGACGGGTTCTCCAATATTTCCGGGATCAATTGATGGCTCAGCCAGGGTGAAGGAAACCGGATCGAAAAGCCCTGAGGGCTACACTTGATGGCTTGGACACCATGAAAATGCTTGGGCAGCACGTCAGGTTCGCTGACCCGTAAGATGATCTGGCTCGGGTCCCACCTAAAATCCAGAACCCGGTGCAGTAATGATATCCAGATGCTCGCCAGAAATGCGTCGGTCTGTCCCGGCGAAACTGAAAACTTGAAATTCCGCTTGGCACTGAAATAAGCGTGCTCGCCTTCCACAAGCATAGACTGTGTGACCGCGTTGGATTCTTTCGAGACGGCTTGAGTGTAGCGCGTAAAGAAGTCACCTAGCGTCAACGCCTCGGCCAATATGTCACCAAGCGGCAAAAACCTAACAAGGTCGATTGATTGACCAACTTGCGCGCAGAAGTCCGGCGATGTTGCATCAGCAGCGGCTTGATGGATTTTATAAATCGTCTCGTGTGGCAGGAAGTTTTGGCGATCCATCACCTGAGCTTCGCTCACGCCCAGAGGGTCCAGAACAACAGCCGGTTCAACACCGGCACCACGCAAAGCAGCTACGACGGGTGCAGCAACCGATGCCCGAACCAGCGGCAAGGCCTTCTTTGTGTTTTGCTCAAATACGCCCATGTCGCCCTCAAATATCATGAAGGTAACGACAGAAAGACAGAAAACACACAAAAAGGCGCCAAAAGCATGCAGAATGCCAAATCAATTTGGCGCAGCCCGCCATACTGTCAGGCAAAATCCGGCAATCACTCTAAAATCATATTCAGAAACATACATCTGTGATTCGTATTTGGAGGGCCTCAATGACACCGAAACTCAAACACCTGGTGGCCACGACAGCCTTTTCTGCAAGCCTGGTAATCGCGGGCCAAGGTTTTGCGCAGGAAGAAAGCTTTCCGATCCTATTTACCAACGTGCACGTGTTTAACGGTGTCGATGAACAGCGAATTGAGAACGCAAACGTTCTGGTCGTGGACAACCTGATCGCAGACGTATCAGCGGAACCACTGGCCGTCGCCAATGCACAGATCATTGACGGTGGTGGTCGAACCCTGATGCCGGGCCTGATCGACGCACATGTACATATGACGGTCACCGAACCGGTGGCGGACCTGCGCGATAACTTCGACTGGATGTACTGGGGTGCAGTCTCCACGATTGAGGCCGAGAAAATGCTCTTGCGTGGTTTCACAACCGTTCGGGACGCGGGCGGCCCGGCAATTGGTCTTCAAAAAGCGATTGATCGGGGTAAGGCCGTTGGCCCGCGTATCTACGCCTCTGGGCCAGTAATCTCGCAAACCTCAGGGCATGGAGAGCATCGCGTCTACACCGAGCCCCATCCCAATTTCATGGGGGCGCAACCATCTTTCTTTAACCAGCATCTGGAGTTTCTGGCCGACGGCGTGCCGGAAACACTGCGCGCGACCCGCGAAGCCCTGCGCCTTGGCGCTGTCCAGATCAAAGTCATGGCTGGCGGTGGGGTATCCTCTCAGGTTGATCCCCTACACACCGTTCAAGGTCTGCCGGAAGAGCTTGAGGCGTCTGTCCGGGCCGCTGCCGATTGGGGAACCTATGTGATGGTTCACGCCTATACGGACGAATCTATTGTTCGCTCAATTGAGGCAGGTGTGATCAGCATTGAACATGGACAACTGATGACCGAAGTCGGTGCGCAAGCGATCAAAGACGCGGATGCCTGGATCGTTCCGTTCTATTCTCTTCTGGGGATCGACGAGCAAACCATTGTTACTGCACTTGGGCCTGGGTCCGCCGAAAAGTTCCTCAGCGTGCAAGCGGGTGCGCGAAAGCAGATGCAGTTGATCAAAGATTTCGGGATCGAGAATGTGGCTTTCTCCACCGACATTATCGGCGATCCCGTCGCGCTGACCAAGCAAAACGATGAATTCAAATACCGGCTGGAGGCGTGGACTTCGCACGAAATCCTGCAACAGGCGACGTCAAAATCGGCCGCACTTCTGGCACTGTCAGGAAAACTCAATCCCTACACAGCAGGCCCGCTGGGCGTGATCGAACAAGGCGCATATGCCGATCTACTGCTTGTTGAAGGAAACCCGGTCGAGGATGCCGGGATACTGGTCGACTACACCAACAACATCGACCTGATCATGAAAGATGGCGTGATCTACAAGAATACACTCGATTGAGTGTCGCGCGGGGTGAATTTACCTCGGCATCCCGCGCCCCCTTAGTTTGACAAATGGGAGTACTGACACGTGAAAACACTGGCCTCACTGACAGCAATCGCTGGATTTGTTTCCTTGGCAGCAAGCGGTGCGTTGGCGCAGGACGCGCTCCCGCAAACCTTGTTCACCAATGTGCATATCTTTGACGGAATTAGTGAAGAGCGGATCGAAAACGCGAATGTTCTGGTTGAAGGCAATCTCATAAAGACAGTCTCGACCGACGGTATTGATGCGCCCGACGCAACGCTTGTTGACGGGGGTGGTCGCACGCTGATGCCAGGGTTGATTGACAGTCACGTGCATCTCTACGCGACAGGGCTCGTGCAATCCTTCTCGGGCCTTCAGGCCGCCAAATGGGATCAGATCGGGGCCACCGCGGCTGAAAATGCCCGCGACTATCTCTACGACGGTTACACCACGGTGCGGGATACCGGCGGAATGGGATCAGGTCTGCGTGAACTGATCGACAAGGGGATTGTAGACGGGCCACGCATCTATGCGTCAGGTGCGGCCATCGGCCCGACATCCGGGCATGGCGACTGGCGAAACCCCGAGCAGCGAACCTTCAACATGGGATCGGACGACGTCGCCAATACGTTCAACCTGTCTTATATTGCTGATGGTCCCGAGGAAATCCGGAAGGCATCGCGGCTTAACTTCGCGCACGGGGCGAGTTTCCTGAAACTGATGGCCGGTGGCGGCGTGTCATCCGAACTCGATCCGCTTTGGTCCGTTGCCTACAACGTTGATGAGATTGCGACAGCCGTTGAGGCTGCGTCCTTCTTTGATACCTATGTGACAGTCCATGCCTATACGGACGAAACGGTCTCAATGGCTCTCGACGCAGGCGTCAAGTCACTGGAGCACGCTCAAATGGTGAGCGAGGAGACCGTCAAACGCATTGCGGATGAAGGTATCTTCTGGGCCTTGAATGTTGCAGGCATGGATCCCGCGCTGCTCGACCATCCGAATTTCTCGATGCCGACGGTGAAACCAAAACTGGAAGAATATCTGGTCGGGTCAGAAAACGTCATTGAGTACATCAAAAAATACAAGCCCAAGATCGTGCATAACGTCGACACCGTGCTGTCCACTATTGGGTTTGGCCGCGCACACCGGGACTTTGAGAAGCACTATTTCGCTGAATTGCTGGGGAACCACGCTTTCCTGGTCGCGGCCACATCAACAGGGGGTGAGTTGGCGCAACTGTCAGGGCGGCGGAACCCCTATCCCAATAAGCTGGGTGTGATCGAAGAAGGGGCCTATGCAGACATCCTGATCGTCGACGGAAACCCGCTGGAGGACCTATCGGTTCTTGGAGCAAATCCGAAGTGGTTTGATGCACCTGCGCGTGATCGAGGGTTCGAGACCATTCGCGTGATCATGAAAGACGGCGTCTTCTACAAGAATACACTCGAATGAGCAGAGTATGCGGAAAATTGACCCCTGCGCCTTGCGCCGTCGATCCTGAACAGGGGAGCGATCAATGAACAAGGCAATCGCAGTAACTCTTTGCGCAGTTGGGATTGGTTTTTCCGGAGCAGCGGCGGAGGAGTCTCATAGCCGATACTACCTGGGGATCGGGGAACCAAACCCCGATGCCTGGCAAATCATGATCGACAATCCGACCGACCGGGAAAAGGACATGGGCGCTGCCCTCGCCGCAATGGGCGGTGAGATGATCAGTTATTTCTGGGGACTGGCCGATGGCAAGAACTACATCACCGTCCGCTTCCCGGACGATCCGGGCATGGTTCAGGCCATGTATATTTCGCGTCTGAGCCAAGGGGTTCTGAAAGACTACACGTTCATCGAACTGATGACGAGCGCGGACATGGTCGAAGCCCTCAAGCGCGTGCCGGAATTTTCAACGCCGGTCGAATGAAGTTGGGAAGCAAAGGA
>NZ_WVQX01000015.1:0-42615 GCF_013110595.1 Ruegeria sp. HKCCD6428
CCTCGTCAGGCTCATAACCTGAAGGTCGCAGGTTCAAATCCTGCTCCCGCAACCACCTTGGTCGAACAAAGTGCCGAACAAGCCGCCTTAGGGCGGCTTTGTTCATTTTGGGCCAACCCAATCATTGCTGCCAGGGCACCCTCCAGTTCGATCTGAACGCCCTCGTTGGGGTGCTCGACCGTGACACGTTCGATAAGGCCCCGGATGATCTCCAAGGCCCCGGTGCGGATCGACGGATCCGATAGAGCCTGCGCCAGATCTGCGACTTTGGAGCGATAGAGTTGGGACAGATTCGGCTGCAGTCGCACCGATGAGGGCTTAGGTTCGAAGAGCTTTGCGTCAAGCTCGGCTATCTGCGCTTCGAGTTCTTCGAGCCGCGTTTGAAGCCCGGGGGTGCGAATGCCCTCAGCGATTGCGTCATAAAACCCATTCAGTTTGCGTGCAGCTTTGTCCCGTTCGGATTGTAGACGGGTCCGGGCTGCCTCCTCTGTACCAGCTTCTGCGTTGGCGGCTTCGTTGAAGGATTTGATAAAAGCGGCCACTGCGTCGGGCTGCATCAGACGCTGACGAAGTAAATCCAGAACGGCGTCTTCCAGGACATTGCGGCGAATGGATTGCCTGTGCGTGCAGGTGCCGAGTTTGCGGGCGGCTGAACAGGCGAGGTAATCGCGCCCGACAGTGGCGAGTGGCCCACCGCAGTTGCTGCAGAATACTAGACCTGTCAGAAGGTGCTTTTTGCGACGCTTCTCCCAAAACTTGGTTTGCTTGATGGCTTTGACGCGGGGATCAGCCTCGATCTCGCCTTGCCGCTGCTTGACCGCCTCCCAAAGTTCATCCCCGACGATCCGCAGCTCAGGGACCTCCGCGATGATCCATTTGGACGGATCGTTGAGACGGGAAACACGTCTGCCGGTCTCCGGGTCCTTGATGTAGCGCAGCCGGTTCCAAACAAGGCGGCCGATGTAGAGCTCATTGTTGAGAAGGCCCGTCCCACGCACTCGGTGCCCCCGGATGGCGGTGTCACGCCATAACTTGCCACGGGGACCGGGAATACCTTCGGCGTTCAGGCGGCGCGCAATGGCTTTCGGGGAGTGCCCTTCGGTGAAGTCATGTAACACCCGCCGGACGATCTCAGCTTCTGCTGCGTTGATCACTCGTTCTCCCGTAACGGGTTGGCCGTCCGGCCCGAGACGCCGGACGACGTCATAGCCGTAGCTGTTGCCGCCACCGGAGCGTCCAAGCTCGACACGCCCGCGCAAACCACGCCGGGTTTTGTCGGCCAAGTCTTTGAGGAACAGTTGGTTCATGGTGCCTTTGAGACCTACGTGCAATTCGCTGATCTCGCCCTCAGCCAGCGTCACGATGCAAACCCCTGCAAAGTTCAGCCGTTTGAAGATCGCAGCGATGTCTGCCTGGTCCCGGCTCAACCGATCCAGCGCCTCTGCCAAGATCAGATCAACCCGTCCTTCCTGGGTTGCATTGAAGAGCGCTTGTAGCCCGGGACGCAACATGGACGCACCAGAGACCGCCCGATCCGAATAGGCGTCGACAACAGTCCAGCCTTCCCGCTCTGCACGTTCCCGGCACAAACGCATCTGGTCATCGATAGATGCGTCTCTCTGCATCTGGCTGGAGAAGCGGGCATAGATTGCAACTCGGGTCATCGTCTGGTCTTTCTCTTTAAGTCGATCAAAGCCGCGTAGTCGCGGCCCGCTTCAATGGTTTGGGCGTGGATGTAGTGGCGCTCAGCCGTTCCGAAGCTCGCATGAGCCAATATTGGTCGGATCAGCTTCGCGTGTTCCGGAGAGGAGCGCGCCAATGTCGTTGCGGCGGCATCCCGGAAGAAATGCGGTGGAATGCGGCGACCCGTCAGCTTCAGGGTCTGCTCCGCGATCCGGGGGCTCAGCGCATCTTGCTTTAATGGTGCGCCTGTCCTGCCGACCCACAAGACATCGTGTTGTTGTTGGCCACGCTCCATTAAAAAGGGACGGGCTTCATTGACATAACGACGCAAGAGCGGCTCAACGCTCTGGGGAACATCAGCCTCCCATGGCTGCCCTGATTTGGTCAGATCCCCTGGGAGCGCGACGGTCATGGTGTTTGTTGTTACATGCAAGGATATGCCTATCCGAAGGCCCGCAAAGGCGCGTCGCCGCATCGGCATCAAAGCCATCATGGCTATCATGCTGCCATCCCGCAGGCATATCATACGGCGCAGCGGTGTTGGCTCCGCTTCTGCATGACCCGTCGCTAGAGACATTCCCGCCTTGAATAGAACCTCGCTGGACAACACACGCCCAAGTTTGCGATCCCGATCACCCCGTCCTGCGGTGCGCTTCAATCCCGCTTTCAATCTCCGCTGAGCGGACCAGTCCTGTGTCTGGTCAGCCGCGGAGAGGATACGCAACACACCGTCAATGAACATAAACCGGGTCATCGGCCGGGTGTGTGAGAGGTCCCTAAGCCAAGCGGAAAGGCGCGGCAGAGTCGCGCGTCGAGCCGGAGGCAGTGTGATCGCCTTCGCATTGCTGTTAATCAGCCATTGCAGCCATCGGGCATAGCGCAGTTCTAACGTCTTCAACGAGGTCGCACGCAGGTGTGAGAGCGCGCCGCAATCGTCGAGTGGGCCACCTTCTATCTGAAGGTTGAGCCACATCTCCCGGTCTTGCACGGGCCAAGCAGACAGAGGCAGAACAAGGCTCATCAGCGACGCCCTTTCTTAGCTTCTATCAGGTCAGCAAAGGCGCGTGTTGCCGAACGTGCCTCAAGACCGGAATACATGTTGATCGTGTGGCTGACCTCCGAATGTCCGAGCAACCGGCGCGCGACCTCATAGCCGCCGGGATTGGCGTCGAGCCAGTTCATCACCGCAAAATGCCGAAACAGGTGGGCATTCATCTCCAACCCCGTTTCCTTCCGGATCCGTTTGGAGACGCGCGCAGACAGAACGCCAGGATCAACCGAATGCTGATCATCCCTCCGGGGAAACAGCCAAGGCGTTCCCGCGGGGCAGAGTTCCGGACAGCGAGATTTGAGATGCACGTCGATCATGCGCAATACATCACGCGGGATCTCGAACTCGACAGGTCGCTCATTTTTGGTCTCGCCGTCTTCCAGAACCAGGTAGGCTCGGCCATCACCAGGACGGTGCAGGTGGCGTTCCAGGTGGATGCCAGCCAGGTTCTTCACGCGAACCGGGCAGACCAGCAAGATGGCGATGGCGAGTGCATCTTCGCGCGCCAGAGCCCAGCCATACGGTTTGGATGTGCCGCGTGGTCGCGTGAAAATCCGTTCAGGCAGGAGCAGCAGGCGCTGTTGATGCCGATCCTCTTGCAACACCCGCAGCCGGCTTCGGTTCTTTTGGGTCATGCCATTCTGAGGTTTGACCGCCAGGCGCGCGGCAAGCCCGGTCAGTGCATCGCGAGCGTCATCGGGTGCATTAAGTATCCGGGCCAGGTTGCGGAGCAGCGCGGCGATCTCACTGATCATCTTTGTGGTCTGGTTGTTGGTGCGCGATAACATCTGGCGCAAACCCTGTTCAGCCATCACCGGATTGATCAGGACGTCCAATCCGCCAATCTCCGCGATCGGGATACCAGAGTGAACGAGTTCGGAGGCAAATCGAACCAACTGTCTTTGGTATTGGGACAGGGTCGCGGGTCGGAGTACCCTGTTCTGACCGTCATCTGCCAGCGGGTCCGGAGTTGCAAGACGGTGCATCAATTTTGCAAGCTCGCTTTGGAACGGCGTAGGAAATGCTGTCACGGGAAAGGTGATGACCTTCTGGCGCGTTTCCAGAGGCAGGATGGCCTTGGGCCATTCAGAAATACGTCGGACCGCCAGGTTCCAGCCGTTGACCGCAGCCCGATATGCGACATCCGGTGATTTGCTGATCTCGTTATGCGCAAGGGCTTCTCGATAGGCCGCGGCATGGTCTGAACATACGTTGGCAGGCTCAACGCTCTGCCGGTTCAAAAAATGCACGAAGCGGCAGAGCGCGGGTTGCAATGTCTTGTCGCCGGACGCCAGTACATTCGCCCAGAGCGCGTGCCAATCGGGAGACAGATCATCGATCCGGTTGAAGCGCCGTTCCACCAGCCCGAAATGCGCGAGGGCGGCACGCGCATCACTCACCGCGTTTTGCCAACTCTTCGGTGTAAGACCGAGTGCTGCCGGTGTGACTTTGGACAGACGGGGCTGCAACCAGCGACTGTCGCAGGGCACATCCTCTGGCGGCAGCCCAAGGGCTTTGGCCACGCGGCGTAGACCGGAGATCATGTCGCGGCGGCGTCCGTCCGACAGAGAGCTATCGGAGCGCAGTTGGTCGATGAGCTCGGCGAACATCGGTGTGTCGGCTTTGACGAAGGCCAATCTCAATGGAACGGGGCTCTGGCTAGTCATCGGGTTTACGTTCCTTTGGACATGTCGGGTCTCGGGCGGACGGGTGTGGACAGGAGGTCCGATTCGGGAAAAGCGTAGCACAGAAAGTTAGAAACTTACGGGCAATCCCTCTTCCCGAAGATGCCATAACCTATTGACATTAATGTACATTAATGGTCTCGATTACCTACCAGCACTGTGCCTGCCTGTAGGCGGCATGAGCTGCCGGATCAATGCGGATGAGGCGTCCGCCAGGGCCCACCCGAATAACCTCAAGCAGGCCAGCCGCAATCGCACGGCGCACCGTCTTCTCGGAGCAATTGTCCAGTTCAGCGACGTCCTTCACCGTCAGCAGCTTGCGGGGTCGGTTCTTCTTGGCATTGATCTGTGGCATCCTGATGCGCCTCCTTTTGGTCAGAGGCGTCCCGGCCCAGTTCCTGTACTACCTGGGCAGCCAGCAATCGGACCAACTGGTCAATCGCTGTCTCAACCTGCTTGTGCGCGTGGTCGTCAGAAGGGGATATGGCAGGAACGCGTGTCATGCCATGACCATGACAACGCGGGCTTGCTCATTCTAAGTGTATTGATTGCCCAATTCCGGCGGCGCCCAACGCTCTTGCTCTTCGCGCTCAAGCTTGTCGCGAAAACCGTCAATGTCCACGCGGATCGTCTCACCGCTCAGGATTTGCCCCGGCTCGGTGATCATCTTCACGACAGCCTGGATAAAGTTGACGAGCGGACCTTGCCGTTGTCCTCCGGGGCGACCGTCTGAGTATGTCGTATAGGTTAGGGGGCGACCGGCATCCTTCCAGATGTAACAGCAGCTCTCGACAATGTACTGACGGCGTTTGTCGCGCGAGAACCGCTTGTCCCGAGGCGACATCTCTGCAATCGCACCAGGTGTCCCATGGATGCGTCGAATGTCATTGATGACATCCTGAGTAAGTGCCGTTGCGGTCTCGAGCTTGTCGAGCACTTGGGGAAGAAGGTCTGCGTCTTCTGGCGTCGAAGCGAAATAAGTCGAAAGCGAGCCCAATGCGTTCCGGAGCTCTTGGGGACCAATGGAACTCTGTTTGGCTTTCCGCAAAAGTTGCTTGAGGTACTTTTGACCTCGTTCAATCGCTTGCGAGCGTCGGACCTCAGTCAGGTTGATTGCGATGTCGTCGTCGTTATTGAGGCAGTTCCCAAGAAGCACAGAGAGTTCGCGTACGAGCTTAAATGGCAGGTCAAACCGTTCGGCCAAGCTCTCGATCATGTCATCAGAGAGAGCACCGCGTTCGCCATAACTGCCGAGCTTCCATGACATCGAGGACTTGATCCCATCCATGTGCGGATAGACGGAATAGTCACCTTCAGTATCTGTAACGTCTCGATTGTCCTTCAGACCGCTGTCCGCGTTGGCGCTCATGTTATTCTCCGTTTGGCACACTCTGGGGTTTGGTCGCACGTCCAAAAGCTTACGCGCATCAAGGCAGTACCGTTTGCTCAGAAAGGGCTGGTTGAAACAAGGCGACCCCTTCAAAGCTTGCACACAAATAAAAGAACGGGAAGAGAACAATTTGGCTAGGTTCTGTGTCGTGTCGCTGGCCCGAACCGCCTGCGCTATTGGAGGGCTGCGGCGCTTCGGGCCAGCTATGTTTTGTACAACTTGGGTCGGGCGAAACACAAAGATCCCCCAAAAAAAGCAGATCAATACACTTAGTCAGCAAGAGCGTAAAATCGGATGTTCCGGGTCGGGATGGATCTCCCCGTCTCCGTTGCGCCCGGTTTATTCTTGCTGCTTTCCCTCGCAAACGATCAAAAAAAGTGGTGACCACGGTGTGTTCACGACCGGCCTCCAATTGTGAACTATGGTTCGGGGACTACCCCATCCCGCACCGACGCGGCTCCTTCTGGCCCGGTGCAGAAACGCGACTACGGAACCCACCGGCCGACGGGCGTCTTCAGACACTCGTCGGACCGGGGACCGCCGAGACCTTGCGCGGTCAAAGCGGGGCAGGTGAGAAGCCTGCGGGGAAGCGGCTGGCCTCCGACAAAAGGCATCGCGCGGATACGAACCTGAAAGCGAAGGGCCTTCTCCCGCAAGACCGGGGGGAAGGAGCGGGGGCCGGATATTGCCTGGCAAAATGTCGGAATAAGTCCGATAAAATAAGACAGAAGCACAAGAGTCGCTCACGTCCTATCCAACAAATAGTCCAACACCGTCAGCAAAGTGCTGATGCAACTTGCGTTCCTACTGAATGATTGAGTGTCGTTTTTTTCAACCGATCGGCGTCGAGGCAAGTGGCTCAGAACTCACGGGAGTGGATCGGTCGTCCGCCAAGCCTGCTTTCTCCGCCGTTGGTCGAATGCTAGGTTTAGTAGAAAGACCAATAACGGTGGTTTTGGCCGCCAGCTACTTGGCAACAACAAAACCCTTGAAAAGTTGTGAAGTTCGTTTGGCCACCAAGCGGCCGTTCGCTGTGATTGCAGTACTTAAGCCCAATTGCGACAGCTTTGCGCGGAAAGCGATCTTCGCGAAGCCTGTGCAGCATCCCCGAAATCGGACCTCCAACTAGGTTACAGAGATCAGCAGGTTAGTGCGATGCTTAGAAAAAATTTACAGGCCTCAATAATCATGCCGTGCTCTGGTGATCTCAGGGGCAATAAACATGGATGGGGTCGCGGAATCTTCTGTTGTTTGAGTATCGTTCGAAATAAACAAGGGCTAAAGCTTCCGACCAATCACCAAAAACGGTAAGTCTTTAAAATGCCATTGAATCTACTGAGAATTGAAATCCTACGGGACCATTGCAAGCGTCATCTTGAAGCTCTCGAAGCCTGGCTTCGTCGACTAATACATGATGAGTTCAAGAACGAGTACGGAGCAAACTATTTGGACGCCAAGTTGCCCGATGGAAGTTTTCTTCTGAACTCAAGCATCAGGAAACATATTAATGCTCGCATGGCCGATCAACCAGAGAGGTTCGCTAGACCCATTGATGCCGCGATGTTGGATCAGGCGATTGCAATTATCTCAAATCCTCGCCATTTCGACGCCCATTTCCGTGCCCCGCTAGAAAGAGCTTTCCCTCTTGGAGATAGGCATGCAAAGGAGACGCTGTCACGGCTCATCGAACCAAGAAATCGTTTGTACCATGCAAACCCGATTTCTACGCGCCAAGCTGAACAGATAATCTGTTATGCTGGTGACACCATTGACTCTATCAAAGCTCACTACAGAGAAATTGGTATGGAAAAAGAATATATTGCCCCTATGATAATTCGATTGTCAGATAACTACGGAAGTGAATACCACGAAGGTGATTTTCAACGAAATAGCACGGGACGCGCGAGCTTGGGTATTCCAGGCGATGCCCAGCTTAGATTAAGACCAGGTGATGTTTATAGAGCGCAGGTCGAGATACATAATCCTGACCCTGAGTCTAACTACCATGTAGATTGGGTGATCACTCAGAACGATGGCGTTACACCCTCTGGTACTGACCTCATTCTAAATATCACCACGGACCACGTCAGAAAAGATTTTTCTATTTGGTGTCGCGTAGTTAGTGACAAAGATTGGCACCGTTGTGGTGACGTAGATGATTCGCTGCATATCCCGCTAAAGATATTGCCACCCGCCGACTAATGGGTTTTCAGCCATGTTCAACGAAATGGTGGTTCGCACTATGGTGTGAGGTAGATTGAATTTTAGTGATAGTTCAGTTTAGAACGCACACCGTTTCTGGTCCAATGTATACGTGCCGCACATGCAAAAGACCGAAGCTCGGTCGACGGCAGCAATGGGCTCATATGACTTGTTCATGCTCACCGCAGAGAAAGTTGGCAGCGAGCCCCAAATGCCCCTGATCCACGAACATCGGAAAACAAAAAACTGCAAGTAATCGGCATTCTATGCAGCTAAGTGAGCTACGAGACGGTATGAGCATAAGTCCGAATTGTTAAATCCGGTGCGTCGGGCATGGCAGAGCAGAAGTGAACCACTACAATGCCGTTAAACAGATACTGCGGACCTTAGTTGTTCTTTGCCAATTTGGCATTTGGAGCCGCGTAGAAGAGGGGTGCCTCGCTCGAGAACCAAGAATTCATCGCCTAACGAATAAGCAAACTCAAAGAACTGCTCGACCAAGATTATGGCCATTTCACCCTGATCACGCAGCAGACGAATGACTTCGCCAATCTGCTTGATGATGTTGGGTTGAATGCCCTCGGTCGGCTCGTCCAACAGCAAGAGTTTTGGCTTTGTGATCAACGCACGTGCAATGGCAAGTTGCTGCTGTTGACCACCAGACAGGTCGCCTCCGCGCCGCGACAGGAACTCTTTGAGGATCGGGAAAAGGTCAAAGATATAGTCGGGGATGGTGTGATCGCTGCGGGGCAGGCAGGCAAAGCCGGTTTCGAGGTTTTCGCGCACCGTCAAAAACGGGAAAATCTCGCGCCCTTGCGGAACGTAAGCCACGCCTTTTCTGGCCAGCTCGAAGGATGTGGTGTTGCCGATCTCTTCGCCGGTTAGCACATAGTCGCCACCGCTGCGGGGATGCGTGCCGGATATCGCTTTCAAAAGGCTTGTTTTTCCGACGCCGTTTGTACCCATCACGCAGGTCACCTGACCCTCACGCGCGGTGATGTCGACGCCGTTCAAGATCTGGCTGCCGCCATAGTGCAGAGTCAAATCAGAGATGTTCAGAAGGTCAGCGGCCAAGATAAACCTCGATTACTTTCTCGTTCCGGGTGACATGGTCCAACGATCCTTCGGCCAGGACCGAACCCTCGTGCAGCACGGTGACTTTGCAGTTCAGGCGACGGACAAACTCCAAATCGTGTTCGACAACAACGACGGCCCGGGTTTTGGCCGCTTCGACAAGAATGTCGGTCGTATGCTTGCGCTCTGCCGGGGTCATCCCGGCCGCAGGCTCATCGACCAGCAGCAATTGTGGGTCCTGAGCCAGCAGCATCCCGATCTCGAGCCATTGCTTTTGCCCGTGGCTAAGTTCACCCGCCTTGCGGCCCAAGGCGCTCTGCAGTCCGATTTCCTCGGCCAGCGTTGCGACTTTCTCATGATCTTCCTGACGCGCCCGGAACCGCAGCACAGCCAACGGCCCGCGTTTGTTTTTCAGGGCAAGCATCAGGTTTTCGCGGATGCTTTGGTCTTCGAACACAGTTGGTCGCTGGAACTTTCTTCCCACTCCGGCCTGCGCGATCTGGCTTTCGCTCATCGACAGTAGTGAGACAGATTTCTCACCCCACAGAACATGACCATCTTCCGGCTTGGTCTTGCCCGTGATGATGTCCATGAACGTCGTCTTTCCCGCCCCGTTCGGGCCGATGACAGCGCGCATTTCGGCCGGACCGATTTGGAACGTCAGGTTGTTGATGGCCTTGAACCCGTCGAAGGATACGGAAACGCCAGAGACTTCGAGCAGCGTGCTCATTCATTCGCCTCCTTTTCGCGCAACGACCCAAGGTCTGGTCCCAGGTCGGCCCCATGTCGATCCGGTGCGCGGCGTTCTGTAAGCTTGTCGATCAGTCCCCCTATGCCGCGGGGCGCGAACAGCGTGACCGCAACAAACGAGAAACCAAGCAGGATGGTCCACCAATCGACCCATTGGATCGTATAGAACTCTAGCGAGATGTCGGGGGTTTGCCCGCCTGTAAACCATGTCGACAGCAACGAGACAAAGGCCGCACCGATCACCGCTCCGTACAGCCGTCCGCGTCCGCCGATTGCCACCCAAACGGCCAGGTAGATTGACGCGATGGGCGCAATTTCGGCCGGGTTAATGATGCCCGCTTGCGGATAGTACAAAGCGCCCGCGATACCGCAGATCACGGCGGTGAAGGTGAAGATGAAAAGCTTGTAGGCCTCGACTGAGTATCCAAGGAACCGAACGCGGCTTTCATCGTCTCGGATGGCGCGAATGACCGATCCGAATTTGCCGGACACCACCCATGCGCAGACAAGGTAGCCAAGGCCAAGCGCTAGGGCGGACGCCCAAAAGAACAGGATCGAAACCGTTGATTGCGGCACCGAGTCCAGACCCGGCAGGTTCTGCAGCCCCGACAAGCCGTTATTCCCGCGCAGCCCACTGTCGTTCTGGAACAGGTAAAGGGACAGCGCCAGCGTCATCGCCTGCGTCAGGATCGACAGGTAAACCCCGGTCACCCGACTGCGAAACGCCAACCACCCAAAAACAAGCGCCAGCAGACCGGGTACCAACACCACCGCAGCCAGTTGTAGCGGTAAGGAATGTGCAAAAGCCCAGATCGGGGGAAACTCGGACGCACCGACAACGCCGAAAATCTGAGCGGCAATGCCATCCGATATTTCCTGGACCGTCGGCGGCAATGCAGACGCCGCGAGGCTGTCGACCACGATAATCTCGGTCCGGGCGTACATCAGCCACATGCCGATGGCGTAGCCGCCAATGCCAAAAAATGCCATGTGCCCCAGCGACAGGATACCTGTGTATCCCCACACCAGATCCATCGCCAGTGCAGCAAGACACAGGCACAGCGTTTTGCCCAAAGTTTTGATAAAGCTGGTGGAAATCAGCCCGATGCCAAACCCTTCGCCCAAAACAGTAATGATAACCGTAAACAGGGACAGGATGATCAGAAAGATCGCGACAGAGGGATAGCGCAGCACCAGCGGCTTGCGTACAGGCTTGGCTGTAGAAGTCATGTCAACCATATCACGCTTCCGCCGCCCGACCTTTGAGCGCGATGATACCGCGCGGTCGGAATTGAATGAACAGGATGATGAAAAGGATCATGTACGTCTGCGCCGCCAGCGTATTGGACGGGTTGAGCCACTCGATCCCCTTTTGCAGCGTTCCGACCATCGTCGCACCCAGCAGCGTGCCCCAGATGTTGCCAACACCGCCAACGACAACTGTCATAAAGCTTTGCACAATGTAGTCAGAGCCCATCTCGGAAGTGACTTTGGCATAAAGCCCGATGGCCACGCCGGCGATGCCCGCGATGCCTGAGCCCAGGCCGAATGTCAGCATGTTGATCCGGTCCGGGTTAATACCCATGGAGGACGCCATGCGGGGGTTTTGAGTGACCGCTCTCACCTCAAGCCCCACCCGGGTTCGGTTCATGACGATAAGGAACAGGGCCAGAAACATCAACGCCAGAACGAAGATCGCGATGCGGATATAGCTGATCGAGACGATGTCGTTCAGCACCATCGACCCGTCCAACCATGCCGGAGCAGTCAGAGGACGCGCCTGCGTGCCAAAGATGTTCTTGGCCAGTTGCTGCAAGGCAATGGAAACGCCGAAGGTTGCCAGCAGCGTCTCTAGCGGCCGGTGATACAGCCACCGAATGACCAGCCGCTCCAGTAGAACACCGGCCCCGAAGGTCACCAGAAACGCGCAGGGAATGGCCACAAGGATCGAAAGCGTCAGGTCAGGAATGAACAACTGCACCACATAGCCGGTGTAGGCGCCCATCATGATGAACTCACCATGCGCCATATTGATCACGCCCATGACTCCGAAGGTGATCGCAAGACCGATCGCCGCAAGGAAATAGATCGAGGCCAAAGACAGCGCGTCCAGCACCAGATCCGCTGTCTGGTTCAAAGCAACTTGCGTTTCAATGTTGTCCAAAGCCGCCTGTGCAGCAAGAGCGATGGGCAAGGGGGCTGAGACGTAAACCTTGAAAAACTTATGTTTTTGAACAGCTTCGGCAATATCTTCCTGTGTCACCAGCGGGGTCGCAAGACCTTGCTGGGCCAACACCTGATACGCGGCCTCTCGGGCGACGTCCTCGTCAAGGCTCGCCACTTGTACACCCGCAACAGTATCGCCGTTTATGTTGGCGATCAGGGCTTGCTTTACCGCTGCTGCATCCACCGGCTCCGGGGCCAACCCGTTTGCGACAAGCAGGTCATAGGCCTGGTCCTGCGTCAGATCGTCCGATCCGACCTCAATGCCAACCGCACCGTCCGGGATTTCATCTGCGACCTTGATTTCGGATGAAACCAAAGGATTGAGCGTTGCCCTGACATCAACACCCAGATCGCCGGCAAAGCTGTCGATTGCAGCAAGCCTCGCGGCCTCATCCTCATCAAAGCGAATGGTGAGCAAGCGTTCCAACCGGTCTTTGCGCGCCTTGAGGTTGGCGTCTTGTTCAGCCTCGTTGGAACCCCGCAGGGCAGACAGGTGCGACGCTTCGGCGTCTCGCTCAATCGCTGTCAAAGCAGCGACGCGTGTCCTTGGATTGGGGTCGTTCAACTGAAACTGCACCAGAGCAGACGCGATCAACCCGCGAATGCCAGAATTGGGCTTGAGTTGTTTGTATTTCTTTTTCTCGACAACCCCGATCTCGGCCCCGTCAGATACATCGAAGACTTGCAACCCACCGTCAGCCTTTGAGGCAAAGACAAAAAGACCGGTTTCTTTGTTGAACCACATGTCCTTGGCCTGCCAACGCTCCAGAACGGTCTGCGCTTCCGGCAGCCCACTTTGCGCCAGCGCGTCGATCGCAGGGCCAATCGTCTTGCGAGAGGATTTCTGGATCACCTCCGCGTGAGACTGCAATATCTGCTGCACCGGGGCGTCTGCGGATTGCGCTTGCAAAAGGGTAGGGGCCACAAGGACCAGCAGGGCAAGCACTGCCCGCCTGAACGGAAGCGTCATTTAGGAAGACCTTTGTATTGAGCCTCGGGGCACAACTCGCGCGCCCCGAGGAATTCAGGTTAAGACCTTAGTAGTTGGACTTGATCTGTACGCAGCTCTCGGTTTCGGTGTTGTACATCCCGCAACCCAGCTCTTTCCAATCCGACACGAGAACAGCGGACTCAGGCAGATAGTCGGTCCAGGCGTCGCCCGGAACTTCTTCGGTCTGGCTGATGATGTCGAACTGACCGTCTTCCTGGATTTCACCGATCAGGACCGGCTTGGCCAGATGGTGGTTGGGCAGCATCACAGCGGTGCCGCCTGTCAGGTTCGGGAATTCCTGACCGTACATGGCGGTCCGAACGGCATCGACATCGGTGGTGTCGGCAGCCGTCGCCGCGTTCACCCACATGTTGAAGCCGATATAGTGGGCCTCCATCGGGTCATTGGTCACACGGTCCTCACCCATTCGGGCTTTCCAAGCTTCAACCCATGCTTCGTTCGCATCGCTTTCGGCCGACTGGAAATAGTTCCAGGCCGCCAGGTGACCGACGAGGTTGGTGGTATCCAGACCGGCCAACTCTTCCTCACCGACCGAGAATGCGACAACCGGAATGTCATCAGCCGAGATGCCCGCAGCAGCAAGTTCCTTGTAGAACCCGACGTTCGCGTCGCCATTGATTGTCGAAATCACGCCGACTTTCTTGCCATCCGCGCCAAGTGCAACCACGTCGGCCACGATCTTGGACCAGTCCGAATGACCGAACGGCGTGTAGTTGACGAAAATGTCCTCTTCCGCGATGCCCTTCTGCTTCAGGTAACTTTCAAGGATATTGTTCGTGGTCCGCGGATAGACGTAGTCGGTTCCCAGCAGCGCGAATTTCTCAACTTCCAGCTCATCCAGGAAGTAATCCGTGGCTGGGATCGCCTGCTGGTTCGGCGCAGCACCTGTGTAGAACACGTTTTTCGAGCTCTCTTCACCCTCATACTGAACCGGATAGAACAGCAGGCCGTTCAGTTCTTCGATCACCGGCAGGACGGATTTGCGGGAAACCGATGTCCAGTTGCCAAAGATCACGTCAACCTCGTGGACTGTGAGCAACTCACGCGCCTTTTCGGCAAACAGTGGCCAGTCCGAGGCCGGGTCTACAACGACGGCTTCAAGCTCACACCCCAGAAGACCACCCGCTTCGTTTTGCTGTTCGACTAGCATTTCCATCGTGTCTTTCAGCGTGGTTTCCGAAATGGCCATGGTACCGGACAACGAATGAAGGACGCCAACCTTGATCGGGCAATCAGCCAGTGCAGGCAATGAACTGGCCAACAGGACTGCGGCGGTTGTGGTGAGAATTTTGGTGTGCATCAGCATTTCCTTTTATGCGACGCGCAGCAGGGTTGTTCGGGGCGCCGAAACGTCCCATATACCCCCCACGCATAATTGCGGTGTGCGAGGGCGTCTTCAGGTTCCTAGGCCGGGCACCTTCGCACATGTTCCAAGCCGTCTTGCGGCACTCCATAGTGCTAGGACAGTTCTTTGCAGCTCTTAGAGTCTCATAGCCCGAGTTCTTGGATTGATTGAGGGTATTGCCCAATTTCGCGGCAATGCAGCACGTCGCGCTTAAAAATGCGGCGGCGCAGCGAAGCGGTCTTTAAGCGCCGCCCAAGATCAACAGATTGCATTGATCCAAGTACTGCTTGGCAGCTCGGCGCGCCGCACTTGCTTTCACTTCATCAGAAGTAAAGGTTGCGGTTTGCAGCAAACGTGCGTGGGCGTGTTTGGAATTCACCCTGTGGCCTAGGACAAATTCGGCATTATTTGCTGTCGTAGTCGCTTCCAGCAACGAGATAAACCTACCGCGCCGCAGTTCATAATCCTGAGCTTTTGGATCGTTCAAAAGCCACGCGTGTTCCATTTCAGCCGAGAAGCGACCTGCACAACCTGCAAAAGATTTTACGATCCCACTTTCTGCGTAGAGCAATCCAGAAGTCACCAGGATGCACACAATAGAAAGAAAGAATGTTCTCAAAATGCACATATTTTAATCATCGCCACAGTAATTGCGTCCGTCAAGGCAGCACTTTGAAATCAACTGTGTCCAGTTTACGGATTACTCTGAATAGAAAGCCCCAGCATTTTCAGGCTCAAATTTGATTAATCACACCGATTCCGCAATGTACGGCCAAGCTTGCACCAATCTTCTGGATAGGCCGAGCTAACACTTACTATCGGATTCAAATATCTAAAGCTTCGCACTAGTTGGAAGTTGCAATGTCTGATTTGAGTCCCAATTGAAACCCTCGATCCGCTGACCAAGACCGAAACTGATTCCGCCAACCAGTCGTTCACTCCGACCAAACTTGCTGCAATGTAGCTAAAACGGCTCAGTCCGCGAAGAAGCCATCAGACGCCGGGATGCGAATGTCTGGAATGCGACGTTTGAGACTTGTTGCACAAGCGAGACTCTGGGTGTTGACGAAAGTCCGGTAAGGGCTCAAAGGACCTGTTCTGTCTCACCGCAGAGAATGACTGCAGTGAGCCCACTTCTACCGATGCTGCGCGTTGCTCGAACGTCAGCTTTGCGTTGAGCATTCTAGGTGCGTTGTCAGGCTCATAGATTAAATCCAGAAACTGGTTCTAATGGTTCTGACCCACTGGAGTCCCAGTACTAGCTGCCATTTCGAAAGCGTTGCAGTGTCTGCGGATAATTCGATGGAAAACTCCAGACAGCTTCGCCCGGAGCACGCACAAGCCCGCGCGCTTGAGGATCTCGGTCTGTAAGCAGAGAAATGAACAGGTCACTGCTGGCCCAGGGCGAAGACCGAAAGTACCAATGCCCGTTTCCTGTATCGGCTGCTTCGGCCTCGGTCACATCGATGATATGTAGGGTTTTCATCTCAGACAGTCGGCGCTGGAACAGAGACCCATTTATTGCTTCATCGGAAACTTGACCCAGACGGTCGCGGCCGAAGACCAACCGTGACATCGCCAGCGCTGAATCGGTCTGCGATTGATAGAGTGTCACACCTATAACGGCATCCAGAAGGCCGTCTTCAATTGATTGCAAGAAATAGCTTCGATCAAGATCGCTGCTGATCAGGATCAACTGCCCCAGCCGCGGCTTTGGCCCAGGCCGCAAAGCAATCTGATAGGCGGCTTCAAATGCGAGCCTTGAGCCTGCGCTGTATCCTATAAGGTGAATGCGCCGGGCGTTGGTGTTTGCCGACAAGTATTCGACAAGAGACCGCAAATTGCGGCGCGTCGCCAATGCAGATTCCTGATCCCGAAAATACGCCAAGCGATTGGGTGTAGCGGGCCAGTTGTAGCTGATGAAGGCGCCCTGATAGCCCAGAAAGTGTTGCAACTCTTTGGAGACAAGGGTCGAGTAATCAAAATCGACATTGTAGCCATGGACATAGATGAAAATGTCTTTGTTGCGAGAGGCTGCAAGGTGATCGTCAATCCATTGGGCAAACCGAAGTCCGGCTGCCTTCATCTCCTTTTGCGAAGGTGGATCGTTCATGTAGCGCGTGACACTGAACGGCATGACACCAATCTCTTGTACGTCAGACAAGCTGAGCGTGTAGTCCTTAGCGCGGTCGCGCGTCATGGTAACGTGGCGAAGCTTTTTCAACGTCGCCAATGGGGGGTTGCTTTGCACTTCGGCAATGCCGGTACGCAGAATGTGACCGCGCTCATTGTTGTAATAGGCTTGTGGGTCGCCGGGAACCGCGGGCAGCCGATCTGTAGCGTAGAATAGCTGCGAACGCTGCACGAAATTGTCTTCCGTGATGTCCTTGTAAGGGTCAAAAGCAGCCTCGGCATAGACCGTTGGGGAGGGCATCAGTTCAATTTCGTCATAGATGTTTGGCCCGCAGGCAGCGAGGACACAGAACGAACACACGGTTGCCGCAGGCAAAGCTCTGGCAATCAGTCGCCTCGTCGTTCCTTTTCTGAATTGCCTTTGTCCGACTGTTCGCATCCGGCTGCAATTGTCGGTCCCAAGCATGTCGGCACCGCTGCTCGCGCCTTGGCGCAACTTCGATACTACAGACCTGTTTGTGTTCGGCATGGCCGCCTTTCGCATAATGCCCTTACTCAGAAGCTGTAGGTCACACCCAACACGGGTCCGAATTGTGAGAGCTTGAACCTGCTGTCAACTTCACCTTTGTCGACCATGATGTAGCGATAACCTGCGCGCAAATTCCACTTTGGAGCGATCGCATAACCTACCGTTGCCAAAAACTGTGCGGTTTCGCGATCTGAGCGAAATCCACCATAGTCGGCCAAGGCAACGGCCGACCATCGGTCATTGATCTGATACCGGATACGGGCCGCAATCAGAGGGTCTATCCAATCGTCGCTGGCACTGGAACTTGGTGCCGGGGTGGGGCCGCCGACCAGAGTGATCGTGCTGCTCGTCTCAAACCAGCGAAACCCGCCACCGAGATCGACGGCCAGGTTTTGGTCTTGATAGGCCGTGTAAGCGGCATATCCACTTAAAAACTGCGTCTTCAGACTGGTTTCAGCGCCACTGAACACCGGGCCGGGAGTGTCATTGTCAAAGGACAGGTCTGTGCGCATGTAGTCCGCGATCAGCGACCACCGGCCACTTCGCGCTTCAAGTGTACCCATGAATGCCAGATCAAGGTTTTCAACCGCTTCACTGAAGCTGAGTTCCGACTCCAGCGATCCAATGGTTGTCTTGGTGTCCGCCGCGTAGATGTAGAAGCTGCCGGAAAAACTTCAGTCGGAGTCCTGTGCCACTGCTGTTGATCCGCCGGGCAGCATCGTCGCCGCAACCAGAAAACTGCTTGCGATACACCGTATTTTTAAGCACGCCATGGCCCGCTCCCCCCTTTGCCTATCCCGAGTTCGAGGCGCGGCAAAAGATGGGCCGCGCCGTTGTCCTGTTACGTTTCACAATCGCATTCGACCGGGTCGAGTATCGGAACAGATGCCTTAACGCTATTCATTTCACGGGCGCGAAACTCTGACGGTGTTTGACCCGTCCATTTCTTGAAGGCCCGTGTCATGGCCGTCGCGTCAGAGTATCCCAAATGATCAGCGATATCGCCCACCGACAATTCAGACTTGGAAAGCAGATGTTTCGCCTGGTCACATTTGGCTTCGATGACGATGCGCGACAGTGATGTCCCATAGGCAGCAAGCCGTCGGTTGAGAACCGCGCCTCGAAAACCGCATGCCTTGGCGAGCGCCGTAGCCGACAAGTCCGTGCGCCCGACCCTTGAGTTGGCAACGCTTTGGATCGAACTCAACAAGTCTGTAGGTACAGGGTTTTTTTCGTCCTGAGTGGTCAACACGTACTCGGTCGCGGTTCGGTTAACCAGTTCAAACAAAAGCCAGGCACTTGGGAAGCGGATGGAATACCCGTCTGAGCCCGCACCTACCGCCCGGATACCGTAGAAGTAAGACGGGAGCAGATCAGGACGGTTCACACGCACAAGAACCTTATTTGCTTCCCAACGCTGACCTGCGGTTTCATGCAGCAACGTAGCCCATCGGCTGATCTGAAACGCATCCATATAGGCGGGCGAACAGCATGGCGTGAACCTGCGTTTGGCGGACAGCACGGCGAACTCTCCAGAGACATCGAGTGTCATGGTGACCGCGTTTGTGTTGTTTCCCGCATGAACGCAAAACCTGGCAATGAAATCGGCCAGCGACTTTGCTACGCGAAAGGCCTGTCCGAATGGGGATGCAACGGTCGGATCTGAAGTTTGACCAACAAGTGCTGGAAAGTCTGGGGATGTCTTTTGTGCGACGGCTTCAAACACGGCATAGACAGTGTCGTGCGGAATGAAACAACTCGGAGCGTTCAATTCCGAGAAGGATAGATCGAATTCCGCTAGGAGACTTTCTACAGATTGACCGGATTCTTGAAACGCAAGCAAAAGCGGCACGATAACCCGCCCGCGTGTAAGCGGCGGTGTTCTGTGTTGAGCATGTGCGTCATGCCCTGTCATCATAGCTCCTTAAGACCCCGCAATTGAAAGGTCGGGCACGTCAAGCATAGACCAGCGCGGCTCTGTGTCCCTGACCTGCGTCAAAGCGGAAGTCACTTTTTGAGGTAAAAAAGTCAGGTGCCCGCTGGTAGGGGCTCAATCGAATTGAACCACGCTACCCGCAGAGAGTGCGCTCTAAGAGATTGACATCACCACACGAATAATAGGACCGCCGTCGGGTCAATATGCAAAGAGAGTTTCTAGTTGTTGGCCGAAACGCTATCGCTACCTGTCATTTTTAACCAGTTTTCGGAAGCGGTCGCTCCAATCTGTCAGGGCATACATTCGAACTTTGTGGTTTGTTGGAGAGAGATGGCCAAGGCTCCAATTGTAGCATTTTAAAAAACAACAAAATGAGAGGCGTGAGAATGCGCTTTTGATCAGGTGCCGGGACCATCAAGCAATGCATTTCTGTAATTGGCTAGTGGAGCGGGCAAACTATGAATCTCACGCACAAACGCTGGAAACTTGCTGCTTTAGCTGTCCTGATTGGAAGCACAGCGACCGCTCAGAGCTTTGATACCACGGTCGATGCACTTGCTGAGACATATGAAGTGCCCATTACCATAAACAACTTTGTTCGGGCTGCTACAGACAATGAACTGAAGACGTACAATGGCCTGGCCGGAGGCGTAAATCAGTTCTTTCACTTCAAAGAACCCACCCCCATCGACAATCAGCCCACCATTCGGATGAATCGCGACACACTCTACAGCGTTGCGGTTATTGATATCAGCCAAGGCGCAACCTTGACTCTGCCCGATGTGGGCGACCGATACATGACGACGATGGTGGTCAATCAGGATCATTTCATCAATGAAGTGTTCGACGGTGGCGGTGTGTTCCAGCTTGACATGGGTACATTCCATACCCCCTACGTACTTGTTTTCATGAGAATACTGGTGGATGCCGAGAACCCCAAGGATGTTGCGGCGGTCAATGCAATTCAGGACGGGTTCACCATTGATGCTGCCTCCGCAACGCCCTTCGAAATGCCCAATTACGACGCGGAGAGCTTTGAGGCGCTGCGCCAAGCCGCAATTGAGCTGGGCAGGTTCGCCACAGACAGCGTCCGGACATTTGGTAAGGCAGATCATGTAGACCCATTACGCCATTTCCTTGGCACAGCAGTCGGCTTTGGTGGGCTGCCAGAAGACGAGGCCTTTTATCTTAATATCGAGCCCGGCCTGCCGCTTGGGGAATACAAAATCCAGGTCCCGGCGGATGTGCCAGTGAACGCATTCTGGTCCGTGAGCCTTTATAATGCAGACGGGTTTTTTGAACTCAATTCCCTCGACACGTATGTGGTCAACTCGGTCTCAGGCACCAAGAATGACGATGGCAGTGTGACCGTGCACTTCGGCGGTTGCAACGACGGACGTGTGAACTGTCTCCCGATCATGGATGGCTGGAACTATGCCGTGCGCCTTTATCAGCCGGGCCCAGAGGTCATCGACGGAAGCTGGGTCTTCCCCTCCGTAGAACCCGCAAACTGAACAACAGGATGCTTACGATGAAAAAGCTTCTTCTGACAGTCGCGCTTACACTCCCGACAGGCGTTTGGGCCGAAGACATGGTCGATGTGACCGTCGACACCCTTGTGCGCGCCGAGACAGATCACATGTTTCGGACCAACATGGCCAATCTCGGCCTCGCTGTTGGCGAATTGGGGCATATGCGCGAAGCCACCACACCGGATAACCAGCCCGTCATCCGCATGAACCAGGACACGCTCTACTCCGGCATTCTGCTGGATTTGAGCGAACCCGTCGAAGTGACACTGCCTAAAGCGGATGGCCGCTATATCTCGATGCATGTCATCAATCAGGACCACTTCATGTATGCCGAGGCAGAGCCCGGCACGTATCAAATCACACAGGAAGACCTTGGTACGCGCTTTGGTTTCATCGCGTTTCGCACATTCGTCGATGTGACTGACCCGGATGATATTGCCGCCGCGCAAGCGGCACAGGATGGAATTGTCGTCAGCGGCGGTGGAACGGGCCCGTTTGACGCGCCCAACTGGAACACCGAACAACTTGCCACTGCGCGTCAGGCGATAAACGATTTATCCTTGCTGGGCACCGATTCAGCCCGCGCCTTTGGCAGAACAAAGGACGAGATTGATCCGGTTCAGTTTCTGGTCGGTGCGTTCTCGGGTTGGGGCGGTCTTCCGCCTGAGGCCGCGATCTATCTGTTGGACGCGGTCGATCAGAATGACGGCGAAACACCGCATGCGGTAACCGTCAAGGATGTGCCGGTTCGGGCGTTCTGGTCGGTGACTGTCTATAACGGTGACGGCTTTCTGGAAGCCAATGATCTGGGCGTAAACAGCTACAACGGTTACACAGCCGAAGCAGCAGAAGACGGCTCGGTCACGTTGCATTTCGGTGGGTGCGACGATGGCCGCGTGAACTGTCTGCCGATCACTTCGGGCTGGAACTATGCGATCCGCCTTTATGAGCCGGAGGATGCAATCCTGAACGGCAATTGGACCTTCCCGAAGTTGGAGCCGATCAACTAGGCCACTCGCCCAACCTGCATTTCAAAAGGAGTACACGGCTATGCGTCGATCCCATACTCTTATGGGGCTGCTTTTTGCAGCCAGTGCCGGAACCACAACCGTTGCAGACGAGGCATCCGATCTGGCCCAGGAACTGGCCAACCCGCTTGCGGCAATCGTCTCGGTTCCGTTTCAATTGAACCATGATGAAAATCTGGGCGTCTCTGATCAGGGCTCGCGCACCACGCTGAACTTTCAACCAGTCGTGCCCTTTCAACTGAACGATGACCTTAACCTGATCACCCGAACTATCATTCCTTACATCTGGCAGGAAGACGTTGTGCCGGGCACACGCCAGGAGGGGTTCGGAGATATCCTTTTCTCTGCGTGGTTCTCGCCAATCGGAACCGGGGACATAACGTGGGGCGTGGGTCCCGTTGTGCGCTTTCCAACCTTTAGCGACGTATCGAGTGATACATGGGCTGCTGGGATCACCGGCATTGCACTGCGACAGACCGGTCCGTGGACCTATGGTGCGCTGGCCAATCATCTGTGGGATCTAGAAAGCAACCCCGACACCCCCACGAATGTGAGTTTTGTCCAGCCCTTTCTTGCTTATTCCACCGAAGGCGCGTGGACCTATTCGCTGCAAAGCGAAAGCGCCTATGACTGGGAAACTGATGCCTGGGCTGTGCCTATAAACGCTTCGGTCTCCAAGCTGGTCCAATGGGGGGCGCTGCCGGTCAATCTGCAAGCGGGGGCGGGCTATTGGCTCGAAGCGCCCGAAGTGGGTGCCGAAGGCGTTCGCTTGCGTTTGCAGGCTCAGGTCGTCTTGCCCAGAGGGCGCTGACGTTTGGCTGAAGAACTTTTTATGAAACGTCGAAAATAGGGAGGTCTTGATGGCCGATCAGATGCAACGCAATGCGCAAGCGCATGTCGAGCTTGACCCTGACCATTAGGATCTGATTGTCAGAAGCTGCAATCGGCTCATTCGACACGCCGTTCGGGTGATGTCTTTGTTCATGGTCGTTGTGATCGGATTTGCCGTCATCGACGCCGGTTACTCGTTCTACATCAAGCTTGTAAGTCCACCGGTCCTGATTCTTGACGTCAGTGTTCTGTTGGAGGTTTTTGCGGCCGCGCTTGTTGTGCTGATCGCTATCGAGATTTACACGAATGTCACGCTCTACCTGACGGCCGATGTCATACATGTGAAGCTGGTAGTTGCAACTGCCCTGATGGCCGTTGCCAGAAAGGTCATTACACTCGATACGACGGACCTTGAGCCGCTTTATTTCGTTGGGTATTCTGGACTCGGTCTGGCGTTTGGTGTCACGTATTGGTTGCTGTGGCGTGGCAAGTAGATATTTCAAAGGACGCCTGTATCGACGCTGGCATAAGCGAGATCGCCGACATTAGTGTTTTTTTGAAGCCGCAATCGCCTCCTTATTCAGCCAAAGAAGAAACGCTCGAAAATCTTAAAGAAATCCGGAAGCAGACCTTGGCACCTGCCCGGTGAAAGTTCCCTTTGTCCCGCATAGCGGTCGCTCGCGATATTCAGGCGAACGTCAGAATCGAGCCCATTTTTCCGGATACTGCACGATGTTCCAATGACTGTTTTGGGCAGAAATCGGGCTTTGCAAAGCTCCGTGAATCGGCCCGTATTGGACCCTTGATGATGCTCCACCAAGCTTCAATTCGGCTCCAAGAAACGGAACTTGTTTGATAGTGCAGAGATTAGCGATTTTGTTTAAGGATTGCACCGTTTCGCATAATCAACGAAAGCTCTGAAACGGGGCGGCATATTGCGCTTGGATAGATAGTTCAGGGAGAACCGGGGCAAATCAGCGGTCTGGCCTTCCAGAACCTGAACCAACCTGCCGTCTTCCAGCAAGCTCTCGACAGAGCTTGCAAAGATATAGGCCAGCCCAAGCCCCGCCTTTGCGCCTTCAAGGATGGAGGTCACGTCGTTGGTGACGATCTTGGGACGCGGCATGACCGAATAGGGGCCGTCTGTGCCTGCAAATACCCACGGGGCCAGCTTGTCAGCACCTGTAATAGCAAAACAGACCCCGCTATGTGCCGCCACATCGGCCGGTTTCTCTAGGGGCGGGCAATTGGCTAGATATTCGGGGGACGCGACAATCGTCATCTTCAGTGTAGGGCCAATTGCGATGGCATATGTATCAGGATCAAGCAGGGTCTCAGCACGGATAGCAGCATCAACCCCGCTGGTTACGAGATCGACTTTTGTTTCGTCATAAATTAGTTCAATCGCCACCGCCGGATGTTCTTTTGCAAATCCTGTGATTAGGGCATCCAGAAACAATTGGCCCGCGGCGGTCGGGGCCGTTAGCCGAAGCGTGCCCGACAGATCTTCGTTTAGGTCGTGAATACTTTTCAGTGCTGTTTCCAGATCATTGATTGCTGGCAGGCTACGGCGAAAAAGAAGTTCGCCCGCTTTGGTCAGGGCGATGGCCCGGGTCGATCTTTCGATCAGGCGCACGCCAAGGCGATCTTCGAACCTCTGGACAGCTTCACTTACCGAACCCGCTCCAAGTTTCAGTTTTTCAGCCGCCGCGCGGAAACCGTTCTCTTGAGCAACCGCCACGAATATCGACACGTCGTTCAACTCATTTCGCCTCATTGTTAGATATTCCTTACATCGCGATCTAAAAATGGCTGTTTATCTAACAAATATCCCTGACTATCTTGCTTGGCAATGGAAACCACACGCTTCGCCACACGCAAAACCGGAGCGAGAAAGTCAAAAGGACAAAGCTGATGAGCACGATGAAAATCTGGGACCTACACATGACATATGACGGCCCCATGACCGAAGAATTTGCCGAGGGCACTAAGCGGTTGGCTGAAAGCATTGCGCAGGAAGCTGGTGTGATCTGGAAAATCTGGACCGTTGATGAAAGCAGTGGTGATTTCGGTTCGACCTATTTGTTCCGGGATCTCGCCGCCCTGGAAACCTACAAGGCGATGCACGTGAAGCGTCTGGCGGCAATCGGTGTCACCGTAACGTCGGACCATGTGTTTGATATCATGGAAGACCTCAGCTCAATCACCAACGCCCCCTTGCGCGAGGTAGTCTGATCAGGATCCCTCTTAAACTTGCGCACATACAAGGAGCTTTCAAATGAGCAATCGAACATTCCTGACCCTTCACAGCACAATCTATGCGTTGTTTGCCTTTGCGCTGTTTTTTCTGCCTGGTTTTCTGTGGCCAAACTACGGATTGGAGCTGAATGACCGCTACGCCTGGTTCCTGTCGCAGCACAACAGCATTTTTCTTGGAGGGATTGCCATTATTGGCTTTCTTCTTAGGGATGTGACCGACGGTGCAACCGCCCGGAAGCTGCTGACCGGGCTGATGGCAACCAACGCACTTGGTTTTGTCGTAACGCTATATGCGGCGCTGACAGGTATCTTCACTGGCTTTGGTTGGTCGGATCCCGCATTCTTTGCGTTTCTTGCGGTGATGAGCTTCCTGCAACTCAAGAAACTTAGTCAGTCCTGATGGTAGGGAACGCGGCTCGGAGCTTTCCGCTCCGAGCTTTCTGCCAATAAGAAGTGGATTTATGTTAAGATCTAGAGCGGAGCTTTCAACAAAGCCACGTGTTTGCCCCCGCAATTAAGGTTCGCTACCTTTCCTGCATGTGAGAATGTAATGTCTGTATTGGGCGCATAGCTGTCTTTGGAGCGATCACATCAAAAGTCCGCTTCGTCCGCTCACCTACCATTTGCCGCCTGGTTCTGAACGTCCGGAATGTGCCGCTTGCGGTCTACTACATAGGCGAAAGGCAGAAGTGGGAACAAGGGCAGCTTCGGGCGCGAGCTACGTTTGCCCCCATTCCCTTGTCGCCGCAGTTAGAAAGCCAAGTCGCTGGAGAATATACGCCATGCGGGACACAGCCGCCCTGGCTTCATCTGGCTCAATGACCTCATAACCGCTCTGTCGAAAGGTGGCTTTCGGATGTTCTCCTCCAGTTTTTCTAAGATCGAGCTTTGACACACACTTGGCGCTATTTGAACTTTCTCAAAACAACGATAGTTCGGCAAAGGCCAAATCCAGCTCCCGCAACCAATAATTCCAGCAGACCGTTCGATCTACAAACAGTCCACTCGACTGTTCGCTAAACGATCAAACCTCGTCAGGCTCACAACCTGAAGGTCAGAGGTTCAAATCCTGCTCCCGTACCTAATTCTTAAAGCCACCGTTGGATCCACCAACAGTCCCTTAGACCGTTTGACCCGAAACTAATCCTCAATTGGCTAATAGACTCGAATTGGTTGAACGGTTGGTAGGCATCGATGAGTCAATTCCTATTTGGACCTGCCCACCGAGCGGAAACAAGGCTCTAAGCGACGGATTTAACTTCATTCGACTTTCGGTGTTAAAGAACTTTGCTTCCAACTCACATGAACTAACAGTAGAAATCACTGCTCAACTCGGTCTCGGCGAAGCGGCTTGCCGGGCTCGAAAATTGCAAAATTTTTCGAAAAACCTTAAACTCAGCAGATTAAGGTTAAAAGCCATTTCCGGTTTTTGACAGCAAAGTCATACGAATACAGAAAATTCTCGGCTGAAATTTTTTTCGTGGTGCCAAAAATATGACTGGAAAAAACACCTTTATTGACATGCACACCCACCTGTTCACGGCGCGTTATTTGCCGTTGCACAGTATCTTCTACTCGTTCTTATCGCAGTATTGGCTTTCGCTTGGCTTGGCCGTGCTGGCGGTTCGTGTGACCCGTATGAGCGACTTCAGCAGACCCGCGACGGAAGAACCTGATCAGGACGATTTGATCGACGCATTGCTCAATCACGATGTGGACCAGCTTATGCGGGCCATTGCACATCCGGTTCGTGAGAAGATTAGAGAGTTTCAATCGACACCCAACCCCAGCCACCGGGATTGGAAGGACATAGAGGAGCTGATCCGAGCCCTGAACGATATTGACCATGATATCAACTATTCAAGGGCGGGCGACCTCCCAATAGGTGTTCAGCTTGTGGGCGGTGGCAGAATTTCTGACAGGTCCGCTTTTGGAGACAGTGGCACGGACCCTGATTTGCTGGATCGGTTTATGGCCGAGGCCTTCCGGGTCGCTGGTCAAAAAGCGGCAGAAAGCGATTTCTTTCATGAAGCTGAACACATGCGCTCAGGTGGGTTGTACAAACCTGGCTCTGATGCAGGCTTTCGTGCCGCAGGCATTCCAACCGATCAAATCGGTAGCATCTTTCAGTTGCTTGAATTCATTGTCATCATGACCTTGTCCGAGCGAAACCGGTTCAAAGCGCTCAAGAGGGATTTCAAGAAGAATGGTCAGCCGAGTGACCCGGAAGCCAGCCTTTTCGTGGGCGTCCTGCTGGATATGCACCGCGCCTTCGAAAAACTCAAGAAGCCTGGGATGCTTGGGTTCTTACCGCCGTATTTTGACTTCACCGAACAAATGGACCGGATGCAGTTGCTCGCGGCTGAGAACCCGAATGAATTGATCAATTTTGGTGCGGTTGACCCGTTTCGAGGCGGGAACTGGAAACAGATCGTCGATTCAGGCGTTGCACTCGGAATAACGGGCTACAAAATCTATCCGCCCTTGGGGATCCGCCCGATCGATATGCGCGGCTACCAGACCCCGGTCGCCTCTGGGCGAAGTCTGGACAAGTACAGAGAAAAAGCATCGAACCCTGCGCCCTACCCGATGGCACAGGCCAAGATGGGTGACATCATTCGCCATTTCTCCAGCCACAACCTGCGTTTGTTTGCCCATTGCAACCCGATGGGGTTTCAGGTGGAGGAAGGATACGGCATCTACTCCGATCCTGCGTTATGGAAGCACGCGATGGAGACCCACAATGCCCGGAACCTTTGGTTGTTCCTGGCTCATGGTGGTGGCGCAAAAGAAGTAGATTGGATGGGATGGGCAGCTACCAACAATTTTGACCAAACATTTGCCTATCGTGCTATTCGCTTGGTTGAGGAATTCGACAATGTTTATCTTGGCTTGGGTCATATTTTGGGAATTCTGGATCCAAAGCTTAAGACAAAGATATTCCAGCGGCTAAAATCAGTACTAGTGGGCAAGAGAACCAAGAACGCACCGCACCATTTCCGGGACAAAGTGTGTTTTGGAACGGATTGGGCGATGCCCCTGATGGTCGGCAGAACCCGTGAATACCTGATCGAATTTGACACGTTCTTCAGCGATCCACAGATCAGTCCTTGTGCACCTAACTTTTTTGAAGGGAATGCAAAAAAATTCTTGGGTATTTGATGGGTTTTCAGGCTGAGAGTGCCTGACCGGCGCCCAAGACAACCTGAATTTCCGATGGCCCTGTTTCAAGCGGATTCCCGGTGCAGGGGGCGATTCAGGAATATTATATTGTGCATTATAAATACATGTTATGTTGGTTGGGGGGTATTTTTATGAGTCGTATTTTGGAAGAGTCCTATAGGGCTTACGAACCTCGTCCTTTTACTGCGGATCAGCGCAAGGATGTCACCTTGTTGTTTGGTGGGGTCACATGGCGCGCCGAAAAACTGCTGGAAGGCCTGTTCAAAAGTGCGGGTTACAATGCGCAGCGCCTGCCTGATGTGACAGTTGAAGACTTGTACCTGGGACGTGAACTGGCGGATGTCGGACAGTGCTGCCCCACCGCCTTCACAACGGGCAACTTGTCGAGTTTTCTCAGAAACGAAGCCGAGGCTATCGGTGCTGACGAAGTAGCCGAAAAATATGTTTATGTGACCGCCGGGGCCTGCGGGGCCTGCCGTTTCGGTCAATATCACCAAAGCTATGAGCTTGCGCTGAAGAACCTGGGGCTCGAGGCGTTCAGGATGTTTCTGGTTCAGCAGCATGAAATCGATCAGTCGAAAGGCAAAGACGCCGGTTTGCAGACTGATATTCACCTGCTGCTGAGCACGGCCTTGGGCATGATGGCAGCGGATGCCATTCAGGATCTGGAATACCAGCTGCGGCCCTATGAGCTAGAGCAAGGCGCGACCAACCGGGCGGCGCAGAAGGCGGTTTCCGAGATATACGACGCCATGTTGAGTAGGCCGAAGCAAATGCCGAAATGGGGATCGGTCCTGTGGCATTCGACGACCAGACGCTTTCTGAAGGCCATGAGGCGTGCACGCGACCACTTTGAAGACATCCAGCTTGATCGATTGAGGGTCAAGCCCATGGTCAAGATCACCGGCGAGTTCTATCTGGCCACCGCCGAAGGGGTGCAGAACTACAATATGCACAAATGGCTTGAAGGCGAAGGCGCCGAAGTTCAGCCGGCACCGATGGTCGTATGGTTCGATTACCTGATGCGGTATGGCGGACAAAAGCTAAAGCTGGGCTTCGGGATAAAAGACAAAGCGCGTCAGAACTATGCTCTGTTGAAACTTGGGCAGCGCTTTTTCAGGTTCAAATACGATCAGATGCGCCGGATGCTTGGGGGCGTTCCCCGTCCGATGCCCGATCAGGACAAGCTGCGGAAACTGGCGGCTCCTTTTTTTGACAACATGATCAACGGGGGTGAGGGTGATTTGCTGATCGCCAAGGCGATCTGGGCGCATACCCAGCGAAAAGCACATATGATTTGCGAGCTGTCGCCCTATGGCTGCCTTCCCAACACAATGAGCATCGGCGCAATGGCGGCCGTACAGGGCCGGTATCCCGACATGCTCTATGCCCCAATCGAGGTGAAAGGGGACAGCGACGTACACGCTTTGTCGCGGTGCCAGATGGTGCTGGCAGACGCCAAGATCCGCGCGCAGGAGGAATTTGAATCTGCTCTTGCCGCCGCCGGGTTGACTGCGGACGAGGCCAGAAGGCGCGCCAAAGAGCATCCCAAGGTCAACACGCCATTTTGGAAAGTTCCCCATCGTGGCGCCGTGGGTACCGCATCCAATGTCGTGCTTGAGCTGGGAAATGCCACGTTGTGAAATTCGCTGGGGTAGATATTGGATCGACAACTGTAAAAGGCGTCGTGGTAGAAGATGGCGAAGTCATCTGGAAAGCCTATGGTCGTCACAAAACACGCCAGGCCGAGAAAACCCTTGAACTGCTGTCGCAGATGGAGCTGGAGGCCGGCCTGACCGCCGGTCGCGATGTTGTCACGTTTACAGGATCCGGGGCAGGGACACTGGCAGATCATGTGAACGCGCGGCAAATCCAGGAGGTTGTCGCCGTCGCCGCCGCCGTCGAATCGTTGCATCCGGATGTGCATTTCGTGTCTGAAGTTGGCGGTGAAGACATGAAGACGTTATTCTTCACGCCAACCTCCGCAGGAAAGGCCAAACAGGTCTATATGCAATCAGCGTGCAGTGGCGGTACGGGCACCTTTATCGAAAAGTCCGCACGAAAACTGAACATTTCCCCGGACGAGCTGACCACTCTGCCATTCGATGGTCAAACCCTTCATCGGATCAGCGCCAAATGCGGGATCTTTGCAGAGACTGACGCAAACAGTCTGGTCAAGGCCGGAGTTCCCAAGACCGAAATCATCGCAAGCTTGTTTGACGCGGTCGTGCGGCAGAACCTGGCGACTTTGACAAAAGGCAACACCCCCACACCATCAGTGCTTTTGCTGGGTGGGCCGAACATGTTCTTTCAAGGTCTTCAGCAGGCATGGGCAAGCCATTTGGCCGCGCTCTGGGACGAGCGCAATGTCGTATTGAAAGCAGGACAGAGCGTCACCGATGCAATCCTGGTTCCCGGCGATGCTTTGTACTATGCAAGCCTTGGTTGCGTCGAGATCTCTCGTCGGGAACAAAATGTATCCCGGGCCTATTCCGGCACGGATGGCCTGAAATGGTGGGTGGAAACGGGCCAACACGGTGAAAAGGCCAAGACCGGGCAGGAGGCCTTGGCCCGGAACGGTGAACTCGTCCGGTTCCTTGAGGATTTTACCCAACCCGTGATCCAGATGCCCCAGCCCGTTGCGGCCGAGACATACTATGTCGGGTGCGATTTCGGCAGCACCACGGTCAAGGCGGTGGCGTTGGACCGCGACGCGGAAATCAAGGCTTCGGTCTATCAACACAGTCAGGGAAACCCGATCGAAGATGCCAAGTCCGTTTTCCGCAAGTTGCGTGATGCAGGGATCGAGGATATCGGCGCTCTTGGCCTGACGGGGTACGGGAAAGATCTGCTGAAGGATGTTTTGGGGGCGGACGTGCCAGTGGTTGAGACTGTCGCACATGCGGCTGCTGCCATGCACATACATCCCGATGCAGACGCGATATGCGACGTCGGTGGGACCGATGTCAAAATCATGTTGTTGCGGCAGAAAGCGGTCGTCGATTTTCGGCTCAATTCCCAATGTTCTTCCGGCAATGGGGCGTTTCTTCAAGGCGTTGCCGAACGCTATGATGTCCGGCTTGAGGACTATGCCGAAAAAGCCTTCAGCGCCAAGCGGATGCCGAAACTGATGATGGGGTGCGGCGTGTTCCTTCAGTCCGACATCGTGAACCAGCAACGCAAAGGGTGGGCGGCAGAAGAAATCATGGCAAGCCTTGCTGCGGTCCTGCCCCTGAATGTTTGGGTCTATGCCGGGCAGTTTCAGAACCTCAAGGCCATCGGGAGGAAGTTTGTCCTGCAAGGTGGAACACATCGAAACCTGGCGGT
This sequence comes from Ruegeria sp. HKCCD6428, assembly GCF_013110595.1. Classification (NCBI taxonomy): domain Bacteria; kingdom Pseudomonadati; phylum Pseudomonadota; class Alphaproteobacteria; order Rhodobacterales; family Roseobacteraceae; genus Ruegeria; species Ruegeria sp. HKCCD6428. Next base: position 31,177 of record NZ_WVQX01000015.1, read on the forward strand.
CGTCAAAGCCCAGATCGATTTCATCAGGGGTAAAATTCCTGACGCGGAAATTACCGTGCACCCTCATGCTGGCGAGGCTGGCGCGTTGGGCGCCGCCCTTCTTGCGCTTGAACATGTGAACACCGGGCAAACGTCCCGGTTCGTCGGGCACGACCGCGTCGAAGAGTTGGAATATGTCAGTACAACCAACAACAAAACCACCTGCAAGTGGTGTGCGATGAACTGTAGCCGGGCCTTTGTGGATGTTCAGATCCCCGGCGGTCGTGGCCGGGCAAACAGCAAGGTTCCTCTGGCGGAAGGGTGGGAGCGGGTGATTACCGGCAATTCTTGCTCGAAAGGGTTGATTGAAGACGCAGCCGAGATGAAAGCGCGAAAAAAGCAAATCGACGAGGAAGCGAATGCCAATCCAAATATTGCAGAAAGCGTTCGCGAAGGCGCCTTTCGCTAAGTCCAAACCACCCAAGCGGGATTTTCGGATCGGCATCCCTCGGGTCCTAAACCAGTGGTCGACGCACAGGTTTTGGACGACATTGTTCGTTGAACTGGGAATAGGTCGCCGCAATATCGTCTATTCGTCGGACACGTCGGAAGCACAGCAGCTGAAATTCGGAAAAGGGCGTGGTGCTGTTGATTGCTGTTACCCCGTCAAGTGCATGTCTGGCCACTATGGTGAATTGCTGGACGGGCAAAAGCGCCCCATTGATATCCTGTTCGTTCCCATAATCCTGACTGTCCCATCCTTTTTGCGGGGTCATGTCCGGGAAAACATGGCCTGCCCACGCGTCATTGCCGGCCCCGAAAGTACACGAGCCGGATTTCGGCGGGAAAAGGACGTGTTCAAGGAACTGGGCGTACATTATCTTTCGCCGGCCGTGTCCTTGGCAGACCCACAAATTGCGACCCGGCAGTTGTACGACGCCCTGAAGGGTGTAATCACCGACTTGCGCTTGGCTGAACTGCGCGCTGCGGTTGCCAAAGCCTATGACGCCCTTCAAGAGTTTGATCAGAGTCTGCGGCGGCAAAGTCTGGCGGTACTGTCCGAATGCGCCACACAACATCGACCTTGCATCCTGGCCTTGGGCCGCCCTTACCACATGGACACCGGAATTGGCCACGCCATTGAAAGTGAGTTGCAGGCCTTTGGTTATCCGATCCTCTGGGGTCAGTACCTGCCATTGGACGCAGAGATACTGGATTGGTTATACGGCGATCTGATCAAAGCTGGCCGAATTCAAAGCCCTTTTGACATTTCGGATATTTGGAAAACATCCCACAGCGCAAACACCAACGAACTTCTGTGGGCTGCACGCTATGGATCCATTATGCCGTGGATAACCTGTTCAATCCGGTTCTCCAGTTATGAATGCGGAATGGATCAGCCGACTTATTCACCAGTCCAGGAAATTACCGAAGCGCTTGGAACGCTTTTCTTTGTGTTTCAGGATCTCGATGAGACGAAACCTGCCGGATCTGTTCGAATTCGCGTGGAAACCATTGCTTACTATTTGGAACAGAAATCACCGAAAATCATTCAGAGCAAACTGGAGGCCCTGAAAACTGCACCACCTGAATTGCTGTTGCCAACTTGATCCAATGGCCGGTTTTCAGGGTGGTAGGGCACCCGTTTGCGGTCGCGAGGCCAAAAGCGGTTCAGGCTGTGTTGACGTCGCGACGCGAAAGTAGCTTCTGAACAAACAACCTGGGGCTTATCGACTAAGATGGGGATTTGGGGGATATTTCGCATAGAGTTGGCGCGGGGGCGATGCTTTGCTGAAACACATTGTGGACTCTGAAAATCCGATCGACGATGGAAAAATAAGACGAAAGATGCAGGTTGTTAACGTTGCTGCCTTTATTGCGTCGCTTGGGTTCGGTTTCACAGCTTTCTACCAGTTCCAACTTGGACCAGACTGGAGATATCTTGCATGGGTAAACTTTGGTCTTGGCTTCGCGGCGCTTTTGACGATGACGCTGGATCGCTTCGGCCTTGAGGTCAAAGTCGCTTATTTTACAGTGTGGTTGTTCCTGTTTCTGGCCCATGACATCAGCGTCGGCAAAAACGGTGAAGATCATCTGGTCTTGCTTGTCGGCCCGCCCTTGCTTTTTTATTTTCTAGGGGCCGCATATTGGCGTTGGATCACTTTGATAACGATCCTCAGCGCAGCTTTGTTTATTTACATATCGCTTGTCGTTCCTTTGCACATACCGCCCGGCGAAACGATTTGGGATATAATTGCGCAGTCATATCAGGACGGATTTGTAAGGCAACCTCAGGATGTTATTTTCATTGTGCTGATTTTGGGAATCGTCTCGGCGCTTTTTTTCACCTCATATTCTGCAAATGCCGCAATAGATCGTTACGAAGACGCTTTGGAAAAGGAATTTGCTGTTTCCGAGCGGTTGATAAATGTTCTGCTGCCTTCACGTATTGCCAAGCGCATCAAAGCACATCCGGACAGGCTAATTGCTGAAAGAATTGATGACGCCACAATTCTGTTTTCTGATTTGTCTGGATTTTCTGAATTCGCGGCCGCCAATGGGGCAAGGGCGACGGTCAAATTGCTGGGCTCCGTATTCTCAGCATTCGATGAACTGGTTTTGAGCTACAAGCTGGAGAAAATCAAAACCATCGGTGACAGTTACATGGTTGCAGGTGGTTTGGACCCCTCGGTCAAAGAGGCGCAACCGGATTCTGTTCGCATGGCGGCGTTGGCGATTGATATGATTGCGACGGTCGAGCGGGTGACAGACAATCTGCATCCAAAGGTGTCCCTGCGGGTCGGAATTCACAAAGGCCCGGTAATCGCAGGTGTAATCGGCGGCGACAAACCGTTTTTTGACGTTTGGGGTGATACAGTCAACATCGCCTCAAGAATGGAAAGCACCGGAGAGCCCGGGCGCGTTCAAATCTCACCCGAGGTAAGAGATGAGATAGCCGAATATGTGGATTGCGAGAGACGAGAGGTTATCAATATCAAGGGAAATGGCGAAATCCAACCGTATTGGCTGCTGAAAGTCCACGACAAACCTGCGACTTCACACTCGTCCGAGCGGCTCATCAAAGGCTGAAAACCTTATCTTCTCGGTGAAACGTTCCAAGGTCAGTGCGGGTTCAATCAGTGACTGGAATGGGACGAACCTGGGTCAGCTGAAACAACGGACCGCTCCGAGGCAGCTGCGAGCCGCAGCCGGATGGCCTGTTGAGACGGTGAGAGCATACCCTTGAAGCCAGACCTTTTTTCAAAAACGAGCCGCCGGTTAGTGATCCCGGCGGCCCGGACTTGAAGCATTACAGTGAAACTGGGACAGCCGTAGTCAGCGGTTTCATGCAGCGATTTCCTGCTCGGGTGCGCTGAGCGAGATGACAAGCACCACGGCCGCACCGTTCAACCAGTAAAACACCGCATCCAGTCCTGAGAACCCCAAAATGCTGGGTGCAAACAGGAAGGTGATGCCGACAATCAAATCTACGGCCAGATGGAACTTGTAGGGAAGGACCCGCCAAATCCCAAGGTGGTGGTCCGTCAGTACCGTCAGAACAAACGCAGCAACACCGGTGACAACCGACAGCCACAGGGCCAGTGGATTGGATTGGCCCAATCCCAACAGGAACGGCAACGTCATGAGGGCAATGGCGACAGGGTAGTCGAGGTAAGCATGGACAGAGCGGGTAACGAAACGCAGGGACATGAGATCTTCCTTTTCTCAATCAATGATAAAGGGAAGGTAGGACGCCCAAGCCGAACGCTGAATTCCTGATCGTCTCTGATACCGTGCAGATCGTTCAGAAAACCTGGGGGATCAATGCATCGCCCGGTACGCAGCCGGTGACAGCCCAACCTGTTTCTTGAACACGCGTGAGAAAGCCGCCTCGGAGGCATACCCAACCTCGGCCGCTGCATCTGCCACGTTCCATCGTGCCTCGGTCAGGCCGTGGCATGCGATCTGCATCCGCCAATCCGTGAGGTACTGCATCGGCGTAGTATCCATCTTTTCAGAAAAAAGCTGAGCAAAGGCAGTGCGCGACATACCCGCCACACGTGCCAAAGACGCGACGCTCCAGTCCTTGGCCGGGTCCTGGTGGAACGCGGTCAAGGCCCGCGAGATGCGCTGATCAGCAAATCCTGCCAATGCGGAATCCTGCGGGCTCTGACGCTCCAGATAGGCCCGGATCGCCTGAGCGAACAGGGCTTCGGACAGTTTCAGCGCGATAAGGTCGCCACCGATTCTTGCGCCTGAAACCTCAGAGCCGATCATGCGCAGGGTGGCTTCCATCCACGATCCGGCCTCTTCGCCATAATTCTCGATCAGGATATAGGGCGGCAGGCGGTCTATCAGCATATGCCCGGTGCCTTTTCGGCCGGCCGGGCCGGAAAAAGAGAAATGACCGCAGATCAGCTGTGTGTCCCGTTCCTCGTCATCACCGCCATAGACCAGCACGCCTTCGCCTGTGTAGCCCGCGCGCTCCAGCACCTGCTCCAGGGGCAATGCGTCCAACGGCTTGACCTCGGCACAGAGCAATGCGTGCGGCGCCCCGTGGGGGATCAGGATCAGGTCCCCCTGCCTCAACCGCAGGGTTTCCCCCGTGGTCGAGACATGAACCTTGAGCTCGCCACGCTGCACAAAATGAAACCGCGCCACGTTTTCGAACCCCGGCACCTGAATTCCGAAGGGCGGTGTGAATGACGTGCGGAAGTAAAACGTGCCGCGCAGGGAAAGGCGGGTGAGAATATCGCTGAGAAGGTCCAACATGTGCCGAAGATACGCATTCTGTGCAATCCGTCCAGATGGCCGAACGGTTTGCACAAAATTTTGCACGTTTGGCAACAAAAAGCCCCCGACAAAGCGGGGGCAATAGCTTACGAGCGAACCAGTTTCTCGTAGTCTTCGGCGATTTGGCGGGTCAGGTCGCCGACCTCGAATGTATATTCGCCGATCTGTCCGACAGGCGTGACCTCGGCCGCGGTACCGGTCAGCCAGCACTGTTCGAAGTCAGCCATTTCTTCGGGCTTGATGCGGCGCTCATGCACGGTGATGCCCTTGTCTTTCAGCATCTGGATCACCGTCTGGCGGGTGATGCCGTTCAGGAAGCAGTCTGCCAGCGGGGTATGCACCTCGCCATCCTTGACGAAAAACACGTTTGCGCCGGTGGCCTCGGCGACATATCCGCGCCAGTCCATGAACAATGCGTCCGAGCATCCTTTGGCCTCGGCCTTGTGCTTGGAAATGGTGCAAATCATGTAAAGACCCGCCGCCTTGGCATGGACCGGGATGGTTTCCGGGCTGGGGCGTTTCCATTCGGCGATGTCCAGCTTGGCACCCTGCATCTTGGCATCGCCGTAATAGGCACCCCAAGGCCAGACTGCGATGGCCATGCGCACCGGATTGCGCGCCGAGGCCACGCCCATGTCCTCACCCGAGCCACGCCAGACCAGCGCCCGCACATACGCATCCTGCAAACCGCTGGCTTTCAGCGCTTCTTCCTTGGCGGCTTCGATTTCATCAACCGAATAAGGCATCGGCATGTCCAGCGCTTCGGCCGAGGCGATCAGGCGCTGGGAATGTTCGCGGCTTTTGAAGATCTTGCCGTTGTATGCGCGCTCGCCTTCGAATACCGATGACGCATAGTGCATTGCGTGGGTCAGAATGTGCACATTGGCCTCACGCCAGGGCACCAGCTTGCCATCCATCCAAATGGTGCCATCACGATCATCATACCCCGCCATGCGAAACCTCCTGAACCGGGTTGAGTTTTCGATTGTTGCGCGATTTAGGTCCGGTGCGGACATAATATTGCGCAAAAACTGCAATTCGATACCGCTCTACTCTTGGAATGTCAATAACGCTGACATAAACTCGGCCCGGTAGTAACGAATGAGGCATGATATGTCCGACATCCGCCCGGCCCCGCGTTATGGGGGCGAGAGCCTTTTGTTTTTGACCGATGAGCAATTGAGGCAGGGGATCGAGGCCATGTTCTTCGCCTATCGTGGCTTTACGGCTGATCCCGACCGCATCCTCGCAGAGATGGCCTATGGCCGCGCCCACCATCGGGCAATCCACTTCATCAACCGCGCGCCGGGCACGACGGTCAACAATTTGTTGGCCATCCTTGGCGTAACAAAACAGTCTCTGAACAGGGTTTTGCGAACCTTGATCGAGGATGGTTTGGTGGAAAGCCGCGTGGGTACAGTGGACAAACGAGAACGCCACCTATTTCTGACAGAAAAGGGGCAGTCGCTGGAAACCACGTTGTCGGATGCTCAGCGGGCAAGAATGCGCGCCGCTTACAAGGATGCCGGTCCCGAAGCCGTGGCCGGTTTTCGCAAAGTGCTTGAAGCAATGATGGATGCTGATATGCGTCATGCCTATACGAAACTTCGGGATACGACCACATGAGCGATATGGATGCCCATCTGCTGATTGTTGACGACGACGAGCGCATTCGTGATCTGCTCAAGAAGTTTTTGATGCGAAACGGGTTTCTGGTTACTGCGGCACGGGATGCGGCCCACGCGCGGCGCGTATTGTCGGGGTTGGATTTCGACATGATCGTCATGGACGTGATGATGCCGGGCGAGGATGGTGTCAGTCTGACCCGCGCTTTGCGGGAAACGCATACGACACCGATCCTGCTGCTGACGGCAAAGGGCGAGACGGAACACCGGATCGCGGGCCTCGAGGCTGGGGCGGATGATTACCTGGCAAAACCGTTCGAGCCGAAAGAGCTGCTGTTGCGGATCAATGCGATCCTGCGCCGGATGCCGGAAACACCGGCAGAAGAAACCACGGCGAAGATCCTGAACCTCGGGCCCATCCGCTATGACATTGAACGCGGCGAGATGTGGCAGGGCGAAGATCCGGTCCGTCTGACCGCAACCGAAAGCCAGTTGATGAAGATATTTTCGGCCCAGCCCGGAGAGCCGATCAGCCGCGCCAAGCTGGTCGAGGATCTGGGGCGCGACAAAGGTCAGGCGCAGGAGCGCGCAGTGGATGTGCAGATCACGCGCCTTCGACGCAAAATCGAACAGGACCCCAAGCAGCCACGCTATTTGCAGACTGTGCGGGGCGCAGGGTATATGCTTGCGCCGGATTGAGATGCCGCTGCGCGGCGTTTTTTGACCTTCGGCGAGGATATTTGTAGTCAGATGAAGATGGGATCCCAATGACAACCGCCCTTTTGACCCACGCCGATTGTCTGGGCCATGTGACACCTGACGGGCACCCGGAGCGGGTGGCGCGGCTGGAGCATATTCTGCATGCATTGGAAGCGCTGGAGCTGAAGCGGGTGACGGCTCCGCTGGCTGCGGATGACGATCTTCTACGCATTCACCCCGAGAGCTATATCCGCGACATTCGGGGCGCGCGCCCTGCGGACGGGTTCGCACAGATCGACGGGGATACGTTCCTGTCTCCGAGATCGGTGGACGCAGCCTACCGCGCGGCGGGTGCGGCGGTGCGGGCCGTTGATCTGGTTTTGGGTGGTGAAGCCTCGAACGCATTCTGTGCCATTCGCCCGCCGGGGCACCATGCGGAAACCGAAACGGCCATGGGCTTTTGTCTGTTTGGAAATGCAGCATTGGCGGCGAAACACGCGCTGGACCATCACGGCTTGAATCGTGTGGCCGTGGTCGACTTTGACGTGCATCACGGCAATGGAACTCAGGACCTGTTGTGGGATGAAGCGCGGGCTTTGGTGATAACCAGTCAGCAGATGCCTTTGTGGCCCGGATCGGGCCGGCCCGAGGAAACGGGTGTTTACGATACGGTTCTCAACATCCCTCTGGCGCCCGGCAGTGGTGGCGCCGAGATGCGTGCCGCCTATGAAACGAAGGCCTTTCCGCGCTTGCGGGCCTTCAGGCCGGAACTGATTATCATTTCCGCCGGGTTCGACGCCCATCAGGACGACCCGCTGGCCAATCTGAACTGGGCCACTGATGACTTCGCCTGGATCACCGCAGAGCTGTGCAGGATTGCCGACGAGGTTTGCGACGGTCGTATCGTCTCGACTCTGGAAGGCGGGTATGATCTGAACGCACTGGCCCAGGCCACACGCGCCCATGTGGAAGAATTGATAAAGGCAGCCCGATGACCCAGACTCCCGTAGACCAGATGACATTCGAACAGGCGATGAAAGAGCTTGAAGCCGTAGTTGGCCAGCTGGAACGTGGCGATGTCGCGCTGGATCAATCAATTGCGCTGTACGAACGCGGCGCGGCGCTGAAAAAGCGGTGCGAGGAGGAGTTGAAGCGCGCGGAAGAAAAAGTCGCAGCGATCACTCTGGACGCCAGTGGTCAGCCGACCGGTACGACGCCTGTTGAAGGTATGTGAATGTTCCCCGAAAGACTTGCGCAGGATGCTGCCAGCATTCAAAGCCATTTTGATCTGGTTTTGGGCGTGTTTGCAGACGTGGATGTCACCCGGGCCATGGCATATGCCACCCGAGGCGGAAAGCGGTTGCGCGGATTTCTGGCATTGGAAAGTGCCCGACTGCATGATGTTGAAGAAGACCGGGCGATCTGGCCGGCTACGGCCATAGAGGCGCTGCACGCTTATTCCCTGGTGCATGACGACCTGCCCTGCATGGATGACGATGACCTGCGCCGCGGGCGGCCCACCGTTCACGTAGAGTGGGATGAGGGCACGGCTGTTCTCGCCGGGGATGCCCTTCAGACGCTTGCTTTTGAACTTTGCACCTGTTCGCAGGTTGGGTCCGCAGACATTCGCGCAGACCTTGCCCTGACCCTGGCCAAAGCCAGCGGCGCACAAGGTATGGTGCTGGGACAGGCGCTGGACATTGCCGCGGAAACGGCCGCCGAACCGCTGTCGCTGGACGAAATCACGCGTCTTCAGGCCGGAAAGACAGGCGCCCTGATCGAGTGGTCAGCCTGCGTTGGCGCCGTTATGGCCCGATCCGATCCTGACCCGTTGCGCCGATATGCCCGGGCAATGGGTCTTGCTTTTCAGATCGCAGATGACATCCTTGATATTGAAGGCGATGCCCAAAAGGCGGGCAAGCGATTGCAAAAAGATACTGAGGCAGGGAAAGCCACTTTTGTTTCGCTTTTGGGTCTGCCTGCTGCCAAAGCCCGCGCAAGTGAGCTGGTGGATCAGGCCTGCGCCGCTTTGGACGGGTTTGGTCCGAGGGCGGAAACCTTGAAGGAAGCCGCCCGCTTCGTTATTGCCCGGGACAGCTAAGCCAGGAACGCGCCACATGTCTGACCGCCCCAATACGCCCCTGCTGGATCTTGTGAACCGCCCTGCGGATCTCAAGCAGTTCTCGGACGCGCAACTGCACCAGGTCGCACAGGAGTTGCGGGCCGAAACAATTTCGGCGGTTGCCGTTACCGGCGGGCATCTGGGGGCTGGCTTGGGGGTTGTTGAACTGACCACCGCCTTGCACGCCGTGTTTGATACGCCCCGAGACAAGATCATCTGGGATGTGGGTCATCAGTGTTATCCGCACAAAATCCTGACCGAACGACGTGATCGCATCCGCACATTGCGCATGAAAGGTGGGCTCAGCGGCTTCACCAAGCGCAGCGAAAGCCCCTATGACCCATTTGGTGCGGCGCATTCCAGCACGTCGATCAGCGCTGCTTTGGGTTTTGCTGTTGCGCGGGATCTGGGTGGTGTAACGCCCGAAGGGCTGGGCGATGCAATTGCGGTGATCGGCGATGGTTCGATGTCTGCGGGCATGGCCTTTGAGGCGATGAACAATGCAGGCCACCTGAAAAAGCGTTTGATCGTCATTCTGAACGACAACGAGATGAGCATCGCGCCGCCAGTTGGTGCGTTGTCCAGCTATTTGTCGCGTATCTATTCCGAAGAACCGTTTCACGATCTGAAAGCTGCTGCAAAAGGCGCTGTCTCATTGCTGCCCGAGCCATTCCGGGAGGGCGCCAAGCGCGCCAAAGAGATGCTGAAAGGCATGGCGGTGGGCGGCACGCTGTTCGAAGAGCTTGGGTTTTCCTATCTCGGCCCGATAGATGGCCATGACATGGACCAGCTGCTGCCTGTTCTGCGTACGGTCAAATCAAGGGCAACCGGGCCGATTCTGATCCATGTATTGACGAAAAAAGGCAAGGGGTATGCCCCTGCCGAGCAGGCCCGCGACAAAGGCCATGCCACGGCCAAGTTCGATGTGGTTACTGGGGAGCAAAAAAAGGCACCTTCAAACGCGCCCTCTTATACGTCTGTATTTGGCAAGGCGCTGGTCGATGAGGCCGCGCGTGACGACAAGATCGTCGCCGTGACCGCTGCGATGCCCGACGGAACTGGCCTCAACCTGTTCGCCGAGCGCTATCCGTCACGTTGCTTTGATGTGGCGATTGCCGAACAGCACGGCGTGACGTTTTCGGCTGCGCTTGCCGCAGGAGGAATGAAGCCGTTCTGCGCAATGTATTCGACCTTTCTCCAGCGTGGTTACGACCAGGTGGTACATGACGTGGCGATTCAGCGCCTGCCCGTACGTTTTGCAATCGACCGGGCAGGTTTGGTCGGGGCTGACGGCGCCACCCATGCGGGATCGTTCGACATTGCCTATTTGGCCAACCTGCCCGGTATGGTCGTCATGGCTGCCGCTGACGAGGCCGAGTTGATGCATATGGTGGCGACCGCCGCCGCGCATGACGAAGGCCCCATAGCGTTCCGCTATCCGCGCGGCGAAGGTGTCGGGGTCGACTTGCCCGAACGCGGCGAGGTTCTGGAAATCGGCAAGGGCCGCGTTATCCGGGAAGGTGCGCGGGTGGCTCTGCTTTCATTCGGTACACGTCTGGCAGAGGTTCAGAAGGCGGCGGAATCCCTTTCAGCCAAAGGCATAACGCCCACGATTGCCGACGCTCGTTTTGCCAAACCTCTTGACCGTGACCTGATCCTGGATCTGGTGTCCCGCCACGAGGCGTTGATCACCATAGAAGAAGGGGCCGTTGGCGGTTTTGGCAGCCATGTCGCTCAACTTTTGGCGGATGAAGGTGTATTTGATCGGGGCCTGAAATACCGCTCGATGGTTTTGCCTGATATCTTCATCGATCAAGCCAGCCCCGCGGACATGTATGCGGTGGCCGGCATGAATGCCGAGCATATCCAAGCGAAAATTCTGGACGTTCTGGGTGTCGCCTCGATCGGAGAGAAACGCGCTTAACGCGCCTGTCGGCAGGGCAGCGGACGTTGCGAGGACCGAAATCCGTTTGACTTGGATTTATCTGGTGCCGCTGAGGGAAATCCAAAACCAAAATCTTGGAGCACCACGGAACACTCATGTTTTCTGACCATATCTAAAAATACGTTTCTATGTTTCCCGCTACTCCGTTCTGCACCACTATACCCCATAGCTAGGCTCAGGATGCATTGATTTTCGCTGCGCTGCGTGACTCACGGCTCCAAGAACGGAGGGGAGACATGAGCGATCTTTATTGACGAACCGACGCGCAGATGGCG
>NZ_WVQX01000016.1:0-36281 GCF_013110595.1 Ruegeria sp. HKCCD6428
ATGAAAAAACCCGTCGCCGTCGCAGGAATCTCGGCAGACGACATGAAAGCTCAGGTCGAGCTGTAATCTGATCATGCCTCCACCCGGGCCGAATACGGTGGGGGTGGGGGCAGGCTTTGCCTAAAAGGCAGCTCAAATATTGCAAAGGAAGTAAGATGCAGGCGTTGAGTGCATCCAACTCGCCGTGGCTTCGGGCACGGTCTTTCGTTCGTTTGAACGGGCACGGTTTCCTTGTTTCCGTGGTTGTTGCCGTCGCAGCGAAGTTCTTGTCCGAACATTATGGTGCCCCGGCGATGCTGATGGCCCTGTTGCTGGGCATCGCGTTCCATTTCCTGGCCGAAGACGATGCCGGCGACTGCAAGGCCGGAATCGAATTTACCGCACGAACGGTTCTGCGTTTTGGCGTTGCGCTGCTTGGGGCGCGTATTTCCGTTGAATTGATGATGAGCCTTGGCGCTGATCTGATTGCCGTTGTGATTGCCGGTGTGATCCTCACGATCCTGTTCGGGCTTCTTGGCGCGCGTCTTCTGGGCCGTGGTTGGCGCTTTGGGGTGCTGACGGGGGGATCGGTTGCGATCTGCGGTGCATCGGCCGCGATGGCCTTGTCGGCCATTCTGCCCAAAAACGAGCATTCGGAGCGGAACCTGGTTTTCACGGTACTGTCGGTTACTGTTCTGTCTACAATCGCGATGATCGCCTACCCGATCCTCACCGAGGCTTTCGAGTTCAACGACGAGGTTTCAGGGGTCTTCCTGGGCGGAACGATCCATGATGTCGCGCAGGTTGTCGGGGCCGGGTTTTCGGTTTCGGACCAAACCGGTGAGGTGGCGACTTTGGTCAAGTTGATCCGTGTCGCCATGCTGGCCCCGGTGGTGCTGGTCATCTCGTTTCTTGTCCGGCGCCATGCGGAGTTCAGCGAGGAAGACGGCAAGCGCCCGCCAATTTTGCCGATGTTTGTCGTTGGCTTTCTGATCTTTGCCGTCCTGAATTCAATGGGCCTGATCCCCGAAGTGGTAGCGTCGGCCATGGCCGATCTCAGCCGGTGGGCGCTGCTGGTGTCGATTGCGGCAGTGGGCATGAAAACGTCGCTCAAGCGGATTCTGGATGTGGGCGGGCAGGCCATCGTCCTGATCGTGGCCGAGACGATCTTTATCGCTGCTCTGGTTTTGGCGGGTGTCTACCTGTTTCATTAGAAGATGGCGGAAATCCAAGTCCAGCACGTGACCGTTCATTGGCCGGTCACGTCATCTCGCACTACATGACCAGCAGGAGGGTATGACCTCATGACGACACAGGTAATCAATCTTTTCGATGAGCCCGCAACGCGCAGCGAAAGGCGTTTGGCCGATCTTCCCGATCGCGTTGTCGCGGGTGATCCGCATCACAAGATTGGAATGCACTTCACCAGCCCGGATGGACAACTGTCTGCCGGGACCTGGACGTCTACGCCGGGCAAATGGCACGCGTTCACGGACAAGGACGAATATTGCTATATCGTCAAAGGCCATTGCGCCCTGATCCACGAAGACGGGACCCGTCAGGATTTTCGCACCGGGGCCAGCTTTTTGATCCCCAATGGCTTTCGCGGCTATTGGGAAGTCGTGGAAGAAACGACCAAGCACTTCGTGATCCGAGATTGCGCGCCCGACGCATGATCCGATCCGTGAATGAACCTGAGGCGGCGTGAACCGGCATGCCTCAGGCGCGTCATTGGCTTTTCAGCGACGGGTCTGGTCAAAGCTGATCGTCAGTTTTTCCGCCGTGGGTATTGACTGGCAGGTCAGGATTTCTCCGGCTTTGATGTCTTTGTCTTCCAGCGCCATGCGCGCCCGCATATGAACTGTGCCGTCGGTCAGTTTGGCCCGGCACGCGCCGCAAACTCCGGATTGGCAGGAATAGGGTGGCTTGAGCCCCGCTGACTGCGCTGCGTGAAGAATGGTCTGTCCCTTGGAGACCGAAATGAGATGTCGGGTGCCTTCCAGCGTCAATTCAGCGCTTGCGTCCACCCCTTCAATACCCGTGTCCAGATCCGGCGCAGCACCATAGCTTTCCATGTGGATGCGGTTCTGGGGAACATCAATGGACATCAACGCCGATTTGACGGCCTGGTTCATATCGCCCGGACCACAGACATAGTACCGCGCGTCCTGGGCGTAAGGTGGATACTCGGCGATCAACGCTTCGATGGCGGCCTTGTCGATTGTACCTTGCCGCCAGTACTCGGCGTTGGACCACCAGCCGGGTTTCGAAAAGACATGGTTGATTGTAAAACGTTCGGGATGCGCTTTCTGAAGCACGCTCAGTTCGTGCTGCAACAGGATGCTCTTCGCGTTTGTGTTGCCATACACCAAATGCGCGACTGAATGGGGCTCGGCTGTCAAAACCGAGTTCAGCATTGCAAAGAGCGGAGTAATGCCAGAGCCCGCGCCAAAAAAGTAATGGGTGCGCCGCGCCGTTTCGTCGGGGTCCAGGCAGAAACTGCCAAATGGCGGCATGACGTCAATGGTTTGCCCTTCCTGAACAGTGTCGTTGATGAAGTTGCTGACACGGCCACCCTTGACCCGTTTGACTGTGATGCGAAGCGGATCCCCGGAGTAAGGCGAACTGGAGATCGAATAGCTTCGACGGTGCTCTTCGCCATCAATATTGAAACGAACGGACACGTGTTGGCCCGGCCTCCAGGCGAATATGACCATCAGGTGGTCAGGGACATCGAACATAACGGTCTTTGCCACGCCATCCGGCTCGACTCTGGCCCCGCAAACGCGCAATGGGAAAAAATCACGCGGGTTCATTTCCCTTCCCCCAACCATTGCAGAACAACTTTCTGGTGCTCGATGACGGGACTTTCACCGTTTGCCGCCGGACCTGCTTCAAAATACGGAGAATGCAGGGATTTCTGCTGTTGCTCGCACGCGTAGATATCTTCGCCGGTAAAGTCACCGGCAACCATCGGGTCATCTTCGCCCATCGCGTCATTGGCTTCGTATTTCCCAGCTATTCCAAACTTGGACCAGAAAGAGGACGACTTCATCGACTGTTTGGTGAATTCCCATTCCGAGCTATGGGACACCCGCCCACGGTTGTGAACTCGTGTCAGTTCCGGGCCAAGGGGTTCGACAATGAAGATATTCCAGCCGTCTTCCGAAGCGGCCAGACCAATCCCCGGGAACAGCATCGGCACCCAGGCGCCGTTCATGTCTTTGGGGATGACGCGCGGGGCGCTCAGTTTGCTGTCCTGATCTTCCAGAAACTCCGCCACGGGCGGCTCCCAAAACATGTAATGAGGTCCTTCCCAGTGGAATTCGGCGGATTTGTGGTCATACATCTGCAGCGTATTCGAATGCAGATGGCTCAGGTGGTAAACGTCGATGTAATTTTCGACGACAACCTTCCAGTTGGCCTTTATCTCATAGCTGGTGTTCAGGTCTTCGTACTCGATCAGCTCTTCCGGTACGTGCGGGCCGATATGGGGTTCGACGGGGCCGAACCATTCGGCGATGGAAGGCGCGTCGGGGTCTGGATGGACGAAAATCATCGATTTCCAGATGTCGACCTTGGCGGGTTTCAGGCCAAGACAGGACTTGTCGACCTTGCCAAATTCCTCGTGCTCATCCGGCACCGAAATCAGATTGCCTTCAAGATCGTAGGTCCAATCGTGATAAGGACAGGTCAATGCTTTTTGCGTTTTGCCAACCGCGCGGATCAATTGGGTACCGCGATGGCGGCAGATGTTATGGAAGGCGCGCAGGCGACGATCGCGCCCCATGATCACGAATATGTTGTTGAGTCCGGCCTGCACGGCGATGAACTGGCCGGGTTCACTGACATCCTCCATAAAACCGGCGTAGCGCCAGGTTTTGGAGAAGATCTCGCGCATTTCCCGGTCGAACCAATCCCGGCTCGTGTAAGCTTCGACCGGCAAAAGGTGCAGCATGGGTTTCATTTGAGCCTCTTGTGAAGGAATTTTCAAAACGTTTGGGGGAGAAAGTCGCTGGCGATCATCGACAGGCCTAATGCGACCCAGGCGAGTTGGATCAGCCAAAACAGGATGGGGTCCTCATCCCGGGTTACGTCGGTCAAAAGCAAAGCGTGACCGGAATAGAAATTCGGGATTGTCCAGAACATGAAAAGAAGCCCCCACAGAGCCTGATAGCCAAGTACCGTCGTCACCATCAGCGCCGCGAAGGTGATGTAGTTCAGCTGTCGCTTGCGTGTCATGGTTCTTGCGCCAGGCCATTGAACAGCGCACGCGCGGCCTGTTCGGCCTGAGTTTTCCAGACATTCGGCATATCCAGAGGGGCCAAAGACGTCGCGTTGAAATAAAGCGCCACAATGCCATGAGCGGCGGTATTGACCTTTGCGGCATCCACATTCGGGAAATCCGCGCGCAGTATCGCAGCAATCGTAGTTTCAAAGGCAAGCAGAGCCTCTCGACAAGCCCGGCGAAGCGAAGCATCCTCGACCGCCCGCGCGGTGAGTGCTGCGAAGGCAAGTACCATATCCGGTGACGTCTGGTTCATGTCCGAGAACAGAAGATCGATCAGATGTCTTGATTTTCCCGACGCCGGCAAGCCTGCAACGAGTGCGTCAGACTGTTCCGAAAAACTTTTCAGAACATAGTCTTGCAGGGTCGTAATCAATTCATCCCGATTGCCCAGGTGATGCCGGATCAGAGGCCGTGTCAGGCCCGCTTCCTTGGCTATTTGCGAAAGCGATGCACCATCAAGGCCATATCTCGCAACACATCTGACCAGGGCCTGCATAATCTGTTCATAACGTTCATCACGATTTGAGGGGCGCCCGATCATGTTATTTCCAGTATTTCAGCTACAGGTCTGCGGTTACGCCGGCGCCGATGGCGACAGCGGCATCCGCGAATTCCGGCGGTAGACCGCTCCGATCCATGCCGCCAAAGGCGTACCCTTCGGTTGGGACATCCTTCTCGGTATCCAGGTCGCTGTTGCTGTTCTCGTCGTGAATCGCGGCAATCGCATAGGTGCCAAGCGGGAGATTGTGAAAGGTGACCGAAGCCAAGCCCTTGACAGCAGGAATGGAAGCCAAGGCCGCCGCGTTCGCCACGTCCATGGCCCTAAAAGATTTAGAGTCATCGAACACGGCAATGATCAAATCACCCTCTGCATTGCGCACGTCCTGCACCGTCGCAGTGAGAGTTTGTGCGGATGCCCCGAGGGTTGAAGCTAGTGTCATCACAGATGCGACGACCAGTTTGCTAATCGGCATGATATATCCTTTACTGTCAACATTGACAGTAAATAGGAAGAGTGCAATTAACTGTCAATAGTGACAATTATTCACCCGATTTCCCTGAGCGTGTTTTTTTGCATTGAACCAAGCACGAGGTATCGGCCCAACGCCGACAAGGATCGGAGAAAAGGGATAAAAATATCCTAAGGCGGCTTTCCAAAGCTACTCGGGCAAGACTTGCCGCATGTAGAGATGACGCATGACCATTGGCGTTAGGTACATCGGGATTTGATACGCCCCGATGAAGGCCATGATGGGTGCGGTGACCTCGGGCGGCAAAGCAACGAAGAATATCGCGATGTTTCTGTTTCCCGCGATCAGAGAGATTGCCGTTGCCCTGGCTGCCGGCAGACGTACTCGGGTCATCCGGAACGAAATGAATTGTGCTCCGAAATTGGCCAGACAGGCGAGCGCGATCCAGAAAGCGGCGACGGCCGGGCTTTTCAGCGCAGTGGTGCTGACGGAAGGCATCAGGCCGATGGCAAAAACGGCCAAGGTGATTGTGCCCAACCCTTCCAGATTCACCAATGTGGAGCGTGATGGTGAACGCAACCAGACGCGCCGGACAACAATGGCGGCGCCGGTTGTGCAGAGTATCGTCAACAGCAGTTGCAACCCGGCCAGCAGAACAGAGTGAATGCCGCCCAGTTCAGGCATGAGCAGGAACACCGGAAACGCTGTCAATGGCAGCAGGGCGGTCCCAACCACCATCATTCGCATCGCGTGTTCAGGTGGGTAGCCCATCATCAAACACATGTTGGGACTGCCGGAAATCGAGGGCGCAGCCGCCATGATGAGCAGGGACAGAAGCACCGGCGTTCCGGTCCATCCCCCGACAAATCCGATGGCCAGAATGATCAGCGGTATCACGAATTGAAACCCGATGACGGTGAACGCGACCTTGTGCAGATCGCTCAACGATCCAAGAATGGTTTCGGGGTCCATTCTCAGGACGGTGACGAACAGCAACAACACGACCAGGGGCGGCAGCAGGCCTCGCATGGGCTCGGCCAAACCCGGCAATAGAAGACCCGCCGCCAATCCGGCGACCAGAACACGGGGCCCGTGGCGGGCAGTCAGATGGAGCAGGTTCAAGGCCGTTTTACCCGCCCGGGCTCTGACGCAAATTCTCGGGCAGCCAGGTGGCGAGGTCGGGGAACCAAATGAGGATGAAAACCATCAGCACCATGATCAGGAACATCGGGATCGCAGCGCGTGCGATATAGCTCATCTCATGGTTGGTCATGCCCTGCATCACGAACAGGTTGAATCCGATCGGTGGTGTGATCTGCGCCATTTCAACGACGACCACGATGAAGATGCCGAACCAGATCAGGTCAATGCCAGCGTCGCGGATCATTGGTTCCACCACGGCCATGGTCAAAACGACGGAAGAAATCCCGTCAAGAAAACAGCCCAGAATGATGTAGAACACCAGCAGGACCATAAGCAGTTCGAAACGGGTCAGTTCCCAACCTGCAATCAGATCGGCCAGCCCGCGCGGCAGGCCGGTGAAGCCCATGGACAGCGACAGAAACGCCGCGCCGGCAAGGATCAGGGCGATCATCGCGCTGGTTCGCGTGGCGCCCATCAGGCTTTCGGTGAATGTCTTCCAGTTCAACGACCCCTGGCCTGCCGCCAGCAGCAGGCCGCCGATCACCCCGAAAGCCGCAGCTTCGGTCGCAGTGGCATAGCCCAGATACATTGAGCCGATGACGACCGTGATCAGCAGGATCACAGGCAACAAAAAGCGGGAGTTTCTGACTTTCTCGGAAAAGCTCAGCTTGCCCTCGACATCCGGGGTCCAGTCTTTGCCCAACTTGGAATAGATCGCGACATAACCCATGAACATCGCTGCCAGCACCAAACCGGGAAGGATGCCGGCAAAGAACAGCTTGGTGATCGATTCATTGATCGTCACCCCGTAGACGATCAGGGTTAGGGACGGCGGGATCATCAGCCCCAGAGTGGCCGCGCCGGTCAGAGTACCGATGATCATCCGTTCGGGGTAGTTGCGCTTCCGCAGTTCGGGGATTGACATCTTTCCGACGGTGGTCAGCGTTGCGGCCGACGAACCTGAGACTGCCGCGAAGACGGTACAACCCACGATATTGGTATGCACCAAACCGCCGGGCAAGGGGGCCATCCAGGGGGACAGCCCTTTGAACATGTCTTCGGACAATCGCGTGCGGTACAGGATTTCGCCCATCCAGATGAACATGGGCAAGGCGGTCAGGGTCCACGACGACGAAGCGGACCAGATCGTCGTGATCATCACGTCGCCCACGGGGCGTGTCGTGAACAGCTCCATCCCGACCCAGGCGACCCCCATCAGGGCCAGGCCGACCCAGACGCCGGTACCGAGCAACGTGAACAGAACAAAAAGGAAAAGGATGATGACAGACAGATTTTCCATGCGTCTATTCTCCGTGGCTCTGGTCGGCCAGATCGCGGACAATGCGATGGTCACCTTTGAACAGGACGTGGATCAGGTGATCCGTCAGCGCGATGGCCAGGATCACTGCTCCGATCAGCATCGCGGATTGCGGAATCCACAGCGCGGTTCTGTCCTGACCCTGGCTGATGTCGTTGAACTTCCAGCTCCAATAGACGAAGCGATAGGCATACCAGCAGAAATACCACATGACGGCTGTGCCGATGGTGAAACACCAGATTTCAAGGACACGCCGCACGCTGTCAGGCACCGCGTTCAAAAGGATCGAAACCCGAATGTGGCTGCCCCGGTTCAGCGCATTGGCAAAGGCCAGAAAAGATGCCGCCGCCATTGCATAGCCGGCATAGTCGGGCGCTCCGGGAAAGACTTCACCGGTCCAGCGGGCCAGCATCTGCACGACGATCAGCAAAAGAATGGCAATCAGGCTGACCGCCGCCAGTACCCCCGCTGCAAGATAGATGAAATCCAGAACGGACCGAAGCCCCCGCAATACCGCCATGGCGTCCCCGCTTTGTTATGATTGGATGGAAAACAGGCGACGCAATGCAACGCCGCCTGCCTCGAACGGTTACTGAGAGGCGTTGAACGCGTCGACGATGGCTTTGCCTTCGTCTCCGGCGGCTTCCAGCCATTCATTGGTCATGGTCACACCAATCTCTTTTAGCTCATTCGTCATCTGCTCGGATGCCGGACCGACGGTCATGCCACCATCACGCAGACCTTGCAGAGTAAAGCCGGTATATTCCTTGGCGCGCCAGTTGCCCGCGTATTCCGCCAGCTCTGCGCAGGCCTTGATGACGTTCTTGTTGGCGTCGGACACGCCCGACCAGACATCCGAATTCACCATCACGTAGTTGCGCGGCAACCAGGCATCGACTTCGTAGAAATAGTTCAGGCTTTCCCAGACCTTGCGGTCATACCCGGTCGATCCCGAAGACACCATCGACTCGGCGACACCCGTCGCAAAAGCCTGACTGATTTCTGCCGCTTCGATCGTCACCGGCAACATGCCCGTCAGCTCGGCCAGTCGCGAAGTCGCGTTGTTGTACGAACGGAACTTGATGCCCTTCATATCGGCGACCGAGTTCACCTCATTCTTGAAATACAGCCCCTGCGGCGGCCACGGTACAGCATAAAGCAGCGTCAGGTTCTGCTCTGCCAATACTTTTTCGATAGATGGCTTGGCGGCCTCCCAAAGCTTGGCGCTGTCGTCGAACGAGGTCGCAAGGAACGGGATCGAATCGAAACCGAACAACGCGTTCTCATTCTGGTGGCCGGACAGAAGGCGTTCGCCGATCGGGGCTTGCCCGGTCTGGATTGCGCGTTTGATATCGGCACCTTTGAACAGCGAGCCGGATGGATGCGTAACGATTTCGATCTCACCGCCGGTTCCGGTCGTTACACATTTGGCGAATTCCGCACCGGTGGCCGAATGGAAGTTCGACGCCGAATAGGCCATCGGCATGTCCCATTTTTCGGCCATGGCCGGTGCTGCCGCGGCAGCAGTCAAAGTGGTTGCTGCCAGAAGGTTTGTCAGTGTTTTCATCGTTTTCTCCCTATCGAGTTTTGAAATACCGATGTTCTTCATCGGTCTGTTCTTATGTTGCAAAGCGCGACGGCGCGTAGACGCTTACGTCGGTGTTCGGGGTTCTGCCCGCGATCATCTGCGCCAGAAGCCGTCCGGTCTTTGGCCCGCCTGTCAGGCCGATGTGATGATGACCAAAGCCCATATAGGCCCCTTTGATACCGGGCACGTCACCGATGATCGGGATCGAGTCAGCCGGGGCCGGCCTGTGCCCCATCCATTCCACTTCCTCCTTCCATGTTATGCCCGGAAAAGCGGCCCGGGCATTCTTTCGCATCAATTCAAATGGCGCGCGTGAGGGCGGTGCGTCCAGCCCACCGAACTCCACGATACCCGCTAAGCGTATGCGCCCATCCATGGGCGTGGCAACAAACTTGCCCGAAGCCACCATGACCGGGCTGCGGGGCATGGCAGAAGGTGCCATCAATTCAAGATGATAACCGCGCTCGCTTTCAAGAGGAACAGAAACCCCCAGTCGCTTCGCCAGCGGCCCCGACCAGACGCCAGCCGTGACAATGGCGGTGTCGCAAGCGATGGTCTCACCATCCGCGCGCACACCGGTAACGCGGCCGTTCTCGCGGGTGACGTCCTCGACATTGGCGCGGATGATCCGGCCGCCGCCGTCCTCAACATGGGCGGCCAAGTCTTTCACGTACTGCCCGGGATCGGTGATATGACCGTGGTTTGACAGCTTGGCAGCGAAACCGATATCCGGGCTGAACACGGGGTCATAGTCGTGAAACGCCTTGCCCTCCAGTTCTTCCCAATCAAAGCCGTTCTTCCGCCTTATTCCCCAGCCCAACGCATCTTGTTCAAAATGGGCCCGGTTCTCGTAGAGAAACAGATAGTCGCTGGGCACGATCCACTTTTCAGCACGCGTGCCTGTTGCCAAAGCCTTGTGATCATTCAGGCTGTCGCCGACGATCGGCGTCAGCGCCGCCGCGATCCGTTCAACGTCTGCCACGTTCGCGTGGCTCAGATATTGCCGGAGCCATGGGAGCAGCTTGGGCAGATACCCCCATTTCAAAAACAGCGGCTGCGACGAGCTCAGCAACATTTTGGGTGCTTTGCCAAGCAGTCCGGGAACCGTCACAGGTATGATGGAACAAGACGCCAGCACACCGCCATTGCCATGAGACGTGCCTTCACCCGGTCCGGCCTTGTCGAACAGGATCACGTCGTGCCCGTCCCGTTGCAGCCAGACCGCGGCCGACACGCCGACGATACCGGCGCCGATGATGGCTATGGTTTTCTTGTCGCTCATTCTGAAACCGCCCTGGCCACTGCGTAATGGTTCAGTTTGGCCACCTCGGGCCTGCCGCCAAGCCCGGGGGTTTCGGGCACGCAGACCTGACCGTTCCGGATCCGGAAGGGTTCTTCCAGAATGTCCTCTTTCAGAAAATAGGACGCCTGATAAAACTCGCAGCCCAATGTGATCTCGGGTGTCGCGGCAATCAGATGGGTGCCCGCAAGATGGGCCAGGCCGGCCTCGAACATGTCCCCGCCATACGCCGTCAGGCCGTGCGCCGCCGCGATGCGGGCGACCGTTTGCCCGCGGGTCAGTCCGCCAGACTTCATTATTTTCACCGAGACACCATCGCAAATGCTTTCACGCGCGGCGCGTTCCATATCTTCGGGACCAAAGACGCTTTCATCGGCGAGAAGGGGAACATCGGTCATATGCCGTAGCTTCGCCATCATGCCGAAGTGATGGGCGCGAACCGGCTGTTCGATGAAATCAGGATTGAACCGGGCCACGTCCCGCACCCGCGTCGGAGCCTCCTCGATGCTCAGCCCCTGATTGAAATCCACGCGGACCGAGAATTCAGGGCAGTTCTGCGCAAGGTACTCCAACCGCATGATGTCAAAGGCGTGATCCTTGAACCCGGTCTTGAGTTTGACAATCCGCACGCCGTCCTCTCGCAACCGCGCCAACAGGTCTATGTCCTGAGAAAAGTCCGGGTTGGCGATGGAACAGCTGAGCGGAATGGTGCTGCGGCAACGACCGCCCAGCAATGACCAGACAGGGATGTCGCTGATACGGCCGGCCAGATCCAGCAGCGCGGTTTCCAGCGCGGCCTTGGCCTCGGTGCAATGCGCCACGGCACAGGCCGCGCGCGCCATGATGGCTGACCGGTCGCCCACGCGGGCGCCAAGAACAAGGGGGCGTAGATATCGATCCAGTGCCGCAAATGTCGCTTCCGGGGTGCCGGTGAACACCGACCAGGGTGACGCTTCGCCAAATCCCTGTGTGCCATCCTCGGATGTCAGTCGCAGTATGACGACTTCGCAGGCGCCTTCGATGGATCCTATACCGTGATCCCGGCGGGACGTGACCGGAAGCTTCAGGTGCCAAAGGTCGTAACCGATGATGTTTTGTGACAGATCGTTCATTCCGCCCCCTGTGGTTGAGCGAAAGCCTGCCTTGACGAGCATATCATTTCAAATACTATATCTTCGACAGTTCATCATAAAAAATGATACAGTAATCCATGTCCCTACGCTTTCGCCAGCTTCAAGCGTTTCACGCCATCATGGAAACCGGTACCGTAACCGGTGCGGCGTCGGTACTTGGGATATCCCAGCCTGGTATCAGCAATCTGTTGGCTCAGTTGGAACGCGAAGCACGACTGCCTCTGTTCGAGCGCAACAAGGGCCGTTTGCTGCCCACCCCGGAAGCCGAGCTGCTGTTCCGCGAAGTCGACACGGTCGTGCGCGGGCTGGATCACGTGGCGCAGGCCGTGACAGATTTGCAGAACAAACATCCCGGTCAATTGCAGGTTGCGGCACCGCATCTTCTGTCATTTGGTTTCATGCCGCGCGAGATCGCTCGTTTTGCCAAAAGCCGCCCCAACCTTTCCGTCAGTTTCCAGTCGCAGTATTCATCCAAGATTCAGGAATGGGTGATTTCAGGCCTGTTTGAAATCGGCATCGTCGAGATGCCGATCCTGCACGACACTCTGAATTATCAGGTGTTTCAATTCGAAACGCTTGCGACTTTTCCAGAAAACAGCCCCTTGGCGGATTATGACGTTCTGACACCGGAAATACTGGAAAACGAGCCCTTCATCGTGATGGGCCCGGAACATCAAACCCACCGTCGAACCCGTGACATCTTTCAGGCATCCGGGCGCACGTGGCGGACACAGATTCACACGCACCTGTCCGAGAACCTGCTGAGTTTTGTGAAACAGGGCATGGGTGTTGCGATGATCGATCCCTTTACCGTGACGTTCGATGGTGAGAGCGGGTACCAGACCCGCCCGTTCAGGCCATCCGTCATGCTGGATCTTGCAATCATCACCGCAAAGGGGCGCCCCCTGTCCACGATTGCGCAGGAATTTCTGGCCCAGCTGACCCCGTCGATTGCCTCTTACGCAACCCATTCCGACACAGGTGCAGCGGCCTCGTGAAGCTGCTGCGAATGGATGTCGACCAATGTGGGGCCATCATGTTCGAGGGCCTGTTTCAGCACCTTCGGCAAGTCCTCAGGGTCTTTGACCGTCCATGATTTCACTCCGAAGGCGGCTGCGACGGCGGCGTGGTCAGTCCGGTTGAAATCGACGTTGTAATAGCGTTGATCAAACCCAGCATCCTGACCCGCCTTGATCCATCCGAAGACCGAGTTCGAGAAAACGATCGAGGTGATCGGCATTTTGTGCCGAACCATCGTTTCAAATTCACCGCAGGTGAACCCAAACGAACCATCGCCCATGACGGCCAGGGTCTTGACCGAGGGCCGGCCGACATGCGCACCCATGGCCGCCCCCAGAGAATAGCCCAGTGCTCCATGTGCGCGATTTGTGATGAAATGCCGCCCGGGTTGCCGCCAACGGTAATGCGCGCTGAAATAGGGGCAGGGGGTGCCGGGGTCAGCGACCACAATCGCATCGTCGTCCAGAATGCCCATCAGGGACGCCATGACAGCCTCGGGCCGTATCGGGGTTTCCCGACTTGCAGCCAAGGGGGCAAACGCCGCCGCCTTGGCCTCCCACGCGGCGCGGGCCTTGGCTGTTCCGCCTTGACCGTTCAGGTCTTGCCGTTGCTCCAGTGCATGAGCAAGTGCCTCCAACGCCAGACGGGCATCGGCGCAAATCGCGACTTCGGTCTGATAGTTTGCGCCGATCACCATGGGGTCGCTGTCGATGTGAATGATCGTGGCGTTGCGTCCGGGGCTTCTCCACCGTTCGGTCGTGACCGAACCGGCGCGGCACCCGATGAACAGGACGACATCAGCCTGATCCACCACGGCACGGGTCGCGGGGATCCCGCCGTTCGATCCGACGACACCCAGGGCCAGAGGATCGGTTTCGGCGATAGACCCTTGGCCTGAAACGGTTGTGGCGACGGGCATATCCAGCAGACCGGCGACGCGACGCAACGCATCGGTTGCGCCGGACAGAACGGGGCCGCCGCCACAGACTGCGAAGGCGGTTTTGGCCCGGGCAAGAATGGCTGCGGCTGCTTCGATGGCATCAGGATCGGGGGCAGCCCGTTCGGCGGGATAGCTGCGATGCCGGTCGTCGGCCCAGATTTCCGCTTCGTCCACTTGTGCCTTCTGCGTATCAAACGGCAGCGCCAGATGGGTCGCGCCGGGTGTTCCCGTTGTCATCGCCCGGAATGCCGCACGAACCATGGCCGGAAGCCGGGCGGCATCATCCAGAGACGCGTTCCACTTCGTCAGTGGGCGGAACAACGCCGGCTGATCCAGTTCTGTCAAAGGGTATTTCCCGCGGCTGGTTGTCGCCACATCGGAGGTGATCGCCAGGATTGGAACCGAACTTTCATTGGCCTCGACCACACCCGGCAGAATGTAGGTTGCGCCACCGCCGGAAGGGCCTTCGCAAACGCCGGGCTTGCCTGTCACGCGGGCATAGCCATCCGCCATGTAGGCGGCGTGCCGTTCGTCGCGGGTCAGAATGTGCTGAATGCCGTGATCCACTCGGGCGAGCGCGTCATAGAACGGCAAGGTGGTATCGCCGCACAGGCCGAACATATGCGTCACGCCATGCGCCTCGAGCATACGCACCATCGCCTCGGCTCCGGTCAGGTAATTCGTCCCTGTCATGGTTCGCGATTCCTTCGAATAATAATTGTACACATAACTGTATACAGACTTGCATATTGATTTCAAGAATTGAGTGTGGCACCTGTGAATCAACCGAAGAAGGGCATTGTTTATGGCGGGTCCACGCGTCGATGATATCTATGATCAGGTCAAAGCGATGGCGGTCTCCTTCCGCCTGCGCCCCGGTGACCGCCTGAACGAGGTCGCTCTGTCCAGGGATTTGGGCGTCAGTCGCACGCCGTTGCGAGAAGCGTTGAACCGTCTGGTTGCCGAACGGCTGTTCGATTTCCGCCCGGGGCAAGGATTCTTTTGCCGTTCCTTGGATGCGCAAAGCGTGTTCGACCTTTTCGAGCTGCGCCAGATCATCGAATCCGCGGCGGCCCGATCCGCCTGCGCCAGGGCGACCGATGAAGACCTGCAAATGCTGCGTGACGAACTTTACGAAACGGGCATCGACATCACCGGCCTGACGATCGAAGAGGCAGTTACCCGGGACGAAGCGTTCCATCTGGGGATCGCAAAGCTGTCAGGGAACATGGAGTTGTTGCAAACTCTGACGCGGATCAACGAGCGTATCCGCTATATCCGCTGGATTTCCATGAGCATGGACCGGGTGCAGAAGTCCAAGGACGAACATAAACACGTCATGCAGGCCCTGCTGGATCGGGACGCGGACGAGGCGGCCCGGGTTCTGGCGGCTCATATCACAAAACGAATGGATCAGGTTCAGGACGCAGTGCGTCACGGGATTACCAGCATCTACATGGAAGGGGCCGAAGACATCTCGACCCGCATTGTCGAGGAGGCACAGGGATGATCGTGCAGGGCGGCAAATCCATTTACGGCGCATCGGTGGGAATCCTCATGCTGGACGCGCAATTCCCAAGAATTCCTGGTGACATGGGCAATGCGCAGACATGGCCGTTTCCGGTGCTGTACCGCATCGTCCGGGATGCCTCGCCCGATCGGGTGGTCCGGCATCGGGCCGAAGGTATGCTCGAGGTCTTCATCGACGCCGCGCAAGAGCTGGTCAAAGACGGCGCCGACGGAATAACAACCAATTGCGGGTTCCTGTCCCTGTTCCAGAAGGAACTGGCCGAGGCCGTTCCGGTTCCCGTCGTCACGTCGTCCTTGATGCAGGTCGAAATGGTGAATCGCATCCTTCCCAGGGGAAAGCGTGCGGGCATTCTGACCATTTCGGCGTCCACCTTGACCAATGACCATCTTCAGGCTGCCAATGTCCCCTTGGACACGCCAATCGGCACAACCGAGGGTGGGGGGGAGTTCACCCGCGCAATTCTTGGCAATGAATCGCGTCTGAATGTTGAGAAGGCCCGGGAGGACAATGTTGAGGCCGCGATCGCGTTGGCCTCGGACCACCCCGATCTTGGGGCAATAGTTCTGGAGTGCACGAATATGTGCCCCTATGCGTCGGATATTCAACAGGCGACCGGGCTGCCGGTGTTTTCGATCGTGTCCTTCGTGACTTGGTTCCAGGCCGGTCTTGTTCCGCCGGTGTACCGGAACTGACCTCTGGCCTTTCATCAAGACGGGTTGTGTTGGCCGCAGGCAAAACTCAAGCCAGTGTCAGATCACCGGGTATCGAATTTCGGATCACGCGCTGTGCATTCGGCAGATCGTTCGACTGCGCGCGGTCCTTGGCGGCATTGGCGTCCAGACCATGGCCGATCCATCTGTTGGTCAGGCGGGTTTGGAGTGTTTTCAAATCGGTGTCCAAAAATACCTTGAATGTCCACAGTTGGTGAAGGTCCGACCAACCCGGCTCGTTCAAGAGAAGGTAATTGCCCTCAACCAGAACAACGCGCTGATCCGCTGTGATCATGGACCGCGCGGCAATGGCCAGATCCAGTTCCCGGTCAAACGCGGGTATTGCGACTTCTTCTTCCGCACGCAATCGATCAAGCAACGCATGAAAGCCGGCAAGATCAAAAGTTTCAGGAGATCCTTTGCGGTTCAGCAGGCCGCGATCCTTCAAGATCACGTTGTCATAGTGGAAGCCGTCCATGAAAACCAATCCGGTTGCGACGCCGCGCAGATTGAGCTCTTTGGTTGCAAGGCCCGCCGCGGTCGTTTTTCCCGAACCCGGCGGCCCGGCAATCGCGACAAGATGCCGGTCTTGCAGCGGCGGCAAGGCCTGGACGGCATCCGCGATTTTTCTTGCAAGCGCCTCCGGGGTGGCAAGTGTGCTTTTCACGCGGCCTGGTCCTCGGCGGGCGGTTCCTTGGCACCGGTCATGAACGCCACCGCGTCGGACATCGTGTAATCCTTGGGATCAACGACGCAGAGGCGTTTGCCCAGCCGATGCACGTGAATTCGATCGGCGACCTCGAAAACATGTGGCATATTGTGGCTGATCAGGATGATCGGAATGCCGCGAGACTTCACGTCCAGGATCAGTTCAAGAACGCGCCGGCTTTCCTTCACGCCCAATGCGGCGGTTGGTTCGTCCAGGATGATGACTTTTGATCCGAATGCCGCGGCACGTGCCACCGCAACACCCTGACGCTGACCCCCGGACAGTGTTTCGACGGCTTGATTGATGTTCTGGATCGTCATCAGGCCCAGTTCGCTCAGCTTGTCGCGGGCGAATTTCTCCATCGCCGGACGGTCGAGCATTCGGAACCATGATCCCAACGGCCCTTTGCGCCGAATCTCGCGCCCCATGAACATGTTGTCCGCAATCGACAGGGCAGGGGACATCGCAAGGGTCTGGTAAACCGTTTCAATACCGGCTTCGCGCGCGTCAATCGGCGAATGAAAATTCACCTTCTGACCTTCCAGCCAGACTTCGCCCTCATCCGGCATCACCGCGCCGGACACCGCCTTGATCAGCGTTGATTTGCCTGCCCCGTTGTCGCCGATCACCGCCAGAATTTCACCCGGCATCAGATCGAAATCGCAATGGTCCAGTGCAGTCACCTTGCCATAGCGCTTCACAAGGTTCCGTCCTTTGAGAATAGGTTCCATCAGCCTGCCACCTTTCTGATCCACTGGTCGACCGCGACCGCTGCGATGATAAGGATGCCGATCAACAGGAACGTCCATTGCGCGTCAGCGCCCAGCAACCGAAGCCCAAGCGTGAAGACCCCGACGATCAACGCTCCGAACAATGATCCGAGAATGGACCCGCGGCCGCCGAACAGGGATATGCCCCCGATCACAACCGCCGTTATGCTTTCTATATTGGCCAACTGGCCTGATGTCGGAGACACTGATCCGATCCGGCCGATCAAAGCCCAGCCCGCAAAGGCACAGATCAGCCCGGACAACATGTAAACGGACATAAGCGTTCGGTGCACATTGACACCTGACAACTCGGCAGCTTCCGGGTCATCTCCGACCGCGTAAACATGCCTTCCCCATGCGGTGTGACGAAGGGCGTAGGAAAGCCCGAGGATCAGCACAAGCATGAAGATCACGCCGACGGTGAATACCGCCCCGCCCACGTTGAACTTGGCCCCGAAAAGTTGCAGAATTGCGGCGTTTTCTTCGATCTCCTGCGACCGGATTGTTTCGTTCTGAGAATACAGGAAGTTCGCCGCAAGAACGATTTGCCACATGCCAAGCGTCACGATGAACGGCGGCAGTTTGATGCGGCTGACCAGATACCCGTTCACCGCACCGATTGCGGTGCCAACGAAAAGGCCGCAAACAATCGCGACCGTTGGTGGCAGCCCATATCGGAAGGTGAACTGACCCATGACAACCGACGACATCACCATGATTGCCCCGACGCTCAGATCGATACCGGCGGTCAGGATGACGAGGCTTTGCGCCGCCGCCACGATCCCGACGATCTGAACCTGTTGCAGGATCAGGGTCAGCGCGAATGGCGAGAAGAACTTGGAGCCCAGCAAAGCCCCGAAAATGACGATGGCAGCCACAAGAACGATCAGCGGCACTAAAGAGGGGTTCACATGCAGAAAATGCTGAACCGTTCCGACGAACCCGCGGTGGTGATCGTCAAATTCGGCAATCTGTTCCGGGCTGCCCTTTGCAGCGGCTTCGAAGTCGTCTGATCGTCGTGAAGTATCGGACATAAAGGTTCCCCCAAAGCGTCAGGTTGCTGACGACTTTAGCAAGTTTTCGGGCGAATGGGTGGTTTGAAATGCGGAAGGCCGCCCTCTGCGGCCCTCCGGGTGGTCAGGTTAACCCCAGCAGAGGTCCATGCCTTCTTTGACCGAGATCGACTCGACGCCTTCGGCAGGCTTGTCCGTTACAAGCGCCACGCCGGTGTCAAAGAAATCCTTGCCAGGCGTGTTTTCAGGCTTCACGCCTTCGTCCGCCCATTTCTTGACGGCTTCAACACCCAGCGATGCCATCAGCAGCGGGTATTGCTGCGACGTCGCGCCGATAACACCATCGGCAACGTTTTGGACACCCGGGCAGCCTCCGTCCACGGAAACGATGAGCACGTCATTTTCGCGCCCGATGGCTTTCAGCGCCTCGTAGGCGCCTGCCGCGGCAGGCTCGTTGATGGTGTGAACAACGTTGATCGTGGGATCTTTGGCCAGAAGGTTTTCCATCGCGCGGCGACCACCTTCTTCGTTGCCGGCAGTGACATCACTTCCGACAAGACGGGGGTCATCTTCATCACCTATTACGTTCGGGTCCGCCAGATCGACACCAAAGCCTTGCAGGAAACCCTGATTGCGCAGCACATCCACTGTCGGCTGACTGACGGCAAGATCCAGTGTCGCAATTTTCGCGTCGTTGGCCGCGTCGCCCAGCGTGGCTTTGGCCCATTGTCCAATCAGCAGCCCGGCCAGGAAATTGTCCGTGGCAAAGGTCGCGTCAGCCGAGTCAATGGGTTCCAGCGGCGTATCCAGAGCGATAACCAGAACACCTGCATCCCGCGCCTGCTTCACGGCCGGAACGATGGATGATGTGTCCGAGGCCGTCAGCAGAATGCCTTTGGCGCCGTCCAGAATGCAGGTCTCAATGGCTTGCACCTGCGTTTCATGGTCACCGTCAACTTTGCCCGCAAAGGCTTTGAGCGTCATTCCCAGCTCTTCCGCTTTTGCAGTCGCACCTTCTTTCATTTTGACAAAGAACGGGTTGGTGTCCGTCTTGGTGATCAGGCAAACAGTTTCGCCTTCCGCCATTGCGCTGCCAGCCATGGCAGTAACCCCGAGCGCAGCAGCACCCGCAAGTTTTGCAAGTTTCATCGATTATCCTCCCAGTTTTTTCTATGCCGAGTAGGGCACGAGGGCGATCAGGCAAAAAATCCTGACCCCATAAGAAACAATCACAAGATTCGAATTTTGAGTCAATAAATAAATCACTCTTATTTATTATTGACAGGGCGGGCGGGCTTTCTCATTCTTCAACAGGAAAGGGGTGGTCGTGCCGGAAAATTCATCTCGGAAAAATTCGATTGGCCTGCACGGGTCAGAGGTGCGCGGAACCAACCAAAGCGGGATGCGGGCCCGGAACGAACGGCTTGTATTGTCGCTTGTCCGGCGTCACCAGGCCCTTTCGAAGTCCGAGATCGCGCGCATGACCGGATTGTCGGCACAAACCGTTTCCGTCATTATGCGGCTGTTGGAGAAGGATGGTTTGCTTTTGCGCGGCGAACCGGTCCGCGGGAAAGTCGGGCAACCTTCTGTTCCCATGCGACTTAACCCGGATGGTGCGTTTTTCTTTGGGCTCAAGGTGGGGCGTCGCAGTGCCGAGTTGGTTTTGACTGACTTTGTCGGAAATGTGCGGCAAAGCGAGCGGCGAACTTATGACTATCCAACGCCGAAAGCGACTTTGGAGTTTTCCACTGAGAGTCTGGGCAAAATGATATCATCCATGTCGCCTGAGGCCAAAGGCAGGATTGCGGGACTTGGGATTGCCATGCCGTTCTACCTATGGGACTGGGCCCAGACCCTTCAGGTTCCTCAGGAAGAAATGGACCCGTGGCGCGTATCAGACCTGAAGGCTGACCTGGCGCGTCGCCTCGATATTCCGGTATTCCTGCAAAATGACGCCACTGCGGCTTGTGGGGCGGAATTGGTATTCGGTCCAGCCGATGGGCCAAGGGATTTCCTGTACTTCTATATCGGGTTTTTCATTGGCGGCGGTGTGGTCCTCAATGGCGCAATCTTTTCGGGGCGTGGAAACGCGGGCGCAATCGGCCCCTTGCCTGTGCCGGATGATGTCGGTGGTGTCAGGCCGCTCATCGACGTGGCCAGCCTGTACGTGCTCGAGCGTGCAATCACCACGGCAGGTGTCACGTCGCATTCCATTTGGGAAACGACCCAGCGTTGGGATGTGCCAAAAGTTCAACTGGAATACTGGTTGAAACAGACGGCGAGTGGGATTGCCTATGCGATTGTCTCGTCCTGTAGCCTGATAGATTTCGAATGCGTGAAGATTGACGGCTGGATGCCGCAGGACATCAAGGCGCGTTTGGTTGAAATGGTCGAAGACAAACTGTCTGAGCTTAACCTGACCGGTCTCGAGCGCCCTGCCGTGCTGGCAGGGACCGTGGGCCCGGAAGCACGCTCACTGGGCGCGGCGAGCCTGCCGTTGTCGGAAAGGTATCTTTCAGAAGCTTAGATGTGAAATCACCTTGTTGCCTTGGATATTTCACAAACTGGTTCACTCTCGCAAACTGCCGAGCTCATTATTTTCGATGGCCGTAACACATTTTCGTTGACGGAGGGCTGAGTTGTCTGGCAAGCCGCTCGGCATGTCCGGTTCCGGGGCTTGCTCTGGAATCAATAGGGAATGCGGTGCGGGCTCAGGCCCAATTCCGCAACTGCACCCGCAACTGTAAGCGGCGAGCAGGGCTGAAACGCCACTGGGGGTTGCCCGGGAAGGCCAGTCCAACGCTTTGACCCGCAAGTCAGGATACCTGCCGGACATGTGCCCTCACAAGGGGCACTCCTAATCGGCGACGGGATGTGCGTCGGACCAGGATGCCTGAAAGGGTAATTTGGCGTTGAATGTCCCGTGGTCAAAACGAATTTCGCGCCGGGATTGGCGCGACGGGACAAGGACGACTGTTCATGAAAACGCTGCTCAGCGCAGCCGCTGCCGCGGTGGCTCTTCCTGCCATCGCAAATGCGCATTTCCTTTTGGAATACACCACGGACACCATGATCGAGAAACCGGGCGATGTGGCGGTCAAACTGATTTTCTGGCATCCGTTCGAGAATGGCCATGTCATGGATCTTGAAAAGCCGCAGGAATTCTACGTGATCCACAACGGTGAAAAGACCGATTTGCTGGACACGCTGGAACCTATCCGGTTCACCGGCGGGGAAAACGAGGGCGCGGCGTTCAAGGGCAGTGTCCCGGTCAAACGTTCGGGCGACTATGTGCTGGTGACGGTTCCTCAGCCTTATTATGAGGAATCCGAAGACATTTATATCCAACAGCTCACCAAAGCCTTCCTGAACCGCAACGAATTGCCGACCGACTGGATGAATCCCGTGGGTCTGCCGACCGAGATTATCCCGCTGAACAAGCCGACCAACATCATCGCGGGTTCGACTTTCACGGGCCGTGTGCTGGCTGATGGTCAGCCGGTTGCGGGGGCCGAGATCGAGATCGAGTACATGGCCGCCGAACCCGACATGGAAAGTTCGGCGGTTTCTGCACCGAAAGCGTCTCCTATGCCGGGTGGTGCGGTGGTCGCAATATCTGACGACAACGGGTACTTTTCGTTCGGCGTTCCGAAAGCCGGTTACTGGGGTTTCGCCGCCCTTGGTTCCGGTCCGGCAACCGAACATGAGGGCAAAGAACTCAGCCAGGATGCGGTCATCTGGATTCGTGCCTGGGATCTGGAGTAACCCCAAATGCACATCGTCGACGGAGCCCTTTCCAACCCGGTTGTAATTGGCGGCGCCATAGCCGCCGCGGGCGGGATCGCCATGGGTCTCAGGTCTCTGGATCTTGATCGCATCCCCACTGCGGGCGTGCTGTCAGCCAGTTTCTTCGTGGCATCCTTGATCCACGTGCCCATTGGTCCGTCGTCGGTCCATCTGATCCTCAACGGCATGGCCGGGCTGCTGCTTGGTTGGGCCGCATTCCCGGCTTTGTTCGTCGGGCTTTTGCTACAGGCGGTCTTTTTCGGCTTTGGCGGGTTGACGGTGTTGGGGATCAACACCGTCAATATCGCCTTTCCCGCAGTGGTGGCCGGAATGTTGTTCGGTCGTCTGATCGCGCGTGGAACGCCTTTGCAAGGTGCAATTTGGGGGGGCGTCGGCGGCGCATTTGCGATTGCGGCGACAACCGGCATGGTCGCGTTTTCCTTGGCGCTGTCGGGGGATGAATTTCTGCCTGCCGCCAAGCTTGTTTTCTTCGCCCATATTCCTGTCATGGCCATCGAGGCGATTTTGACCGGGTTCGCCGTGTTGTTGGCGCGCAAGGTCAAGCCCGAGCTGTTTTTCAGAGGAGCAGCCACATGAAGCATCTGGTTGTCATATTGGCCGTGTGCTGCGCACCTGTGCCTGCCCTGGCGCACAAGGTCATAGCCGGCGTTTTCGAGTCGGGAGACGTCATCGAGGGCGAAATTGGCTTTTCTAACGGCGACATGGCAAACGGCACCGAGGTCATTGTCACCGGCCCGGATGGGGCCGAGCTGGGTCGATCGGTCACGGATGCGGACGGTTTTTTTGTCTACACGCCGACCTCGGCCGTGGCGCACACCTTCTTTGCCAACCTTGGCGCCGGGCATGTGGCCGAAGTCACGATGTCTGCCGAAGATGTCGCGCGGATCATGGGCGTTGCCGTGGCAGAAAACGGTGGCTCATCTTCGGCTGCTGTGACGCAGGCCAGCGGTTCGGCGGCGTCTCTCAGCGCCGAAGAGCAGCAGGTTATCGCCAAGGCCGTACGTAACGAATTGCGCCCGCTCAGGCGCGAGATTGCGGCCTATCGCGAACAGAATGACCTGCAAACCATCCTTGGCGGGATCGGGTACATCGTTGGTCTGTTTGGTCTGGGCTTTTACATGGCGGCCCGCCGCAAGCTGGCCTCCTGATGGCACACGTTCTGGGGCACAAGGAAAAAACACTGTCCGAAGCCGGTGACGGACCAGAAGGTCTGATCAGCCTGCTGGATCCTCGGATGCGGATCGTCATGGCAGTTGTTTTTGCGGTCGTGACCGTGGCGCTGTCATCCCTCGGCGCGCTTTGCGCGGCGCTGACAGTGTCGCTTTCGCTTCTGATAGTTTCACGTCTGCCGCGGCGAAAGACGTTGAAGCGAATGGCCATGATGGATGGGTTCATCCTGTTCATGCTGGTCCTGTTGCCCTTTTCCATGCCCGGGGATCCGATGTTCACGCTTTGGGGATTCTCCGCAAGCTGGCAGGGTTTTTGGAAAGCGGTCGAGATTGCCTTGACCGCCAATGCCGTGATCCTGTCCCTGTTGGTTTTGGTCGGGACGATGGAGCCGGTTACACTGGGCCACGCCCTGCATCGTCTGCGTTGCCCGGAAAAGCTGGTTTACCTGCTGATGTTCACGATCCGGTATATCGAGGTGTTGCGGGAAGAGTATCTGCGTTTGCGCGCGGCCATGAAGGTGCGCGGTTTTCGGCCAGCAACAAACTGGCACACATATCGCAGCTTTGGCTACCTTGTGGGCATGATGCTTGTGCGCGCGATCGAAAGATCGGAACGCATCCTGGCCGCGATGAAGTGCCGGGGGTTTTCCGGGCGTATGCCGTTGCTTCAGGAATTTGCCCTGACCCGCGCGGACATTGTGTTTGCGGCTGGTTTCAGCGGCCTCTGCCTGGGTCTGATCATTCTGGAATTCGCATGACACTGATCACGCTTGAAGACATCTGTTTTTCCTACCCCGGCCAGCCACCCGTTCTGGACGGGGCAAGCCTGAGCCTGAGCGCGGGGCAGCGCCTGTCCCTGACAGGCCCGAACGGAGCGGGGAAATCGACGCTCCTGCGGATTTTGCTTGGGTTGCAGCGCCCGTGTTCGGGCACTGTCACCGTTTTTGGTCAGCAACGCGTGGAAGAGGCTGATTTCCATGAGGTCCGCCGCCGGGTGGGGCTTGTATTTCAGGATGCGGACGATCAGCTGTTCTGCCCGACCGTCGCCGAAGACGTTGCTTTTGGTCCGCTCAATCTGGGCAAGACCCGCGACGAAGCACTTGCCATCGTCGACAAAGTTCTGGGCGATCTGGACCTGATGCACCTGAAGAACCGCATTACCCATAAATTGTCAGGCGGAGAAAAACGTCTGGTGACCCTGGCGACGGTTCTGGCGATGGAACCCGAAGTGCTGTTGCTGGACGAACCGACGAATGCGTTGGATACGAAAAACGAAGCGCGCCTGCTGGAAATCCTGCGCGCGTTGCCACAGGCGATTTTGCTTGTCAGTCATTCGCCGGCGTTCCGCTTGGAACTGGCGCCCGATGAACTGGATCTTCGCGACGGGAAGCTGGTGCCGGTCTGACCTGTTCTCGTGGCAACCGGACATGGTGGTTTCAGAAATGCAATCATACCGCCTGAGCCACGCCATGAAGCGGAATGCGAACTGTGTGCGCCGTCAGGTGTTGGTTATGTGCGCCTGCGGCTCATCAGCCCATATTTGACCGCCCATGCCCGAAAGGATCCGCGTCTGCGCCTGTCCTGTTTCACAGGTTGCCTGGATTGCGCACCGCCTTTGCGGTTGAATTCGAACACGTCTATTATCCGCTCGGCACAGCCACAGGCTTCACCCATGCCGACTTTGGCAAAATAGAATTTCTCGAAACGCTCGGGGTTTTGCATGGCTGACCTCCTGAATGCATTGAACCTCATGAAGGGCGCATTGCCAAATCACTTTCGTGCGTTTCAGGCAGCCGTGCTATGGCGCAGCGAACTCGCTTCCTGTCCAGACATTGTCCAGTTGATTGAAGACCGGCGAGGTAATGAGCATTTCAGCGGAATAAAGCAGTTGCAGCTCATCCGCAAACCGCGTGACGCCCGGCACAAGCCCGGTGATGTTGCGCCATGCCGCCCAGGTTCCGGGATTTGACAGACTGGTCGGGTTGCCGGGATCAGCGGGCTGGTGCCACCCGGCGGCGTTCAGCAGCGGCGTGAGCGCAAAGCGCGCATCATTGCTGTCGACTTCGGTACAGGCAGTGGTGTCGCACTCCCAACTTGTCCAGTTCGCCGCCGCGATGGTTCCGGCGATCGGAGCGGCGGCGTCGATGACCCGAACCAATACCTCGAAACCGCCACCAGCAGTCGGGCGGCTGAGCGACAGGGGATCGGTTGCCACGGCGTGCAAAGCCGCAGTTGGCGCCAAGCTGAGTGTTCGGCCGATCAGAGCCAGCTGCGCAGAGCCGTCTGTTGCGGGAGCAGACCCCGCAGCAGGCAGTGTTCTGACAGGTGTCAAAATCGGAACCGCGCCACCACGGATCGTGATTTCCTGCACCGCATTGTCAAAGGCCGGAACAAAGTCGCTGCGGATCGTATAGGTCAACGGGAAGCTGGGTTGTTGTGGCCCCGCAGGTCGGGCGCCATCACGGGTGACAAAGGACAGCGGAGGAACGGCACCGGGCTGTGGCAGCGAAATCTGCGGCCCCGCTATGCCCAGAGCGGCCGCGATCATGCGCGCGCGCTGTTCGGCCTCTCCATACTCGCTCAGCAGATTTATGTAGCCGCCGATCTCGGTGATATTGCGCGGCGCAGGGATGCGGGATGGGGCAATGTCGCCTGCGATGGCAAGCCTGTGGGCAATCACCTCTCGGGCGCGCTGTATCGCCGGAGAATTGGTGGTTTCGAGAATATTGATGATGGCCTCGGCAAGGCTTTCATCGATGCCGGGTTCGGCGGTTGCATTCGTGCTGGTGTCACTCATCGTCGTCCTCCGCAGGGGCGCTCAGGCCATTGAGGAAATCCAGAACGGATTGGCTGCCGGCCTTGGTTGCGCTGCCGTCATCCGCATCCGTATTGGCTTTGGTAAAGGCCCCGAAAAGCTTGGCCAGAAGCAACGTGTTGGAGGGATTGGCCAGAGCGGCGGCACCGCCGGGGAAATCCTTGAACAGGTTTTGCGTGAAGGCCGCCCGGTTGCCATCCGGTTGCCCGCCGATCAGCGCAGAAACACCCGAGGCGTTCTTGGCGATATCCTCAAACCCCTTGATCTTTGCGGCATTGTCGGCAGCTGACTTTTTCTTTTCGGCAGCTTGTTTCTTGGCTTCTTCCTCTTTGCGGGCCGCGGCGATCTCCTGGCCCTTGCCGGCAAGCTCAGTGGCCTTGCCGACAAGCTCTTTGGTCAGATCCGTCGCCGTGTCTATGGCCTTGTCCCGACCGGCGGCGACCGATTGCGTTTCAAGGGCCAGTTGCGCCTGCAACTCTTTCAGTCCCGTCAGATCGGTTCCCGCCCGTGCAAGATCAGGCGCGGCCTTGAGGATCTCGGCCAGTTGCGAAGTGGGCACGGCCTGGCCTGTGCCGATGTCGCCCCCTGCGATGGTAAGCGTGTTCGAAGGTTGATTGGCCGGCAGGTCCGATGGCGCACGGGTGCCAAAGATTGCATCACTGTCCGCGGGCAGGACCGGCGTGTCACCAACCGGGGGTGGCGTCGGGCTGTCCTGCCAGTTCCAGAAGCGGCGATGGTCGATCATCTCGCAGGAATTGCAGCGGCCCAGAACGGCCTCGCCCAACAGCCCCCGGGTCGGCAGCGAGATCGTGCGGCGCGGTGGCCGGAAGTCTTCCCGATGGAAGGCCAGCAGACTGTCCTGAATGTCGCCGGTTCGCATCTCCATTCTGTCGGCCAGATCGGGCGGGATCGAGAAGGGCATGATCATCGCGTTGCCATAGAACCCCAGCACCTTGTTCTGGACCGTGCTGAGCAGCGATATTTCGCTTGAGGCGTCATCCAACCCGCCATCCGGCACGCCAATCGTGAAACGTTCCAGCAGGATGGCCCGTTCTTCATCCGTCATACTGGCCCAGATCACGCGGGAATAGCGAACGGTGTCGGCCACGATATGCTGATACATTTCTTCGATCCGCCGCAGATCACGACGCGACAGCACGTCCGGCACTTCCTGTACGGAATAGGGCAGGGTTGCAGGCAATGCCTGGAATGTGTTGTCGTCAACGATGGTCTGTGCGTCTTCGTTCATGCGCGCTTCGAACTCGCTGATCATCGGCGCGCCGACCAGATCGTCGAAATCCGAGCCTGAAATCGTCGTGTGAAGGCTCCGGTTGATGTTGCGCGTGGCGCGATCCAGATCATCGGCATCTTCCAGGTTCGAGATATGTTCCCAAATGTTGAAGATGTTGATCGGGTCGGGGCCGGTATAGAATGAATAGGCAAAAGAGCCCGTCCGCCTGCGCAACTCGACGCGGGCGATGTCCGAACGTTCGACCGAGCGGGGCAAAGCCACGGATCCGGTGTAAGTCCGCCGCTTCGTTGGATCACGGCGCGCGTCAGCCAGCCGAACCAGAAGGTTTTCACGTGTCTCGGCAGGCAAGTCATGCAGGTTGTCGATATCGATCGGCGATCCGGTCAGGGGCACTGGCCCAATGCGGTCGCCATCCTGCGTGAAGATCACCGCGGATATGTCATCATTGGGCATGAAAGTGCCCTGAGCCTCGAAGCTGACGATGTCCTGAGCGACACCCGGAGCATTCTGCGGTGTCGCGTCCTTGTCCGCATAAAACTCTTCCAGCAGTTTGAGGGCGGTGCGGAATCTGCGACGGTTTCGGAATACGCGGCGGAACACGTCTGCGTGGCGCAGGATCACCTTGTACCGGCTCAGCAATCCGGACCGGCTGACATTGCCCGGCAATTGATCGCCTTGCCCCAAACGGCGAAAGCGGATGAGCTGCATGGGAACGAAGACGACCAATTGCACGCCTTCGATCCGCGTTTCCAGGGAAAAGTCGCGCAGAACTTCGAACCATTGCATCGTCATTGCATGACAGTGGTTGCGGTTGGCCACGAATTTTGTCGTCGCCGTCCGCCGATCACTTGCCGTGGCTGTGCGAACGCTGGTTCGGGCCGAACTTCGCTTGACTGAAGCGGCCCGTTCCAGCGCGGCCGAGAATGTCTCGTGCGTGTCTGACAGAAAATCGCGTGACGTGTTCTGCGTGTTGGACGAACTGCCTGACGAGTTGGAGCTGGAACGCGCGCCGCTGAAACCGACCCCGCCCACTATGGCCCCGATGCCGCCGAACAGACCGCCACCAATGCCACCGGCCCCCCCGAAGCTTTTTGTGAACGCCTTGGTCGAGAAAGAGGATGTTCCCCGGATCACTTCGTCCAGCGCGGTTTCGAATGTACTGTCGAAAGAGGTATCGCGCGCCTCTTCGAATTCCTGTTGTTCCTCGAAGGTCAGGCTTTCGCGTTCGCGCACGGTCAGGGTTTCGCGCTGTTCCGACACGACGATCCGTTGTTCCTCACCCGGGGCAAGCGGCAGGGAATAGACCAGACGCCCCAATGACATTCCGGCGTGAACGGCGGTTGAACGCATCTTGGCGATATAGCCAAGCGCCAGGCTGGAAGCTTTTGGCACATCCTGCGGGCGCTGTTCCAGGTCTTCGAAAAAATCCTCTATATCAATGGGTTCGTCAATCGGTATCCGATCGCGGAAATCCCAGTCTCCGCCGTCATTATTGAATGCGCTCAACAGTGTTTCGGCAGAAAGATTGGCCTGCGCAAAGGTGCCGCCCGGAATTGTCGTGACAAAGCGATTGCCGCCAACGGGGCGGGTGCGAACGATGTTTTTCGGTCCGACAAGCGGGTCGATTAGCCGATAAAGAACCGAATAACGCCGCCGCGAAACCGTGCCTCCTTCGGTTCGGTATTCCGAAGCGCAATCACCTTCGCCCAGCACGATGGGCGCCTGCGTGCCGGTGAAATCGGATATGTTTTCTTCCGCATCCTCGGGATCCACCGGCAGAATATCGGCAAGCTCACCCAGGATCGAGCGCTGCAAAGGGAGGACGGTGCGATCCAGCACCACAAGTCCCAGTTCGCCATCCAATGCATCAATGCGCGGCACTGCTTCGGTCAGAGTGGTGTTCTGCCCCCGGATCCGCAATCTGAGGCCATTTTGCGGCAGGCGCAGATTGGGCAGATCCAGCGAAAACAGGCCCCGCGCATCCGTTACGGCGGCTTTTACAGCCCAGGAAAAATCCGCGTTGTCGATGCCTTCACTGGCGGTAAAGGTTGGGCGCAGCGCTTCAACGATTACCCGCTCGGCAGGGGTGCCGTCGGGATTGATCAGTTCACCGCGCAGTTTCGGGGCAAGGGTTGGGACGACAGCGCCCAGAAACCCGTCGGTCAGATCCTTGCGTATGGTTTCGAGCTGACGAAAGACTGCACCGGTGGCCTGAACGCGCTGATCGACCAGATCGTTGATCACCTCGGCAGACAGGTCAATGCCAACACCACGGCGCAGCGCCTTGAGCTTCTCGGCTTCGACGCGCCTGAGATCGTCAAGGCTGTCAGCCGTAAAACCGGCCGATCCCGAGAGTTCCGCCGAGATCGTGGGATTTGGTCGAGAGGTCGGAAGGGACAGCGTAATGCGCGGGGGCTCACTGCTGGAGTCGGACATGAAGTCACCTCGTAGGAAAGCGCTGCAAGAAACTGAGTGCCGGGAAAATTCAAATCTCGAAAGTTGACCCAACGTAACATGTTTCAGGGATTCGCAAAAGAAACGCCCGGGCCCCCCTTTTCCGCGACGCGTTTCGAACGCAGGATCCAAAATGCCTTTCAGCAATGGATCTGGCGATTACTTCGTGAAACCGGTTGCCTTCAGCTTCTGCGCCAGCAGGCTCATTTGCTTGTAAATTTCACCTGCATCGCGGTGCCACGCCGCTACATCCGCGCCCTGCTGGGCAACGACCTCTGAGTCCCCTCTTGCCGCCGGACCGGTCAGGGCAGATTGTGGGCCAAGTAGGTCGACGTTTTCGACTGTGCTGCTCAACAAACCAGCGTTGAGCTTGCGGGCAGTTTCGTCCGGCACGCCCGCCTCGGCCCACGCTTCGCGGGCGATGGCCTGCAAGACAACGGCGAAGTTGTTCGATATCACAGCGGCTGCATGATACAGGCTTTTGCTTTCAGACCGGATGGGAAAACAGGTGGCTCCCAATCCCTCCAGAAGCGGCTGAATGAACGCTGTGGCGTCTTCATCGCCTTCCAACCCGCACAATGCCTCTTTGAATTGCGCAGCAGCGGCCTGTGGATCGGCGAAAGACAGGACGGGATGAACGCTGGCCAGAGACCATGAGAGGCTTCGCAACGGCGCCAGTTGCTCGGCAGGAAAATAACCGCTGCAATGGAACGCCACTGAGGGCTTCCCGGTTTTTTCTTGGTTTTCGAACGCCTCTTTCAATTCGTGGGCCACCGCAGAAATTTGCGTGTCGGGCACCGAGAGGATCCACAGATCAGCTGGCCGCAAATCGGCATAGCTTGCTGCAACGCGCCCGGTTTTGGACAACTGGGCGGCTTCATTTGCCGACTGAAAGGATGTGCTCAGAATATCCTGGATCCGGCAGCCATCAGTGCCATCCAGAAGGCTGATCAGCGTTTTGCCGACCCGCCCGGCACCGACAACGTTAATTTTGATTTCAGTCATCTGGGCTCTCTGTTCTTGTCGTCTAGTCCGCCCCACGTTGGGACGAATAGAAAAACGCAATCGCTTGAGTTCTGTTTTTGACGTTCAGCTTCTCATAGATATTGGACAGGTGAAACTTGACCGTGTTGGTGGATATCTGAAGTTCCTTGGACAGTTCCCGGTTCGACATCCCCTGTGCCAGGGCCTCCAAAATGGCGCGTTCCTTGCGCGACAGGCTTTGAATCGGATCCTGCTTCATCTTCCGGACGTCGATGAACGGAAACACCATCTTGCCTGCTGCCACTTCGGCGCAGGTCTCAAGAAGGCCTTCGACCTCGCCCGAGCGGGCTGCAAATCCAGCTGCGCCCGCCTGCATCGCCAATCGTGGGACATCCCCAGAGGCATCGCCATAGATGACAAAGCGCGGTGCATCGGCCTGATCGCGCAGCACCTCGATCAGTTTGGCGGCACCCAGGGCCGGAAGCGTCCAGTCCACGACGCCGACCTGCACAGGTATCCGCATCACCGTTCCCAGAAACCCTTCCGCCGTCGCCGACGTGGCAACCAGAGAGAATCGGGGATCACGTTCGAAAATTTCCGACATGGCCGACAGAACCAGCGTGTTGCTGTCCGCAAGCATGATGTCGATGGGTTTGTCCGATGTCTCAACCATATGATTTTGCCCATATTTTACAAAAAACTACCCAAAAGGGTGGGGTGAATTTCGGTATACCGTCGTATTTTTGCCAAAACAGGTAGGTAATTACCCACACTATTAGCCATCCAAAAGCAGTAGTAAGTTACGTTGCGCCATCCGGCAAGCTCGCGTTTTCTGATCGGTATCTTGAACCATCAGGCCGTAATGTCCGGCCAACAGCCGAGGATGTCAGACCATGACCTTTCAGATTTTCCCTCCGCTCGAAATTCCCGAGACCCTTGCCGCAGGGCCGGGGCCGGGGAACACGGATGTGCGTGTCCTGAAAGCCTTCGCCGGCGCAGGTGTCGCCGATCACATGCAAGGCGATGTCCTCAGGGGCATGATCGAATGCAAGCACATGCTGCGGAAAATCTGGGGCACACGGAACGCTTACACCTTCGCTGTCGCGGGTACCGGCTGGAGCGCTCTGGACACCATGTTCTCGGCCATCATGCCCGGTGACAAGGTTGTGGCCTTCACCAACGGCACATTTTCGGGGATCGACGCGT
This sequence comes from Ruegeria sp. HKCCD6428, assembly GCF_013110595.1. Classification (NCBI taxonomy): domain Bacteria; kingdom Pseudomonadati; phylum Pseudomonadota; class Alphaproteobacteria; order Rhodobacterales; family Roseobacteraceae; genus Ruegeria; species Ruegeria sp. HKCCD6428. The sequence continues at coordinate 32,104 of NZ_WVQX01000016.1, forward strand.
TGACGCTGCGGATCAAGGCGGCAACGCCCGCCGAACACGCGGCCAGCCCGCTTGACCCGCAGGCGGCCAGTGTCACGGTGGTCGAGGTTCCACATGGCCGGCCGGTGACGGCTGAACTGGTTGAAGCGACTCTGGCCGAACACAAGCCGAAATGGGCCTTCATGGCGCATTGGGAAACCGGATCGGGCAGGGTGAACGATCTGCGCGGTTTCTCGGAGGCGTGTGAACGTCATGGCGCCATGGGGCTGATCGATGCGGTCTCGTCACTGGGCGTCGAAGACTTTGCGATCGATGACTATCCGGGTGTGGCAGGCTGGGCATCCTGTCCGCAGAAAGGCCTGTGCTGCCTGCCGCTGACCTATGCCCCTGTCAGCTTTGCCGATGCCTATATCGAGACGTTGAAATCCACAGGTGCCTATACCTATGTGCACAATCCGATCTTCGAGGCCCGCCACTGGGGCATCGTCGATGGGCAGGACGTGGAAAAGGGCACCTATCACCGGACCCATTCCGGATATGCGGTTGCGGCATTCCACGAGTCATTGCGCCTGACCTTGCAGGAAGGTCTGGCCAAGCGGTCGATGTCTTACCGGACGCATGAAAAGGTTCTTCGGGACGCGGTGACCGAAATGGGGTGCGAGGTCACCTCGGACATGCCCAGCCTGATCGTGCTCAACCTGCCTTCCGCGCTTTCTGGCCGCGAGATGGAACTGGTGCAGAACTGCCGCGCCCGCGGGTTTGGCATCTGGCCCACCTTGAGCGAACCGGTGCAGGTGCGCATCGGAATCCTCAATCAATTGAATCGCGAGGCCGTCAGCCGGATCGTGCGCCTGTTCGCCGAAGCCATTCGTGAGCTGGGCGGAGTGGTCGAGCAAGACGCGATCGAAGCTCTGCTGGAAAGCCGTTACGGCACTTCAATAGCTGCTTAAACAGGAGCGCATCAGATGGATATCCACGAATACCAGGCGAAAGAAGTCCTTTCGAAATTCGGTGTCGACGTGCCCGCAGGCGCGCTTGCCTACAGTCCTGAACAGGCGGCCTACCGGGCGCGCGAACTGGGTGGCGACAAATGGATTGTCAAGGCGCAGGTCCATGCAGGCGGGCGCGGCAAGGCCGGAGGGGTCAAGCTCTGCACCAGCGAAAACGAAATCTACAAGGCTTGTGATGATCTCTTCGGTCGCAAACTGGTGACGCATCAGACAGGTCCTGAAGGCAAAGGCATCTATCGTGTCTACGTCGAAGCCGCAGTGCCGATTGACCGGGAAATCTACCTTGGTTTTGTGCTGGATCGCTCCAGCCAGCGGGTAATGATCGTCGCCTCGTCCGAAGGTGGGATGGAGATCGAAGATATCTCGGCCGACCGCCCCGACAGCATTGTCAGGTCCATCGTGGAACCGGCCGTCGGGCTTCAGGAGTTTCAGGCCCGTGAAATCGCCTTCAATCTTGGGGTTGAAGCCAAACTGATCCAGCAAATGGTGCGGACGTTGCAGGGCTGTTATGCCGCCTTCAGCAATCTCGACGCCACGATGGTTGAAATCAATCCGCTGGTCATCACCGGTGATGACCGGGTGCTGGCGCTGGATGCCAAGATGAGCTTTGACGACAACGCTTTGTTCCGCCACCCGCAGATTGCCGAACTGCGCGACAAGAGCCAGGAAGACCCGCGCGAAAGCCGCGCTGCGGATCGCGGGCTGTCTTATGTCGGGCTCGACGGCAACATCGGCTGCATCGTCAATGGCGCCGGTCTGGCGATGGCCACCATGGACACGATCAAGCTGGCAGGCGGCGAGCCTGCAAATTTCCTCGACATCGGCGGTGGCGCGTCGCCTGAACGGGTGGCCAAGGCGTTCCGGCTGGTCCTGTCGGATGACAATGTTCAGGCCATACTGGTCAACATCTTCGCCGGTATCAACCGCTGCGACTGGGTGGCTGAAGGAGTCGTTCAGGCGTTGAAGGAACTTGACCTCGATATTCCCGTCGTTGTGCGGCTGGCCGGAACGAATGTCGAAGAAGGCCAGAAGATCCTGGCCAAATCCGGACTGCCGATCATTCGCGCCACGACGCTGATGGAGGCGGCAGAACGCGCTGTGGGCGCGTGGAAAAACGACCTTACTCAGGGCACCAAAATGAGGGTTGTGCAATGAGCATTCTTCTCGATCGTGACACGCGTGTCATCGTGCAGGGCATCACCGGACGCATGGCGCGGTTCCACACCAAGGACATGCTGAACTATGGCACGAACGTGGTGGGGGGCGTCGTGCCCGGCAAGGGGGGCGAAACCGTCGAAGGCGTTCCGGTCTTTGACACCGTCAAACAGGCCGTCGAAGCCACCGGCGCCGATGCCAGCCTGGTCTTTGTGCCGCCCCCGTTTGCGGCGGATTCCATCATGGAGGCCGCCGATGCGGGCATCCGCTATTGCGTCTGCATCACCGACGGCATTCCGGCACAGGACATGATCCGGGTGAAACGGTACATGTACCGCTATCCGAAAGAGAAGCGCATGGTTCTGACCGGTCCGAACTGCGCCGGCACCATCTCGCCCGGAAAGGCGTTGTTGGGCATCATGCCGGGGCATATCTATCTTCCCGGACATGTAGGGATCATCGGCCGGTCGGGGACATTGGGATATGAGGCGGCGGCCCAGTTGAAAGAGCGCGGGATCGGCGTTTCGACCAGTGTCGGAATCGGGGGCGACCCGATCAACGGATCGTCCTTCAAGGACATCCTTCAACGGTTTGAAGACGACGAAGACACGCATGTCATCGCCATGATCGGCGAAATCGGAGGCCCGCAGGAAGCGGAAGCCGCCGAATATATCCGCGACCACATCTCCAAACCCGTGATCGCCTATGTCGCCGGTCTGACCGCTCCGAAAGGCCGCACCATGGGGCACGCGGGGGCGATCATCTCGGCCTTCGGCGAAAGCGCCAGCGAAAAGGTCGAGATCCTGTCCGCCGCAGGTGTCACCGTGGCCGAAAACCCTGCCGTGATCGGTGAGACGATCGCCCGCGTGATGGAGGCTGCGTGATGGTCAAACCTTCGGTTCTGGTTACCCGTCGCTGGCCTGCTGCCGTCGAGGCGCAGCTGGCCGAGAACTACAACACCGTTTTGAACACGGGCGACAAACCCATGTCCCCGGCTGAAATCCGGCAAGCGTTGAAATCCTATGACGCCGTGCTGCCCACCGTAACGGACACGCTGAGCGCCGAGGCACTGGATGTGCCGGGTGTGCAGACGAAAATCCTTGCCAATTACGGCGTCGGCTACAGCCATATCTGCGAGCCCTTGGCACGCGAGTTGGGTATGACCGTGACCAACACGCCCGACGTTCTGTCCGAATGCACCGCCGATATCGCCATGACGCTGCTGTTGATGGTGGCGCGTCGGGCGGGTGAGGGCGAACGCGAGTTGCGTGCGGGTCAGTGGACAGGATGGCGGCCCACGCATCTGGTCGGAACCAAGGTCAGCGGCAAGACACTGGGCATCATCGGATATGGCCGCATCGGACAGGAGATGGCCCGCCGTGCGCATCACGGGTTCGGCATGGACGTGCTGGTTTGCAACCGTAGCGCCGTATCGCCCGATGTTCTCGCCGAATGCAACGCAAGACAGGTGGCTACCATTGATGACCTGCTGCCGCAATGTGACTTCGTTTCACTGCACTGTCCGGGCGGCGCAGCCAACCGCCATCTGATCAATTCGCGCAGACTTGGCCTGATGAAGCCTGACGCATTTCTGATCAACACCGCACGGGGCGAAGTGATTGATGAATGGGCGCTGATCCAGGCGTTGATGTTCGACATGATCGGCGGCGCTGCATTGGATGTATTCGATGGTGAGCCGCGGGTCAGCCCGGACCTGTTGCAATGCGACAACCTCGTCATGCTGCCGCATCTGGGCAGCGCAACCCGCGAAGCGCGCGAGGCGATGGGGTTTCGGGTTCTGGACAACCTGAGCGATTTCTTCGAAGGCCGCGAACCTCGGGACCGCGTGATCTGAGGCCACCTTCAAACATCACGCAATGGCGTCCAACGCAGCCGTGGCTGCGTTGCGTTCCTCTATAAGGAGATATGACCCGTGAATGCCCCGCACCGTTCAGACGGATTTTTCACCCAGTCCCTTTCTGATCGTGATCCCGAGCTTTTTGGCTCGATCACGTCGGAACTGGGTCGTCAGCG
>NZ_WVQX01000017.1:0-35106 GCF_013110595.1 Ruegeria sp. HKCCD6428
CAGCGCCGGTGAAGGGGGTTCTAAGTATAACAAACAAATCCCGCAAGCAGAAAATACACAAAAACAGAAGAAATTCTTGAAAAGCTCATTTATCCAACAATTACAGATGCTTAATTCAGGACAACCAAGCGCGCTACCGCCGATAACTATGTAAAAGCAGGTCAGAATTCCCGGTTCAGCGCGTTATGCACATGATTACCCACAGACTCATGTCCGAGTCAGGCGGAATCGGCCCTGTTGGACCGGAAAGACAGGTTGGGAATCGGCAGGCGCAGGGCAAGCAGGGCGATGATGGCAGCCAGGTAAGCAAGCGGCTCGATCTGAAAACCTTTTGCCAGCAAGAGGTAATGCATCGCCCCCAACAATGCGGCCGCGTATACAAGGCGGTGCAGCTTGCGCCAGCGCAGTCCCAGTCGGCGCACCGACCAGTTGTTGGAGGTCAACGCCAGCGGAAGCAGAAGAAGGAACGCCGTCATGCCGACCGTTATGTACGGGCGTTTGAGGATATCCGCCCAGATCTGGCTGGGAAGCTGCACATCCAGAACCAGCCACACAAGAAGATGCAACGCGACGTATACAAAAGTGAGCACCCCGATCGCTCGGCGAAACTTCATCAGGTTGAGACCGACATGCCGGCGCAGGGGTGTGACCGCCAGACCGGCAATCAGCAACTGAAGGGCCAGTTCCCCATATCTGTGCTCCAACGCCTCAATCGGTTCGACCCCCAGACCACCGGTCAGGCCAAGATAAAACAGCCAGGGCGCGGGCAACGCCCCCAGCAGATATATCGCCCATACCGGAATACGGCGGAGTGTCTGGTTAATCGACTGCATGATTCTAATAGTTCTTGGCCAGATCCATGCCCTCGTAAAGACTGGCGACCTCTTGTTCATAGCCGTTGAACATCAGGGTCGGCTTACGTGACGCGAAAAGCCCGCCCCCGATCTCGCGTTCGGAAGCCTGAGACCAGCGTGGATGGTCCACGTTGGGATTCACATTACTGTAGAACCCGTATTCGCGTGGATTGGACATGTTCCAGCTGGTGGGCGGTTCATCCTTTGTAAGCGTGATCCGAACGATCGACTTGATCGATTTGAAGCCGTATTTCCAAGGAACGACCAGACGCAAAGGCGCACCGTTCTGGTTGGGAATCGGGCGGTCGTAAATTCCGGTTGCCATGATTGTCAGAGGGTGCATCGCCTCGTCCAGGCGCAAGCCCTCTCGGTACGGCCAATCGAGAACGGGAAACCGCGTTCCCGGCATCTCGTCCGGGCGATACGCCGTCTCAAAAGCCACATATTTCGCGCCGTCTTGCACGCCCGCCATATTGAGAAGGTCGGCCAGCTCAAACCCGTTCCACGGAATTACCATCGACCAGGCTTCCACACAGCGGAAGCGGTAGATCCGCTCCTCTATCGTCATCCCGGACAGGATGGCCTGAAAATCATAGTCGCCGGGGCGGTCGACCAGACCGTCAATCGTGACGCTCCAGGGTTCGGTCACCAGCGTATGAGCATATTTCGCCGGGTCATCTTTTCCGGTCCCGAACTCATAGTAGTTGTTGTAGGTGGTGATCTCTTCCCACGTGTTCGGCTCCAACCCATCCTGTGCTGCCGCCGGTTTGGCCATCGCAGTCAGGCCGACACCTGCCAGCCCGGCCATAACCTGCCGCCGGTTGAGGAACGCCGCCCGGGGGGTGACGTCGGCATGTGTCAAAGTATTGGTCCAGCGATGCGCCATGTGGGTCTCCGTCATCTTCAGTGGTCGCTATTGACGTAGTGTGCTGATAGCACAGAGCCACGGAAACAGGCGTAACGATTGAGCGAAGTGATTGTAACGTTCCGATGTGACTGAGCATTCGAGTAACGTTTTCAGCACCGAAAACCATAGACTAGAGAGCTTTTGGAGCCCGGCGGAAAACCGCGGTTTTAGTGGATTACCGTCAGAACACGGGTACAAAACTTTACAATTGCGGGCGCAAGGCTGCACTCTGTCAGACGGGCGCCACGCCAAGCCGAACGCGAGGCAAGGCTGCGATTGCAGCCTTTTGGCCGCAATGGGAGGAAGAAAAATGTGTGATATCTGCGTAATGAATGCCGTCAAAGACAAGATGCTGTCTCGTCGCGGGTTCTTCAAAGCTGCCGCCGCTTCGGGTGTTGCAGCAGCCGCAACCGGGGCCGTCGCGCCGGCAGCACTGGCAGCCGGGCATGGCGGTGTCGAAGATATGACCCATACGCTGAGCCCGGATTTCCCGACATGGGGCGGCGAACCCGGCATTTCCGCCGAGCAAGCATTCAACTTTGCTGATCACGGCTTCAATCTGTTCAACCTTTCAATCAACGAACATACGGGCACGCATATCGATGCGCCGCTTCACTTTTCGGCGGATGGGACGTCGGTTGATGAAATCCCCGTCACGGATCTGGTCGCCCCCTTATGCGTCGTGGACATCGCCGCCCGAGCGGCCGAAGACGCTGACACGCGCGTCACCCCGGACGATCTGAAAGCCTGGATTGCGGCCAATGGTGATATCCCTGATGGTGCCTGCGTGGCGATGCATTCCGGATGGGCAGGCAAAACCGCCACGGATGAGTTCCGCAATTTCGACGGCGAAGCGCAGCATTACCCGGGATTCCACGTTGAAGCCGCGCAGATGCTGATGGAGGAGACAGGAGCACGATCAATTGCCGTTGATACCCTGTCCCTCGATCACGGCATGTCCGCAGATTTCGCGACACATTACGCGTGGTTGCCGTCAGGCCGGTTCGGGATCGAATGTCTGGCTGGGCTGGATCGCGTGCCTGCGTCGGGTGCAACGCTGGTGATCGGCGCACCCAAGCACCAAGGCGGCACCGGCGGGCCGGCCCGGATCTTTGCATTGGTCTGACGAATTCCCGGGCGGCTGACCAACGCCCGCCCGGCCATCTTTCCGGCAGAGCCAAACTTCTGCCAAAGTTGCAGACCAAGACTTCGTGCATTCTTGATCTGTTTGGGACACCCTGCCTCCATGTTGCTCAAACCACTTGTTGTTTCTCTGTCTTTGCTGTGCGGACCGGCATTGGCTGATGTGCAATCGTGCAAAAAGCTGTTTGAGCGCGCGCCGCAGGTCCTGAGCGATCTGAACCAGATCGGGTCTGAAGTTTATGAAGACAGCCATCCGGGCCTCGGCTATTCCACCACTTTCGCAGACCCATCTTCCAAGATCACGGTTTTCTTCTATGACCATCAACAAAGGGACGTCTCATCCGAAATGGCCCTTGAAAGCTTCAAGCAAGCTGCACACGATATCGCTGCAATAGCTGCGCGGCGCGGTGCCGAGCTTAGCGAAATCAACGCCTATCAGTTGCGTGATCCGTCGCAGGTGTTGCCGTATCGGGCCGAGGCCAAGGCATCGGATGGCCTGTCCGAACTTCTGGCAGTCGGCGTCGTGGACAACTGTATTGTGAAGCTGAGGTTCACGGCCCAGTTTCCAATGGAGAAAGCGCAGGTCTGGATGAAGGTCCTCAGTGATTATCTGAACAAAGGCTATGGAAAGCCGACATGAAAAAGGCCCGCCAAAAAAGCGGGCCTTTCAGTTCACGGTGTCAGATCAATGCACCACGGCATCGTCCGGGCGGGGTCGCTCGGAAGTTCCCAAACGATCGCCGATGATCAAACCATCGGGCCCGGCGGTGACCGGAACGACGTCACCATCCTTGATTTCCCCGGCCAGCAGAGCTTCGGCCAACGGGTTCTGCAAGGCGCGCTGTATGACGCGTTTCAGCGGGCGGGCACCGAAGACCGGATCATAGCCTTCATTGGCCAGCCATTCCTTGGCGCTGTCATCCAGGGCCAGCTCGATCTTGCGGGCAGCCAGACGTTTTTGCAGACGTGCCATCTGAATATCGACGATGCCATCCATATCGGCCCGCTTGAGGCGGTCAAAGATGATCGTTTCGTCCAGACGGTTCAGGAACTCGGGCCGGAAATGTGCCCGGACCGCATCCATCACGTCGCGCTTGGCCTGTGAACTGTCCGCACCTTCGGGCAACTGGCTGAGCGCCTGAGACCCAAGGTTCGACGTCAGGATGATCAGCGTCTGTTTGAAGTCCACGGTGCGGCCCTGACCATCGGTCAGAACGCCATCGTCCAAAACCTGCAACAGCACGTTGAAGACATCCGGGTGCGCCTTTTCGACCTCGTCGAACAGCACGACCTGATAGGGTCTGCGCCGCACGGCTTCGGTCAGCACACCACCTTCGTCATAACCGACATAGCCCGGAGGGGCACCGATCAGACGGGCGACCGCGTGTTTCTCCATGAACTCGGACATGTCGATGCGCACCATCGCGTTGTCGTCATCGAACAGGAAATTCGCCACGGCCTTGGTCAGCTCGGTCTTACCCACGCCGGTCGGTCCGAGGAACAGGAACGAGCCAAGTGGACGACCTTCGTCATTCAGACCGGCTCGCGCACGACGTACTGCATTGGCAACAGCGGTGACAGCCGCATCCTGACCGATCACGCGCGAATGCAGTTCTTCTTCCATCCGCAGCAGTTTCTCGCGTTCGCCTTCCAGCATTTTGGCGGTCGGGATGCCCGTCCAGCGTTCGACAACACTGGCGATCTGTTCCGGACGCACCGTTTCCTCGGCCATCATGGCGTTGCTTTCGGCATTCTCGGCCTCGGACAGCTTTTTCTCAAGCTCGGGGATGATGCCATAGGACAGCTCACCCGCCTTGGCGAGGTTGCCTTCGCGCTTGGCAATTTCCAGATCGGCCCGCGCCTTGTCGAGCTGTTCCTTCAAATCCCGCGCGCCAGCCAGCTTGTCGCGTTCGGCCTGCCACTGCGCAGTCATCTCGGCGGATTTTTCCTGAAGTTCGGCAAGATCCTTCTGCAAGGTTTCCAGGCGATCCTTCGATGCCGCATCGTCTTCCAGCTTAAGCGCCTCTTCCTCGATCTGCATCTGAAGGATCTGACGATCCAGCTGATCAAGCTCTTCGGGCTTGGAGTCCACCTCCATCCGCAGACGCGACGCCGCCTCGTCGACAAGGTCGATGGCCTTGTCGGGCAGGAACCGGTCGGTGATATAGCGATGCGACAGGGTCGCCGCCGACACCAGCGCCGAATCCGAGATGCGCACGCCGTGGTGCAGCTCGTACTTCTCTTTGATACCGCGCAGAATGCTGATCGTGTCCTCGACCGTCGGTTCCTGAACCATCACCGGCTGGAAGCGGCGCGCAAGGGCCGCGTCTTTTTCGACGTATTTGCGATACTCGTCAAGTGTGGTCGCACCGATGCAGTGCAGCTCACCCCTTGCAAGCGCAGGCTTGATCAGGTTGGCGGCATCCATCGCACCATCCGATTTGCCCGCGCCAACCAGCGTGTGCATCTCGTCGATGAACAGGATGATCTCACCGGCGGCCTCGGTCACCTCGGTCAGAACAGCCTTGAGGCGTTCTTCGAATTCACCACGGTATTTCGCACCAGCGATCAGCGCCCCCATGTCAAGCGCAAGCAGCTTCTTGTCCTTCAGCGATTCCGGCACGTCGCCGTTGACGATGCGCAGGGCCATGCCCTCGGCGATCGCGGTTTTACCGACGCCGGGTTCACCGATCAGAACCGGGTTGTTCTTGGTGCGGCGCGACAGAACCTGCATCGCGCGGCGAATTTCCTCGTCGCGGCCGATGATCGGGTCGATCTTGCCTTCGCGCGCGGCCTCGGTCAGGTCGCGGGCATATTTCTTGAGCGCGTCATAGCCCTCTTCCGCCGTTGCGGTGTCAGCAGTGCGCCCCTTGCGGATATCGTTGATGGCTTCGTTGAGCTTTTGCGCAGATACGGCACCCGCCTCCAGCGCCTCTTTGGCCTTGGAATTGACCATGCACAGCGCCATCAACACGCGTTCGACCGGCACAAAGCTGTCGCCCGCCTTGGTGGCGATCTTTTCGGCCTCGTCCAGAACCTTGGCCGTCTGCCCGTCCATGTAAATCTGGCCGGCATCGCCGCTGACTTTCGGTATCTTGCCCATGGCTGCGTCAAGCGCCTCGACCACGCGGTTCGGCGCGCCGCCCGCGCGTGTGATCAGATTGCTTGCCAGCCCCTGATCGTCATCCATCAATGCTTTGAGTATATGTGTGGGCTCCAGCCTCTGGTGCCCCTCACGCAGCGCAATGGTCTGCGCCGCCTGCACGAACCCCCGTGCACGTTCGGTGAACTTGTTCAAGTCCATGGTATTCTCCTTTTCCAAGCGCCCGGTGAATTTGCGCCCGCTTGGCAGCACGCAATGGTCCGGGCCTTGACCTCAATCTGGGAAACTTCTCCGCCGCTTCAAGAGGCTAGAGAGTGAAAAAACGCCTCAACCACGCGGAATCGTATAGACAGTGTAGCCCCCGGTTTCGGCCACCTGCTGGGCATCGCTCGTCTCGACCAGCGACTGCGCGGCGGCGCTGCCCGTGGGGCAGGATACAAGGTCGGCGGTGTGGTCGAGGAAATTGCCGGTAAAGGCGGTTTCTCCGGTCAACTGGCACCAGTCATCTTCGGACCGATAGCCGCGGACAAGATTCAAATCATCATTGGTCGGGGGCGGCGCGGCGCCTGTTTCGGTCTGTGGCGGCGTGTCGGCGCAGGCGGCCAGCGTGGCGACGACGGCCAGCGGAACAAGGTGCTTCATGGTCTGTCCCCTTGATGCAATTTTCGTTTCAGAATGGCAGCACCATAACACAGTTGGGACAAAGCGGGGACACCGCTGGCTCCTTTGTCAGCCGTGGGCGTCAACCGCCTTCGATCTGCCGGATCAGCTTTTGCGCCTCGTCATCGCCCTGCTCGGCCGCGAGGCGAAGAAACCTCAGCGCCTCTTCGACATCGCCGATTTCATAGAGCAACCGGCCGAATTTGCGCTGCGATTTCACATCGCCAAGCTTTGCGGCCCTGCCCCAGAACAAAGGGCCGCTTCCGTGTCCTGTGGCACACCGTCCCGCCCGTGATAGGTCAAAGACCCGAGATTGTGCAGCGCCACGACATTGTTCTGCCTGGCGGCCTGGAAATAATAATCCAGCGCCTGTTCGATGTCCTTGGAGTAGCCGTTCTCGCCGATCTCGTGGATATAGCCCAGACGCGCCGCGGCATCGGCGCTGCCGTTTCGGGCCGCCATCTTCAGATAGTCGACCGTGCGCTGCATATCGCGTGCGACATGCGTGTCTTCGCGATAGATTACGCCGAGGTGCAGCAGAGACGGCTCATATCCGAAGAATGCGGCCCTTTCATTATAGTACAGCGCCTTGTCGATGTCGGGCGCAATACCTTTCCCGTTCTCGTAGCCATAAGCGACGTTGTGCATCCCCATCGGCAGACCGGTTTCGGCAGCGGCCAAGTACCAGGCAAACGCGGTCTCGTGTTCCGTGGGAACGATCTCGCCATCATTATAGAGCGAAGCGCGCGTGTTCATCGCCAGCCCGCTGCCCTCCATCGCGGCCAGTTCCGAAAACTCGAGCGCCATTTCCAGCTTGCCACCTTTCATGAGCGCCCGGCCAAAGGCGGCGGCGACCTCGGCATCGACATCCTGGTCTTTCAGCAGCAGATCGGCACAGATCGCCATCGCATTCTCGGCGTCCATGTCGGCCCATTTTACCCCGTCGAGATAGGGCTACTGCCCCGGAGCGGCAGCGGCCATCAGGCAGTCATACTCTCCGTCCGAATAGTCGGGGTCCTGCGGTGGATCGTCAGGGTCGGGGTCCGGCCGGGGGCGCAGGTCGGAAACCCGCAGGCGCCGTTGCGGTTCCTTGGGGTCGTCGGCCTTTGCCGGCGCAGGGGTCTCGCCGGTCAACCCAACCAGCAGATCGCGCGCCAGTTGCGAATAGATCGGGCAATCGACGTAGATCTGTGCAAAACTCTCGATCGCGGTCGCCGACCCGCTGTCCTAGACGTCCGCCCGACCAGTCGGGCCTCGCCGCAATCCGTGTCACCGGCACAGACCGCGCCCGCCCCGACCAGTACAGCCGCCGCGGCCAACACACCCAACCGTATCATCCCGTATTTTCCTGCGTCTTTTCTTGTCTCAATGCGTCACACGCTCTACAGAAGCGCCGATCCCGTCAAGTTTGAAAGGCCGAAACAATGTCCCAAACCGCCGATGACCGCCTGATCGTCGCCCTCGACGTCCCCAACGCGCTGGAAGGGCTGAAGCTGGCCGAGACGCTGGGCGACGCCGTGTCGTTCTACAAGATCGGCCTGGGCATGCTGACAGGCGGCGGGCTGGCACTGGCCAATGAGCTCAAGCAGGAACACGGCAAGCGCATCTTCCTGGACATGAAGCTGTTCGACATCGGCAACACAGTGGAAAACGCGGTGCGGGGGTTGGCGCAGTTCGATCTGGATTTCCTGACCGTGCATGGCGACCCGCATGTGGTGCGCGCCGCCAAGGAAGGCGCGGCGGGCAAGGATCTGAAAATCCTGGCGGTGACCATCCTGACCTCGCTGAACCGCGACGACCTGGATGCCGGCATGATGAAGGCCGGTGACGTTCAGGACATGGTGGTGGAACGCGCCGCCCACGCCTTCGAGGCCGGGGCCGATGGCGTGATCGCCAGCCCGCAGGAGGCCGCCCTGATCCGCGCCCTACCCCAGGCGACGGGCCGGCTGATCGTAACCCCCGGCGTGCGTCCGGCAGGCGCGGCACTGGGCGATCAAAAACGTGTGGCCACACCTGCCAGCGCCATCCAGGGCGGGGCGGATCATATCGTAGTTGGCCGCCCCATTTATCAGGCCGAAGATCCGAAATCCGCGGCCGCGGCCGTTTTGACCGAGTTAAATTCTCTGAAAACGAGATGAGCAGGATCATCGTTTCAACAGGGATTCACGCTGAAAAAACCGCCGCAACAGGTTGACCTTACGTCAATTTTTCGCGAATCCGCGCCAAATCGTCCCTGTGCCAGAAAACACACATTCAAAAAGCGAGTTTTTGAAAAGCGCGCTTAACCCTATCTCAGCCCGAAAATCTTAGCGATTCTTAAGGGAATTTACTCCCCAACGAACCTATTCTTCCTGAGGTTCGTTACTTCCCCCCGCGAAGCGCGGGGGGTTTCTTTTCTCTGAATGATCTTTGATCGATATCACTGGATGATATAAAGAACCCCCAAGACAACTGCGGAACACACGAGGACGCAGATGCCCGGTCTTTGCCGAGATTGCCTGACCCCTTTGACGAACGAACGGCGCTGCACGGCCTGCGGCAGCCCCAGGGTAAAGTCTCATCCCGAACTGTTTGATTTGTCCATCGCGCATATGGATTGCGATGCCTTCTATGCTTCGGTGGAAAAGCGGGACAATCCGGAATTGGCAGACAAGCCTGTCATCATCGGCGGCGGCAAACGCGGTGTTGTGTCCACGGCATGCTACGTGGCCCGAATTCGCGGTGTGCGATCCGCCATGCCCATGTTCAAAGCGTTGCAACTGTGCCCCGATGCCGTCGTGATCAAACCACGCATGTCCGTGTATGCCCAGGTGTCACGGGACATCCGCGCCATGATGGACGAACTGACACCAGTGGTCGAACCCCTGTCGCTGGACGAAGCTTTCATGGACCTGTCCGGCACCGAACGGCTGCACGGAGCCCCCCCGGCCGTCATGCTCGCGCGCCTGGTCAAACGCATGAAGGATGAACTGGGCGTGACAGGATCCATCGGGCTGAGTCACAACAAATTTCTGGCCAAGGTTGCCTCGGACCTCGACAAGCCCCGCGGGTTTTCGGTGATCGGCAAGGCAGAGACGGCAGAGTTTCTGAATGACAAACCCGTAAGGTTGATCTGGGGCATTGGCCCCGCCGCGCAGGAATCACTGGATCGGGCAGGGATTCGAACCTTCAACGACCTGCTGCGTTGGGATCAGGAGGCTTTGACTGCGCGTTTCGGCTCGATGGGGTATCGCCTGTGGCATCTGGCACGGGGTCAGGACAAACGGCGCGTTTCAGCCCATGAACCGATGAAATCCATCAGCAATGAGACCACGTTTTTCGAGGACACCGCCAATATTGATGTTCTGGACGGACATTTGTGGCGCATGGCCCTGAAGGTCTCGGACCGGGCCAAGGCCAAGGATCTGGCTGGCCGGGTCGTTACGCTGAAGCTGAAGAAAGCCAATCACAAGGTTCTGACACGGCGCGTATCATTGCGGGACGCAACGCAGATCGCGGACAGGATTTATCGCACCGCAAAAGGGCTTTTCGATCAGGTGGGAGATCAGGGGCCGTACCGCCTGTTGGGGTGTGGCCTGTCTGACCTGTGCCCGGCGGATCAGGCTGACATCTCCGGCGACCTGCTTGATCCCGGCGCCGACCGCAGATCACAAGCCGAGCGGGCCACCGACCAGATCCGCCAGAGGTTCGGCCCGGAAGCAATCGTGAAGGGCCGTGCTTTGCGCTAGTTTCATTCCGCCGCCAGACGATGAGGTTTGGAACCGATCCTGGATATGTCGCGCACCACCTGCCGAAGGAGTTTCGAAAACGTCATGAAATTGGCGTTCGGCGCAATCTTTTCTTCGTCCATATACAAGGCCCGGTCGATTTCAATCTGGATCGCGTGTTGCTGGCGGGTGGGGCGGCCATAAGCCTGAGTCACATAGGCCCCCGCAAACGGGGCATTGCGCACAACATTCAGACCTGCCGCAGCAAACGCCGATTCGACGAGGTCCACGATTTCAGACGAGGCCGAAGCACCGAACCGATCACCCAGCACGATCTCGGGCCGTTTGTTTCGGGTCGTACCAGCCATGGCCACCGCCTCATGCGGCATGGAGTGGCAATCCACCAGTATGGCCTGGCCGAATTTCTCGTGTGATTCGGCCAGCAGGGATTTCAAACGTGCATGATAGGGGCGCCAATAGGTGTCGATGCGCAGCCGCGCCTCGTCCATGGTCAGCTTGCCGCTGTAGATTGCCCGTCCATTGGCCACAACGCGGGGTATCACACCCAACCCTGATGCGACCCTGGGGTTGTGCCCATGCCTGCGGGCACCGCTGATCAGCGCCGGGTCCAGTTCGTCCAGACTGCGATTCAGGTCCAGATAGGCGCGTGGCATGGTCGCTTTGATCAAAGGCGCGCCATTCTCGGCCGCAGCAGCAAACAATTGATCCACGAAGGCGTCTTCCGAGGATCGAATCACGCTTTGATTCAGAACGGACCGCTTCAAAAACGCTTCTGGATAATTCCGCCCGCTATGCGGAGATGAAAAAACCACGCATGAACTACGGTTTTCAGGCATATCCAATACAAAGGCTGCGTTCTGCATGATCCCTCCATGTTCGCAATCAACATAGACCGGAAAATAGTTCTACCAAACCCCTTGAACCCCTTTGCGACTCCTTTTATAGACCCCGCTACCGGCGCGGGGTTCCGCGCCCCATTTCGTTATGGGGCTGGGCACGCAAAGGGAAAGTGGGCGGTTAGCTCAGCGGTAGAGCACTTCGTTGACATCGAAGGGGTCACAAGTTCGATCCTTGTACCGCCCACCATGATTTCACTGTTCCGGAGATCCGGGACACCCGAGTAACCCAGGCGCTGGCCACGTCCTTGATGAAGGCGCCGCAGATTGGAGACAGACCATGAAGGTCAAGAACTCGCTCCGCTCGCTCAAGAATCGGCACCGCGACTGCCGTATTGTGCGTCGCAAAGGCCGCGTCTACGTTATCAACAAGACGCAGCGCAAGTTCAAAGCTCGTCAGGGCTGAGAACAGCGAAACACCGTTTTAGAAAACCGCGCTCTTGAGCGCGGTTTTTTTTGTTTTCTGCACCTGTGCGCCCGACGTGCTACCCTTGCTTCGATATTGCGGAGTGTAAAACCCATGCGCGAACACGGCATCGACGTACTGGTGGGGACGACCAAGGGAACGTTCATTGTCTCTGGCGATCAGAACAGGTCAGGCTGGAAAGTGACGGGCCCGCATTGCGAAGGATGGCCGATCAACCACGTCATCGGCGACAAGGAAACGGGCACGCTTTGGGCCGGGGGCGGTGGTGACTGGCATGGCGCCGGTGTCTGGTGTTCCGAAGACGGCGGTGTGACTTGGCAGGTCGCAAAACTCACCAAAGGCCAAATGGACGAGTGGGCCGCCAACGATCAGGATTTTGCCCAGATGATCGGCTGGACCGGAGAACCCGCACCATTCGCCGATGAGTTTTCGAAGGTCTGGTCTTTGCGTTATCAACATGGAACGTTGTACGCTGGCACAAAACCGGCCCGCCTGCTTGCCAGCCACGATAATGGTCGGACATGGGACACGCTTGAGGGCCTGACAAACCACCCCTCAGCACCCGATTGGAATCCCGGCGGTGCGGGGCTGGTCCTGCATACAATCGTGACTGACCCAAATGATTCGAAAAAGCTCTGGGTCGGCATTTCCGCTGCGGGTGTGTTTGCAACCGAGGATGGCGGCGCAAGCTGGGAGCGGCGCAACAGATTGTCCAACGCCGAATCTTGCACGCATCATGATCATCCCGCTGCCCCCAGGGATGGTGAAACGGGTCATTGCGTCCACAACATGGTTCAAGCTCCAGGAACCGCGGATTTGCTCTACCAGCAAAACCATCACGGTGTCTGGCGCTCGGCCGACGGAGGGCGCAGTTGGGATGACATCACCAAAGGCCTGCCATCCACCTTTGGATTTCCGATTCATGTGCACCCACGTGATCCGGACACGATCTGGACATTACCCTTGAACGGAGACAGCATCGGGCGCTATCCACCGGATGCCGCCGCGGCAGTTTGGAAATCCACAAACGGAGGCGCAACATGGCAAGACCAGCGGCGTGGGTTGCCGCAAGAAAGCTGTTTTTTCACTGTTCTGCGACAGGCCATGGCCGGAGACCACCGAGACCCCGCCGGTATCTATTTCGGGACCAACAGCGGCTCGGTTTTTGCCAGTGTTGATGAAGGGGACACCTGGACGGAAGTCGCGCGCCATTTGCCCACGATCCTTGCAGTTGAGGTACTTGATCGTGAGTGATCCAGACACGGCCGTGTGACGCGGATCTTTCCGTTCAACACAAATCGCGCCCGCCCGGAAAAGCCTCGCAAGTGCGCCTGCGCTCATTTGACCAAGTAAATCTGTCGGATTTTCTTGCATCTCGCTGAGAATCGTATAATTGAGCAAATCAGTCGGGATATCGACCGACGCGAAATTCAATTGTTGGGGCAAACTATGCTGAAATCCACAACCTGCCTGGCTGCCGCTCTGTCGGCATTGATCGCAACATCAGCCGCGGCTGAAGGCGAGCTGAACCTTTATTCCTCGCGCCACTATGACACTGACGAACGTCTTTACACGGACTTCGAAGAAGCGACCGGCATCAAGATCAACCGGATCGAAGGCAAGGCGGATGAATTGATTGCGCGGATGGAAGCTGAAGGCGCGAACTCTCCGGCGGATGTAATGCTGACGGTCGACACGTCTCGCCTGGCGCGCGCCAAAGATGCGGGCATTCTGCAAGCAATCGACAGCGAAACCCTGGAGGAGCGCATCCCCGCCAACCTTCAGGACGAAGACAACCAGTGGTTCGGCTTCTCGCAGCGCGGTCGGATCATCTTTTTCAACAAAGAAAACGTTGCCAATCCGCCGGCCACTTACGCAGACCTCGCCAAGCCGGAATACAAGGGCCTGATCTGCATCCGGTCCTCGACCAACACCTACAACCAGACCCTGCTCGCCTCGATCATCACACATGAAGGCGCCGAAGCTGCAAAATCCTGGGCCGAAGGCGTTGTCGCCAACATGGCCCGAGACCCGCAGGGGGGTGACACCGACCAGCTGCGTGGCATCGTTTCGGGTGAATGCGACATCGCTGTATCGAACACCTACTACTATGCGCGGGCTATCCGCAAAGACGTCAAAGGCCTGTCCTCTGACCTCGACAAGATCGGCTGGGTCTTCCCCAATCAGGACAGCTATGGTGCGCATATGAACCTGTCGGGCGGTGGCGTCGCGGCACACGCGCCGAACAAGGAAAACGCAATCCTGTTCCTCGAGTATCTGGCAAGCGATCAGGCGCAGAAGTACTTCTCGGCGGGCAATGACGAATTCCCGGCAGTACAGAGTGTTGAACTGGCGGAATCGGTAAAGGCACTGGGTGAGTTCAAAGCTGACGACGTGAACCTGTCGGAAGTCGCAAAAAACATCCCGGAAGCACAGAAAATCTTTAACGAAGTCGGCTGGAAGTAATCCACTGCCTCGTCAAAAGCTGGCAGAGGGCGCGGAGTTTCTGCGCCCTTTTTCATTTACATATACATAATTCTTATGTAATTTTCCCATAAATGAAAACTTCTCTCGTTCATGATCCATGCTCGACAACCTCTCAAGCCGCCTTGCCGTCCGTTTGAACGATCTCCGCCACGGGCGCGGGTGGTCCCTGGATCAACTGGCCGCCCACAGCGGAATCAGCCGCGCCACGCTGTCCCGCATGGAGAAAGGAGAGGTCAGCCCCACCGCTGAGAGTCTTGGCCGCCTCTGTGCCGCTTATGATCTGCCGATGTCCCGGCTTTTGATGATGGTCGAAGACAGCTTTGACCCCAAAGTGGCGTTTGAACGCCAGACCGAATGGCGGGATCCCGAAACCGGCTTTACCCGCCGTGCAGTTTCACCGCCTGCAAACGGCTTGAACGCCGAGGTCGTGGAATGTCACCTGCCGCGCGATACGGTCATCACTTACGAGGCGCCGCCCAAATCCGGGCAGGAACACCATCTGATCCTGATCGACGGCGCACTGACACTGACAGTTGACGGAACCCCCCATGCGCTGAGCGCCGGAGATTGCCTGCGCTATCACCTGTCGGGCCCAACCCGGTTTGAAACCGGGGCATCTCGCGGCGCGCGTTATCTTTTGGTGCTGATATGATCTCGCGTCTGACCGATCCCGATTTCAGCGCGGCAGTGGATGATCTGGCGGGAATCCTCCACGCCTGTGTGCATGACGGGGCCAGCATCGGCTTTGTCCTTCCGTTTACCGAGGGTGACGCACGAAAATACTGGCTGCAAAACGTTCGACCTGGGCTGAAATCCGGTGCATTGGAGCTGTTTGTCCTCCACCACAAAGGGCGCATTCAGGGCACGGTTCAACTAATCCCCGCGACCATGCCCAATCAGCCGCACCGCGCCGATGTCGCAAAACTTCTGGTGCACCCGAACGCCAGACGGCGCGGTTTTGGCCGCGCCTTGATGGAAGCCCTCTTTCAGCGAACGGCAGAGTTGGAGCGCACGATGCTGGTTCTGGATACCCGCAGCACCGACCCTTCTCGATTGCTTTATCTGGACCTTGGATTTCAGATCGCCGGAGAAATTCCGAACTATTGCCGGAATCCGTTCGAAACCAGACTGGAACCCACAACTTACATGTATAAAGAGCTGTCAGCCTGACCCCAAACAGCGACCGATGACCGTGGATCATGGATTTTTCCCCAGTGGCCCACGCGAAGTCGTGCGAAAGGTTCGGGGCATTCCCATGCCGCGTTTTTGCGCGGCGCGCGCTGCAACCAGGCCTGAACACAGCGGAACTCAATCGCCCGGCCACCTGAAGGGATGACCGAGCAATCAACTTAGTGCCTTGCGTTTAGAAATGCGCTGACTTCGTGCCTGCGGGCTTTTCCATCGGAGGCGCAAATTTGGTCAGGTCGATACCTTTCACGGCCGATTTGTATTCCTCGGCGGTCGGCATTCGGCCCAAAACAGCCGACAGCACCACCACCGGGGTCGATGCCAGTAGGGATTCGCCTTTCTTGTCCGCCGCGTCCTCAACAACACGGCCTTGGAACAGGCGTGTGGACGTGGCCAGAACAGTGTCACCCTTTGCGGCTTTCTCCTGGTTGCCCATGCAGAGGTTACATCCCGGACGCTCCAGATACAGGATATTCTCGTATTCCGTCCGTGCTTTGCTCTTTGGGAACAGATCGTCGAATTCAAAGCCTGAATACTTCTGAAGAATGCTCCACTCGCCTTCTTCTTTCAGCTCATCAATGATGTTGTAGGTGGGCGCAGCAACGACCAGCGGCGCCTTGAACTCGACAGTGCCCTTTTCTTTCTCGATGTTTTTCAGCATCTGCGAGACGATGACCAGATCGCCCTTGTGCACCATGCACGATCCAACAAATCCCAGATCGACCTTCTTTTCCCCCTTGTAGTGGGAAACCGGCCGGATCGTATCGTGGGTGTACCGCTTTGATACATCGGCGTTATTGACATCCGGGTCGGCGATCATGGGTTCGCTGATCTCATCCAGGTCAACCACCAGCTCGGCAAAATACTTGGCGTTTTCATCCGGTTTCAGGGCCGGCTTTTCACCCGACTTGATTTCCGCGATGCGCGCGTCGGCCTTGTCGATCAGGCCTTGCAGCGTCCGGGCCTCGTTATCCATTCCCTTGTCGATCATGATCTGGATACGGCTTTTTGCGATTTTCAGAGATTCGATCAACGTGTCATCCGCTGAGATGCAGATCGAGGCCTTGGCCTTCATCTCGGCCGTCCAGTCAGTAAAGGTGAATGCCTGATCCGCCAGCAATGTGCCGATGTGAACTTCGATGATCCGCCCCTGGAACACGTTGTCGCCGAATTTCTTCAGCATCTGCGCCTGGGTGGCGTGAACCACATCGCGGAAATCCATGTGATCCGCCATCTGGCCCTTGAACGTCACCTTGACCGATTCCGGGATCGGCATGGTAGCTTCGCCAGTGGCCAGCGCCAGTGCAACAGTACCAGAGTCAGCACCAAACGCGACGCCTTTGGACATACGTGTATGCGAGTCGCCACCGATGATGATCGCCCAGTCATCCACGGTGATGTCGTTCAGAACCTTGTGGATGACGTCTGTCATCGAGTGATAAACACCTTTGGGGTCACGCGCGGTGATCAGACCAAAGTTGTTCATGAATTTCATCAGTTTTGGGATATTTGCCTGCGCTTTGGAATCCCA
The DNA here is from genome assembly GCF_013110595.1 of Ruegeria sp. HKCCD6428. Lineage (NCBI taxonomy): Bacteria > Pseudomonadati > Pseudomonadota > Alphaproteobacteria > Rhodobacterales > Roseobacteraceae > Ruegeria > Ruegeria sp. HKCCD6428. The sequence goes on from NZ_WVQX01000017.1 coordinate 16,925, forward strand.
AACCGAAGCAGTGTGACAGCCAGACTGATAGGCGCCGTCAACGGTGGGCGATATCACTGTCGCCGCCATGGCTTCCAGTTCCTGCGCAGTCATCAAGCCGGTGGTGTCCTGCGAACCGACGATGTTGACCTTCACCCGAACATCCGAGCCCGCATGCAGAACTTTACCTTCGGCCACGCCAACCGCATTCTTGTTGAATATCTTTTCAACCGCCGTCAGGCCCTGCCCTTCATGCGAGATCTCCTTGGACGGTGCGAAAGCAGATTTCAGCTCGATGCCGAGCGTCTCGGCCGCGAATGTCTGAAGCTTTTTGCCAAAGACAATGGCATAAGATCCCCCGGCCTTTATGAACTCGGTCTTTTGCGGCGTGAAGGATGATGACAGATCGACCAGCTCTTTGTCGCCTGCGTCATTGTACAGCTTTTTGTCCTTGGTGTTGATGGTCAGTACCGTTCCGGTCTCGACGGAATATTTCTGCTCGAGGATAGGATTGCCGTCATTGTTCAGGATCGGATTGCCGTCGGCATCCACTTTCTTGACCCAGTTCTTGAGATCGATGCCGATCCCGCCGGTGACGCCGACGGTGGTCAGAAAGATCGGTGAAATCCCGTTTGTACCGGCAACAACCGGCGCGATGTTCACGAATGGAACATAGGGGCTAGCTTGCTTTCCGGTCCACAATGCAACGTTGTTGACACCGGACATGCGCGACGATCCAACGCCCATCGTCCCTTTTTCAGCAACCAGCATGACGCGCTTGTCCGGGTGCTGTTTTTGCAAGTCCTGAATCTCGGCCTGTGCTTCGGGTGAGATCATGCACTTTCCGTGCAATTCGCGGTCCGACCGCGAATGCGCCTGATTGCCGGGCGACAGAAGATCGGTCGAAATATCCCCTTCGGCCGCCACATAGGTCACAACCTTGATTTCTTCTTCGATGTCGGGAAGCCGGGTAAAGAACTCGGCCTTGGCATAGCTTTCCAGAATGTCCCTGGCAACGGCGTTCCCGGCCTCAAAGGCTTTTTTCAGACGGTTGGTATCTGCGTCGTACAGGAACACCTGGGTTTTCAGAACTGCCGCCGCTTTCTGCGCAATCTCTGCGTCATCGCCCAGCGCCAGATCAAGCAGAACCTCTACCGATGGGCCGCCCTTCATATGCGACAGCAATTCAAACGCGAAATCCTGCGAGATTTCTTCGACCGTCGCTTCGCCCAGGATGATCTCTTTCAGAAAGCGCGCCTTTTCACCTGCGGCGCTGGTTGTGCCCGGAAGCGTGTTGTAGATGAAGTAGTTCAGTGAATCGGCACGATGAGCGTGACCCGTATCTTTGATCTGCCCGATGATTTCCTGCAAAAGAGCACCGTCTTCGATGGGTTTGGGGTGCAGACCCTGTTCTTTGCGCGTCTCGATTTCGTTCAGGTATTCTATGTAAAGGCTCATGACGGTTCCGACCATTTAGCTGATGCACCGGGCCATGTGAAAGCCCGGCACCTTGAATTTGTATGCGGCGGTATACCAAACTGTGCCGGCGTGCAAGATACCGATCTGCGACCCAGTGTCCTGCCCTACGGGCGATGCCCGCCGCAATGTCGGGCGGTGCGTCGATGGGAATGTTCGATCCCCTACCCCCCGAAAGCCGCAATAAGCGCTTTCGCCAAGGGCAAAGAAGAATAGCCCACCCGTGAAGGTGTAAGCCCCATCCGCACGACGACCATGTCACGCGACGGGAAAATTCCGATGGACTGACCGTCATGCCCTTGCAACCAAACCGCGTCTTCAAACGGTGGCAGGTCGCCCGGCGATTTCAACCAAAGATGACCTTTGGCATATTCCCCGCCAGACGCCGCAACGGGTTCGAACATCCAGTCCACAAAACCTGTGGGCAAAATCTGTGCGCCGTCCCAAACCCCTTTTTGCAGCAGAAACTGGCCATACTTCGCCCAGTCTCGGGCCGTGGCGTACATATAGCTGGATCCGATGAATGTATCGGCGACATCTGTCTCGATGATCGCCGAAGCCATGCCAAGCGGTTCAAAAAGCGCATCCCGAGGATAGCTGAAACCGCCATCGGCCAGCTTGTCCTGCCACACCCGGGACAACACGGTGGACGTGCCGGAGGAATAGTTGAAGTCGGTTCCAATGCCGGCTTCCAGTGCACGGTCGGCAGCGAAAACGGCCATGTCATTGCTGAGATACAGCATCCTGGTCACGTCTGACACGTCTCCGTATTCTTCATTCCATTGCAGACCGCTTGTCATCGCCAGCATGTCCGCAACAGTAATGTCTCGCCTTGCGTCTTCTGCCCATTCGGGAAAGCTGTCGACAAGGGTGTCCGATACATTCATCTGACCCGCGTTGATCAACGTTCCGATCAGCCCGGCCGTGACCGTCTTGGTCATGGACCAGCCCAGCAACGGTGTGTCGGCGTCGAACCCTTCCGCATAGCGTTCGGCCACGATGCGCCCGCCTTGAACCACCACTACGGCGCGGTACCCTTCGCCAAGCAGCGTATCATCCGACAAGACGGCCTGAATTTTGGGATCTTGAGACTGCGCAACGTCGTTTCCTGTTGGCCAAAGACCTGTCGGCGCGGGCTTGGCGGCCTCAAGCCCTAGCGCACTCAGGGATGTAGCATGCACGTTGGTGCAGCCAAGCCCCTGCCGGAACTGCGATGTGGCGGGCGCGAAGAACCGAAAGAGTTGCGCATGAACAGTCTGCGCCTCTCGATCGACCTCAATCGAAACATGTTTGAGCAGCGGATGCCCCGGGGCCTGCACATCCACCGCAAGGACCTCTTCCGGATCACGTCCGGCAATGAAAACATTCGAACAGACAATCTTGGCCGAGTAATTCGTGCCTACTTTCAACAAATCGGGCGGGGCGATCAGCAGATAACCAAGCAGCCCCACGATGCCCAGAACCACGACACCTATACCCGTTTTCAATACCTTCCCGAACATCCGCTGACCTGCCCTGTTGCTGTCATTTCAGCACAGGTTAGATACATCCAGCTCGGTTTTGCCACTATTCCGTTGCGTATTCTTCCGACGCTGATCGGCAGACCCGGCACCTTTCTCGGTGAACGGCTCAGGTCGCCTCGTCGCTTTGATCCTGCGACAACCAAAAGCTTTGCGATTGCCCGGCAAGACGTTGCCAAATCAATTCACTGAACTCTGGCTTCGCTTCGGCCAAACGGACCATTTTTATTGTCAGCGCCTGCGCAGGCAGGGCGTCTTCAACGCTTACAAGCTGTCCCTGAGCAAGCGGCGTGGCGACCAAAGAATAGGGCAACCAGGCAACACCGATTTCCTTCACGGCATAATGCAGCATCGCCAGCGTCAGGGCCGTCTCGGCCTTGGCCACGAGTCTGGTTTCGTCGGGCAACCGCGGTGCAATCAATTGGGAAAACACTTGCCCAAGAAAAACATCAGGCGGGTAGACAATCGCAGGAATGGTCTTGCCATCCAATTCCCCGCGCATTGCAGGTGCGCATACCGGGATCAATGTGTCGGCACCAAGCGTCTTTGCCTCAAACGCACTTTCGAGGTTCTGCACCCCGCCGTCCGATGCCGCGTACATGATCGCGAAATCGACTTCTTTCGAGATCAGTTGCAACAGGCATTCGTCCTGGTTCCCCGATCGCACCTGAACCGAGATATCGCTGTTTTCGGTCAACATCCGGACCACCTTCGGCGAGACGGTTGTCGTCAACGCATGCTGGCACACGAGCGACAAAGACTGGCTGGCCTGATCGCTTTCTGTTTTCAAACTGTGACGCAGTTTGTGCAGACGCGCGCTCAGCTCGCGCAGTTCAGGTTCCAACGCCTGAACGCCCGGCATCAGGGATACGGGTTTGCGACGACGATCAAACAGGGTCGCACCGATACTGCCTTCGATGAGCCGCACCCGACGGGTGAAGGCAGATTGGGTCAGCAGCCGTTTTTCCGCGGCGCGCGTCAGCGATCCGCTGTCCAGCACGGCCAATATGTCGTCGATCCACTCCAAACGCATGTGAACCAGATAGCCCAGACCTTACTAATATGCAATTTTTGCAACATACCTATTGAATTTCGAATTAGCAGAGCGGCAACACACAGCGTAAATTGACGAAAATCAATATTAGGAATTGTGACATGCATCTTGCGCGCTTTCCCCGCCTTCACCTCGCCCATCTTCCGACACCGCTTGAACCGATGAAGCGGCTTTCCAAAGAACTGGGGGTGGAAATCTGGATCAAGCGCGACGATTGCACCGGCATGTCAACCGGCGGCAACAAGACCCGCAAGCTGGAATTTCTGATGGCCGAAGCAGAAGCGCAGGGCGCCGACATGGTGATGACGCAAGGTGCCACCCAAACCAACCACGGTCGACAAACCGCAGCGTTTGCCGCCAAGCTGGGCCTTGATTGCCATGTTCTTCTGGAAGATCGCACCGGCTATCAAGATGGCAACTACAATACAAACGGCAATGTCCTGCTGGACCACTTGCACGGCGCGACCACCCAGAAGTTTCCCGGGGGTCACGATATGCCGGGCGAAATGGAAAAGGCTGCCGCGAAGAAACGGGCAGAAGGCCGCAATGTCTATGTCATTCCCGGCGGCGGCTCGAACCCGACCGGGGCGCTGGGCTATGTAAACGCGGCCTTTGAACTGTTGGGTCAGGCCAATGACAGCGGATTGCGGATTGACCGGCTGGTACATGCGACCGGGTCGTCCGGTACACAGGCAGGTTTGGTGACGGGAATGTGCGCCATGAATGCGCAGGTGCCGGTGCTTGGCATCGGGACAAGGGCACCTCGGCCAAAGCAGGAACAGATGGTGTACGACCTCGCCTGCAAGACGGCCGAAAAGCTGGGGGGCGCGGGCGTGGTAAAGCGCGAAGATGTCATGGCCAATACCGACTATGTCGGCGAAGGCTATGGCCTGCCCACTGAAAGCGGCATCGAAGCGATCCAGATGTTTGCCGAATTGGAAGGTATCCTTCTGGATCCCTGCTACTCGGCCAAGGGTGCGGCGGGCCTGATCGATCTGGCGCGCAAAGGCGAATTCAAAGACCAGCGGGTCGTTTTCCTTCACACGGGCGGCGCGGCGGCTTTGGCGGGGTATGACTTTGCCTTCGATCACAAAGACCGCTGGGTGAATATCTGAGCAATGACGCTGCGCCCCATCGGCATTCTTGGCGGCATGGGCCCCGAGGCAACGATCCTCCTCCAGCGCAAACTGGTCGAGGCTGTGCCGGTGAGCGACGACCGGGACCACATTCCGCTTTTGATCGACATGAACACCCAGGTCCCGTCACGGATCGCGCATCTGATCGAAAGGGCGGGTGAAGATCCGGGGCCGACACTGGCGGCGATGGCACGACGTCTTCAGGATGCCGGCGCCGTGGCGCTGGCAATGCCCTGCAACACGGCGCATCACTATGCCAAGGCGATCACCGATGCCGCGACCGTTCCGCTGTTGAACATGGCTGAACTGGCTGCGGATCACGCCGTCGGGACACTCGGGAAGGGTGGGTGCGTTGGTGTGCTCGCTTCTCCGGCGGTGCGCCGTACTTGTCTTTTCGAAACAGCCCTGCACGCGCGCGGGCTGTCAACCGTTTGGCCAACGGATGACGACGCGATGCTGGCGGCGATCCGCGCGATCAAGGTCAACGGCCAAAGCGACAAGGCGCGCGAAACGCTGCGAGCGTCCTCAAGGGCCTTGGTCAAGGCGGGGGCGGACTTGCAGTTTGTCGCTTGCTCTGAGTTCTCTCTCATTGCCGACAGCGTCGCGGATGACGCCAATGCAGTGGATACGATCGATCTGCTGGTCCGCGCGATCGTCAATTTTTCTCAGACGGGCCGGCATAGGAGGTAAAGGCGCATTTTCCGTTCAATGGCCCGTCGGTGCGCCAAAACGAATCCGTCCGGTCACAAACGCTGCCAAAGCTGGTGCGCGATCTGATCCAAACTGGCCGGATTGGAAAAGGCTGAAATCGTCAACGTTGCACACCATGCATCGTCACCGATCGGCACCAGCAACCCCTGATCCAGCTCCGCCGAGATCGACGTTTCGGGCATCCAGGCAAATCCGCTGCCAGTCATCAATCTTCGCTTGATCGTTTCGACCAGGCTATCGACATATATCGTTTCGGTATTCTGGGGTTTCCGGTCAACGGTGTTTTCAACGACCATGCCCAAGAAGGACGATCGGTCATAGGCCAGATAGGGGATCGGTGGGCCATCCTGCCGGGACAAATCCCAACCCAGTGCCCGCACCGGCTGAGCGGCAGCCACCGGGATCAGACGGTCCTTCAACAGATCCTTTCGCTCGAACGCGGTTTCGTCGATCATGGGCGAGACAGTATGGTGATAGTAGCACAGCAGGATATCCACCGCGCCTTCGACCAAAAGATCACAGCAGGTGCTCAGAGAATCGGACAGGACCCGCGTGCGCAAATCGGGGATCTGCTTTTGCAACTCTTCTATGCGGGTTGCCAAAAAATTAACCGCTATGGTGTGCAGAACCGAAAACCGGATGAACCGACTGTCGCCCCGGTCGGCGTCCCGCAGGGATTGGCGGGATTCAGACAGCTGTGAAATTGCCGCCTGGGCAACAGGCAGGAATTGTTTGCCGGCCTCGGTCAATTGAACCGGATAGGTTGCCCGATTGACCAAAGGCAACCCCACCCAGCTTTCCAAGGCTTTGATTCTGCGACTGAATGCGGATTGCGTGATGTTGCGTTCATCAGACGCACGGGTGAAGTTCAAGGTCCGAGCGAGGCATTCAAAATCGCGTAGCCAATTCAGATCCACTGCGTATCCCCGCTTGTGAAAGAGCATCTTCAGCAACGATACAGAAAACTATGCAGAAACAGAATAGTTTGATGAAATGTTCGAATTGGCTCTCGGAAAAGCTCCTGTTCTAGACTTCCGGGCAGGGTCTGGCGGTTGGTCTTGTTTCAGCCTTCCGTCCGAATGTGTCGCCAAAGGCAAGTTGGCGCGCCCCTATTGCGCGATAGGAAAATCGAACGACGGAAAAAACGACGCCGAACCACGGTGCATTTCAACAGAGGAGAAGACCATGAGAACCAATCTGAAAAAGCTGGGGATGGCTGCTGCGCTCAGCGTCTGCGCTGTGCCGGCATTCGCAACCGAAGAAGTGAAAATCGGCGTGCCATCCTGGACCGGCGCCCAAGCGATTGCCCATGTGCTGGGCGCGGTCGTGGAAATGCGCATCGGGGGCAAAGTGGAATATGTGCCCGGCAACAACGCCACGATCTTTCAGGCGATGGATCAGGGCAAGGGCGACATCGACGTTCATCCCGACGTTTGGCTGCCCAACCAGGAAAGCTTCACCAAGAAATATGTGGACGAAGCGGGCACCGTCACCCTGTCATCGAACCCCTACGAGGGCAATCAGGGTTTCTGCGTCAGCAAAGACTTTGGTGAAGCCAACAACATCACCGACATCGCCGATCTGGGCCGCCCGGATGTGGCCGCATTGATGGACAGTGACGGCAATGGCAAAGGTGAAATGTGGATTGGCGCGCCGGGTTGGGCTTCGGCCAACGTGAACGAAGTCAAAACCCGCGACTATGGTTTACTTGATTTCATTGAGCCGATACGTGCCGAGGAAAGCGTGAAAACCGCGCGGATCAAGGACAGCATCGCCAAGGGCGAAGGCTACGCCTTTTATTGCTACAAGCCGCATGCCGTCTGGTACATGTTCGACGTCCAGATGTTGACCGAGCCACAATTCGACCCGGCAAAATACGTGATGGTCCAACCGTCTGATGACCCGGACTGGTACAACAAATCCAATGTTGCGACCAAGGACGCCCTCAAGAACGTGCAGATTGCGTGGTCCAACACGCTGCCAGAGCGTTCTCCGGCGATTGCCGATTTCTTGGCGAATTTCGCATTGACGGCGGATGATGTCAGCGAGTTCGCCTATGAGATCAGCGGCAAGGGCCGTGATCCGGCAGAGGTTGCACGCGAGTGGGTCGAGGCGAACCCTGATCGTGTCGACGCTTGGCTGGGCCTCTGATCGAGCTTCCAGAAACAGGGTGGCGGCATCTGTTGGCGCCACCCAAAAGCAGACCTCTGGGGGACTTATGAGCGACGATACCGTTATTGAAATCTCGAATGTCTGGAAGATTTTCGGGGGCAGGCCCGATGTAGCGCTGCAGGCAATCCGCAACCGTGGATTGGACAAGGCCCAGGTGCTGGCGGAATACAACTGTGTTGTCGGCGTCGCGGATGTCAGTCTTTCGGTCAACCGGGGCGAGATATTCTGCATCATGGGCCTGTCAGGCAGCGGGAAGTCCACTCTGGTCCGCCATTTCAACCGGCTGTTGGAACCCACCGCAGGCAAGATCGAAATCGAGGGCACGGACGTGATGGCCCTGGGCCCGAAAGAGCTTCAGCAGTTTCGCAACAACAAGATTGGCATGGTCTTTCAGAACTTTGCGCTGATGCCGCATCGGTCTGTGCTGGACAATGTCGCAATGCCGCTGGAGATCCGGCAGGTCAGCAAGAATGAACGCATGCGTCAGGCAGCGGCTATTCTGGATATCGTCGAACTCGGAGCCTGGGGATCGAAATTCGCACACGAGCTGTCCGGGGGTATGCAGCAACGTGTGGGCCTGGCCCGGGCACTGGCAGCGAACCCGGATGTGTTGTTGATGGACGAACCGTTCTCGGCTTTGGACCCGTTGATCCGGCGGCAATTGCAGGATGAGTTCATTCGACTGAGCAAAATCCTGAAAAAGACGACGATCTTCATCACCCATGATTTGGATGAAGCCGTCCGTATCGGGAACCGGATCGCAATCATGCGCGACGGCAAGGTGGTGCAGATCGGGACGGCCGAAGACATCGTCATGAACCCCGCCGATGACTATGTCGCCGATTTCGTGGCGGGTATCTCAAGGCTCAAGGTGGTGCGTGCCCACGCGGTCATGCGGCCCATACCGGAACATGTCGCGACCCATGGTCCTCTGCCATCGGACGCCCCGCGTGTGAATGAAGGCGAAAACCTGAGCACGCTGATCAATCTGGCAATCGACACCGACAGCGCGATCCTTGTGGAGGACGGCGGCGTGGATGTTGGCGTCATAACCCGTGCCGATCTGTTGCGCACCGTGATCGAAGGAACCGAAGTGTCATGAGTTCTTCAGATGTGAACCCGCTGGAAGATACCGAGAACGAGGCCGCTTTGGCATATGCCGAAGAGCGGCGCGAAAACATCCGTGCCTTCGTTCGCACCAGCCCCGACTATTACATCCGCAACTTCGACAAGATCGGCGCTTCGTCCCGATTTACGCCGACTTTCAATCTGATGGCCGGGTTGTTTGGCCCGGTCTGGTTCGGTGCACGGGGGTTGTGGTCATGGGCGCTGCCATTTTTGATCCTCGAAACAATAGCCTATGTGCAGATCGCGCGCGGGATGTTCGGCGACTTGGCGGCCGAGGCAATGGAACGCATCGCGTCAATTGAAGGGACGCTTGAGCTGCGCCGACAGCAGTTGGCCGCTGCCATCGAAAACAACTCGGACAAGATCGACGTCTATCAGCGGACGGTGGACTCGCTCGAGGAAAACATAGGCGGCATCCGCGCCGAAGCCGAAGCAATGGCCGCTGAAGGGCCATACATCGTTCTGACCGGCCTGATCATTCTGATCATCGTCAAGCTTGTTCAGTCACAGGTGGCAAACTGGGCGCTCGAGGCGCGTTTCTCGGAATGGCTGTCAGATCGTTCAATCCGATCTGCAATGCCGGTATCGCAGATCGTGTTCAGCGCGATCTTCATGGTGCTGATCGTTGCTGCGGCGATGATGCATTACAGCTTTCCGGGGCGTTTCTCGTTGCTCAGCCATTTCCCGACAGACCCCAATATCCGCCTGACCAGCATCACCTGGGTGGAAGACTTCATCGCCTGGTGCGTGCGCAACAGCGAAGCGTTCTTTGACGGGCTGACATTCGGTATCCGCACCCTGCTGGACGCGCTTGAGGTCATCTTGGTGCAGACGCCATGGATCGTGATCGCCAGTCTCATCATTCTGCTGACATGGCTGACTGCGGGCGTCAGCACGGCAATCTATTCGGGCGCGTTTCTGGCCTATATGGGGCTGTTGGGCTTTTGGGAGGGCGCAATGACCACGCTGGCCTTGTTGGGGACAGCGGCGTGCCTGTCGATTGTCATCGGAATTCCACTGGGCATGTTCGCGGCGCGTCGCCCTCGGTTCTACGCTTTCATCCAGCCGATCATGGATTTCATGCAAACCATGCCCGCCTTTGTTTTCATGGTCCCCGTGATCGCGTTTTTTGGTGTCGGCAAGCCGGCGGCAGTCGTGGTCACGATGATTTTCGGTGGTACGCCCGTGGTGCGCCTGACCGTTCTCGGCTTGCGTGGCGTGCCCGAAAGCGTACGCGAGGCGGCGATCAGTTTCGGCGCCAACAAATGGTACCTGCTCACCAAAGTCGACTTGCCGCTGGCAAGCCCATCGATCCGGGCGGGGATCAATCAGACAATCATGTTGTCACTGGCAATGGTTGTCGTTGCGTCTCTGATCGGTGCCAAAGGGCTGGGCGAGGATGTTCTTGAAGCGTTGCAATACGCGAATGTGGGCCAGGGTATTCTTGCGGGGTTCTCAATCCTGTTCTGTGCCATGATCCTCGATCGGATTGTGCAGGGCGGCCGGAAATGACACCCATCGTGTTTGTTCACGGGTTCCTGGGCGGCAGTCGGCAATGGCAGCGGCAGGTCGAGGCTTTGCAAGGTTACGATGTCATCACGCTGGATCTGCCGGGTTTTGGCGAAAATGCGCAACGTGACGCGTTTTGCAGCATCTCGGGATTCGCGGACTGGGCGCTGAATGAGCTGAAGGCGCGCGACATCGAGACATTCCACCTGGTTGGTCACTCGATGGGTGGAATGGTCGCGCAGGAAATGGTTGCCCGTGCGCCCGAGCGTGTTGACCGTTTGGTTCTTTATGGCACCGGGTCCGTAGGTGTGCTGCCCGGGCGGTTTGAGACCATCGACACCTCGAAAACCCGTGCCTGTGTAGACGGGCCGAAAGTGACGGCGCGGCGGATTGCGGCAACCTGGTTTCTCGAACGCGAAAAAGCCTTGGAATATGAACTTTGCGCCACGATAGCCCAGAAAAGCAACCTGAAGGCCATGCTGTCAGGTTTGGATGCGATGCATTCCTGGAGCGGCGCTGAAAACCTGCCGGCAATCAGGACGAAGACGCTGATTGTCTGGGGGGATCGTGATCGCACCTACCCATGGAGTCAGACGGAACAGCTGTGGCAATCCATCCCGAATGCAAACCTAGCGGTGATACCAAACTCTGCACATGCGACGCATCTGGAAAAAGCTGAACTGTTCAACGGGATATTGCGAGATTACTTAGTTGCCTGATGAATTGTGCCAAACAAATGAACCGGTCAGTTGAAGCCATTCTGCGGAAAACCGGATGATCAATTTGGTCGAACGCCATGGTCCGTCATATTAATCCGTTGATCGGCAGGGTTTCCGTGTCAACACGTCGCCGCAAGACCACCAGTTCGTGGCCTGATGTTCAGCAGGGCCCCAAATACCCATGCGTTCCTGCCATCACGCTGGATTCGCGAAAAAAGCTACCTTCGCACCATCTGTGCACCCAATCCAACGGCACTGCGCAAACCAATCAGATTTGCAGAACATGAACGTCCGGCATGGACCGGATCGTGGCCAGATCCTGCTCGTAAAGCTCTGTGAACGCTTCAACTATGTCGGAATTCCAGCCCGGTAAATCGAGCTCTTCTTCGATTTGCTCCGGCCGGGCGTATTCGTCCAGAATATTCGCCATCTCTTCACGTCGGCGGCCGTGATCGATGGCGTCCCCTTTTCTCACGATGTCCAATACATGACGTTGTCCGGCTTCTGTCAAAAGGGAGGACAGGAATGCAAACTCTTCATGAAGCACAGCCTCGTCAGGCAGTCCCGCTATGGCGCGGATGATATCGCCCCAGATAAGCGGGGAATTCTCGTGTTCCCACAAGGTGAGCTGAACCTGAGGCGCAAGATCCCGCAGGTCTTCGATCATGCCAAGCCAGCTGAGGCAGCTTAAATCGGTGCTGGCCAGAATGTCCCGCCGATGGTCTTCATGGATCGAGGCCAGAATCTTTGGAATAAAAACCCCGGGGTTCACCAGCCCTGCAAACACTTGAACCTGCACGCCGTCCAGAAGAGTGTCCGTATGGGCTGTTCTATTCCCCGCAAACGGATAGATCTGGCCGTCTTGCAGCGCGTTACGCCTGGGGCCAAAGAACTTGTCGCTCGACACAACCACGCGGTCCAGATTCTGGTTTCCGGCAACAAGCTCGGACAATCTGTTCCGTGCGTCTGCATCAGATACACCCTGCAGAATCGAGTCAGACATCACTTTGACGAATAGCCGGGACCGACGCGGCCCCAGAACCGCAGTTCGGTATTTGGCAAGTACGCTCCTGTTCGCGCCAAGCGAGGACATCACCAGCCCTTCATCCGAAAAGGCAACACCGGCGTGGATGGCAACCTGCATTTTTTCCTTTACCCCTTGGCTTTTCTGCATAGCCGCGTCTGTTACCACTCGCGAGATATTTGCAACGGATGAATTCAGCGTTTTTTTTGCACGTTCTCAGGAAATCGGGCAATGTCTAAGTTTGGGCTAAAATTCAGGCTTGCAGTCTACTGCCAGAGGAAGTAATCGACAGCCAGTGCCCCTATAGCTCAGCTGGTAGAGCAACTGATTTGTAATCAGTAGGTCCGCGGTTCGAGTCCGTGTGGGGGCACCATCTCCTCAGCTAACACATTGGTATCGCTTCAGCTTTTAGCCACTGCTAGGAGCCGTAGACCATGTCGGAGACCATTTCGCGCCCATTCACCTTCATCAAAGATGGTGTTTTCTACTTCAGCCGCCGTATCCCGAAAGAGTTGAGAAACCACTACACGTCGCCTCGGATCACGTATTCGCTACGGGCAAAATCGCCCAAGATCGCTGAAGCAAGAGCCAGAAGAGCAGCCGATCAGCTGGACGAGTACTGGTATCACCTGCGTTGTCGTGATGCAAAGCTACCAGAAAGCTCATTTACCGAAGTGGGGATGAACAATGGTCTACCGGAAGCCGAGTTACCCGAGACTTTTGATGGCGATCAGTTCCGGGTCTTGCTAGCCGCTGAGAGTATCAGACAGGTTTCGACCAGCCCCTGCTGCAAACCATGTATGTCGCGAAACGGTTGGCAGGAGTTCAGGCTGTTCAGACCCTCTCCAGGCTAAACCGCATGGCACCGGGTAAGTCACGAACCTTTGTCCTCGATTTCGCCAATGAAGAGGAAGACATCTTCAACGCGTTCAAGCCCTACTATGAGGACACACCGGTCGGGGATAACGCGGACCCACAGAGGCTCAACGAGTTGCAGCACCGTCTGTTGGAATGGGCGGTCTTCGCACGTGAGGATGTGAGTGCTTTTTCATCTGTTTGGTACGGGAAGCCGCGCGCGACACTCAGACCGAACTGGATATCCATTGGCATCTATTCGAGTTGAATCCGCAGATGGCCGAGGGTGGTGAGAACCTGCGCGACCACTTGGCATCGAAATACGGGACGACGTTGGAAGGGTCGATCAAGGTACGAGCCCGCCTGACCGAGATGGGCGCGGCACTGGGGTTCACGTTCAATTACGCCGATGACATGCGGATGTATAACACCTTCCGTGCGCATCAATTGATTGACTGGGCCGCCGAGCAAGGCAAAGGCCATGAAATGAAGCAGGCCCTTTTTTCGGCGTTCTTTACACGCCGCGAAAACGTCTCGGACATACAGGTTTTGGCCGATGCGGCTGCTGGCATCGGGCTGAACCGCGCGGATGCGTTGGACAAGTTGCAAAGCCAAGATCGGGCCAATCACGTGCGCCAGAAAGAGCAATTCTGGATCAGCCGAGGAGTTCAGGGTGTGCCCGCAATGGTGTTCGGCAAACGTCACCTTGTGACCGGCGCGCAGGGCGAGGAAAACTACGCACGCATCCTGCTGCATCTACGAGACGACAGGGCCGCGTGACATCCGTGGATACCGGGCACTGCCAGCGCAATAAACCCACGATCGAACAGGTATTGCCTGGCATGCCATCGCTGAACAACCATTGTGGGGGTTGCATGACGAAAGTCTCCGCGACAACCTTCATCTTATAGTGAAACTCAATCTGGGTGGCCGCTTGTCGGCCACAACAGCCTTCCAACCTTGAAGAGTTCCCAATTTATGGCATTGCATGACCACCCCATGTGGCGAAAGCCCCAACATCACCAGGACCTTGACCATGCACATGATCATGTCCACTGGGCCGAGCTGTTCTACGACCTGATCCATGTCGTGACGATCTTTCTGCTGGGCAATTACTTGTCGCATCATCTCGATCTGCATGGGTTTCTTGTGTTCGCTGGTATCTTCATCACGCTCTGGTACGCGTGGGGCGAACTCAGCATATTCAACTCGATCTTCGTCAGCACCGATTTCTGGCACCGGCTGATTATGGCCGTGATGATCTGCACGGTGATGTTCATGGCAGCGGCGATCCCGGCTATTGACGGCAAGGGTTGGGTTTTCTTCGCGTTAGGATTTGCAGCGAACAGGGCCATGCTCGCGGCGCTGTACTATCGCGCCCGGCGGGCCAATTCATCTGGCGAGTCCATGTCGACGGCCCAGATCCGGAATTTTTCGGTTTTTGCGGTGATCTTTGCCATCACGGCATTTCTGCCAACACCCTTGGCCTATTGGGTGTTTGCTGCCGCAATGGTGGCCACGCAGGCGATGTACATGATCCCAGGCCTCACTGTATTGCGCTTCGAACGTTTCGTCCCGCGCCTTGGCCATATGGCGGAACGGTTTGCTCTGCTTACACTGATCGTTCTGGGCGAAGGGTTCTTCAAACTCGTCGTAACTTTGTCCGAGAAAGGCATCTACAAAGTCTCACTTGATGTGCTTGTTAATTTCGTCATCGGTGGCGTTTCGATGTTCGTCATGTGCTGGATTTATTTTGACTTTGTCGGCAACGCCAAGCCCAACGACAAGAAGGTGTCGACATTGGTCATCTGGTGGCTTGCGCATCTGATCTTGATGTTATGCGGCGTCATGGTAGGCGTGGCCTTAGCTGCCGAGGTCAAAGTCGGTTTTTGGGAGCCATACCCGACCGAATATGCCGCCATTGGCTGTTTCGGCCTTGCAGGATATATCGCCATGCTTTGGGTGCTCCAGAACGTTATTGAACACCGTCTTGCATCGGACTTTGGGCGCTGGGATGTGCGGGTATTTGGGATCGTTCTGGCTATTGCCTGTTTCTTTATCGTCCCCCATGTTCCCTCGTTGGTTGGCAATCTGATCTGGGGCACAGCCTTGCTATCGCAAATCGCGATCCCCCTGACGCGCGCCTGGACGCAGTTTCGACATGAGTAAGGCAGTTACAAATTCGGGCTATCTAAAAAGGAAAGTCTATTGGTGGCTCGAGCGCCCGGACCGGGCGGCCACCGGTCCATGGTTGCTTGAAATTGCTCTAATTGTCCTCATCACACTGAACGTGGCCGCCGTTATCCTGGAGACGGTCGACTCCATATATGCCCGTTGGGGCCTGGCGCTGAACCTCTTTGAGGGTTTTTCTCTGTTCGTATTCGTAGTCGAATACGCGGCAAGGCTGTGGGTCGCCACCGAAAATCCAAGTTACAAAACGCGGGCTGCCTGGGCTGTCTCCCCGATCGCCATCATCGATTTACTAGCGATTTTACCTGCGCTGCTCTATTTGATCTTCCCGGTTGATCTGCGTCTGTTGCGGACCTTCCGTATGTTGCGGCTCCTCAAACTCACTCGGTACTCGCCTGCACTCGGAATGCTGCTCGCTGTGTTTGAGGAAGAGGCCGGCGCCTTTTTTGCGGGTTTCTTCATCCTGATGGTGATGCTGATCTTTGCGGCCAGCGGTGCATGGCTGGCAGAGCACGAGGCGCAACCGGAGGCATTCGGATCGATCCCAGCGGCGATGTGGTGGGCGATGGCAACGCTTACGACCGTTGGTTATGGCGACGTAACGCCCGTGACAGTTGCCGGTAAGATCTTCGGCGCTGCGATCACGGTGATTGGCATTGGGATGGCCGCATTGCCCGCAGGGATCATTGCCAGCGGTCTGAACGACCAGTTGCACCGCCGACGAGCCAGCTTGGAACGTGAATTTCGAAAGGCCTTGGAAGACGGCGATATCTGCGACGCGGACGAGGCCGTTATTGAAGCCGTTCGCAAGCAATTGGGTCTCTCGCGTCGCGCTGCCGATCATATCCGAAACCGCGTACACGCTGAGACCATGTCCCAGGCAGATCACTGCCCTACCTGCGGGCAAACTGTGCAAAAGGCCAAGCCCCAAGCGTGAGCAATTGGCCTGCCACTGATCAGGTGCCGAGCTCCCAACTGGATCACAGCAGATCTGTGAAAATAGGGGGTTTCGAATAGAGTATTTCGCGTGCTTGGGTGTTTCACCGCTGTCCTACGCGATCTGTGTTGTCGACGGCATCCACACAACTTGCTGTCGATTGCACGATGGAACAGAACAAGCTTTCTCAGGTTTTTGCGAGTTCAAGCCGGGGGCGAATGACCCAAGCCTGCTTTGGCTGCAATAGCCGCTTCTGTACCAACAGCCGTCCCTTGTTCCAGGGGCGCGACGTGTTGCAAAAACGGGGACTTGGTTTTCGAACACTGTGATGCCTACATCCATTCCCGTCCTTCCCAAATTCGGCAAGTTGCCAATGGCTGTGGTCTGGTTGCTGCTCGCGTGCCTTCCCTTCGCACGAAGTCGCCCAAGCTCGCTGAAATGAAAGCCAGAAGAGCTGCCGATCAGCTCGATAAATACTGGTACCACCTGAGGTGTCGTGACGCAGAACTTGTGGGGAAGCACATGCTGAGGCTTCAAAATGCAGCGGGAGCCGACCACTCTGAACTGCCGCTGTTGCCTCCTCGTCATCTGTTCTTTTGTCTGAGGTCGTGGGGATTTACCTGCGGTTGAAGAGTATAGGCCGCCCTGTGACTTAAGAAAAACCGCAGAACCTAACCCATAAACCTGCGCGGTGTTTGGTCACAGCTTTGCACAGCTATCCCACAGATTTGCATGCCACAGAGAACCCCAAGAACAAACAGGGTCCTCTGGCACAGTTGCTAAACACAAAAAACAGTTTACTCCCAGCTTCCAGCAGATGAGCGCCAAGTCTTGGCTTCGGCATCCCAAACACTGGCGCTGACGCATGGCGTCGGATTTATTCCCTCGCAATCGGATCCATGCACGGCCGCGATGACAATGCGTTGGCTCCCAAAATCAACGACCGTCCAGCCTTGGTTGAGCAAGGAGTGCACCTCTTCGCTAATCCAAAAGTGCGACATGCATCCGCCGGTACCACAGTAAAGGGATGCGGCGCTCGAACACGCAAAACCAGACTCATTCAGAACCCAGTCGCGTTGTAGATCTCCGTCGAGATCGACCCTTTCAACCGCGCCCCAGGCTATGTCAAACTGACCGTCGTTGAACTCCGCGCAGGCTCGTGCCGCCAGATCAACCTTCGCCTGCAAACCGGGCGGAAGTTGCGATACATCAGCCGCGACAGCTGGTGAGGTCCAAACTAGACCCGAAACAAATACGATCCCGGAAACCAAATACTTCAACTGGTGCTCTATTGGGGAAGCTGGTTGGAAGGCGGCGTCAATTGCATTGATCATATCTGAAGTCCCCGTATTCCAGCCAGTTTTCCGCGCCTTCGTTAAAAATCAGAAACTCGGACCTGTCTTCCCCAAGCAGGGCGACGACAAATCCGACCGGCGGCTTAGAGTTTCCAAAGTAACTATAGGCGGTCTTGGCTCTGATCAACTCGCCATTGACCGATACTCGCGCGTCCCACTCCCCGTCCGGAGTGTCCAAAATTACCGGTTCGATCACGCGCTCTACCGCTCCGCCACCACAATAGGCGATGCCTTCGGGCGCTTCGTAGGAGGCCCCCTGGCGAGCACCTGAATCGCAGGCGGAGCGAAGGGACTGAATTGCCGCGCTGGAACCTTTCAAGTCAAAGATTCCATAGCTGATATCTTGATCAATCATGGACAGATTAACCGATGCATTGGCCGCAAGCTGGTCCAGTACAAAACCATAGTCCTCTTGAC
>NZ_WVQX01000018.1:0-17411 GCF_013110595.1 Ruegeria sp. HKCCD6428
CGTCAGGCCGTCTCTCCGACCCGTCAGCACCGCCTCAGCAGCGCCGGTGAAGGGGGTTCTAAGTATAACAAACAAATCCCGCAAGCAGAAAATGACGTCGCAGAGCATTTTTTTGAAAAATTCAATTTAATCAATTAAAACCAGTATGTTACAAGACTGGAAAGCTTACCCTTCCTGTGTCTGTCGGGGCTCTCTCCATCGGATGGCCACGACACAACCGAGAAGACGCAAGATGGCACTACTATATATAGGGAGTCGAGCAACACTGAACACAAGGCTGCGCGACTCAAGCCCGTGAATCGACTCGGTACTCTGCCAGAATCTGCATTGAAAACCTCAAAGGCCAGATTTCGAACCGCGTCATGCCGGGGCGACCCACATGAGTCCAACCCCACCTTGAGCGCGCCAACATTCTGAACACCTATCTTGAACATCCCACCGGGATGGGTTCTGGTCTCGGACATTCGTTTTCGGCTTCTTCAACGAGACAGGCATGACGCGTCACCTTACGTTCCCACTGGTCAGAACCGTCGGATTTGACGGTGCGCTTGTCACATTTGCGGACACGATGTCTGAGACAGCGAACCGAGCGGCACTGGCATTTCGATCTGAACTGGATCGGCTTCAATGGGCAGAGGTCAAGGAGTCTTCTGCCACGCTGGCCTCGGCATATGTCCGGTTCGATACGCAACGGACCACCCACCAACAGATGCTGCACAAGCTTCAGGACCTCGTCGACCAAAAGGACTGGTACAGCACACCACTTCCAACAGGCCGCAGGCTTTGGCGAATTCCGACGGTCTATGGCACTGACCTTGCGCCCCAGCTGGACGATGCCGCTGCTGCTGCCGGTCTCGCGCCGGAAGAAGCGATACGGCGGCTTGGCCAGTCCCGCGTGCGGGTTTTGACGATAGGGTTCGCCCCCGGGCAACCTTACCTTGGGCCATTGCCCCCCGAGTTCAACATTCCGAGGCTGCAAACCCTGACCCCCATGGTGCCCGAAGGCGCTCTGGTTCTTGCAATATCGCAGTTTGTCCTGTTTTCCGGGCCGACGCCAACCGGGTGGCGGCATGTCGGGCAAACGGCATTTCGATGTTTCCGGCCCGAGACGACCGAGGCATTCGCCCTCAAGCCTGGGGATGAACTGATATTCGAACCCGTTTCCCGCGAAGACCTGGAACATATCAGAGCCCAAAACGAAGATGGCACCGGCGGAGCAACTTGCGAGGAGATTGCGCCATGAGCCTGATCGTTCACCAGATCGGCCCGGCTTGCACCATCCAGGATCAGGGGCGCACAGGTTATCTGGACCAGGGCCTTTCCCGGTCCGGGGCCGTCGACACACTGGCCCTTCATGAAGGCGCCGCATTGCTGGGCCAGAGCCCGGAACTTGCTGCGCTGGAAATGGCCGGAATGGGTGGCACGTTCGAGGCCACACAGAGCATGCGCATCGCATTGACCGGTGCGCGGATGCAGGCCAGCATTGATGGCAGCCCCGTGGCCTGGAATGCCTCGCATCACCTCGAACCCGGACAACGGCTGGTCATCGGTGCGCTTCTGCAAGGCAATTACGGCTATCTTCATTTGGGAGGCGGTATCGATTCAGAGGTTTTTCTGGGATCTCGATCCGCGCACCTGACGGCACGGATCGGGAGAGCTGTGAAGCCGGGCGACCGGCTGACCTGTGGCGCGGATGCAGGCGACGCTGGTTTGAAACTGCCCCCTTCCGAACGCTTCTCGGGCGGCGTTCTGCGTGTCGTCGCCAGCTTCCAGACGTCCTTGTTTGATGACGCAACGCTTGATCGGTTTGCGCGCACCTCATTCCATCGTGGCGCACGCGCCAACCGGATGGGGATGCAAGTGAACAGTGACGGCGACGGGTTTGCGGCCACTGGCCAACTGAACATCTTGTCCGAGGTTATTACCCCGGGCGACATCCAGATGACCGGAACCGGAGATCCGTTCATCCTGCTGCCTGAATGCCAGACCACAGGAGGGTATCCCCGCATCGCGACCGTTTTGCCCTGCGACATGCCCCGCGCAGCGCAGACACCCGCCGGCGGAGCGATCACGTTCGAATTTGTCAGCATGGAGCAAGCCACCGAATTGCACGCGGCATTCATGGCGGATCTTGCCCGCCTGCCCTCAAAAGTCGAAGCGTTGGTGCGTAACCCGCATGACATCCCGGACTTGCTGTCCTACCAATTGATCAGCGGAGTGATCTCTGCCACCGACTAAGGAGATGTGCCGATGCCAAGCGTCGATCTGAATGCCGATATGGGGGAAAGCTTTGGCCCGTGGAAAATGGGTGACGACGAAAGCCTTCTGAAGATCATCACCTCGGCCAACATTGCCTGCGGCTTTCATGCGGGTGATCCGGATGTAATGGCGTCGACAATGAAGCTGGCAGCCGAGAATGATGTCGGCATCGGGGCGCATCCCGGGTTTCCCGACCTGCAAGGCTTTGGCCGCCGGAACATGAAGCTGTCTCAGGACACCCTTCGCAATCTGGTGCGGTATCAGTTGGGCGCAGCCATGGGCATGGCCAAGGCGGTTGGCACCAGAGTTCGCCATCTAAAGCTGCACGGCGCACTGGCCAATATGTGTTCGGTCGATATCGATATGGCGCGGGCCTGCTATCAGGGCGCGCTGGACGTCAATCCCGACATCATCGTGATGGTTCTTGCCGTAACGAAACAGGAAGACGCCGTGCGCGAGCTGGGCTGCAAATGGGTGGGCGAGATTTTTGCCGACCGCGCCTACAATGACGACGGAACATTGGTTGACCGCAGCCTGCCCGGCGCGGTGATCCATGACGCGGATGTCGCAGGACCCCGCATCCTGAACATGGTCCGCGAAGGCGCGATCATCACCGAAAGCGGCAAGCGGCTGGAAACATCGATCGACACAATTTGCCTGCATGGTGACGGACCAACGGCGGTGCAGATCGCCCGTTCTGTTCGCGAAAGCCTGATCGGGGGCGGTGTCGAGGTCACGAAATTCACCCGCTGAACATCATGGGTTAACGTCGGCAACCCAAATTCACGACTGTTGCCCGTACAGGCCTCAGCGCCTAGCATGGCGGGCAAACGCATATTCTGAATACTACAATTTCAAACAATGCCTTGACCCATGGCGGGCAAGAGCAAGGAGGTCTTGGAATGTCATTTGATCTGATGTCTTATCAGCCCCGGGGCGACAAGAAGAACTCGGATTTCTTCAATGAATACCTTCCGAAGATTTACGAACGCCGGACAAGCTCGGGCATTGCAGATCAGGTCGGTGCGATGCGGGCCATCATCATTCAGGTCGAACCCGACGCGGTGTTCGATACGATGGTCGAACTTTACGTGATGACACCCTATCGGCACACCGCCAGCTATCTGGGACGAACCCACAGATTCTCGGTTCTGCATTCACATCCCGACTATCCCGCGCTGATCCTGATGGCGCCGCTCAGCCCCGGGTTTGAAGATTTCATCCCCCGCATCAATCGCATGTATCCACTGGCGCGCAACACACCGCAGACGCGCTATGTAGGCGAGGTATACGCAGCCTGTGATCTAAACGCGCTGACCCATGCACTCGAGGATCAGAACATACGGTTCGAATATCCCGGAGATACCGAGAACCCGTTCTACACATCGGACGGGTTCCGATTCACCACCCCGTCCGATTTCACCTGCAACCGCGTCGGGTATTCGACCCACGACTTCAACGACACAGATAGTCTGGGCCTTGGGGATCGCGTGTTGCTGAGCGACACGGAACAGGCCCGTCTGGAACAGGCCGCCGCTTTCGGAACCGAAAGCAAAATCGCCCCGCTGATGCTGGGAATCGACCATCTTGCGACGCGGGTATTGGCGGGCGAGCGCGAGGATGCGATCCTCGAGTTTCTGACCATGGTGCCCTATTATTTCTGGGGCGCTTACAACATATTCGACATGAACTCATCGACCAACGTGAACCGCAACGGCGGCGTAGACGATGACAAAAAATCTCCGGCCAAGGTGTTTACCGCAAACAACACGCCATCCTTCGTCAACTCTTTCGCCAAACTGCCGATGCCGACCGAGGATTTCGTGCGCAATTTTGGCCGTCGTCTGCATCACATGGCCGTCGAGATTCAGGATGGCGATCACGGCGCCGGGGAAAAGAACGTCGATTTCGTTGTGAACACGCTGAAGGACAAGGGTGTGCCGTTCCTCGCCCATGTGGTGGGTGAGTGCAAAGACGATCCGAACCTGAAACAGATCTTCTCGAAACACTCCAAGCATACCCTGCTCATTACCGAGTATATCGAGCGGTGCCACAAATATGATGGGTTCTTCACCAAGGACAATGTCGCCGCCCTGACAGCCGCCGCCGGACAGGATGAACAATACCAGCACGGCCACGTTTTCGATTGAAAAAAGGGCTGCGGAGTACCGCAGCCCAGACCCATTCAGGAGAGAATATGCCGAACCTTATGATGGCCCGATCATGAAACATGTGACGTTGCGGGCCTGCAAACGGCGACAGGCCAGATCCGCCTGTTCGCGGGTCATGCCCTGAAAGGTTGCGTCAAACCCACGCGCGCTTTGGTTGACCTTGCGCAGCGTGCCTTCCAGTGTGGTCATTTCCGACAAAGCGGTTTTCAGCAGAACCTTCTCGGCCTCATACCGCGTGGTATAACGACCCACATTGACCCCCCACAGATGCCCACCTGACGAAGACAGCCGAGTGACAACCTCCTGCTCAGGCTCGGGCTGTTTGGTGGAATCCGTCGAAGCCAGAACCAGATTTTCGGGGCGCAATGCCGGACGGGTGTCGGATGTTTCTACAGGCGGTGCGGTTGGTGCGATATCAGCTTCTGCAATGGCAGCCGCGATCGCGCTGGTGATGCGGTCGCGATTCTCATCAGCTGTCACAGCAACCGCGCTTGCGACTTGCGTTGACGCGGAGGGGCGCCGAACCGGGCGCAAACTGGATTTTGGCGCCCCGCTCACGCTGGCGACCTGCGTCCCGGCACCCAATCCGGTATTTCCTGCATAAGCCGGTCGCGCAGGTTTGCGAATGGGCGCACGCGACGGCGCACGGCGGAAGCCCAAATCCAGAAGCTCGGCAACCTTGGCATTCCGAGAGGCGCCGGA
This sequence comes from Ruegeria sp. HKCCD6428, assembly GCF_013110595.1. NCBI lineage: Bacteria > Pseudomonadati > Pseudomonadota > Alphaproteobacteria > Rhodobacterales > Roseobacteraceae > Ruegeria > Ruegeria sp. HKCCD6428. The sequence goes on from NZ_WVQX01000018.1 coordinate 5,133, forward strand.
CTTTCCGCCAAAGACGGTGGCGATGATGCGTTCATTCTTGCGTTTAGCCGATGCAACAAGATTGAACCCAGCCGCTCGGGTGTACCCGGTTTTGATGCCATCGGCGCCTTTGTAGGCTGCCAGCAGGCGACGGTTGGTGTTGGGAACAGTCTTGATCCCTGCATAGGTCGATTGGCGTGAGAACAGGTTGTAGTATTGTGGATAGTCATACAGCAGATGCCGACCCAGCGTGGTCATGTCACGTGCGGTCGAAAGATGCCCCGCCTCGGTCAAACCATGGGCGTTCTTGAAGGTCGTGCGGCTCATCCCCATCGCCTTGGCGGTTCGCGTCATACGACGCGCAAAAGCTGCCTCGGATCCGCTGATGGCAATACCGATGGCCGTGGCAGCATCATTCGCCGATTTCACAGCAGCCGCGCGGATCAGATAGCGAAAAGCAATTGTCTGACCAGCGCGCAGCCCCAGCTTCGACGGTGGCTCGGCTGCCGCCTTTTTGGTGATCCGAACCGGGGTATCCAGCGTGATCTCACCATTCCGCACCGCTTCGAACGCGATATAAAGCGTCATCATCTTGGTCAGCGATGCCGGGTGAAGCCTTGTGTCAGCATTGCGCGAATGCAGAACCTCTCCGGTTCGGGCATCAATCACCATCGCTGCGTAAGGTGCCGCCATGGACCTGAGCGGCGCAAACGCCAGCACACATAGCAACATTATGAGAAAAAAGCCCATTCGGGCCGGAACTGTCCGCCGAATCTGCACGATTTTTGCCTCTGTCTGCCTCACGCCGCCGGGTTTTCCCGGTCAGCAAAAATTATTTTATTATCGTAAACACTATCACAGAGACTTGGTGAAATAAACCGAAAGCTGAGCATTTCGCGGTTTCGTTAGGTTGCCCAAACTGGGCTATATCTAGACAAATACTGCCCTGAGCCCACCAGATGCGCGATTGAGGCAGAACTTGGTCAACACCCGGCAGGGTTTTCGTGGAACTGCTGCCAAAAGGCAACATCACTTCAGGCTGTGCACCAGATCGGCCAGACCGCCCAAATCCCTCAACTCCCGGAATCGGGGACTGTCGACCGGGGCTTCAGCATGCTCCACCTCCCAGATAAGGCCGTGCGGGACATGAACCCCCCAGCTTCCTGCCTGGATCGGAGCCACAACGTCAGATCGCATGGAATTGCCAACCATCATCGCGCGCTCCGGGCCATCACCATGCCGCTCAAATATCGACCGGTAAGTTTCGGGGGTCTTTTCAGACACGATTTCCACTGCGTCGAACAGATCGCCCAGACCCGACTGAGCCAGTTTGCGTTCCTGGTCGATCAGGTCCCCTTTGGTAATCAAGACAACCCGGCACAAGCCTGTCATGCCTTCCACCGCGTCGCGGGCATGGGGCAACAGCTCGATCGGATAGGCCAGCATCTCTTGCCCGGCTTCGATCAATTGGCGAATGACCGAGGCCGGCACACGGTCATCCGTGACCTCGAGAGCGGTTTCGATCATCGACAGAACAAAGCCCTTGATGCCATAGCCATAGTGTCGAATGTTGCGCTTTTCGGCTGCCAGAAGCCGCTCCATCAGATGATCCTGGTCGGCATGATCGGCCAGCAACTGGGCAAAATGCGCCTGCGTCAGCTGAAAAAAGCGCTCATTGTGCCACAGGGTATCATCCGCATCGAAACCGATTGTCGTCAGCTTGTCAGTCATCTCGTTTACGTCCGCTTGCTCTTTTCACCGGCCATCCCCACGTTATATAAGCGCGAAGATAAACCCCAAAACTGAATCGGACAGTTGCCTACGATGCTGGAAAAGACCTGGATGATGTCTGACGAACCGGACGACGACAGCGACGCGTCCGTTCTGGTGCAGACGCGCCCAAAAACCAAGCGTCCGCCTTTGTACAAGGTGCTGTTGCTGAACGACGATTACACGCCGATGGAATTCGTGGTTCATGTTCTGGAACGTTTCTTTGGCATGACCCATGCAGAAGCATTCGAGATCATGCTGACCGTGCACAAAAAAGGTGTGGCCGTCGTCGGGGTCTTCAGCCATGAAATTGCCGAGACCAAAGTTGGCCAGGTTATGGATTTCGCCCGCAGGCACCAGCACCCGCTGCAATGCACCATGGAACGCGAAGAATAAGGCTTTTCGCCTGACACTCACCCATATTTGCCGGAATTGCCCATGTCCCCTCGCCTGGAACTTGCATTGCAGAACGGCCTGTCGCTGTCATCTCCCCTCAGCGTGATCTGCCCTGTTCCAGCCCATGATCTGTCGGCGCTTCCCCATGCGGCGCAGGTGGTGCAGCCGTTCAAACCTTTTTACGACCATTTTGCCGCGCAGGGCTTTGACACGGTGCCCGAGACAGACGACCGCTGCGAGGATGCAATTGTGTTTTTGCCACGGGCCAAGGCGCTGGCTTGGGCGATGATCCATCTGGCCAGCTCACGAGCCCGCGGCGTTGTCGTGATAGATGGCGCAAAGACCGATGGCGTGGACAGCATTCTGAAAGATGTTCGCAAAAGGGTATCGGTCGAAGGGCCTCTGTCCAAGGCACACGGGAAAATCTTCTGGTTTCAGGCTGACCCGCAGAGCTTTGCAGATTGGGCTGCGCCAAAGACGCAGATCGTCGATGGGTACCACACGGCACCGGGTGTGTTTTCAGCGGATGGGATCGATCCCGCTTCGGCCATGTTGCTGAACGCCTTGCCTGCCAAGCTGGGGCCGCGCGTGGCCGATCTGGGTGCCGGGTGGGGGTATCTGAGCGCGGAACTTTTGAAACGCGGCAACCTAAAATCCGTGCATCTTGTCGAAGCAGATCACACGGCCCTTGCCTGCGCGCGCATCAACGCTTCTGACCCCAAGGCCCGGTTTTATTGGGCTGACGCCGTCACCTGGTCTGCGCCAGAGCCATTGGACACGGTTGTAATGAACCCCCCGTTTCACACCTCACGCAGTGCCGACCCCACGCTGGGGCAGGGCTTCATCACTGCAGCGGCACGCAATCTGACGCGCAACGGAACCCTATGGATGGTCGCCAATCGCCACCTTCCCTATGAAACCACTCTGAACGAACACTTCGCTCGGGTCGATGAAGCCGCTGGCGACAACCGGTTCAAGGTGTTTGAGGCCTCTCGCCCTCGGCGATAAGGCCAGCTAACCTGCCCCCAATTCAGGAGGATTCGGATGTCCTTTTCCATCGCAGGCAAGACAGCAATCGTTACAGGCGGGGCCAATGGCATCGGGCTGGCCATAGGTCGGCATTTCGCGGACGCGGGCGCAAATGTCATGTTCGCCGATATAGATGAAAAACGTCTGATCGATGAGCTTGGGGAACAGGCAGAAGACGGCAATATTCGTTATTTCGCAGGCGACCTGCGCGAAAAGCTGACCATTGCCAATTTGCTGTCGGCAACACTGGATGCGTTTGATCAGGTGGATATTCTGATCAACGGCGCGCGCCAGGTGATCCAGTCTGATCCGCTTGATCCCGATGACGACTCGATGCGTACCTTGCTGAATCAGAACCTGATGCCTGCGCTGCGGCTCAGCCAGTTGGTCGCAAAGCGTATGATCAAACAGGCCGGGGATGACGATGAAAATCCTGCCGGGTCGATCATCAACCTGTCATCCATCGCGGCCCGCCGCACGCATCCCGACCTGATGGCCTATTCCGTGTCGACCGCCGCGCTGGACCAGATGACACGTTCACTGGCCGTGGCGTTGGCGCCGAACCGCATCCGGGTCAATTCGATTGCGCTCGGCTCGGTCATGAGTGCATCACTGCAATCGACGCTGAGAGAGAACCGAGAATTCCGCGACGATATCGAAAAGCACACACCGCTTGCCCGTATCGCGTCGGCCACTGAATTGACGGAAACCGCGCAGTATCTGGCATCGGATGCAGCCGGATTCATCACCGGCCAGATCCTGACAATCGATGGCGGCCGCACATTGCTTGACCCTGTTGCCGCACCTGCGCATTGAGACCCATGTTCGAAACAGAAAAAAACTCCGCCTCTGCCTGGTTCCGCCAATTGCGCGACAACATCGTTGCCGCATTCGAAGCATTGGAGGACAGCCACGACACCGGCCCGTTTTCCGACGCAAAGCCCGGCCGCTTTGAAGTCAAGGAAACCAAACGCCAGTCCGAGGACGGCTCTGACGCAGGGGGCGGTCTGATGTCCGTGATGCGCGGCGGGCGAGTGTTTGAAAAGGTCGGGGTCAATGTCTCGACAGTTTACGGGACCCTGGGCGAGCGTGCACAACAGGCGATGGCAGCACGCAAAGGCATTCCCGGGATGACCGAAGACCCGCGTTTCTGGGCCTCGGGGATCAGCCTCGTGGCGCATATGCAGAACCCGCATGTCCCGGCGGTGCATATGAACACTCGGATGTTCTGGACCCCGCACGCCTGGTGGTTCGGCGGCGGATCGGATCTGAACCCCTGTATCGAATATGATGACGACACGGCGCATTTCCATGATACCCAAAAGGCTCATCTGGACCCGCATGGACCCGGACATTATCCACGCCTGAAAGAGTGGGCGGACGAATATTTCTATATTCCCCACCGCAAACGCGCACGCGGCGTAGGCGGTATTTTCATGGATGATTATTGCACCGGAGACTGGCAGGCCGATTTCGCCCTGACGCAGGATATCGGTCGGGCTTTCCTGCCCGCTTTCGTGCCATTGGTCGAAAAACGGCGCGTACAGGGTTTCTTGGACGCCGACAAAGACACCCAGCTGGTGCATCGCGGTCTTTATGCGGAATACAATCTGGTCTATGACCGCGGCACCAAATTCGGACTGGAAACCGGACATGATCCGGACGCGGTTCTGATGAGCCTGCCACCAATGGCGAAATGGATTTGACCCTCAGAACGTGTCCATGATGAAGTTGTCATAGCAGTAGTTCTGCGCCGACGACGCCGACATGTTGGCCCCGACTTTCCTGACGGTGATGGAATATCCCGGCTTGGTATCCGCCCCCGGCGGCGGGGTCAGCGAGAATTGTACAGTCCGGACGCCGGGTTCATAGGCGCGCCAGATATAGATCCGTTGGTTGTTTGGCACGCCCAGACTACGGATCGCGTAATCCCCAATTCCACACCAATAATTAACGGGCGCTGAGGATCCGATGGCCTTGACCTCGTAGACACCGTCCGGCATTGGCGTGATTTCCGTACGAAATTGCGGCCGAACGGACAGGCCGAACCCGACAGCCTCGGCCATCGCAGGTATCGATAAAAGCACGGCAGCAGCCAAAGTCTTGAATGAACGCATAATCCAGGTATCCCGAAACAAGGGTCCGATACCAATAGCATAGTCGGGACGACCTGCGAGTAAAGCAGGACAGGCCAACGAGCCGGCAACACTGACCACATCAAAGAATTTATTCTACCCATATTGCAGGAAAGCAGTACACTCGCTGTAGACTTTTGGTTCCCGTTACACTGTTGGGCATCTCTTTGAGCAAGACGTTTCCAAAAGACTGGTTCGATTTCACGCCGGAAAAATACGCGGATCTGGGCGCTATGTTCTTTCTGGCGGGTTTGACGAAAACACATCAGAAACGCAGTCTGGCACAGGTTTTGTACGCGTTCGAAACTCCGTTTCGCCTGGGCCAGTACCATATCTTCCGACAGCACGGATTCCCCCGTGGTTTTGTCACCTTCGCCGGGCTCAGCCCCGAAGCCGAATTCCGTTATGCGGTGAAAGAAAAGCCCCTTTCCGACACGGATTTCACCAGCGGATCATCCTTCTGGATCATTGATCTTGTGGCTCCGTTTGGACAGACCAGCCAAATTGTTGATATCCTCAAGCAGGAAATCCCGCACCCGCGTGTGCGCACCAACCGGATGGACAGTGACATGACACGCAATCGCATTGTCGAATGGACGCGGGATGAAGCGGGCGAGGTTCACATGCGCCTGTATCGCAAGAAGGAATTTGAACGCGTGTTGCAGCAAGGCGAGGGTTAATTGGTTTCAGTTCCGATCACAGGCGAACTGACCGGGGATGTGACTGGTTTTCCACCCAACGTTGAGACGGGGCAACCCACTCTGGACAATGGAAACTTCAATCCGGTCACGCAAACCTGGACGATTGCGGCACAGCCCGCCAACGGCACCGCCTCGATCGACCCGAACACAGGAGAGTGGACCTATACCGTCGACCCGACATTTTTCGATGGCCTCGACAAAGGCGAAGTCGTCTTCGATTCTTTCTTCATCAGCGTCTCGGGTACAACCCAAGCCGGCCCATTCACCCTTCCATTCACCGGCACACCGGACCCGGTGGAAGTGGTCATCCGGATCGAGGGCGTCTGTTTTGCGGCCGGAACCCTGATCGAAACTGAAAGCGGCCCGCTTGCGATCGAAACGCTGGACGCGGGTCATATGGTGGCCACTGCCGATCACGGTCTGCAACCTATCCGCTGGATCGAAAGCAGCAGGATTCCACCCGAACGATTATGCGATGAACCTGCTTTGCGCCCCGTTCGTATCTCGGCGGGCAGTCTGGGGCCGAACGAACCCTCACGGGACCTTCTGGTGTCGCAGCAGCACAGGATCCTGGTCAAAGGCCCGAAAGTCGAGCTGCTTTTCGGCGCATCCGAAGCCCTGGTTGCCGCCAAACACCTGTGCGGATGGCCCGGCATCGGCATCGATACATCGGTTCAAACGGTCGAGTATCTTCACGTCCTGCTGGACCGGCATGAGATCCTGAACGCCGAGGGCGCGCAAGCCGAAAGCCTGTTTCTGGGGGAAGAGGCCCTTTATTCGCTGTCCTCTGAGGCATTGCGCGAACTGGCTTCGATATTCCCCGACAGACCGACCTCGGGTCACACCGGGTTCGGGCGCGCGGCTCGTCTGATACTGCGCGAACACGAAGCCCGCGCCCTCGCCTGCGACTAGCTGCCGGCCACAATGCGCCCGCCGACATCCTGCGGGGCCAATGCAACCGTCTTGATCACGGCATAACATGTGCTGCCTGGTTTCAGGTTCAGGGCCGCAACAGATCGACGCGTAACCCGCGCAAGCACATTGCCCGCCGGGGTCTTTACCGACACGATGGCACCCGGCCCCTCGCCCGACCGGATCGAGTCCACGGTCCCGGCCAGCACGTTCAGCGCCGAAAGCCCCTCGGGTTTGTTGTTCGACAGGATCACTTCCTGGGCGGGTATCCGAATCCGCAAGTTTGCCCCGACCTCATGCGCGATACGAGGCAGAAAGAGCCGCGCGCCATTGGCGTTCAACTCCGTCAGCCCGTCGGAATGATGCTTTGCAACCTGAACTTGCAACACGGCCCCGACGGCGCGAATTCCCGCAGGAGCCACTGACGGGTCGGCAAGCATTTCGGATGCGGGCCCGTGGCGAACGGCCTTGCCATCCTGCAACGCAACAACGGATGTAGCCAGCCGGGCCACTTCAGCGGCAGAGTGCGTCACATAGAGGATCGGAACCGAGACCTCGTCCCTGAGACGCTCGAAATAGGGCAGGATTTCTGCTTTTCGCCCATCATCCAGTGCTGCCAGCGGTTCATCTGCAAGGATCAATCGCGGGCTTGCCAACAGGGCCCGCCCGATGGCGACGCGTTGTTTCTCACCGCCTGACAACCCGGCAGGTCTGCGGTCCAGCAGATGACCGATGCCCAGCATGTCGATGACTCTGTCGGGGTCTTCGCGGCGTGTGTTTTTCGGCGCAAACCAACGCCCATAGGCAAGGTTCTGGCGCACGGTCAGATGGGGGAACAACCGCCCTTCCTGAAAAATATACCCCAACCGACGCCGATGCGGTGGCAGCCACAGGCCCTGTTCCGTGTCGAACAGAACCCAGCCATCTACCGCCACCCGGCCTGCCTGGGGCCGCAACAACCCTGCCACGGCATTGACGATGGTGGTCTTGCCCGATCCCGAGCGCCCGAACAGCACCGTCACGCCCGGCGGCGCATCAAAACTGACGTCCAGATCGATCCCCGGCAGTTGGTGGCGCAACCGAACAGACAGGCTCATGATCCGGCCACCCGCGCCGCGGCACGCCGCCCCACATACTCCGACAGCAACAACGCGCTCATTGCGATGACGATCGATATCAGAACCAGCCGCGTCGCGGCCGCCTCGCCGCCCGGGACCTGCAAAAAGGCGTAGACAGCCGAAGGCAATGTCTGCGTCTGACCTGGGATGTTGGAAACGAAGGTAATCGTCGCACCGAACTCACCCATGGCCTTGGCGAAGGCCAGAATAGCCCCGGCTATTACACCCGGTAAAATCATCGGCAAGGTCACCGTACAAAACACCATCGGACGCGACGCGCCCAGAGTTGCCCCTGCCTGTTCCAGCTTCGGGTCCACCGCTTCGATCGACAAACGTATCGCCCGGACCATCAAAGGGAAGGCCATGATCCCGGCGGCAAGGGCCGCGCCTGTCCAGCGAAAGGCCACTACGATCCCGAACTCGGCCAGAAACCGGCCCAGCGGCCCTTGAATGCCGAAAGTCAGCAACAGCAGGTATCCGGTGACAACCGGCGGCAGGATCAAAGGCAAATGCACCAGACCGTTCAAAACCTGTCGTCCGGGAAACCGCCAACGCGCCAGAGCATAAGCGACAAATATACCAAACGGCAAAGTCGCCAGCGTCGCCCAGAAGGACACGCGCAATGAGAGCTTCAATGCTTCTACTTCGGCAGGCCCCAACCAATCCAACGCAATCACCTGACCGGCAGGGTAAATCCCTGCTCCAGAAATACAGCCGTGGCTGCATCCGTTTTCAGGTGTTCAAGAAAGGCGTGTGCTCCTTCTTTTGCATCGAGGGTCAGTGCCGCAGGGTAAATTATCGGTGGATGCAGATCGGCAGGGAATGTCGCAACGATCCGGACCCTTTCTTCCACCCTGGCGTCTGATTGATACACGATCCCAAGCGGCGCGGCCCCAGCCACCACCAGAGCCAGCGCAGCGCGCACATTGTCGGCCTGCGCCACCTGTGTCCGCACAGCCTCCCACTGGTTCAGGCTTTGCAATGCAGCTTTGCCATAGATACCGGCAGGCACCGCGTCGACCAGTGCCATGGCCAGATAGCCGTCTTTCAAGTCCGCCTTGAGGTCATATTCGGGCTGGATTTCACCCACTTGCGCATGATCTTCAGCCCCGATCAGAACCAGGCCGTTGCTCAGCAGATCAACCCGAGAGTCTGCCCGGATCAATCCGTCCTGCTCCAACACATCCATCCAATCCGTATTGGCCGAAACAAACACATCCGCAGGCGCACCTTGCTGAATCTGCCGGGCCAGGACCGACGACGCCGCATAGGAAACGGAAACGCTCTGACCGGTTTGGTTTCCGTACCCGGCAACGATTTCGTCCAATGCGGTCTTGAGGCTGGCCGCTGCAAAGACCAGAATGCCTTCTGCACCGGCCCGGATCGGGGCCAACGCCGTCATGCCAAGGACCAATGCCACCATCCAAAATCGGCGGGCGAAGGATAGGGTCATGTACACTCCCGACCGGTTTGCTTCAGTCTCTCCGGGGATATCGGACGCCACCGGTGGCGCGCAAGCGCCTTTGGCCATTTACACATGATGGGTCGCAGGTTGAGCAAGGCGTTTTCCATCGATCCGTCTTAAAATGTGCTGCCCACCTTCCAGCCCGAGAGGCGCCCCGAGCGCCCGCCTGTTCGGCCTACGGCTGACAAGATGCCCTGTTGGACGGCCGCCGAAGACGGAACGCAAGAAAATCTTCCAGACCCTCTTGCACCTGCCCGCAGGCTTGGCTAAATGCAGCATCACGGGTGATTAGCTCAGTTGGTAGAGCGCTTCGTTTACACCGAAGATGTCGGGAGTTCGAGTCTCTCATCACCCACCATCCCAACTTATTGATCTCGCTAATGTTCCTGATATTCAGGGCCTTGCGCTGCCTCAACTAGTACATAGAGGTGGTACACGATGAGATTCGCAATGCCTAAGCCTGTTCTGATCAGATCGACTTACTATTTACGTGTCCATGTCCCTAGAGACGTAGTCAACCAAGCTGCAGGTACCACAGTTGTTCTACCTGTCGGCGATAGGGACTGTCGGGTAAAGCTTACGACCCACGCCAAAGTTTCATTGAGGACGAAAGACTGGCCAGAAGCAAAGAAACGCTTTGCAACAGCACATGCTGCGCTAGAGACCTACTGGGATACACTACGCTCTGGCTCAACTAGCCTAAGTCATAAGGACACAGTTGCGTTAGCTGGCGAAGTCGTCGCAACGTTCCTTCAGGTACTTGAAGAAGAACCCGGATCACCTGAGGTGTGGAAGCAGGTGGCAAAACTGGATGCCAACGCTAGGGAGGGCAAGAGCAATTCCTTGGCGGTCCCTACACCTTCGACCAAGGTTACAGACATGGAGCATCGATTTGGCGAGTTAGCAGATGCTCAGTTGGCTAGGCGAGGTCTGATCGTTGACAACGAGTCTCGCAACCGTCTCATTCGACGCATTGCTGTGGCCATGGAGGATGTCAGCCGGGTGAGCTTTGCAAGGGCGACGGGTGACTACTCTGAAATAGATACTCTCAAGAAGTACCCAAATTACGAGCCAAAACCCAAACAACACCCGGGTGTTCACGATGAGCGCGGTGGAGTTACGTTTGACGAAGTAATTGACGAGGAAGTACGTCGCCGATCCGCAGGCAGAGATGCAAAGCCCATGTCCTCCAGTGCAGAGCGAAAGTTTCGAAGAGCCGCTGACGAGTTTGCGAAGCACCGAAAGAGCAAACGAGTGGACACTCTGACAGCGCAACAGGCAGACGACTGGAAGTGGTCAATGCTGAATGAGGGAAAGCTGTCAAACTCAACCATAGCCCAGCGCTTGCAGAATTTGAGAACAGTTGTCGAGTGGGCGCGGCGTCATGCCCTTGGCAACCTCTTCCCCAGCGGCAACCCCTTGGAACTTGTTGCACTACCGCAGCGGCAGGGGGTCAACAGCGCGGATCGCACGTATCGGTTCTGTTAGGCGAAACTGGTCCTTGAAGGGGCGAGGCGCGAGACGAAGCCGGAGCTTAGATGGTTGCCGTGGATGTGCGCCTACTCGGGCGCTAGGATTGAAGAGGTTGCGCAGCTGAGGCCCGATGACTTCTTCCAGTCCGCTGATGACTGGTTCTATCGGATCACGACGAAGGGCGGGAAAACACTTAAGAACCAGCACAGCAAGAGGACTGTTCCCGTACACCCTGACCTCATAGCTGAGGGATTGATCCAGTTCGTGCAGGCGCACAGTAGCAAGCCCAATCAACGATTGTTCCCCCGGCGATCACAAGGAAACGTAGCCGGGTGGGTACGAGGCAAGCTTGGGCTTACCAGAAAAGACTTAGCACCCAACCATGGGTGGAGGCATCTGTTTGAGGACTTGGCAATGAGGGCGGGTATCTCGGATAGCGCGAAGACATACATCACGGGTCGATCAACTGGGCGGTCAGCTGAAGGGTATGGGAAGAGCGACGCAATGCTACCAGGGTTGGCGACGGAGATGCGTAAGCTTCCTTCATTCCTGCCCCGCTAGAGCCGCTGAGTGAGTCACCGAGCGACCTTTCGTGCGCTTCAGCTGGGTATATAGCCAAGAGCCTTTAGCGAGCGCTCCAGAGTCTCTCAACGCGTCATCGGGTTACTTCGGTTTAGGTGCCACCATTACAGAATAATCGTTTCTGTGGGGGCCTCTCTGGGGCAACTGCAATCTGAAGCTGTAGCTTCGATGTTAGTCGCCAGACCTCCCTTACCGTTCTTTCAGCTTTCAGCTTTGGGGGGTAAGGGGGGCATCTGGGGATACATCTGAAGCTATTTTGCTTAGATAGCTTAAGCTATTGCTGAAGCTTTGGTCGTCCTCGTAGTGGAGGAAAGACCTAAACAGGACCGCCTCAAAGCTCGTGCTTTACTTGCTGAAGGCAGCTTAAAGTTTGATCACCACGACGAGATTGACGCTAGCGCCATCAGTTATAGAGCTGACATTAGTCAACCAAGCAAAAAATGTCGCAAAAATCTGAGTGTCTCATCCATATATCGTGTGGATCGATAATACCCCCATACCGGGTCTTCGACGGGCTGGTAATGGCAACAATCGTAAAACGACCTGGGGTCAGGACCCATAACCAGTAGATGAGGTTTGCTACGAGTGCGATGGCTGATAGGAAGACCTTGGGACAACGGTCATAGCGTGTCGCCACGCGCCTCCAATCCCTAAGCCTGCCAAACATAATCTCAATGCGGTTTCGCCGATTGTATCTGCGCTTGTCGTACTCGACAGGC
>NZ_WVQX01000019.1:0-11090 GCF_013110595.1 Ruegeria sp. HKCCD6428
GGGTCCGTTTGGGATCGGCAGACACGTGCGTTCCGTCGTTGAGATTGTTTGATTACCGCGAGTGCTTTCAGTTCCAGAAGCGTACTCAATTCGAGGAGAACCCAATTCCACACAGGCCTGTGAGCTTTGGGCTTGTGCGTCGTCCGCCACCAACACATAAGCTAAGACTCCCAGTGTTAACTTAATAAAAAATGTACGCTGAGCGTATAGTGCCGCAAGTGCCGGGCCCAGTGTTTCCATCAGCTTTTTCCTCTTACTTCATAAGCGAGAGTACACCCAATTGTGATACACGGTGAGTTTTGTGAAATGCTCAAAAAAGTCAAACGATTGACTGCTTTGGGCTCCGTGCCGACCTTGGAGCAATCGCAGCATCTCTGTTCGGGTGCTTCCGGCCGCTGTCAGGGACGGCCCAAAGCCGCCCTCCAGCGGGTGTCCCAAATGCTGCGACTGCAGTCCCACATAGCCGACATTCGCTGCGCCATCACGATCATGCAGTTGGTCGACGTCCGATGTGCGGACAAAGAGTGCTTTCGCCGCGCGCACCAACGACCGATTCGGCATTGTTGCTAGTCCAGAAGATGGATTGCAAACAAGCTGGAGCTACGCCGTGACGTTCAGCGGAATAGAACAGTTCGGTTTTCTCAAGCTTTAATCTTCACTTCGGCGGCCAAGCCACCTAAGCGTTTCGATGTTCTGAGTTCCAGCGACCCACCGTAGGCATTCAATAAGTCAACGGAAATAGACAGTCCCAAACCTGTTCCCTTAACAGAGGTGTCCAGCCGACTGCCTGAACGAAGGACTTCCTCTCGGGCACCATCCGGAATACCGGGCCCGTCATCTTCAACGCAAAGTTCGATGCCGCTGTCACAGCGCCTCGCGGTGATTTGGAGTGTCGTCCGGCTCCACTTGAGAGCGTTGTCGAGGAGGTTTCCAATCACTTCCTCGATGTCCTGGGGGTCCATTCGAACTTGAAGACCAGCCTCGCAATTCGAAACGAGCGTCTTCCCCTCGCGTTCGGCCATGACCGAGAATAGCCGGGACAGTCGTTCGACCGAATTCGTCAGGTCTGTCCTGGAATGTGTTAACTCTCCGGTGTTTGATGCACGCATGCGCGCGAGTGAACGGCTAAGCTGGGCGTCAATTCGAGTTAGCGCTTCTTCCGCAGGCTCCGTATGTGCTCCTGCGTCTGCCAGTTCCGCCAATTCGTTTCGTAAGATAGCCGTCGGCGTCTTGAGGGCATGCGCCAGATCCGCCGCTTGTCTTCGCGAACCAGAGACAATCTCGCGGTTTCGATGCAGCAGTTTGTTGAGATCTTCCACCAAGGGCGAAACCTCTTCCGGGTAGTCTTCGGGAGTCAGTTCATCGCCTCGATCCCAGCGATGGGCGACATCGGCGCGCAACTTCCGGAGCGGGCCAACAATGGCGGACATCAGCAAAAGAGAACTTGCCACTCCGATCAAACCAACCAATCCGAAAACCGGGAGCAGGTATCTTTGTGCAGCGCTGCGTTCGTTGATCAGTTCGCTCCTGCTTTCGGCGACAGTTACGCCCCACTCGGTTCCGTCCTCGAACGTAATCTTTTGATAAACACCACGAATGGCTTCGCTATCTGGACCGGAGGTGTTCCAAATGATTGTTTCGTCATTTCCGCGCGGAGGCTCGGCGATCGTTTCATCGAAGAGTGAAGCAGACGTATAGATGGCGCCGGTTCTGTCCGTTACTTGCCAATACCGCCCCGAATATGGCGTGCTATACGCAGGATCGAATACCAACTGTCGCAGGGTTTCAGGGTCATCCGTGGTGGCGCTGAGGCCAACAACAACCTGCGTGTGCCGGTCTTGTAGCGTTGCGTCGAACTGCTCCAGAACGCGCGTATTAATGTAGGAAAACACCATCAGCGTACCGACGCCTACGGACAACGCTCCCGAAGCGATACCTCCGAGTAAGGCCCGTTGGCGCAACGAGAGCATTAGGCGGAATCAATCATATAGCCGCGACCCCGGACGGTTGTAATCAAATCGGAGCCCAGCTTTTTGCGCAGGCGGGTCACAAATACTGCAATCGTGTTGGAATCTCTGTCGCCGTCATATTCGTAGATGTGTTCCGACAGCTCAGTACGCGACACCATGCGACCGATGTTGTGCGCCAGATAGGTCAGAACGGCGACCTCCTGCGCGGTCAAATCGACAGGAATGCCCCCAACGGCAACCCGCCCGTTCCGCGTATCCAGAGAGACATCTCCCATTTCTATCACGGGGTTCAATTGACCGCTCTGACGTCGCAAGATGGCCCGTACACGTGCCGCCAATTCGGGCATATGGAACGGCTTGGTCATATAGTCATCCGCGCCGGCATCCAAGCCGTCGACGCGTTCGCTCCAGCCATCTCTGGCCGTCAGGATCAAGACCGGTGTCTTGACGCCCGCGCTGCGCCATTCGCGCAGGACCGAAATGCCGTCACGCTCAGGCAAGCCGATGTCGAGGATGATCATGTCGTACGGTTCAGTCGACCCCAGATGCAGGGCATCTGTACCATTGTTGGCCACGTCGACCACGCGACCTTCCGCACCCAATAGCTTTTTGACTTGCTCACAAAGCTGGGGTTCGTCTTCGGCAAGGAGTATTCGCATATCCAGAGACTACAGCTAAACCAGCGTGATCTTCACTTTATTTTTTGCCGCCACCGTTGCCGCCACCGTTGCCACCGCCATTGCCACCGCCATTGCCGCCACCGTTGCCACCACCGTTGCCACCGCCGTTGCCGCCACCGTTGCCGCCACCGTTGCCGCCACCGTTGCCACCACCGTTGCCACCACCGTTGCCGCCACCATTGCCACCACCGTTGCCGCCACCATTGCCGCCACCGTTGCCACCGCCGTTGCCGCCACCGTTGCCACCGCCGTTGCCGTTACCATTGCCGCCGGCATTGCTTCGGCCTGCACTGTTTCCACGAGTGGTAGAGGCACTCTGAGCGTTGTTGCTTTTGGATTTGGTTGAATTGCGTGCGGCTTCAGAAATCTCGCGCCCCGTACTTGAGCGGTTCGAGACGACTGTGCCGGTTTCGGCGTTCACGATCACGCTGACGATTTTCCCGCCCGGCTTTTTGACCAGAATACGATAGTAAATCTTGTCTGTTTTGAATGCGCGCGCATCAACAGGTGTTCCGCCGTATGCTTTTTTCACGCCTTTGATCACACGGTTCAGCCGTATCGCACTGCCTGACAACGTCGCCATGCGCAGTTCAGACTGTTTGAGTTCGCGTGCATCTGCCGCCGCTTGCCCACCAGACAAGACAGTCAGCAAAGCTGCAACCAGAAAAAACGCTTTGGCCTGCATAACACCCTCAAACACCTTCATCGAAGACTACTAGGCCAGACATGAACCGATGATGAACAAGCAGTTAGCCCTGCGTTCAAGCGACCTAAAGTTAAATCAGTGGCAACGGTTTTGATTCGACTGCGAGTCAGACTGCCGAAACACCGTGGTCAACCTCAGCGCGCTGATTGCCATTGCTGGAGGTTTTGAGGAGATTGAAAATGAAAACCACCAAGTGCGGACTGCTTAAAGCTTCGACGATCGCGATTGCCTTGTTGGGGTCCACGGCCATTGTAGCCACCGTCGCAGCTCCTGATTTTGCTTATGCCAAGCCGGGCAACGGTAATGGTGGCGGCAATGGCGGTGGAAACGGCAATGGCGGCGGCAATGGCGGTGGAAACGGCAATGGCGGTGGAAACGGCAATGGCGGCGGAAACGGTGGTGGTAACGGTAATGGCGGCGGCAACGGCGGTGGTAACGGTAATGGCGGTGGGAATGGCAACGGCGGTGGCAATGGAAACGGCGGTGGGAATGGCAACGGCGCCCAGGGAGATCGCGGAGACAAAAGCTCGGCTGGGAATGGTGGCCGTGGGAAAGGGGTCGACAAAAGCCGTAGCGGGGCCAAGGCCGGGATATTCGGACTGGGGAAAACAAAATCGCAGTCTGCTCGGTCTGGTACCAAAAAAGGCGGAGGGTTTTCTCTGAAAAATCTGTTCAACGGGAAAGGCAAAGCTCGCAATACAGCAACCAACTCAAGGGTTGCTACGACAACCCTTCAAACGCAAAAGACCAAGGCGCAAAGAACGGTTCGCCAGAATGTGATTTTAAAAGAGTCCAAGCGCCCAGTTGCCCGGGCAAAAGGCAATCGTATGGCTGCGCTGCTTGGTGCAGATCCCTCTGAGTTGGGCGCACTGAACGCCGCCAATGCAAGCCCAACGGCCCTGGCCAATGCAGCACCCAATTCGCGGGTTGGCAGAATTGCCACGTACCGAGACACAGTGCTGGCCGGAGAGCCTTTGCGGGAGGAACTGGAAGAACAGTTGGAGTTTCTTGAAGGGTTGGAAGAACCAGAGCGGACAGTTCAAGAAATCGAGGATGACTTGGAAGTCGCAGTAGGTGAGGTACAAACCAACCGGGATACGGTCGCAGAACTTGAACAAGCTTTGGAGGACGCGGGCGGTAGTGATCCGGATATCGAAGCGCAGCTAGAAGCGGCCCAAGCCGAATTAGACGCTTCGATTGATGAAGCCCAGACTCTGAATGACGAAAGACAGGCAGCCATTGAATACAATGAAGCCGTTGAAGAGGTGGAAGAGTTGACTGAACTTGTCGAAGAGCAAGATCTGGCCGAACGTGAGGCACTGGAAGCCGCTGCCAACAAGCCTGTTACGGATGCAGTTGAGGAACAGGTTAAAGCGCTGCTGGGGCTTTGACCTGAGGCTTCCCGGCCATCGCCAGCCTCCACTTCAGGACGAACTGAAAGCTGGAGCGTCGATAAGCCTTTCGGATACTAAGTTGGAAGGTAGATTCAGTCGGCCTGCTAGGCGCAAGCTCTTGATGATTGCGATGCGCAACAAGAAAATCCCGCCCCAAGCTGGGACGGGTTCCTGTTACAATTCAGATGTTTAGGGCGAAAATCGAGAATTGTCGGGGGGCAGCCGAATTGCCTTCAGACGTTTTGGTGAGCCTCGGATAGCCGCTTGTTTTTTGTGATCTCTGTCAGTGCATTTTCGATAGGAGGGAAGCGGCTATTGCTCGAATTCATCGCGGTTTGCAGGCGCTCTTCAGCAGATTTGCTAGAGGTCCGCATCGCAATTTTTGGGCTGCGATCTTCAGTCACAAAGGCAGGTTTGACCATTTTGTTCCCCTTGTTTCCGTCAAACGATATACGTCTCGTTCGATCCAACTTGGTCAGTATGCGCAAAGTTGTTTGAACCTAATGAGAATACACTGTTCATGTTCGGTTAATGTTGTTTACGAAATAAGAACAAAGGATTGGTCTGGCCGGGCGCCACTTCAATTGCCCCATTCCAACTTGAGGGTTTCTAAGGTCGTTAGATGAGAATGTTGTGCCAAGCGAACCATAGTTTCACAGCAGAAGACTTCGGCAGTAAGCCAGTCTCCGCCGATGCATTGGTCAAATCCCGAAGATGATCATAATTGGAAAGATCAGTTAAAGGAGGCGGAAAAGATGAAAACGGCTTTGGCAATCACGGCGACGGTGTTCACTATGCAGGCCGGGCCCTTTGCGGGTGCGAGTTTTGACATCCAGTCTCTTGATCTTGGACAGAGTATCGGGTCGCACAATGCACTGCAGCCTGTTTTCGTGAAATCAAAAGCAGGTAACTGTCCTCCGGGTTTGGCCAAGAAAGCAGTGCCGTGCGTTCCGCCCGGCCAAGCTAAACGATACCGAGTCGGGGATTTCATCTACAATGGGTACGTTCGCATCGATAATCCTAGCCGATATGGCCTGCGGCGAAACGGCTACTATGTGCGTGCCGGAGACTATGTTTACCAAGTGAACCGGGAGACACACGAGGTGCTGAACCTAATAGGGGCAGTGGTCGATGTTCTTAATTGATTGCATACTTTACGATCAATCACTGCTCGGATTAACGCCTTTGGGTTGTAGATGAAGCACGGGAGTTTGGGCTTTTCGAGGCCGTCATAGGCGAAGCAGCATTACCGTTAATCTTACCCTGTAACGTCACTAGGGAAGGTCCAGAGCCGACTTTGAATATTCCCTCACAAGTCTGTCGTCGCAGCCCGCTTTCCGATCATGTGCCGCAGATCTAGGTTCTAGGCTTCAGCGAATTCACCAGATGCGCAGGAAGCCGCCGCTAGCTGCACTGCGATGCAAAGAGACCATTTGAATGTCTGGTCTGCGGACATAGGGTGAATTCGATGCGTTTCCGCTAGAGGCTGCTTTCGTGCGCTTTCCGGACCTTCACTTTGGATTGCATACAAGTTGCACGCCTTCGTTGGTTACGACCCTGATCCAGCGAGAAAGTCTGTCCGCTTCTCCATCGGAACCAGCACACCATGGTAGGCCTGAAAACCGTTGTCCACTATCACTTGAGTCTACGGACGGCCTCATGAACCTCAACTTTTTTGGGGAAGAATACGATTGTGAACGGCTTAGCGCCGTGCGACGCTTGAATTGTTGGTATCTGATTTGAATGGGGTCATCCGATGCTCAGATTTGGCTTGGTTTGCGCAATGGGGCTAGCGGCCTTTCAGGCGTTTGCTCAGGACATCAACCCGACCAGAGATGAGGTTGAGGGTCTGGGAAGTTCCTACTCTCCCTATGTCGACAAGAACATGCGCAAAGGTGTGTTTGCCGAAAACCTCTATTGGGGTGACACGCATCTACACACGTCCGTTTCCGGCGATGCCGGTCTTTTGGGCACGTACCTCGATCCGGAGGACGCCTATCGTTTCGCACGCGGAGAAGAGGTTACCACCAACACTGGGCAGCGTGCAAAACTTGTGCGACCGCTCGACTTTCTCGTGGTAGCGGATCACGCGGAAAACCTTGGCATGGCACCGATGCTGGCCTAGGCGAATGCCGACCTTCTGAAAACCGAATGGGGCCGGCAATTCTACGACCTGATCGAAGGCGGCGATCCCTATCGCGCCTATCAACTTTGGACCTTCGAGGGATTGGCGAAGCAAGTAGACCTGATCGATGATCCGGGTATAGCGCAATCGGCATGGCAACGTCAGTTGGACCATGCGGCGCAATTCAATGACCCCGGCACCTTTACTGCGCTGATCGGCTTTGAATGGACGATGAGCGGCACCTTTGAGGAACCGGGCAACCTGCATCGGGTCGTGATCTTCCGGGATGATGAGGACAAGGCCGGTCAGGTCATTCCGTTTTCGCTGTTCGACAGTGACGATGTCGAAGATCTCTGGGCGTATATGCAAGCCTATGAGGACGACACAGGCGGGGATGTTCTGGCCATCCCGCATAATGGAAACCTCTCCAACGGCCGCATGTTTTCTCTGATGCGCCAGAACGGCGAACCGATCGATGCCGACTATGCGGCGACACGGCAACGCTGGGAGCCGGTGGTCGAGACGACACAGACGAAGGGCGACAGCGAGACGCATCCCTTCCTGTCGCCCGATGATGAATTCGCCGACTATGGCATCTGGGACAAGGCAGATCTCGGCGGGGTCGCAATCAAGACCCCGGAAATGCTGCCGTATGAATATACCCGCTCGGCGCTCCAGATCGGTCTTCAGGTCGAGCAGGACATCGGCATGAACCCGTTCAAGTACGGGATGATCGGAGCGTCGGATAGTCACACCGGTCTCTCAACCACCCGCGAAGAGAATTTTTTCGGCAAAACCAACTATACCGAACCTGCGCCGGATCGATGGGATCATGCCATCATCGAGGCGTTGCTTGGCGACGATGAGCTGACAACATATCAATACGAAATTCTGGCGTCAGGACTGGCCGGTGTCTGGGCGCACGAAAACACGCGCGCGGCGTTGTTCGACGCCATCGAGCGGCGCGAGGTGTATGCGACGACCGGAAACCGTATGACGGTGCGGTTCTTCGGCGGTTGGGAGTATGAACCCAACGATGCCAATCGACCCGACGTTGTCGAGATAGGGTATCACAAGGGCGTGCCGATGGGCGGCGATCTGCCAGAGGCACCAGAAAGCGCCGAGGCCCCGGTCTTTATGGTCGGTGCGCTGAAGGACGCATGGTCGGGCAACCTCGACCGCATCCAGATTGTTAAGGGTTGGGTGGATGCGACCGGCGAACGTCAGGAACGAATTTATGACGTGGCGGTATCGGATGGTCGCACGATCAACGACGATGGCCGTGCGACGGAACCGGTCGGGACGACAGTAGACGAAACAGCCGCGACTTGGATCAACAGCATAGGCGCGCCAGAATTGCGTGCGGTCTGGACTGACCCGGACTTCGATCCGATGCAACCGGCGGTATACTACGCCCGTGTTCTGGAGATACCGACGCCGACCTGGATGGCCTATGACGAAGCCCGGTACGGCATTACCATGGGCGCGGAAGGTATTCTGCGAAGCCATCAAGAGCGCGCCTATACGTCGCCGATCTGGTACACGCCTCGGTGAGGCGCAGACCTGCGGCAGAAACCGGGGTTCCTGATCGGCGACGGTCGGCCCCAGTCACCTTCGCGGCTTGACCCTCGTATTACGGCTGCGACGAGTAAACACAGTTAGGGGAGTTGCCAATGATCTCGAGAAGAAATCTCCTCCTGTCGGGAGCATCGTCTCTTGCCTGTGCGACAGCAGTCAAAAAGGCTGCGGCGCAGGTCTCCGACATCCGGCAGGTCATGATGACTACAGATGGGCTTGGCCTTGCCGAACTGGTGAAGGCCGGCGAGGTCTCTCCGTCGGAACTGTGCGAAGCCGCTGTCGATACGGCGCTTGCATTGGGGGGCCGTCTCAATGCGATCACCACGCCGATGTACGAGCAGGCTGAGGCCAAGGCGGCTACTATGCGTCGGCAAGGACCCTTTGCGGGAGTACCGTTCGTCGTCAAGGACAACCTTGATATAGCGGGGCAGTACACGACCCACGGCTCACGCGTCTACCACGATAGCTACCAAACGCGTTCCGCGCCGCTGGCACTGGTCTATGAGGCTTCAGGTCTTAACCTGATGGGCAAGACCAACATGCCCGAGGTGGGTGCCCTGCCGGTGACCGAAGGGCAGTTGCTTGGTGCCTGCCGAAACCCGTGGAACCTCGATCATTCGCCTGGCGGGTCCAGCGGTGGCTCTGCGACGGCCGTTGCCGCCGGAATCGTCCCGATTGCACATGCCAGCGATGGTGGAGGATCGATCCGGATCCCGGCCGCGTGCTGCGGTCTTTTTGGCTTGAAGCCCAGTCGGCGGCGCATGTTGTGGGGATCGAGCGACCAAACAACCTATGCTGCCGACAACTGTGTCAGCCGATCTGTCCGCGACAGTGCCATGCTGTTTGCGTTGGGTCAGGATCGATCTCCGACGGCCGCCTTCCGGCCGATCCCATTCGTCGAAGGCCCTTCGACCGCGCGTCTGACCATCGGTTTTGACTTACGCAACTACTATGGCGCGTTGCCTGACCCGGCAGTGCAAAGCGCCATAGAATCCATGGCCCAGCTTTGCGAAGATCTTGGGCACACTGTCGTCGAGACCCAGAGTCCGGTGACGGAGGAATTCGAGTTGCGGTTCAACCAGATATTCGGTTTTCGGATGGTGGGTCTCGCCGACGCGGCTGCGGCCAAGGCAGGCAGACCGCCGTCCGAGACCGGATTGCTGGATAAATTCGTGCAACAATGGGCCGAGACCGCGCGCCGGTTCACCGCCGAAGATGTGGAGCAGGCAAATGCCTACATGGTCGCGCTTGGTGCAGAGTATGATGAGTGGCTGTCCACCATGGATGTCTTCCTGTCGCCTGTGATGGCTGGGACGGCTCCGCGGATTGGAGAGTTCTTCGATCCAACCGTGCCGTTTGAGGAGATGTTCGAGCGCATCACCAGTTTCACGTCCTTCACGCCTGTTCAGAATGCAATCGGCCTTCCGGGCATGTCTGTCCCAGCAGGGCTGAGCGAGGAGGGCCTACCAATTGGGAGCCACTTCGTGGCGAAAGCCGGACGCGAGGACCTCCTTTTTGCCCTTGCCTACGAACTGGAGCAGGCGAGGCGCTGGTGGGAGCCGTGGGCACCAAATTCCCTTGCGTCGCTTTGAGGCATTGAACAGGAGCAGGGTTCGGATGCAATCTCGCTATTGATGTCGATGACCGTAGTTCTGCTCTTCTTATTGCCGAAGCAGCGCCTAGGTCGGGTAGGTTCGTGATTTGGCCCTGCCAGCGGCTCGCCCAAAGTAATCATGTAAGAGCGCCGAATAGACCAATCCCTGCTCGCTGACCGGATTGCCCGCGACACAGTGTGAAATCGTGCGATCGAAACGTGAACATGCGCCGCACACGAGCTACGCAAAATTCTGAAATCATTACGCAATATTCACTATCCATCGCGGGAAAATTTACATGTCGCTCTGACGGCAGCTTTGCTTGGCTTCGCAGCCGTCGGTGCAAACTGCAGCATTCGGTAGGTCTGGGCTCGATACGGTCATTCGCTGTTGTCCGATCGAACGTCTGCTTCTACGCCACTGGTCAGCCACTTCATCAATGTCAACAAACGGTCGTCAGCCGGTCGGCCTACCCGCGCTCGAATTCAATGGTAGCGGTTCACTTGGCGTTGCATCTGGATGCAATGACGCAAGATACGCACAACTGGGTGGATCATGGTTACTGCGTGTTCGGTGCGAGTGTGCCAGGTATTTGAAGCCTTACGAAGCATTGCGACCTCCCATTGATGACGTCACGTTAACCTGGATGAACGAGAGGTCCTGTGAACTGGGACACAGAGCGCCATTACAAGTTTCTGCCACCCGCCAGCACCAGCTACCAGTCTTCAGCACCCGGAACGTCTCGTCAGCGGTCGTCTCAGCGCCAGTTATGGGTTCTCTAGCGGTCTAGTAAGCTCTGTCCCGCCAGCGGCAGTGAACGATCGATCTAGCGATCAAAATGCCCAGTGCTCACTGTTAGAAATGCCCCATGCTGACCCGCTGACGCTCCATTCCGCCCGTCGCTTCGCTAAGCAGAATGCCCCCGAAACCGCCCCAGTTTCTCAGGCTAGTGGGAAAAGTTGATAGGTTTCATCGGTCGGCAAGGTTTCCTACCACCCCAGCCAGTTCATCAGAACATCGTTACTCCGATACCTGTTGACAC